>UQAU01000024.1 GCA_900539035.1 uncultured Collinsella sp. | reverse complement strand
GGGGTCAAGCCCTGCAACAAAACATCAGCAGCAGAAAGCAAAATTTCCGGACGCATGGAGCCTTCGTTGTCGGCATGGGTGTCGAGCATGAGCACCAGATGGTCCTCACGCTCCCCCGCCGCGAGCTCATAGCCAACGAGCGTATGGTCCAGATCAAGACGCTTGCTCTTTTTGCCGCGCGCATAGTCAATGCCATGACCCGCGCGCAGCGTGTCGATCGCAGCGCGCACCTCGTCGGCGCTCACGGGGGCCTCGGGGTCCAGGTGCAAGTCGATGCGGTACGACAGACGCGTAAGTTGAGCCGTCAGCGCCGGCGTGCGCACGTCGATATAGGCGGCCTCGATGGGTGCCAAATCTGCCGGGGACGCCGCGGCCAGGCGCTCAAAGGCCTCGTCAAGCGCGACGAACTCGGTCATAAACAGGTCATACCACTCGCAGGTCGACGACGTGCCCACGGGCAGCGCCGACGAAAAGCCCACGCGCATATGCGGCGAGAAGCCCTGCGTCACGGCATAGGGCAGGCCCGCACGGCGCACGATGCGCTCAATGGTATGGATTAGTTCCAGATGGCCCAGGTACTTAAGGCGATCACGCTTGCCGTAGCGAACGCGCAGCCTAAAGAGCGTGGGATTGTCGGTCAAACGCTCACTCATGCGCGATCACCCATCAATACGTTCTTGGCGTGGAGCGTGGGGCAGATTCCGCAGCCGGTGCACGACGTGCGGGTGCAATCGGGCGTCGTGACGCCCTCAAGCGAACGGCGGTATTCGCGCTCGAGGAAGCCGCGCGAGCAGCCGGGGCTTACGTGCTCCCAGGGCAGGCGACAGTCAAGCTCGTAAGGCAGGTGCACCAACTCGTTGAGGTCGATGCCGTTTTTGGCAGCGGCCTCCTTCCAGTTGTCGAGCGAGAAGTGCTCCACCCAGGCGTCGAAGCGCGAGCCCGCACGCCAGGCGTCGATGATGACCGGCGTCATATCGCGACCGGCACGAGAGAGCGCGGCCTCGATAAGCGAGGTCTCCGCATCGTGGTAGTGTACGCGAACGGCGCGGTTGCGCACGCTCGTGATGAGCAGCTTCTGGCGGCGCTTGACGTCGTCGTAATCGAGTTGCGGGCACCACTGGAAGGGCGTTGCCGCCTTGGGGATGAACACCGAAACAGAGATAGACACCGAGATAGACCCGCGGCGCGCCTTGGGCACCACGGAGCGGCCGAGCTCCAGCACGTGATCGGCCAGGTTGGCGATAGCCACGATGTCCTCGTCGCGCTCGCCGGGAAGGCCCATCATGAAGTAGAGCTTCATACGGTTCCAGCCAGCCTCGAAGGCCGCCTTGGCCGCGCGATCCAAGTCCTCTTCGGTCACGTTCTTGTTGATGATGTCGCGCATACGCTGGCTGCCCGCCTCGGGCGCGAACGTCAGGCCGCCCTTCTTTTCGCCGGCGACCGACTCGGCCATATCAACGCCAAACGAATCCAGGCGCTGCGAGGGAATGGACACGCGAATGCCCGTGTCCTCCAGACGACGGTTGAGCCTACCGAGCACGTCGCGGATACAGGAGTGGTCAGTCGTCGAAAGCGAGGTAAGCGACACCTCGTCATAGCCAGTCTTTTCCAAACCCTGGATCACCGATGACACGATTTGGTCGGCCGAGCGCTCGCGTACCGGACGATACGTCATGCCTGCCTGGCAAAAACGGCAGCCGCGGGCGCAGCCACGCAGGATCTCGATAGACAGGCGATCGTGGACGAGCTGCGCATACGGCACGCACGACTGAGAAAGCGGGTTGGTGGCACCAAAGTCCTCGACGACGCGCTTGTAGACTACCGGCGGGACGTCCTTGCCCTCGCGCGGCACGGTGTAGCCATGCGGCGAGCAGGGCTCGTCATAGCGCACCTCATACAGAGACGGCACATAGGTACCGGCGACCGTCGCAAGCTGCTCGACAATCTGAGCGCGCGAGACGCCCTCGTCGCGCAAGCGGCGATGCAGCTGGCAGATCTCGAGCAGCGACTCCTCGCCCTCGCCAATGAGGATGGCATCGAAGAATGCCGCGTACGGCTCGGGGTTATACACCGAGGGACCACCGGCGACGATGATGGGATCGTCCTCGGTTCGGTCGGCAGCCAACAACGGAATGCCGGCGAGATCGAGCGCTTCGAGGAAGTTCGTCACGGCCATCTCGTGCGGCACATGCAGACCGACGATATCAAACGAAGCGACCGGCGCTGCACCCTCGAGCGAGAGCAGCGGAATGCCTGCCTCGCGCATGGCGTCACCCATATCGGGCCACGGCACGTAGCCGCGCTCGCAGGAAATGCCCTCGGCCTGATTAAGAATGTTGTAGAGAATGGCGATGCCTTGGTTGGGCAGACCGACCTCATACACGTCCGGATAGATCATGCAGCAGCGATAGTCGGCATCGGCCTTTGAGAGCGTCCCCCACTCGTGGTCGATATAGCGACTCGGCTTTTCGACCTTGGCGAGCAGCGGCTCGATCAGATGAAAACAGTCTTGGTATGGAACGCGCAAAAGAAACCCCTAAGCAGCGAGATCGGATGCATCCTCGAAAGGACTCATGGGACGGGTGGCACCGGCGACCGTGGTCACCAGGTCGCGAACGCGCGAGAACGTGGCAGCAGCGACCTCGTTGGCGCGGCTGTAGTCCACATCGCGCTCGTAGAGCGACACGAGCGCGCGGCCCATGCCATAGGTACCCGCGGCTGCGGTAAGCGCCTTAACGACAAAGCCGATGTGCGGCGTCTGCTTCACCAATGCGCGGGTGACGGCGCGAATCACCAGACCGCCGGCGAGCACGCCCGCGACCTCGTAGCCGCGCTCGGGCTTTATGCCGCGTCCAAAGATGGCCGCCAGCTCAAAGAGCATGCCCACCTGCGCCAGCGCCATCACGGGATAGTCGGCACCCGGCAAAAACACCAAGGCGCCCGTCGCCATGTTGGTGAGCGCGCACGAGGTAATGATGCGATTTGCCGCCGCGATGCGCATAAAAGCAAAGTTGGCGGCAAAAGCCGTCTCCTTGTCCGTACGATCGAGGATCCAGCGGGCAAGTGTCTCGAGCAAATAGGTCTTATCGGTCGCCGCCACCACGCCGAGCATGGGCGTAGATTCCTCAACGAACGGCACCTCGACGGCGGACTCGGCAAGCACGCACACGGGCGCGCCGGCAATCACGAGCTCCTGCACAGCACTCTCCAGGCGGTCGGATCCGCACGAGAGGACCAACACCACGTCGGTATCGGCCTTGGGAACGATACGGTCCTCCCCCAGGCGATCAACACGCACAATGCCCGAAGTCGTCTGCGGCACAAAGGCATCGCGCACCGTCTCGACCAAAAAGGGAGACGCGGTCGAATCAAGGTAAACCGAGACACGCACCGGTGTATCGGAATCCTTCTTAACAGACGCGCCCATCTTAAAAGCGCTGGTCAACTTATCTACGGGAATCTTCATGGCAAACCCCTCCAGCGGTTACGCGGCGCCCGAACGATGCCGCCATATGGATTGTACGATACCCACCGTCAGCAACTGAATCATCATCGACGACGAACCAAAACTAATAAACGGCAGCGGAATACCGGTAATCGGCATCATGCCAATGCACATGCCGATATTCTCGAAGGTCTGGAACGCCCACATGCCGACGATACCCACGCACGACAGGCGCAAGAACAGTGACTCGCACTTAAAGGCGACGCGAATCGTCGAGAAGATCAGCAGCACGTAGAGGCACAGGAGCAAAAAGGAGCCGCAGAAGCCGAACGTCTCGGACAGGAAGGCGAAGACGAAGTCGGTGTGGAACTCGGGTAGAAAGCCACCGGCCGACTGAGTCGCGTGGCCCAGGCCCTTACCAAAGAAGCCACCCGAGCCGACGGCAATGAGCGACTGCTGCAGGTTGTAGGCATCATCCGAATCGGCTTTGTCGGGGTTGATGAAGACTGTCAGACGGTTCATCTGATACTGCTTGATCAGCACGTCGTGGCCAAGGAGCGAATCAAAGACCGAGTCGAGCGCCAAGATGAGCGCAATCAAACCAACCAGCAGGGCCAAGGTCGACAGCACCCATTCGCGGCGTGCACCGCTCATGCAGATGACGATGGCACCCGAGACCAGCACGACCAGGCCCGAGCCCAGGTCGCCCATGGCGACGACGGCCAAGAACGGAATGGACAGCATACCGCAGAGCTTAATGTAGTCGCGAACGGTATCGATACGCCCGTTGTACTGCGAGCCAAGCGTGGCCATAAAGAAAATGGTGATGAGCTTGGCAAGCTCAACGGGCTGGAAGGTCAGGCCGATACCGGGAATCTTGATCCAACCCGTCATTCCCAAGCCGCCCGTGTAGGACAGGCCCGGAATCTTAGGCGAGAAGATCACGATGAGATCGACGACGAGCAGAGCCGTCGAAAAGTTGGAAATGCCACGCAGGTCGGTGCGCCAAACGAGCACCGCCAGCACCGCGCCAATGCCAATGCCCAGCAGGTGGCGCGAGAACGAGGCATCGGCCTTAAACTGCGACGCCGACCAAATAATGATGGCGCCATAGGCAACGAGCGCGACGGTAGCCAGCAGCACGCCGATGTGTACCTTCTGGCGGAACGTGCCGCGCGAAGCCGAGAGCTGCTTGTTAACGCGGTCCAGGCTGCTGCGAGAGCCGGTTTTGGTTGAGCGGAACAGGTCCGCCGGCGAAAAGTCCATCGCAACCTCCTATCGAACCGAGGAATCGCCCGTGGCCGTCGACGTGTCGGGCTCGTCATAAATCGCACCGAGGACATCGCGCACGACGTGCAACGCGGTATCGGAGCCGCCACCGCCCTGCTCCAAGATAGTGGCAATCACGTACTTAGGGTCATCGGCCGGCGCGTAGGCGCAAAACCACGCGTAATCGTCCTCGCCGCTCTTCTCGCCCGTGCCGGACTTGCCGTAGACCGTAGGGGTCAGGGAGTTAAAGTGCGCGGCGGTCGAAGTCGACGCGGAGTAAATCACATCGTGCATGCCGTTGCGGACAAGAGCCAAATCCGAATCGCTGTTGATCTTGGCCTCCAGGCGCTTCTTCTTGCCCTTGCCGTTGTATTTATAGGCATCGCCGTCGCCATCGCGCGACACGGCTGACAAAAACACGTGAGGCACGTACTGTTTGCCGCCGTTGGCAAGACCCATATAGGCGCACGCCATCTGCAGGGGCGTCACCAGGATGTCGCCCTGGCCGATGGCAATGTTGGTCATATCGCCGGCATTCCACTTGCGGTCCTCGGCCGAGGCATCGGTAAAGTACGACTCTTTCCACTCGGCGTCGGGAATGCGTCCCGCACCCTCACTCGGCAGATCGATACCACAGGTCTTGCCCAGACCCCAGCGACGAAAGACCTCTTGCAGGCCCTCGGGATGCTGGTCGTTGTAGAAAAACGCCTTGCCCATATCGTAGAACACGGGGTCGCAGGAGTTGGCGATACCGGACTGCAGCGTCATCGTGCCGTGGCCGGAGTGCAGCCAGCAGTATTTTCCCCAAGATTTGCCCAAGCCGGTCCAATACCCCGTGCAGTTGGTCGTCTGGCTCGACGTGTACGTTCCAAACTCAAGGCCCGCCAAGGCCGAGAGCGGCTTAATGGTCGAAGCCGACATGTACTGGCCGCTAATGGCGCGGTTGAGCAGCGGATGCGAACCCTCGTCATCGTTGAGCTCGGTCCAAACATCATTGGAGACGCCGCCGATAAACACGGACGGATCAAACTTGGGCTCGCTGGCCATGCCCAGAATCTCGCCGTTATTGGGGTCGAGGCACACCACGGCACCGTTGCCGGCGTCGCTGTGGCCTGTGGTCTTAGCGAGCTCAATGGCACTTGCAAGCGCCGACTCGCAGGCTTGCTGAATCTTGAGGTCAAGCGTGAGCTTAATGTCGGAGCCGGCCTTGGCGGGCACGGCGCCGGCCTGACCGGTCACATTGCCCGAGGCATCGACCTTCACCGTCTGCTCGCCGCGAATACCCTGCAGTAAGTTTTCGTAGTAGCTCTCGACGCCCGCCTGGCCCACGATATCGCCCGACTGGTACGTAATCTGACCGGCGGCGCTATCGTTATCGCCCGAAGCCTTCTTGTTCTGAGCCTCGAGCTGCTCGGAGGTAATGGTGCCGGTATAGCCCAAAATGTGACAGGCCGTCTCGCCGTACGGGTACTGGCGCTCGGTGCGCTCGGCAATCTTGACGCCCGGGAACTCGCCGGCATGCTCCTTGATATAGGCAACTGTGGAGCGGCGCACGTCCGTCGCGATGGTATGTAGGCTCTGGGCGCCCTCGGAATTGTCCTGAATGTTGCGCAGCACCGCGACGTAGGGCATGCCGAGCACATTCGCGAGGTGATGCACCAGCACGGTGTCATCGGCCAGGTCGCGATAGGCAACGACGGCAAGTGAGGGACGGTTTTGCACAAGTGCCACGCCATTGCGATCAAGGATTCGCCCGCGCACAGCCGGCGTAGTGACGGTACGGGTCTGGTTGTTCTTGGCCTGCTTGTCGTAGTAGCCCGACGAGACCATCTGCATGCCCCACAGCTTAACGGCGAGCGCGGCAAACATCGCGCCCACGCCGGCGGTGAGGATGGAGAAGCGGCCCTTGAAGGCGGTCGCGGCGGTATTGCCCTCGCCCTCGGTGGCGCGCGGGGCCGTTCCATGCTGCGTGTCGTAGGTAAAACGGGAATCGCCGCGGCGCATGATGACCAGCGCGACCACAATGGCCACGACCAGCACGATACCGGCGATGATAACCGTCATCTGGGAAGACATCTACAGGCCTCCCCTATTTGAGTTTGCGGGTCTTGGGCTTGAAGCGCATGCCCGTCTGATGACCACCGCGTGCGGAGAATCCGTAACCGGACTGCGGCACGACGCCGGACATCAAAAACGGAATGGCAACCAGACCCGTCAGGATCGAAGACGGCAGGGCGTGTCCAAAAACAGCCACCACAAAGCTCGTCTCCAGACCCATAAACAGCAAGATGATGCTGTAGACCACGTTGATGGCAAGCGCAAAGGCGCCCACGGTAATACCGCGCGCGCTCGGGGAGCCGCTCGTCTGACCGGCCGCGCTGTGCACCAGGGCAAAACTGCCCACCGTCAACAGCAGCGACATAACGCCCACCGGCACGGCAGCGGAAAGATCATAGAACAGGCCGCTGCAAAAACCGCAGACGACAGCCCGCGTGGGATCGCCCGAGAACACGCTCAGGCATACCAGGATAATCATAAAGTTGACGCGACCGCCCGCAATGGAGATCTGCGGCGCCAGGCCCGCCTGCAGCAGCACGCACACAATGGCGGCGATTACAAACGTGCGGGAGCTCGCCCCCTGCTCGTGTAGATCCATGGACATGCCCCCTATTCGCTCGAGCCGGAATCGGTCGTCTCGGACGTGTCGGAACTGTCATCCGAGCTCTCGTCCTTCGTCTTGGTAGCAGCATCGCGCGACGTTCCCTGCGGCGTGCTGTTGGCCGTGCTCACGTCCTCGTCCGAGGCCGACTGCTCGTCGGTCAGCGAGGTAATGACCAGCACTTCCTCGTTGTTCTCGGCCGTGGTCTGAGCGCGCACCACGATGGTGTAATACACATCGTTGGCCGACTTCTCCACCGAGGAAACAGTGCCGAGCGGCAGGCCCTTGGGGAACACGCCGCCAATGCCAGAGGTCACGATGATGTCGCCAACTTTGACGTCGGAGTCAACACTCACGTACTCAAGGCGCAAGGAACCATCGGGCTGGCCCTGCAGCATACCCTGGGCGCGCGTATCCTGCACCATGGCGGACACGCCCGAGTTCTCGTCGCCAATCAGGCGCACGGTAGAGGTCTTGGCCGATACCTCGATGATCTGGCCGATAACACCGGCAGAACTCGTCACGGGCATGTTGATGGTAAGGCCGTCGGCAGAGCCTTTGTCGATGGTAACGGTCGAGGTCCAGGCATCGCCCGACGCACCGACAATACGAGCGGCGGTCGACTTAAGGTTGTAGGTCGATTGCAGCCCGACCAGGCCCTCCAGGCGCTCGGCAGTCTTTTGAGCCTCGGAAAGCTCGGCGACCTTAGAGGTCAGCACCTCGTTTTGTTTCTTGAGGTCATCGAGCGACTCCTGCGAAGCCGTGAGGTTGGAAAACACGTTGCCGATCGCGTTGAAGGGAGCCGCCACAGCCGAGCCCAAAAAGCGTACCGGCGAGGTAATCGTCGTCACGCCCGAGCGCACGGCATGAATCGGCCCGGCCTCGCCCTCACGGATATAAAACGTGAGCAGCAACACCGAAATCAGGCTGAAAACAATCAACGGGCGCATACCCGTTGATTGTCGCTTGGTATTCAGATTTGAAGAGAAACCCGAAGATCGTGCCAAATGGAATCCACCTTTTGGAAATTAAGCATTGGTTTGGACGAAGCCACCGTCAAAGGCGTTGGCCTCGAGCACGCGGGCGCAGCCGTTTACGACATTATCGAGCGCCGTGGGGCTGACGTTGACCGAAACGCCGGTCTCGTCGCGCAGGCGCACGTCGAGGCCACGCAGCAGCGCGCCGCCGCCGGTCAGCAGAATGCCGTAGTACATAAGGTCCGAGGCAAGATCGGGCGGCGTGGCGTCCAGAGCGTCCTTAACGGCCTTGGCCATCTCGTCGAGCGGCTTGTTAAGCGCGCGACGAATCTCCTCGCTCTCGATACGCACGGTCTTGGGCAGGCCCGTGATAACGTCGCGGCCGTTGACCTCGACGTCGAGCTCATCCTTGAGCGGCACGGCGGAGCCGACCTTGATCTTGATGTCCTCGGCCGTGCGCTCGCCAATAGCCAGGTTGTAGGCATCGCGAACATGGGTGAGGATAGCCTGGTCGAACTCGTCGCCGGCAATGCGGATGGACTGCGACACGACAATACCGCCCATAGCGATAACGGCGACCTCGGTGGTGCCGCCGCCGATATCGATGACCATGGAGCCCGTGGGCTCCTCGACGGGTAGGTCGGCGCCGATGGCAGCCGCCATGGGCTCCTCGATCAGGTAGGCCTGGCGAGCGCCGGCCTGGATCGTAGCCTCAAAGACGGCGCGCTTCTCGACCGACGTGACGCCGGAGGGAACGCAGACGACGACGCGCGGACGCGGAGTCCACGGATAGCGCTTCTCGGAAGCCTTGTCGATAAAGTAGCGAAGCATGGCCTCGGTGACATCGAAGTCGGCGATGACGCCGTCCTTAAGGGGACGAACGGCCACGATGTTGCCGGGCGTACGGCCGAGCATGCGCTTGGCCTCGATGCCGACTGCCAGGATGCGCTCGTCGTTCTTGTCGATAGCGACAACGGAGGGCTCGCGGATGACGATGCCCTTGCCGCGCACGGAGACGAGCGTATTGGCGGTGCCGAGGTCGATGGCGAGATCGCCCGCATAGCTACCGAAGAACATATCCATCAAAGAAAACAACGCAACTCCTGATGTGTTGGATGATTGCTGGAAAACTACTAGCCCATCATACTAGCGCAAGCCCGGCACCTCACTTGCGGTGAAGCGCCGGGCAGAACCAAATCTCATAAGGTCACTACTGGTTGTCAGCGGCCGAGAAATCGATGTCGAAGGAGGAAACGGCCCAACCGATATGGTTGTCGGAGCGAACGAATTTAACGGTGTACTCCTGCTCGCCGCCCTTGGACAGCGAAGCCTTCACCTTGGCGGTGGTCTCGGTCATGGACTGATCCATACCCTCGATGGAGACGGTGGCGCCCTGCGGGATCGAGGAGATGATCATCGCCTTGGCGTCCTCGGACAGGCTCGAGGCCAGGCAGGACTCGGCCTTGGCGGTATCGCCGTCGCCGGCAGCCTGGAACAGGTCGGTGATGACGGACTCCTGCGAGGGGTAGCCCATGCCGCGCGTATAAGCATAGCCAAGACCGCCGGCAGCGATCACGATGAGCAGAAGCAGTACCAGGAAGATCTTGAGACCCGTGTGGCGGTGGCGACGACGAACCTTGGCCTGCTTGCGGTCCTGCTGGACCATCTCGGACTCGGACAGCGTAAAGAAGCCGGTGTCAGAGGGGTCGGGCATAAACTGACCGGTCGCGCCCGTGGGATCGAGCGGGTCGACAGCGGGAGCGTCCATCGCGGGAGCCGGGGCCGTGGACATGGCCGTCTGGGCCGAAAGCGCGGCGAGCGAGTCGTGCACGCGGGCAAGCTCGTCGGCCTGCTCGGGCGTGAGCTGATAGATACCGTCAGCGGTAGCGGCGTTAAAGGCATCGAGCGCATCGGAGGGACGGCCGGCGGCGGATAGCGCTTGGCCCATGCCGGCGTTGAGGGCGCGCGTATCGTCGCGCGGGCCGGCAAAGTCGATAGCCGTGCGGTAGGTCTCAACGGCGTCCGCGGGGCGGCCGAGCTTGATAAAGCAGCGGCCCAGATCGCCGAGGGCAGCGGCAGGAGCCGGGTTGGCGCCGTCGATGGCGGCCTGACGGAAGGCAGTACCGGCGTTGGCGTAGTCGCCCGACTGGAACAGCGCGTTGCCCAGACCCAGGTAGGCCTTAAAAGGCGTGGCGTAGGAAGCATCCTGGGTAGCTGCAGAGAACGCCTGGGCGGCCGTGGTGTAGTCGCCCACCGCGGCGAGTGCCTTGCCGCGGTTGGTGAGCAGGGCGCCGCGCTTGCCATAGGCGCCGTCGTTGAGCGCGGCGGCGTAGGCCTCGGCGGCCTCGGCGTACATGCCCAGATGCATCAGGGCGTTGCCGCGCAGGTGGTCGGCCTCACCCATGATCTCGTTGGGAGTCTTTGCCGCGCCAAGCATCTGGGCGGCAGCGGAAAAATCACCCGCGCGATAAGCGGCGCGGCCCTGTTGGATCAGCTTGCTATTCAAGGAAGTCCCCTTTACTCGTGAACGATCTCGACATGAACGATCTCGTCGCCGGCGCGCAGCTGCGAGATGACGTCGAGGCCCTCGACCGTGGTGCCAAAGACGGTATAGCCGGAGTCGAGGTTGTGCTGGGCACCCAGGCAGAAGTAGAACTGCGAGCCCGCGGAATCGGGATCCATGGAGCGGGCCATGGCAAGCGCGCCGTCAACATGGCTGTTGCGCGGATTGGTGGCAAACTCGCCCTTGATGCAGTAGCCGGGGCCGCCGGTACCGGGCATGCCGTCGGGACCCTCAAGGCCGGCAGCGACGTCGGCGCCGGACATATCGCGGGTATTGGGATCGCCGCCCTGGATCACAAAGCCGGGCACATAGCGATGGAACTTAAGACCGTCATAAAAGCCCATAGTGGAAAGCTCGCAGAAGTTCGCCACATGGATGGGGGCGCCCTCACCGTCAAACTTGACCTTGATGGTACCCTTCGACGTCTCGATCACCGCGCACTCGTCACCGACGAGCTGGTACTCGGGCGTATAGAGCTCTTTCTTAAAACCAAACATGTGGTTCCTTCCTCGTGCGTTTAAAGCATATTTGTACGAATTGTAGCAATAAGCACGGGCTTCCATCAATTGCGCACGCAGGTTATGCCGCCGGAGGGCAACAAATTACGAACGTTGCTGCGGCCTCCATGCACTCACGTTGGCGTCGTACTGGTTAAGCGCGCTGTTGCCGCCTTGTGCGATGGGCGCCAGGATCTCGCTCTGACGAGCGCTTAGCGACTCGCCGTCGGGAATGGACAGCGAGATATCCCAGCTCTGGCAGATCACGTCGACACGCTCGTACATCCACTGGGCAAGCTGCTTTAGATGATCGATGTCCACCGCATAGACCGTGTCGTCCTGAACCTTGAGGTTGTTGAGCTCATCCTGGGTCTTTTTAATCTGATCGCGCAGGGCATAGGCGCTCTGCGACAGCTCCTGACGGGTGGAGAGCGGCGTACGCAGATAGCCGTTATTAAACGAATCGATGACCTCGCCGATCTGATCATCGTCGCTGTACGACACGATGGTCTGATACAGGCCGTCGAGCCTGGTGTAGAGCTGGTCGTCGGTTAAGACGGTCTCCTCCTGAACGACCTCGGACGCATCCTCTTGCTTGGGCTCTTTCTCGGTGGCCTCGCCCTTTTGGCGCGACGGGAAGGTGGTCTTGGCGGCCTGGCCAAACTGGTCGTAGAAGCCGGGCATGACGCCCATGGGATCGGCAGTCACAAACCAATACGCACCACCGCACAAGGCGGCGAGCACCGCGATGACGATGAGCGGTTTGGGGATATGGCGCTTGTGCTTGTGATAGGCGTCCTCGTCGGGGTGGACCTTGCGCTTGGGCTTTTGCTTTTTGGGCTGGGCATCATCGCGCAGGGACACCGGCGTGGGGATATCGACCTTAGGGATGCCAAAGTCCTTATCGAAGGCAGGCAGCACGCAGGTCTCGTTGGGGTCGGCTGCGTCGGAGAGCACCGCGGCGGCAGATGCCGGCGCATGGGGCACCTCGGTAT
The DNA here is from genome assembly GCA_900539035.1 of uncultured Collinsella sp. Classification (GTDB taxonomy): domain Bacteria; phylum Actinomycetota; class Coriobacteriia; order Coriobacteriales; family Coriobacteriaceae; genus Collinsella. The sequence goes on along the minus strand of UQAU01000024.1, from coordinate 16,188 downwards.
CGATCTGTTCCTGCGTCAGGCGCGGAAAGCCGGCCGTACGCCCTGCGGCCAGGTCGGATGCGGCCGCGTCCTCGGAAAGGATGCCAGGCGCGGGGCGACCGCACTTGGGACAGGTACGGTCATGCGGGGACAGACGGGCGCCGCAGCCGTCGCAGAACACGAACTCGGTATGCTCGGGGCCATCGCCCGGACCAACGTATGCGTTGCAATAGGGGCAGAACGAGGCGCCGTCCTCGATGGTCTTTAGGCAATGCGGGCAGATCACGGCATCCTCTTTCCGAAGCAATTCAAACAATTGAGGTTAGAGCATAACATCGACACGGCCCCGCAAGCGCAAGGCACCAATTCAACATCGCAGGACATCCCTGAAGGCCGCGAACTACTTTTTCTTCTTGGGCATCGAGACTTTGATGCCCTGGGCCGATTTGGTCACGCGGGAGCGCTTGGCAACGGCGCTCTTCTTTTTCTTGGGCTGGGCCTGGGCCACGCCCTCGAGTGCACGGGCCTCGGCCTCGCGGACAGTGCGCGCCTCACGGCGCTGCGCCATATCGGCGGCAACGCGCTTGGCAAAACGCCCGGCGGTCGATCCCGTCGAGCTCACCTTGCCGCCGCCGCGACCCAGGCGAACGCGCACGCCACGGCCAAAGCCGGTAGCCGCATGACGGCGACGGGGCTTAAGCGAGTCCATCATCGTGGCAAGCTTAAAGAACACCGCGCAGGTAAAGACGATGATAACCGCCAAAATGACCATCTGACCCATCGACAGGTTGGCGATGGACAGCAGCTCCGGGAACCCGATAACGCCCGTCAAAATACCGGCGACGACAAACACGAAAAGCACCACACGCAAGGGCGTGAGCGGCTGCGAGATGCGCCAGATCAGGCTGACACTCGCCGCGCACGACGTGAGCAGGCACATGGTCGAAAGCGTAAGCTGGCTAAAGCCAAATACGCGCGCCACAAAGATATCGAGCGCCGCGGCCAAAATGACCGCAATCGACGCCGGCAGCGCACGCTTAAGCACGTTGGTCAAGAACGACCCCTTCACGCGGGCGTTGTTGGGCTCCAGACCCAGCACAAAGCCCGGCGCACCGATGCAGAAGAAGTTGATGAGCGTCATCTGAATGGGCTCAAAGGGATACGGCGGTAGCGCGATGCACAGCGCCGCCAGGCCCATCGAGAAAAGCGTCTTGGTCAGAAAGAGCGCGGCGGAGCGCTGCAGGTTATTGATAGAACGACGGCCCTCGGCCACCACAGCGGGCATCGAGGCAAAGTCGTTATCGACGAGCACGATCTCGGCCACATTACGTGCGGCATCGGAGCCGGCGGCCATCGCCACGGAGCAGTCGGCCTCCTTGAGCGCTAGCACGTCGTTGACGCCGTCGCCCGTCATGGCCACGGTGTGCCCGCGGCGTTTGAGCGCCTGTACGAGCTCGCGCTTCTGCTGCGGCGTCACACGCCCAAAGACGTGGTAACGGTCCACTGCCGCATCAATCTTGGACGGTGTATCGAGGGTTGTCGCGTCCACGTAAGCATCGGCGCCCGGCACGCCCACCACGCGCGCGATCGACGACACCGTACGCGGGTCGTCGCCGCTGATCACGTTGAGGGTCACGCCCTGCTCGTTAAAGTAGCCGATAGTCTCGGCTGCCGAGGTACGAATCTCGTCACGAATAGTCACAAAACCCACGGGCTCGGCCTCGCCCACCATATCGCCATCGGGCGAAAAGCCGTCCACGCGCGCCACCACGAGCACGCGGCAGGTGTCGGCGAGCTCGGCCACGCGATTCTCGACCTGAGCAAATGCGCGATCAGAGAGCACAAACTGCGCGGCGCCCATCACATAGGAGCCCTGCGCAAACGACGCGCCGCTCCACTTTTTGGACGACGAGAACGGAATGACCGACAGCGGCTCGGACACCTCGACCGGGCGATCGGCGTAGTAGTTGAGCAGCGCCTGGCAGGTCTCGTTGGCATCCGCCGAGGTCGCACGTGCCACGTTGGCGAGCGCAAAATCGAGCACCGTGGTCTCGACGGGAACAGCAGCCTCGTCCGAGTCAGCGCCAAAGCCAACACCCTCAACAGGCAGCGGATAGGTGCCCTCGACCTCCATACGGCCCGAGGTAATGGTGCCCGTCTTGTCCAGGCACAGCACGTCGACGCGCGCGAGCGTCTCGATGCAGTAGAGCTGCTGTGCCAGCACCTTGCGACGCGCCAGGCGCACCGTGGCAATCGCGAGCACCGACGAGGTCAGCAGCACCAGACCCTGCGGAATCATGCCCAGCAGGGCACCCACTGTGGACAGCAGCGCCGAAGAAGGCACACGACCGGCCAGCAGCCCGGAGAAGCACCAGGAAAGCGCGCTATCGCCCGGGGTTCCCGCGGCATCCCACAGCTCGCTCACGCTCGAGGTAAAGAGCGCCAGACCAAGCGGAATCATGATAATGCTCGCGAACCGCACGATGGCGTTGAGCGCGTTCATGATCTCGGAATTGACCTTTTTGACGTACTTGGCCTCGTTGTTGATCTTTGCCACGTAGTTATCGGCGCCGACATGGATCACGCGGGCGCGCAGCAGGCCTGAGTCGATAAAGCTGCCGCTCATGAGCTCGGAGCCTGGCTGTTTCTTAATGAGGTCGCTCTCGCCCGTAAGCAGGCTCTCGTTGACGAGCGCCTCGCCCGACACCACCACGGCGTCGGCGGGAATCTGGTCGCCGCGCCCCAGGCGAATGATATCGTCGAGCACGATCTGGTCCAGGTCGAGCTCCACCTCGGCGCCGTCGCGCACCGCGATGGCCTTCTTAGAGGTAAGCAGCGTAAGCTTATCGACCATCCGCTTGGAACGCATGGACTGAATGACACCAATTGCCGTGTTCAAGAACACCACGAACAGGAACGTCAGGTTTTTAAACGAACCGGTCAGCAACACCAAAATCGCCAAGATCACGTTGATCAAGTTAAACAGCGTGCAGAGGTTCTCGATGATGAGCTCTTTGACCGACTTGGTCTTGAGCTCCATGTTGCGGTTGATCTTACCGGCGGCGATGCGCTCCTCGACCTCGGCGGTCGAGAGTCCGCGCTCGATATCCGTTGCTGCCATACCACGTCCCATCACGTCGCGTCGGTATAAGAAAAACCGCCCGGACCATGCGAGGTTCGGACGGTCTTACGTTCGATGGTGCCCCATGTTGGATTCGAACCAACGGCCTTCTGCTCCGGAGGCAGACGCTCTAATCCCCTGAGCTAATAGGGCCAACGTTTGGCATTATACCCAAGTGCACCACGGGCTATCAAAATAAAAGAAAAAGCTTTGCAATTCCGAGGAAGACGCGCCACGACGGTGCGCTTTAGGCGGCAAAAGCGAGTCAGATAGTATAAACTCTCATGCACATATATAACGGCTCGCGATGCGGGCCGTTTTTGCAAGGGTTATCCATCGAGGTGAGAGGCACACCATGATTGCGATTTTAAAGCAGAGCGCCAGCGACGAGGCCGTCAGCCATATCGTCAGCTGGATTGAGAAAAAGGGCCTGAAGACCGACGTCTCGCGCGGCGAGAACGAGACGATCATCGGCCTGGTGGGCGATACGACCAAGATCGACCCGTTCCTGCTCGAGTCCATGGACGTCGTCGAGCGAGTGCAGCGCGTCTCCGAGCCGTTCAAGCGTGCCAACCGCAAGTTCCACCCCGAGGACTCCATCATCGACTGCGGCCACGGCGTCAAGATCGGCGGCGACCAGTTCCAGGTCATCGCCGGCCCGTGCTCCGTCGAGGGCGACAACCTCATCCGCATCGCCCGCCGCGTGAAGGCCGCCGGCGCCACGATGCTGCGCGGCGGCGCCTACAAGCCCCGCACCTCCCCGTACGCCTATCAGGGCATGGGTCCCGCCGGCCTGGACCTGTTGTGCGAGGCATCCGCCGAGCTCGACATGCCGATCGTCACCGAGATCATGGACCCGCGCGACGTGCAGGTCTTCCTCGACAAAAAGATCGACGTCATGCAGATTGGCGCTCGCAACGCCCAGAACTTCCCCCTGCTCAAAGAGGTCGGCAAGACGCAGACCCCGATCCTGCTCAAGCGCGGAATGTCCGGCACCGTCGACGAGTTGCTCATGGCAGCCGAGTACATCATGAGCGAGGGCAACGACAACGTCATCCTGTGCGAGCGCGGAATCCGCACCTTCGAGACCCGCACCCGCAACACCTTCGACCTCAACGCCGTGCCGGTGCTGCACCACCTGTCGCACCTGCCCGTCGTCGCCGACCCCAGCCACGCCACCGGTTACACCCGCTATGTTGAGCCCATGGCGCTCGCCGCGACTGCCTGCGGCGCCAACGGTCTGGAGATCGAGGTCCACGACGACCCGAGCCACGCTTGGTCCGATGGTGCTCAGGCCCTCACCCCCGACCAGTTTGACGACACCATGCGCCGCATCCGCGCCATCCGCGAGGTCGTCTGTCAAGAGACCGTTCAGGAGTAGGCCATGGGTACGGTGAGAAACGCACGCGTTAACCAGGGTGGCCCCAAATGCGCCGGTATCGTGGGCCTGGGCCTCATCGGCGGCAGCTTTGCCCGCGGCTATGCGCAGGCGGGCGTCCGCGTGCTGGCCTGGGACCCCGATGACGACGTCATGACGGCCGCCAGCATGGGCACCGTTGCCGGCGAGCTCAACGACGAGACGCTCGGCGAGTGCGACATCATCGTCCTGGCATGCTACCCCGAGGCCTGCATCGAGTGGCTCGAGGCGCACGCCCAGGCACTCGCCGACGCCACCGACACCGAGGCCATCATGGGCCCCGTGGTGATCGACACCGTGGGCGTCAAGGGTATCGTGTGCGAGCGCGCCTTTGAGCTTGCCCGCGAGCACGGTTTTTACTTTGTAGGCGCACATCCCATGGCGGGCACGCAGTTCTCGGGCTACGCGCATTCCCGCGCCGACCTGTTCCAAGGCGCACCGCTCGTGCTCGTACCGCCCGCAGTGGACGACGCACTTAAGCTTGAGCTTTTGGGCCAGGTGCGCGAGATGGTACGCCCCTTAGGCTTTGGCAAGTTCAGCGTAACGAGCGCCGCCGAGCACGACCGCGTCATCGCCTTTACGAGCCAGCTCGCGCACGTCGTCTCCAACGCCTATGTTAAGAGCCCGACCGCTCAGGTCCACCACGGCTTTTCGGCGGGCAGCTACCGCGACCTCACCCGCGTAGCACACCTCAATCCGCAGATGTGGTCCGAGCTCATGATCGACGACGCCGATGCACTCGCCTTCGAGATTGACCATCTGATCGAATCGCTCGGCGCCTACAGTCGCGCCCTTAAGGACCGCGACCAGCGCTATCTGGAGAATCTCCTTGCCGAGGGCGACCGCATCAAGCGCGCGCTCGACGACGAGGCCTCCCACTAGACCACCCATCACGCCAGGTCGAAAGGACCGAAGCTTATGGCGATTACCATCGATATCGACACCGCACGCCCCTACCAGGTGCATGTGGGCACGTTTTTACTGGAGCAGGCGGGCCCACTCGTCCGCGCCACCGCTGGCGGATCGCGCGCCGTCATCGTGACGGACACCAACGTAGGTCCCCTCTACCAAATGCCCGTTAAGCAGAGCCTGGAGGCCGCAGGCTACGAGGTGAGCATCTGCACCTTCGAGGCCGGCGAGGCCCATAAGCGTGCCGAGACCTATGTTGCCATTTTGGAGTTTGTGGCCGAGCACGAGCTTTCGCGCTCCGACGTGATCGTGGCACTCGGCGGCGGCGTCGTGGGCGACGTGGCGGGCTTTGTGGCCGCCACCTACATGCGCGGCTGCAAGTTTGTGCAGATTCCCACAAGCCTGCTCGCCATGGTGGATTCGTCGGTCGGCGGGAAGACGGCCATCGACCTGGCAGCCGGCAAGAACCTGGCCGGCGCCTTTTGGCAGCCGAGCGTGGTCATCGCCGACGTGGGGTGCCTGGCCACCCTCACGCCCGAGCAGTTCGCCGACGGCTGCGGCGAGGTCGTCAAGCACGCCGTGATCGCCGACCCGGAGCTTTTCGCCGAGCTGGAGAAGACCCCGCTCACGCTTGAGCTGCTGAACCGCGACGTGGCCCGTGTGGCGCTCATCATCGCCCGCAATATCGACATTAAGCGCGCCGTGGTCGTTGCCGACGAGCGCGAAACCAATCAGCGCAAGCTTCTCAACTTTGGTCACAGCGCCGGGCACGCCGTCGAAGCCTGCGAGCACTTTGAGCTCGGCCACGGCAACTGCGTGTCCATCGGCATGGGCATCATCACGCGTGCCGCAGCCCTGCATGGCGTTTGCGATGCCGAGCTGCCCGATCGTATTGAGGAGCTCTGCGCCCGCCACGGCCTCAAGACCCGCTGTGACCTAGATGCCGATGCCGTCTTTGCCGAGGCGCTCCACGACAAAAAGCGCGCGGGCGACACCATCGACCTGGTAATTCCGCACGACATTGGCCGTTGCAGCATCGACCGCACGCCGCTTTCCACCTTCCACGATTTGATTGCCGAGGGCCTCGGCCAGAAGGGAGACGTTTCCGCATGTTAGCCCGCATCACCCCGTCCCCACTCAAGGGCACCGTTCCCGCCATCGCATCCAAATCGATGGCGCATCGCCTCATCATCTGCGCCGCGCTTGCCAACGGCGAGACGCACGTTGCCTGCAACACGACCTGCGCCGATATCGAGGCCACGGTGCGCTGCCTCACGGCGCTCGGCGCCCGCATCGAAACCGTCGAGGACGGCTTCCAGGTCCACCCCACCATGAAGAGCATTGAATTTGGCCTGCTCAAGGCCCTTGCCGGCGGCACGCTCGACTGCGGCGAGAGTGGCTCCACGCTGCGCTTTATGCTGCCTGTCGCCTGCGCGCTGGGTGCGGAGGCCACCTTCGTGGGCCAAGGCCGCCTGGGCGCCCGCCCGCTCTCCCCGCTTTCGGACGAGATCATCGCCGCCGGTTGCGACCTGCAGGGCCTGGGCGGTTTTCCGCTCAAGACGAGCGGCCGCATGCGCCCGGGCACCTTTGTGCTTCCGGGCAACGTGAGCTCGCAGTATATCTCCGGCCTGCTGCTGGCGGCCCCACTGCTGGCTCAGCCCTCCTGCGTGCAGGTAACCGGCCTCATCGAAAGCCGACCCTACATCAACCTGACGATCCAGGCCATGAAGGCCTTTGGTATCGAGGTCAACGTCGAGCGTATTCCGGCCAAGGACGGCCAGCCCGAGGTCACGAACTTCCGCGTGAACAGCGGCTCGTACCGCACGCCCGGCAGCGTAGCGGTCGAGGGCGATTGGTCCAATGCGGCCTTTTGGCTGTGCGCCGGCGCCATCGGCACCGACCCCATCACCGTCGAGGGCGTGTCGCTGAGCTCCGCACAGGGCGACCGCAACGTGCTCGCCGCGCTTTCGCGCTTTGGCGCCCGCATCGTGCGCTCCACGAACGCCGCCACCGTCCAGTCCGACAAGCTCGCCGGCTTTGAGATGAGCGCCCACGACATTCCTGACCTGGTGCCCGTCATCTCGGCCGTGGCATCGCTGGCTCAGGGCCGCACGTTCATCCGTGACTGCGCGCGCCTGCGCATCAAGGAATCTGACCGTCTGGCCACCACCACCCGCGAGCTCACCGCGCTGGGCGCGCAGGTGCGCATCGCCGGTGACGACCTCATCATCAAGGGCGTCGATGCCCTTACCGGCGGCGAGGTCGATTCGCACAACGACCACCGCATCGCCATGATGGCCGCCATCGCTGCGAGTCGTGCCACCGGCGAGGTCGTGATCCACGGTGCCGAGGCCGTCAACAAGTCTTATCCCGATTTCTTCGACCACTACCGCCTGTTGGGCGGCAAGGTCACGCTCGAGGAGGAATAGCATGTCCTCGACCTTTGGCAACGTCTTACACTTAAGCATTTTCGGCCAGTCGCACTCCCCCGCCATAGGCTGCTCGCTCGATGGCATTCCGGCAGGTATCGCCGTTGACCTGGAGCAGCTGCAGGCCTTTTTGGACCGTCGCGCCCCCGGCCGTGACGAGACCGCGACCAAGCGCCGCGAGGCCGACGCCGCTCACATTATCGCCGGTGTGGTTGATGGACACACCACGGGCGCGCCTATCGCCGCAATCATCGAGAACACCAACACGCGCTCCAAGGACTACTCCGAGCTGCGCCGCAAGCCCCGTCCGGGCCATGCGGATTTCCCGGCACGCGTGAAGTACCACAACATGCACGACGTCGCCGGCGGCGGACACTTCTCCGGCCGCCTGACGGCGCCCTTATGCATCGCGGGCGGTATCGCGCTGCAGGCGCTCGAGGCCCGCGGCATCAAGGTGATGGCGCATGTGGCGCAGATTGGTGGCATCTCCGATCTGCCCATGGACGACATGGTCTATCGCGAGGCCGACCGCAAGGCGATCCTTTCGAACGACCTGCCGTGCATTGACGCCGCAGCTGCCGGTCGCATGCGCGAGGAAATTCTGGCCGCGCGCGACGAGCTCGACAGCATCGGCGGCATCGTGGAGTGCGGCATCTACGGGCTTCCCGCGGGCATCGGCGACCCCATGTTCGACGGCATCGAGAACCGCATCGCGCAGATCGCGTTTGGCATCCCTGCCGTGAAGGGCGTGGAGTTTGGCATGGGCTTTGCCGTGACCGCCATGCGCGGCAGCGAGAACAACGATCCGTATCGCATCGATGCCGAGACCGGCGAGATCGAGGTCGAGTCCAACAACGCCGGCGGCATCCTGGGCGGTATTTCGACCGGCGCGCCCGTCATGTGGCGCATGGCCGTAAAGCCGACGCCCTCGATTGGCCGCGAACAGCAGACGGTGGACATGGACGCTATGGAAAACGCCGAGCTCTCGGTCCACGGCCGCCACGATCCCTGCATCGTCCCCCGAGCTGTCCCCGTAGCCGAAGCAGCCGCCGCCCTCGCCATCTGGGACGCCCTCCTCGAGGACGCAGCCCAGCTCTAAAAATCTCCGGGGGCCAACTCCGGCCCCCCACGCCCACCCAGTGATTTTTCTGGGACGGGGATTAAAAAATCATTAGGTACGCAATGATTTTTTAATCCCCGTCCCAGAAAAATCACCGACACGTGAAAGGGGTCCCTATGGACCTTGCTGACATCCGCCAGGCCATCGATGGCATCGACACCACGCTCCTCAACAGCTTTGTCGAGCGCATGGACATTGCCACCGAGGTCGCCAAATCAAAGATCGAGATGGGCAAGGCCGTCTTTGACCCCGCCCGCGAGCGCTCCAAGCTCAACAACCTCGCCAGCCGCGCGCCCGAGCGCTACGAGGCACAGACCATCGCCCTGTTTCGTCTCCTCATGAGCATGAGCAAGGCCGAGCAGCAGCGCTACATCAACGAGCTCAAGGGCATCACCGTCTCGCAAAAGGCCCACGCCACGGCCGTAGCCTTCGACACGCCCTTCCCCCAGACTGCCAGCGTCGCCTGCCAGGGCGTGGAAGGTGCCTATAGCCAGATCGCCGCGTGCAAACTCTTCGACGTGCCCGACATCGCGTTTTTCGAGACCTTCGAAGGCGTTATGCGCGCTGTGCGTGACGGCTTCTGCGAGTTTGGCGTGCTGCCCATCGAGAACTCCACAGCCGGATCGGTCAACGCCGTCTACGACCTGCTCGCCCAGTTCGACTTCCACATCGTGCGCTCGCTTCGCCTCAAGATCGACCACAACTTGCTCGTCAAGCCCGGCACCAAGCTCGCGGACATACGCGAGGTCTACAGCCACGGCCAGGCCATCGCGCAGTGCGCCAGCTTTATCGAGGCGCACGACCTGCACGCCACCAAGTACCCAAACACGGCCATGTCGGCCGAGATGGTCGCCAACTCCGAGCGCACCGACGTCGCCGCCATCGCCTCGCGCAGCTGCGCGGCACTCTATGGCCTGGAGATGCTGGAGCCCAACATCCAGGACTCGGACAACAACTACACGCGCTTTGTCGTCATCAGCCGCGAGCCGCGCGTCTACCCCGGCGCCAACCGCACCTCGCTCATGATCACCACGGCCAACGAGCCGGGCGCGCTCTATCGCGTACTCGAGCGCTTCTACGCGCTCAATATCAACCTCATCAAGCTCGAGAGCCGCCCCATCCCCGGCCGCGACTTTGAGTTTATGTTCTACTTTGATCTGGACTGCCCCTTTGGCAGCAAGGCCCTCGACGACCTGCTCGATTCCATCGACGACGTGTGCGAGAACTTCACCTACTTTGGCAGCTACACGGAGGTACTCTAGATGATCGATTCCGCTGCAACCCGTCCCTACGGCGTGCTGGGCCGCGTGCTGGGCCACAGCTACACCCCGACCATCTACAAAGAGCTCGCGGGGCTCGAGTACGTGCGATTTGAGCGCGAGCCCGAGGACCTCCAGGCCTTTATGACCGGCGACGAATGGGAGGGCACCAACGTGACCATCCCCTACAAGCGCGCCGTCATGGAATACCTGGACGAGCTGAGTCCGCTGGCCGAGCGCATGGGCAACGTCAACACGATCACGCGTCTGCCCGATGGCCGTCTGCGCGGCGACAACACTGACTACTTTGGCTTCCAATGCCTGGTCGAAGAGCTGGGCGTAAAGGTTGCCGGTAAGAAGGTCCTCGTGCTCGGTGCCACCGGCGGCGCCGGCACCACGGCAAGTATGGTGCTGGGAGACATGGGCGCCATCGTCGTACCCGTGGGTCGCACGAGCGAGGTCAACTACGACAATATCGCGCAGCAGTCCGACGCCTCCCTACTCGTCAACTGCACGCCCGCCGGCATGTTCCCCCATTGCCCCGACGCGCCTTGCACGCTCGAAGGCCTCGATGCGCTCGAGGGCGTCATCGACATTGTCTACAACCCCGCCCGCACGGGCCTGATGCTCGAGGCCGAGCGCCGCGGCATCCCCTGCATCGGCGGCCTGCTTATGCTTGTTGCCCAGGCGGCACAAGCTGTCGAGCGCTATACCGGCAAAGCCACCCCGCGCGAGAGGATCCTGGACGTAACGGAGCGCCTGTCACGCCGCGAACAGAACATCGCGCTGATCGGCATGCCGGGCTCGGGCAAGACCCGCGTGGGCGAGCAGATCGCCCAGCTCACGGGCCGCGAGCACATCGATCTCGATCGCGCCCTCGAGGAGCGCCTTGGCATGCCCTGCGCCGACTTTATCATCAAGTGCGGCGAGGCGGCCTTCCGCGAGCAGGAGACGGCAGCGCTGGCCGACATCTCCAAGCGCAGCGGCTTGGTGCTCTCCACCGGCGGCGGCGTGGTTACGCGCGACGAGAACTACCCTCTGCTGCACCAAAACAGCCAAATCGTGATGCTCAACCGCAAGCTCGACGAGCTCGCCCACAAGGGCCGCCCCATCACCGCGCGCGACGGCATCGACAAGCTGGCCGAGCAGCGTATGCCGCGCTACCGCGCCTGGGCCGACTACATCATCGACTCACGCGACTGCGCCGCCAACACCGCCCATGCCCTCCTCGACACCCTCCCACCCGCTCTCTAACCAAAACCACCACAAAGGGGGCAGGCACCTTTGTGGTGGTTTTTCAACTGCAAAGGAAGCAACCATGAAAGCACTCGTCATTAACGGCCCCAACCTCAACATGCTCGGCATTCGCGAGCCAGGCATCTACGGCAGCGACAACTACGATCGCTTAGTGCAGATCTGCCAGGAAGCGGGTGCCGCACAGGGCTTCGACGAGGTCGAGGTCTTCCAGTCTAACCACGAGGGCAGCATCGTCGACAAGATCCAGGAGGCTTACGGAAAGGTCGACGGCATCGCCATCAACCCGGCCGCCTACACGCACACAAGCGTGGCCATCCTGGACGCGCTCAAAGCCGTCGCCATCCCGGCTGTGGAGGTCCACATTAGCGCAGTCGAGACCCGCGAAGACTTCCGCCAGGTGAGCTACGCCCGTCTGGCCTGCTTCGCCACCATCACCGGAGAGGGCCTGAAGGGCTACGCCCACGCGTTGGAGCTGCTGAAAGAGCATCTCGAAAAGTAAAATGCCAACCCCAACAAACAGCAGCGGCTTGCTCGCGCTCGGCTCCAGCAACACACAAGATGAAAAAAGCCCAGACCACCAAGCGGTCTGGGCTTAATAAACGATGGTGCTCCATGGCGGATTCGAACCGTCGACCTTGGGATTAGAAGTCCCCTGCTCTATCCAACTGAGCTAATGGAGCAAATAACCGCACGCCCAAGCAAGCACAAGCCTGTCAGGCGCAAGTAATTATAACCTAGTTGAACTGCTCGCGGTACGCCTTGCAGACCTCATCGACCGGGCCGTCCATGCGAAGGTCACCCTTCTCAATCCAAACGGCACGCTGGCAGATGCGCTCAACCTGCTCCATAGAGTGCGAAACGAACAGAACCGTCACGTCGCCGCTCTGGATAAAGTGCTGGATGCGGGCCTCACACTTTTGCTGGAAGAACACATCACCGACGGACAGCGTCTCGTCAACGATCAGAATATCGGGCTCGGTAATCGTCGCGATTGCAAAGGCGATACGCGCCACCATGCCCGAAGAGAAGTTCTTAAGCGGCATATCGACAAAGTTCTGCAGCTCAGCGAACTCGATAATGCCGTCAAAGTTGGCGTCGATGAACTCCTTGGTATAGCCGAGCAGGGCGCCGTTCAGATAGATGTTCTCGCGGGCGGTCAGCTCGGGGTCAAAGCCGGCGCCAAGCTCAATCAGCGGCGCGATGTTACCGTGCACCTTAACGCTGCCCTCGCTAGGCTCAAGAACGCCAGCGATAATCTTGAGCATCGTAGACTTGCCGGAGCCATTGGTGCCGACCAGACCCACAACCTCGCCGCGATGAATATCAAACGAGATGTGCTTAAGCGCCCTAAACTCCTCAAAGAACAGCTCGTGCTTGGCAAGCTTAATGAAGTACTCCTTGAGGTTGGTCAGCGACTCGGACGCCATGTTAAAGATCATGGTGACGTCGTCGACCTCGACAGCCAGAGGCTGCTCGCTGTAATCAACAACAGATTCAGTCATCACAGCACTCCTTAGATGTAGAGGATAAATTTGCGCTCGGACTTATGGAACACGGTATAGCCAATAATAAGCGCAAGAACCGCCCAAGCGACGCACATACCAAACGTCATAAGCGAGGGCGTAGTCTGGAACAGGAAGATATCGCGCATAAACTGCAGGTAGTTGAACATGGGGTTCGCATACATCAAGATACGCACGAGATGCGGCATTTGCGCAATATAGTCAGTCGTCCAGAAGATGGGCGTAATGTAAGTCCACGCCGTAATGACGACGCTCCACAGATGCATAACGTCGCGGAAGAAGACCGTAAGGGCAGAGAGCATCATGCCCAGGCCCATGCAGAAGCACATAAGCAGCAGCAGGCAAACCGGCAACAGAATCAGGTGCCAAGAAGGCATAACGCGGAACCACAGCATGACGATGGCGACGGCGACCAGCGAGAAGGCAAAGTTGACCAGCGAGAAGAGCACCTTCTGCACCGGGAAAACCCAGCGGTGCACCTTAACCTTCTTGAGCAGAGGGGCAGCGCCCACGATCGACGTCAGGGCCTGGTTAGTAGACTCAGACATGACGGCAAAGGTGATGTTACCCACGATCAAGTACAGCGGGTACATCTCGGGCGTCATTGAGCCATTGCGGCCCTGGCCAAAAATCGTCGAGAACACGATGGCCATGACGATCATCATCAGCAGCGGGTTGAGCACCGACCATGCGACGCCCAGAACGCTACGGCGATACTTGATCTTAAAATCCTTGGTAACCAGCTGACGAAGGATAAACGCGTCCTTCTCAAATTCGTTCTTAGCAAACGTCGCAGGCAGACTGCGAGTTTCTTGTTGCTTTGTCTGATCCGACACGGATGCAACTCCTTTACTCGTAATCGTTGACAAACGAACAGTATAGACCCGACGGCCATGCAAACGATTCGCGCAACAAAACTGGAGAACTAACCCACATCTTAGGATGCCAGGCCCAAACGGCTATACTTTCTAGGATTGAATGTATAAGGAGCATTAAGTGAATTCTGAATCCATCGCCGTCATCATCCCTTGCTACAACGAAGCGCTCACGATCGGCAAAGTCATCGACGACTTTCACCGCGAGCTTCCGCAGGCGACGGTCTATGTCTATGACAACAACTCGTCGGACGATACCTCACGCATTGCCACCGAGCACGGCGCCACAGTCCGCTTTGAGCCCCGTCAGGGCAAGGGCAACGTCTGCCGCCAGATGTTTCGCGATATCGAAGCTGATTGCTACCTGATTGTCGACGGCGACGACACCTACCCCGCCGAGTCGGCCAAGGCCCTCTGCGAGCCCATCCTTAACGGCACGGCCGACATGACCGTGGGTGACCGCCTTTCCAACGGCACCTACGCCGAGGAGAACAAGCGTGCCTTCCACGGCTTTGGCAACAACCTGGTACGCGCCATGATCAAGTGGATCTATGGCTACAGTTTCGATGACGTCATGACCGGTTACCGCGCCATGAGCCGCCCATTCGTCAAAACCTTCCCCGTGCTTTCCGAGGGTTTTCAGATTGAAACCGAGCTGTCGATCCACGCCGTCGACCACCGCTGGCGCATCAAAGATGTACCCATCGAGTACCGCGACCGTCCCGAGGGCTCCCAGTCCAAACTCAACACCGTCAGCGATGGCATTAAAGTCGTCGCGATGATCGGCACGCTGTTCAAGGACTACCGCCCGCTGAAGTTCTTCACCCTTGTCGCGATTCTATTCGCGCTCATCGGCCTCGCCCTGGGCATGCCTATCATTGTCGAGTTTTTCCAGACCGGCCTGGTCCCGCGCTTCCCCACCGCCATGCTCGCCGCCTCGTTTATGTTCCTGTGCGGACTGAGCCTTGCGACCGGATTCATCCTGGATTCTGTGGCAAAGGTTGAGAAAAAGCAGTGGGAGGTCAACGTGTACAGCAAATACGCCTACGATGACCAGCCCGGCCACCCTACTTCCAAGCCAAGCGAGAGGTAGATCTTCCGCAAAATACTATTGGCACCACTGCGCAGATAGCCACCAACAAGAAAAGCCGCCGTTAAAGAACGGCGGCTTTTACTCTCGAAAAGTTAATAGCGGCTAGAGCGTCTAGATGTACTCCCCCAGCTCTTCCTCCCAGTCGGGCATGTGGAAGCCGGCAGCCTCGAGCTTGGACAGGTCGAGCGCGGAGTGGACCGGGCGCGGGGCGACGGGGCCGGCGGCGCCGGCGTAGTAGTCGGCGGTCGATACCGGCACGACCCTGTCCCCATTGCCGTTGGCGGCCTCGAAGACGGCGCGGGCGATGTCGGCCCAGGACTTCACGGCGCCGGAGCCGGTGCAGTTATACGTGCCGTAGGGGGCGTGCGAGCCCAGCACGTGGAAGATGGCGGCAGCCATGTCGCGCGTGAAGGTCAGGCGGCCCAGCTGGTCGTCCACCACGGTGGCCTGGTCCAGCTTGTCGTCCGGGTCGGCTACACGGTCGGACAGCCCCTTCATGGTCTTGACGAAGTTGCGGCCCTCGCCGATGACCCAGGAGCTGCGCATGATGTAGTGGCGCGGGCAGCCGGCCACGGCGATGTCGCCGGCGGCCTTGGTCTGGCCGTAGACGGAAAGCGGGCTGAAGGGCTCGTCCTCGTCATGCACCTCGGCGGTGCCGTCGAAGACGTAGTCGGAGCTCACGTGGACCAGGGTGATCCCGTGCCCGGCGCAGGTGCGGGCGAGCAGCGCCGGCCCGGTGGCGTTGGCCTTCCAGGCGGTCACGCGGCCCTCGGGGGTCTCGGCCCTGTCCACGGCGGTGTAGGCGCCGCAGTTGATGACGGTGCCGTAGAGCGACCAGTCGTACTGCGCGTAGGCGTCCGGGTCGGACATGTCGAAGGTGTCGATGTCGCAGAAGTCGAAGTCCTTCGCCACGCCGCGCTCCTCCGCCAGCGCACGCACCGCATGGCCCAGCTGGCCATTGCATCCGGTGACGAGCGTCCTCTTGGGCGCCATGGGGACGACGTCCTTGAGCATCGGGTGGTTGAGGTCGGCCTCGGAGACGGTGGCCTCGGCCAGCGGGATGGGCCACTCGATGGCGAGCTCCGGGTCGGCGAGGTTCACGAAGGTGTACGTCTTCTTCAACTCGAGGGACCAGTGGGCGTCCACCAGGTAGGTGTAGGCGGTGCCGTCCTCCAGGGCCTGGAAGGAGTTGCCCACGCCGCGCGG
>UQAU01000023.1 GCA_900539035.1 uncultured Collinsella sp. | reverse complement strand
AGATTAAAAGTAACAGACCGGATGAAGATACGTGCGACGGGGGCGAGGCGAATGGCTGAGCGGTATCGATATGCGGGCTCAACGGCATATCGACCACATAGATTATTAACTTGCATTTCTAACAGTTAAGGAGATGGGTGCTTTCCAGCACACTCCTTCGATGATGCCTTCCGCTAGCTGCTATGATGGTTTCATCCAACAAAGAATGTGCCCGGGCGCTCAGGTTCACCGTTAGCGTTGGCAACATATGAGATGATGCACACGCGCAACAAAAACGTGTACATCACCCTCCAAAACCGACATTTTTCGACATGTTTGGAGGCTGATGTACACGAATGCGAAATCCCCCGCCGCCCAAAAGTGCCCTCCACATGTCTGGACTCTCTATGGCTTGGCTGGATAGACATCGCCGGAACGGGTATAGTATCGAAAGTTTTGTCGTTTACCAGCGGGGGAGTCCTGTGGGCATCAAAAAGAAGATCAAAAAGGAGCTTATCGGCACTTCCGATTACCCGTCGAATAAGATCTTTACGATCTCCAATTTCATCACCTTTACGCGCCTGGTCCTCACGCTCGTTTTCTTGTACCTGTTTGTGACGGACAACAACCGCGTCGTCGCCATCGTGATCTATGCCATCGCCGCCTCCACCGACTGGATGGACGGACAGATCGCCCGCATGACCAAGACGGTCTCGTGGCTCGGCAAAGTCATGGACCCCATCTGCGACCGCGCGCTCTTGTTTACGGGCGTTCTGGGTCTGGTGGTGCGCGGCGAGTTGCCCATCTGGGTCTGCGTACTCATCATCGGTCGCGATATCTATCTGGGTATCGGGTCGCTCATCGTGCGCCATTACCAGCCTCGCCCCATCGACGTCGTCTTCCCCGGAAAGATTGCGACAGCGCTGCTCATGACCGGCTTCTCGCTCATGCTGCTCGGTTTCCCCGTTATTGACGGGCTGCATCTTTTACCTTCAACCCTTACGGCCTTCCCGGGTCTCAACGGAAGCTCGGTGCCCCTCGGCATCTTCTTTGTGTACGGCGGCGTGATCTTCTCCATGCTCACGGCTGTCATCTACTCCATTAAGGGCGGAGCGGCCATTAAACAGGCTCTCGCGCATCCCGAGGACGAGGACATCGACTTTCTGAACCCTGAAATCGAAGACTGATTCGTTGGGGTATGATTACGTACGGTTCATTATTTGCGGCACGTCCGCGATAAGTTAGGGGTTGTCATGGACAACATGGTTAACAATATGCCTCAGAATGATAAGACTGCTGACGCTACCTGCGTATTCCGCGTGCCTTCAAGCGACGTCACCGTTCCCGACCTTATGGCCAACGTGCGCATCACCGCCCCCGTTCTGTCCATCGTCAAGGGTCCGCAGACCGGTGCCGCCTTTGAGCTCGAGGACGACGTGACCACCATCGGCCGCGATCCTGCAAACGGCATCTTCCTCAATGACATGACTGTTTCGCGCAGCCACGCGCGCATTATTCGCGAGGGCCTCGGCGCTCGCATCGAGGACTTGGGATCGCTCAATGGCACCTGGGTCGACGGTGCCATCGTCAATGCAGCCCCGCTGCACGACGGTTCTTCCGTCCAGATCGGTACGTTTACGCTCATCTACCACGAGAGCACGCCGGAGCGCATCGAAACCGGTGAGTAGGGCATGGCCGAACGCAACTATCTGAGTATCGGCCAAGTCGTCAACCTACTTCGAGGCGCATACCCCGATCTTTCGAACTCAAAAATTAGATTTCTAGAGGATGAGGGGCTCATTACCCCTCATCGTACGCCTAAGGGATACCGTCAGTACTCTAAGGAGGACGTTGATCGCCTAGAGGTCATCCTGCACTTGCAGAAGACCCGCTACATGCCGCTCAACGTGATTAAGCAGCGCTTGGAAAACGCCACGGACCTGTCAACGCTCGCTTACGAGGTGGGCTTGCTGTCCGATGTTCCGCTCAAGACGGAGCCCAAAGAGACTAAGCAAAAGCTGCATCCCATTGAGACCATTCCCGATATGCTGGGCGTCGAGATTTCGTTTATCCGCTCGCTCGCCGAGAACGACCTCATTCGCATCATCAAGAGTCCGCAGAATCGTGAGCTCGTCGATGGTCGCGATTTCCCGATCATCCGCTACTGCTCCGAGCTGTCACGCTTCCATATCGAGCCGCGCAACCTGCGTCAGTACGTGTCTTCCGCCAACCGCGAGTCCTCGATGTTTGAGCAGGTGCTCGTGAGCATGCTCGGAATGGATACCTCCGATGACGAGCGCGACGCCAAGCTCGAGCGTGCGTTTAAGAAGCTTCACAACCTGACCGAGGGTGTGCACACTGCGTTGCTCAAGAACCGCGTTTTTGAGTCGCTCAACGCCGTGGTCGAGGACGCCGACATCGATGCACTCGATGAGGAAATCACTCGCTGCGAGTCCACCAAGGCCAAAAACGAAGAGATAGCCGCGCCGGCTTCGCACGAGGATTCTCTCGTCAAGCCGCTCAAGGTCGTCCCCCCTTCGCAATCCGGCACCGCCACCGCGGCCAAATAACCGCTGCCGCTTATCCGGCAACCCATTGAAAGGTCCTGAAATGTACGACTTCGAATCTCAAATCGTCGACATCCCCGACTATCCCGAGCCCGGAGTCATCTTTAAAGACATCACGCCGCTCTTTGGCAATCCCGAGGCGCTCAAAGCCATGACCGATTCCCTCGCCGAGCACTTTGCCGGCATGGGAATCACCAAGGTCGTGGGTCCCGAGGCTCGCGGCTTTATGGTTGGCGTACCGGTGGCTGTAGCCCTTGGCGCCGGCTTTGTTCCCGCACGTAAACCGGGCAAGCTACCGCGCGAGACCGTAAGCCAGAGCTACGAGCTCGAGTACGGAACGGATTCCATTGAGATCCATGCCGACGCTATCAGCTCTAAAGATACCGTGTTGATTCTGGACGACTTGGTCGCGACGGGCGGAACCGTCGAGGCAACAGGTAAACTGGTGCGAGATATGGGCGCAAAGCTTGTCGGTTACGGTTGTATCCTTGAGCTTGCGTTTCTCAACCCGCGCGAGAAGCTCACGCCGCCTGATGACGATGTGGAGCTCTTTAGCCTGGCGACGGTGGACTAGCCGTTACCCTTAGTTACTGGAAAGGAAGCTACATGCGCACAGCAAACACGCACAAAAACATGGCACGCTGCGCTGCTACGGCAACCCTCGCTTGTGTTTTGGGCTTGGGCCTCGCGGCTCCTGCCTACGCCGATACCGCATCCGACCTTGCCGCTGCTCGTACGAAGCTCGAGCAGATCGGTACCCAAACCCAGCAGATTTACGATGAGCTCGCCACGCAGACGCAGGCGCTCGATCAAACTGCCGGCGAGATCACGCAGAAGCAGCAGGAGATCGCCGATGGTCAGGCCAAGCTCTCGACCTATGTCGCCGGCGAGTACAAAACCGGCGGTCTGAGCCTGCTTCAGGTTCTGACGGGCGTCGATGACCTGAGCGATATGCTCAACCGTCTGTTCTACTACGGCAAATTTTCCGATAAGCAGGCTCAGACCATTCAAGAGGTCAAGGATCTTAAGCAGCAGCTCACCGATAAGCAGACCGAGCAGGAGAAGAACGTCGCCGCCACGCAAAAGAAGGTCGACGAGCTTAACGCTCAACAGGCTGAAGCCCAGAACGTCGTAAACTCCCTGGATTCGCAGCTGCAGGCCGAGCTTGCCGCAGAGGCCGAGGCCAACGCCGCGCTGCAGGCCGGCATCAACGCCAGCACCGCCGAGAAGGCCACGGTGAGCAACGAGACTGCCGGTACGACCGAGAACACCAACAACGGTGGCCAGACCAGTAATAACAACAACCAGGGCGGCAACACTCCGGCTCCTACGACGGCACCTGCTCCGACGCCGCAGCCCCCCACGCCCGCTCCGGCTCCGACGCCTTCTGCTCCGAGCCAGTCCGTCGACGGCGGTTCTGTTGTCTCGCGTGCATACAGTAAGCTTGGTTGTGCTTATTCCTGGGGCGGAATTGGCCCGAACAGCTTCGACTGCTCTGGTTTTGTTAGCTATTGCCTCACTGGTCGCTATTGCCGCCTGGGCACCACGGGTACCTTTATGGGCTGGACGCGTGTGTCCGATCCGCAGCCCGGTGACGTTGTGGTCAACTCGTACCACACCGGCATTTACATCGGTGGTGGACAGATGATTCATGCTTCCGACTACAACACGGGTGTTATCATCAGCTCCGTTGCCGCTGGCATGAACAACAACTATATCTTCGTGCGTTACTAAGTCATCTTACACAGCGTGTGAATGTGGACCTCGTGGCTTTAAGTCGCGAGGTCCATTCTTTTTTCTCTAATCTTGTACGGCTATCTAGTATTCAAAACTAGATAGCCGTACATTCAGTTTGCAAGATGGCTATAATTGTTGAGGAACAATTAGAAAGGACCCTCTATGAGCTGGGCACTTATCTCCGATTCAAGCTGCAACCTTCGCGATTGGCAACCGACCGCACCCCATACCACCTTTGCATTTGCACCCCTCAAAATTCGAGTGGGGGAGCGTGAATTCGTTGATGACCTTTCGCTCGATGTTCATGAGCTCAACTGTGCTGTTCAGGCGGAAACGAACGCTTCTTCAAGCGCTTGTCCCAGCGTAGGGGAGTGGGCCGAGCTCTTCAAATTGGCAGACAAGACCATCTGCATGCCGATCTCTGAGGGCGTGTCGGGCAGCTACAACGCGGCAGCCACGGCACGCGATATGGTTCTTGCCGAGGAGCCCGACCGACAGATTCATCTAGTCAATTCACGCGCAGCTGGCGGCAAAATGGACCTCATTTTCTTGCTGTTCGACCGCTATCTTGCAAGCAATCCGGATGTCTCATTCGAGGACGCTTGCGTATACTTCGATAGCCTTGAGCAGAACAGCAAAATCCTCTTCAGCTTGTGCAATTACGAAAACCTCGCCAAAGCCGGACGTATCCCTAAGGCAGCCGGCGTTATTGCCAACAAGCTCAATATCCGCATTTTGGGCACGGCAAGTGAGGCCGGTAAAATCGAACTCGTCGGGCACACGCGTGGCGAAAAGAAGATGCTCAACAAGATTATCGACACCATGGAAGCCGAGGGCTTTACGGGCGGTGAGGTTGTCATCGATCACGTTGAGAACGAAGCTGGAGCCCAGGCGCTTACTGACCGCATAGTCGAGCATTGGCCCGGCTCCAAGACCATCATCATGCCCTGCAACGGCCTGGATTCCTATTACGCCGAGATGCACGGCCTCATCATCGGCTACGGCATGGGCGTAGCTTCGGGCAAATAAAGTCCAACCAAGCAAAAATACGGGCGGGACAAAGCGACAGATGGCTCTTTGTCCCGCCCGTTTTATACGTCGGCTAGCTATTAAACCCGTTGAACTTGAGATAGCTCATCAGGTAAGCCTTCGAAACGAAGGACGATACCGCGCTACGCACAAGCAGCGACTCACGCGTTACCTGATGCGCCGTATCGGGCACGGGAGTCTGCTCGACGGAAAACGCCGCACGAATCGATGCCTCGAGCTGATCGACCACATAATCAAAGGCCGTCGGGGCATCGTAGCTCAAACGCTGAATGTTAAAGAGGGCCTGCACCGCAGCAATAGGTAGCACCTGCTTAAAGATGCAGATAGCGATCAGGCGGGCAATCTGCTCGCGGCCATATTGCTTTTTGACCGGAGCAGGCACTAGGCCGACCTTTACGTAGTTATTGATCATCGATGGCGTAATGATAGGCTGCTCAACGCAAATGGACAGCGGCTCCATCCACAGCGCAACATACTCAATGACCTGGTCGCGGTAGAGCGTCACATTGGGCAACTGGTTATAGCGCGGCAGACTCAACGTATTAAGTTTACGCACGATATCGGACTGAATAAATGCATCGGGCAGCACAGTGGGCTGAATATCCTCAGGCTTAATGCTGACCGACGAATCAGACATCGGAATAACGTGTTTAACGTGATTCATAAAGATCCTCCGTTCATTTTCTATATTGTATTCTACGTTATCTAGTTTTGCATACCACATAGCCGGCAAGAAATTGACAGGACAGCGCACTGATGCATCGTCCCGCCATTTAGTTAATTGATAACAACCTTACATAAGATATATTATCGTACTTATCCGCGTAGAAACGCGTATGCGCTCGTTGCTGCTATGGCTCCATCAGAAACGGCGGTCACAACCTGACGTAAGCGCTTGGAACGGATATCGCCAGCAGCAAATAGACCTGGCGTACGGGTCGCCATAGATTCATCAGTCAGAATGCCGCCATCAGGCGCCAGATCGACTAAATGCTCGACAAGTTCGGTATGGGGTTGCGTTCCGGTAAAGACAAAGATGCCAAACGAGCCGGGCTCAAATGACTCGGTATGAGTCTCACCGGATGCATTGTCCTTAAAGGTGATCGTCGTTGGCATGGCTTCGCCCGAGAGCTCCACAATACTAGTTTGGTACCTAACTGTAATATTGTCCTTTTCGAGCACCTTCTGAACAACACCATCAGGCGCACGGAACTGGTCGCGGCGCAGCACGATGGTCACACTGCTGGCAATATCTGACAGGAACAGCGCCTCTTCGCATGCCGAATTGCCACCACCGATTACAAAGACCTGTTTGCCGCGGAAGAACATGCCGTCACATGTTGCGCAATATGAAACGCCACGACCTCGATACGTATCCTCGCCAACGAAACCTGCCGGACGCGGCGTGGCACCCATGCAAGCGATAACGCTCGAGGCCAACGTATCGCCCATATCGTGATGCACCGTAAACAGCGCTGTATCGGCATCGTAATCGATACCCGTAACCATGCTCCATGTAACCTGTGCACCCAGGCCCTCTGCATGTTGTTGGAATCGCTCACCGAGCTCAGCGCCGCTCAGTAGCGGAATGCCGGGATAGTTCTCGACCTCATTGGTTGTGGCGATCTGTCCTCCCGACATGCCCTGCTCAATCACGGTCGTCGTTAGGTTGGCGCGCGCCGCGTAAATGGCTGCAGCATAGCCCGCAGGGCCGCCGCCGATAATAGCAACATCGATCGGCTGATGGGTAGTCATGAAGAGACCTCCTGTCGAAAGATTGGCGTTCTTTGCGCTCATACCCAAATTTAGGCGAACGTGACACTCATGCACTACAATGATAAATCGCGTAACAAAGCTGAAGGGGAGTTATCAATGGATCAAATGCAGACGAGCAATAGCGCTCCCCTGCCCATGCAAGCTACTCCCCAACCGGAGCAAATGACCGTTTCACCTGCACAAAAACCCCTAGTAGCCATCGTGCACGCATCGGTTGGATCGGGCCACAAAGCCGCCGCCAACGCGATTGCACAAGCATTTGACCTTATCCGCGGCACCAAGGGAATCCCTGAGGATATTGAAATTGAAGTGCTCGATATCCTTGATTTTGGACGTATTAAATTCGACGGCAATAAGACCGCGGCTTCTTTTACGGGAGCCACACGCCCCATTTACGACCTGACCTGGCGATATACGCTTACGGGACATCTGCTCTGGGGCGGTGGCACAGCATGGTCACGAATTATGTTCCCCGCCTTCAACGAATACGTCCGGACCCGCAGGCCCATAGCCGTAGTCGCAACACACATAACAGCGGCCAACGTCGCTGTGGGCGCCCGCGTCATCACGGGTATTGATTATCCGGTCATCTGCGTGCCGACCGATTACGAAGTCGAAGGCTTTTGGCCCCACAAGGACACCGACCTATTCTGCGTAGCCAACGAGTTTATGGCCGAAACGCTCCGTCCCCGTAAGGTTCCCGAGGCCAAAATCCGCATTACGGGCATCCCCATTCGCGCCGGGTTTGATACGGACTACAATCGCGAGGAAGAACTCGAGAAGTTCAATCTCCCCACCG
This sequence comes from uncultured Collinsella sp., assembly GCA_900539035.1. GTDB lineage: Bacteria > Actinomycetota > Coriobacteriia > Coriobacteriales > Coriobacteriaceae > Collinsella. The sequence continues at coordinate 22,384 of UQAU01000023.1, read as the reverse complement.
ACAAGACCATTGTGCTGGTGATGGCCGGCGCCAGTTTGCCTCAACCGTACGTTCGCTTTCGCGCGGAGATGGACCGCACTCTCCCCTTCCTGCGCAGTTTCGAGGACATGCACTTTGTCTTTTTGCCGGGCAAGGATGAGGAATACGCCACCCGCCTCAAGACGCTCTTCGACGCCATGAAGCTCGAAAACGTCACGGTTCTGGACTACGTGGACGACATGGCGGCCCTCATGCACGGCTGCGACCTGGCAATCCTCAAATCGGGCGGACTCACCGTCACCGAGTGCCTGTGCGCGCATCTGCCGATGATCCTGCTGGGCAAATCATACGGTCAGGAAAAGGCCAACACCACGATGCTCACCGGCATGGGCGCCAGCATGCACGTCACCACCGCACGAGAACTCATCGTAACCCTACGTCACTTGCACGACCATCCCGAATCACTCAAAGCCTTACTAATCAACGGCGAAGTGCTACGCCGCCCCCACGCAGCCGAAGACATAGCCATCGCCACCATGGAGCTCGTAGGCAGACCCCAAAAGCGCAAACGAGCCTTCTGCCGCTTCTACTGGGGCGGAAAACCCGCTCATATCAGGTAGACGAAGGTCCGCTGCTCAGCGGAAGCCGCCCATATATCATTCCATGCTCAAACATTCTCGCTGCGCTGCGAAACTGCGCGTGGAACGATATATGGGCGGCTCCCGCTGAACAGCTACGTTTACTTACTAGCAGCTACTTCGGTATCCCCTCCATTAGAACCTGCAAAGGTAAAACAGGAAAATATAAATAGAGTTAGCCGATGCGACAAAGGAGGCATCCCTTTATCGCATCGGCTAACTAGAAAGATTGTTTTATGTCAAGCATGTAGCCCTTTCGCCTGAGCCCCATACATATCGTCCCGCGCGCAGTTTCGCAGTGAAGCGAGAATGTTTGAGCACGGGATGATATGTATGGGGCTCAGGCGAAAGCGGGATCCGTGCGCCCCTGCGAAGCGAGAATGTTTGAGCATGGAATGATATGTGTGAGAGGCGGGCGGGAGGGATACGAGCGCCCCTAGGCGACGCCGGAGGAGCCGAAGCCTCCGTTGCCTCGGTCGGTTTCGTCTAGTTCTTCTACTTCTACGAGGTTGACCGTAGGGACTTCTTGGATGACGAGTTGGGCTATGCGGTCGCCTTTGTTGATATGGATGTCGTTGGTGGAATCAAGGTTGATGAGGATAACCTTGAGTTCTCCTCGGTAGTGGGCGTCGATGAGGCCCGGCGTGTTGACTATAGACAGGCCCTGCTTGATGGCCAAGCCGCTGCGGGGCTGCACGAAGCCGGCGTAGCCATCGGGCAGGGCGATGGCCAGCCCAGTAGAGACCAGACGGCGTTCGAAGGGCTTCAGCACGCAGTCCTCGTTGGAGCGCAGATCCAAGCCGGCATCGGTGGGATGGGCGTATTTGGGAAGCTCGACGGTGGGGTCGAGACGCTTTATGTTGACGGTAATATTGGACATGGAATCACCTTAGCTTGTCGAGCTCTTGCAGAAACTCATCGACGTCTTTGAAATCGCGGTAGACCGAGGCAAAGCGGATGTACGCCACCTTGTCGATCTTGGCCAAGCGCTTGAGTACCATGTCACCCAACTCATGGGACGTAACGGCCGTAAGCGTGCGAGAGCGCAGCTCGACCTCAATGTCGTCGATAATCTCATTGAGCTTCTTAGTGTCGATATCGCGCTTGATGGTGGCGCGCATCAAGCCGACGAGCAGCTTATTGCGATCGAACCGCTGCTTGGTTCCGTCCGACTTAATGACCTCAATTGGGTCTTCGCATCGCTCGAACGTTGTAAAGCGGTAGTTACACGAGCAACATTCACGACGGCGCTTAATGGTGTTATTTGACTCCTGCATACGGGAATCAACGACGCGGGTATGTGCCTTGCCGCATTTGGGACAGCGCATGGTACCTCCTCTTAAACGATAACAAGGGTACCATGCGCAGCGCGATAATGATTACGAACGAGCAGGAACCTTAAGATGCGCACCGGCGGCGAGCGAACCATGCTCCAGATGATTGACGTTACGGATCATGTCGGAAGTCTCTTGCGTGGAAAGGCCTTCGATTGGATATTCCTCGGCAAGAGACCAAAGAGAATCGCCAGACTGAACGCGAATGGTCTCGTAGGTAACGTTGGAAACGGACTCGGCATACGCGGCGTGACGAACGCTAAAGACCGACATAGCGAGGACAAAGAAGAGCGTAAGCGCAACGGCAACGGCGACAATCGTCGGAACCTTCAGGGCAACGCGAGCCGGCGCGACTACAGCCTGCTGATTGCGAGCAGGCTTTACGGTCAAAGGCTGAAAGCCGGAGCGGCCACCCTGAACAACCGTAAAAGTGGGTTCTGCAGGCGTCTCGAGCTTAAGGGCGAGGTTTCCCTGGACCATATTCGTTGCGTTCATCATGTTCTCCTCTCGCGTGTTTTGCTGAGAACAGTTTTATCAAGCCGCGCGGACAAAAATGTCTAGCGCGAGAACGAATGTTCGGTTATTATTATCTTCGAACAGTTGTTCCTGTCAAGCAAAATTCGAACATTTGTTTGACATGGGTAGAGAGGATGCCCTGATGGCTCGCAAAATTACCAAGCGTCAGCAGCAAATTTACGACTTCATCAAGGAATATCAGCAGGAGAAGGGTTATCCGCCCAGCGTGCGCGAGATGGCTTCTGCCGTGGGCCTTTCCTCCCCCAGCACCGTGCACGCCCATCTATCTGCCCTGGAGGCGCGTGGGCTACTCAAGCGCGATGCCACCAAACCGCGCGCCCTGGAACTCTTTAACGAGGACGGTTCCTCTGTCTCAATTTCTAAATCTGACGAGCCCACCGCACCTCGCGGAACGGTCTCGCTACCGCTCGTTGGTCGCGTCGCGGCTGGGATTCCCATTCTGGCCGAGCAGAATATCGAAGACACTTTTACTATCCCGACCGAAATCGCCACCGATCAGGGTTCCTTTATCCTTGAGGTGCATGGGAGCTCAATGATCAATGTCGGCATCTTCAATGGCGATTACATCATTGTCCGTGAACAAAAGAGTGCCATGAACGGCGAAATTGTCGTGGCCATGATTGATGGTTCGGCGACCGTCAAGACGTTCTACAAGGAGCAGGGACGCGTACGCCTGCAGCCCGAGAATGACACCATGGAGCCTATCTATGCAACGAATCCCGTTATCTTGGGCAAAGTCGTCGGCTTGATGCGCCGGTTCTCGTAATGCAAAAACGCATCACCATCTTTGATACCGTCCGCGGGTTTACGATGATTTCAATGGCAGGTTTTCACGCTTGCTACGATCTCGTCTACCTGTACGACTGGGATATGCCCTGGTTTACCCAGACTGTCTTTCAAGACATCTGGCGCGCCAGCATCAGCTGGGTATTTTTGTTTATCGCGGGTTGGATGTGCACGCTCTCACGCAACAATGCTAAACGAGCGGCCAAGTACGCTGCCGCAGCTTTGGTCGTCTGGATTGCAACAACGCTCGTATCAGTCGACGATTCAGTGAACTTTGGCATCATTTATTGCATGGCGGCGTGCACTGCCATTATTGCGCTCGCGCGCACGGTTCTCGATAGGGTGCCGGCAGTATGGGGTATAACGATTTGCCTCATACTCTTTGCCTGTACCTGGAGCATTCCTAAAGCGGTCTACCCTATCCCCTATCTAGCTTGGCTGGGGTTCCCAAGTCCAGACTTTGTCTCCGGTGATTACTATCCACTCATCCCATTCTTTTTTATGTACCTCACAGGCTTCTTTGCCGCCCACGCCGCACAGAAAACAAGCCGCGAGGCGCCAGCATGGTCCTATGAGAATCCCGTTCCGGCGCTCGCAAGCCTCGGACGCCATGCGCTGCCGTTCTACCTGCTGCATCAGCCCATTATCTTGGGCATGCTGGAGCTGATTTACTCTGTTCGATAACGCTCGAGACGCGGTGCGATACGAGCCGGAAGCTTTGCCACAATACGAACGCCGTCCTCGAGGTATTCCTCATGCAGGAGGGTTCCCTGTTCATGCACGAGCGTGATTAACGCGCCCTCTCGATACGGGATATCGGCCGAGAGCAACACGTCTGTAGCGGCCGCTTCACGAGCGATGCGGTCGACTAAGTCATCAAGGCCCTCACCCGTCTGAGCCGAGAACAACACTGCCTCAGGATAGCGCCGGCGGAACCTCAATCGATCAACGCTATCGAGCAGATCGATTTTATTGAATACGGTCAGCGTTAAACGCTCTCCGGCGCCGATCTCATCAAGCACGCGGTCGACAGCCTCCAGCTGCCGCTCATAGTCCTCGTCAGACGCATCTACGACTTTGAGAATTAGATCGGCACCCAACACCTCAGACAGCGTCGATTTAAAGGCATCGACCAGACCATGCGGCAGCTTTTGAATAAAGCCGACGGTATCGGTAATCGTCATACCGCGACCGCCGGGCAAGCGATACGCACGCGTCGTCGGGTCGAGCGTAGCAAACAGCTTGTCCTGCGAAAGTACCGTAGAGCCGGTCAGACGATTGAGCAACGTAGATTTACCGGCATTGGTATAACCGGCTAACGCGACGCGAAACGCCGGTGACTCAATGCGGCTCTTGGATTGAACATCGCGACGCTGTTCAACCTGCTTGAGCTCACGACGAAGCGCAGCGATCTTATTACGAATGAGGCGACGGTCGACCTCGAGCTGACTTTCGCCCTGACCAAAACGTGAGCCGATGCCGCCGCGCGTCTGCTCCTTGGCGAGGTGGCTCCACATGCCACGCAGACGAGGCAGCAGATACTGTAACTGTGCCAACTGTACCTGCAGACGTCCCTCACGCGTCTGAGCATGCAGGCCAAAGATATCCAAAATCAACGCCGTGCGGTCAATAATCTTGACCGGTTCACCCACGGCTTTCTCCAAATAGGATTGCTGCGAGGGCGTCAGGTCGTCGTCAAAAAAAACGACATCGGCATCCATGCGATGCACCAGGCCGCACAGCTCTTCAACCTTACCGGAACCGATAAACGATTTAGGATACGGCTTTACCAAACGCTGTGACAAGCGTGCCACGCACTGGGCACCAGCCGTGTAGGCAAGACGCTCCAGCTCATCAAGCGAGCGATCGAGCGGCCATGCATTGTCGCGCCATTCAACACCAACCAAAATGGCACGCTCGGGCTCGGGTGCCGTGGGAACAAGGGGGAAACGGGCCATTAGGCAGCCTCAATACGATGCAGGATATCCTCAACGACCTCATCGATCGTACATTCATCCATATCAAACCACGCGATACGGTCATCGCGCTTAAACCACGAAAGCTGACGCTTGGCATAACGACGCGAACGCATCTTAATGAGTTCGCGAGCCTCATCCATAGAAATCACGCCATTGAAAGCATCAATGATCTCTTTATAACCAATTGCCTGCATCGAAGTCAGGGCATCTCCCAGCCCCTGGTCCATCAGACCGCGAACCTCATCGACAAGACCCTGTTCAAACATCAGATCGACACGCAGGTTAATGCGCTCGTAGAGAGCCTCGCGATTACGCGTCAGACCAAACCATAGAGCATGATAATGCTCGCGAGGAACACTAAACTGACTTTTTTGCTGTGCATAGGAGATACCATCATCATGCATCTCGAGCGCGCGAATCACGCGGCGAACATTATGGGGGTGGATGACCGCAGCGGACTCGGGGTCACGCTCGGCAAGCAGGGCATGCAGTTCTTCCTCACCAATACGCTCGGCAAGCTCCTGATAGCCCGCACGGCGATCGTCCTCAAGTTCACCCGAGGGAAAGTCCATCTCATCGAGGGCGGCCTTGAGATACAGCCCCGTACCCCCGCAAAACACCGGTAGGCGGCCCTCGCCAAGCAAGCGCTCAACATGCGCGCGAGCGTCAGCCTGATAAAGCACAGCAGAATATGCCACACCCGGCTCTACAATGTCGACGAGACGCAGCGGCGCCGTACACTCATCGGGCGCCATCTTTGCGGTACCGATGTCCATGCCGCGATAGATTTGCATCGCATCGCACGACAGCACTTCGGACGAAAGACGAGCTGCCAAACGATCAGCAACATCGCTCTTACCAACCGCCGTCGGACCGACAATCGCAACGGCGGAAAGACCTGCCCCGGGAGCAACCATTAGCGCGGCTCGCCCACAACGGAGCCAGACAAATACCAGGTCTTGGCAACGTCAACGTCAACATCAACGATCTTGCCAACAAGCTGGTCGATGCTGTAACCCTCGGGGATAGGCGCATGCACGGTCTGATTCTTGGGACTCTTGCCCAGTAGCACCGCGTCATTCTTTTTGCTCGTTCCCTCAATGAGCGCCGGCACCACAGTATGAAGCTCACCCTGGTTATACTCGTGTGCCGTGGTCTCGATAACCTTAACCAGGCGGTTGAAACGCTCGAGAATAACCTCATGCGGCGTAGGATCATCAATCTCGGCGGCCGGAGTACCGGCACGCTTGGAATAGATGAAGGTATAGGCCTGAGCATAGCGGACCGTCTCGGCAAGTGAGAGCGTCTGCTCAAAGTCCTCTTCAGTCTCGCCCGGGAAGCCAACGATAATGTCGGTCGAGAGCGCGATATCGGGCATACGGTTGCGAATGCGATCGACCAGGCCCAGATAGTCCTCGCGTGTATAACGGCGATTCATCTCTTTGAGGATCCGCGTCGAACCTGACTGGACGGCCAGGTGCAGGTGCGGCATAACGGCAGGCGTCTCGGCCATGGCGTCGATGGTCTCGGGCAGCAGGTCCTTGGGATGCGAAGACGTAAAGAAGATGCGCTCCACGCCCGTATCGCCCACGGCGCGCAGCAAGTCGGCAAAGCGCGGCTTACCAAACAAATCGCGGCCATATGAGTTAACGTTTTGGCCCAGCAGCGTAATCTCACGCACGCCCTGGCGCACCAAACCGGTCACCTCGTCGACAATCTCCTCGAAGGGGCGGCTCTTTTCGCGACCGCGCACGTACGGCACGATGCAGTAGGTGCAGAAGTTATTGCAGCCCGTCATGATGGGCACCCAGGCGTGATACTGCGTCTCACGGTGCCACGGCATACTCATGGCATCCGTATCCTCATGCTCATTGGTGCGGATATGACGCTTGCCGTCCAGGAACGCCTCGGCAATGAGCTCGGCCACATGTGCGATGGAATGCGTGCCAAAGATGACATTGACGTTATCGACGTTGGTGAGCAGACCCTCGCCATCGCGCTGCGCGATGCAACCACCAACGGCAACCACGCGTTTGCCCGAAGGCGAAGGCGGCAGGCTTTTGCAGGAATTGCACTGACCGTACAGGCGCGTATCGGCAGCCTCGCGCACACAGCACGTCATGAACACAACGATATCGGCATGCTCGGGATCGAGCGCCATGAGGCAGCCATACGAATCAAGCAGGCCACTCACACGCTCGGAGTCGTGCTGATTCATCTGGCAGCCAAAGGTGCGGATAAAGTAGGTTTTACCGGCAAGAATATCGCGTACGGAACGCTGGTCCATGTGCATAAGTCCTAACGATGGGGAGCGAAACGAGGCAAGCAGAAGCTATGCCACAGGCTTAACGTCATCCATGACGACGTTATCCATAGCAGCTCGATTGATCTGGTGAACGTAAATAGAGAGACGGATGGCCGTGCGCGACTCCCCGTTAATAAGGATGTCGGAGAACACGGGCGCGCAGGAAATATCAAACCCGGTTGGAATCAAAAAACCACGCGCAATAGCCACGGCCTTTATGGCCTGGTTGACCGCACCGGCGCCGACACACTGGATGTTGACGGGTACACCATCCTTGACCATGCCGGCGATGGCGCCGGCAACGGACGCGGGCGATGATTTGCTTGATACCTTCAGGCAATCCATGAAGAAACTCCTGCGTTTAAAAGTACGTTTTAACTGCAATAACTGTATCGTACCGAGTGGACTCGGTAAAGGCACTATTCCTCTTTAGCAAGATCGAAGGTCACGGTGATTCGATCACGCGAAACACGAATCTTTGGGTCGCCGCAAAGGTTGAGATAGTACCGGGCAGCAAGGTCATTAAAGTCGCGCTCCACAGCACGCGAAAACTGTGCCATGTCATCCTTGGCAATACGTAGCCCGCGACGATCCTTCGAGAGATCGACAGGAGCCGGCGCATGCGAGGACGAATCACGCTCGCGCAGCAGACGCGCGGTCACACCGCGAACGGGCTTAATCTGCCCTGCCAAAATGCGATGGGCCGTGCGCTCGGACATCTCAAGACCCAAACTCGAACAGATACGGATAAAGTCCTCGGCATCAGAGGCAAGGCCTAAACGATCGACAACCGGAAGCTCGCTCTCGTCGTCAATGAACAGGAGACGAGACGTATCGAGCCGACTTGACGCCTGAGCATAAAGGGTCGCGGCAATCTCAGACGGAGAACCAAGATAGACATCGCAACCACGCAGCTCCTCGAGCGCAAACTCACAGGCAGCGCGAATAATATTATGCGGACCGCGAGCACAGACATAACGTCCGTCCTCATCCTTGACGGCCTGGGGCCAGCTGGACTGATCGGCACGCTCACTGAGGCGTTCGGCTGCAACGCTCACCTTAAAGGCTGAGCCAAGATCGACGCCGGACGTGACCACACGGGCCTCGTCGGTGTTCTGCTTGATCGAAAACAATGCCATGCCACGACCGTGAATGCCCCAACGGTCCATCTTCATGCTCTCGAGCTTTGAGGTAACGCGAGCATCGAAGATTCGCTCTTGCATATCCTGCGGAACACCCGAGCCGTTATCCAGAAAGACAAGCGTGCGGACGCCATCTTCCTTGGTCGTGGCGAGATAGACCTTGTCGGCGCCGGCATCGCGAGCATTACGGAGCATTTCGATGACGATATCCTCGACATGCTGAATGTCGTGCTTTGCCTGGCGCCGCTCGGCCTCCGAAACGCGGAGGCGGACATACCCCTCGCCAAGGTTCTCCTCGACGCGAAGGTTGCCCTCCCCCGACATCGACGCGATAAATGAGATGAGCTCGTTCGCGTCGCTCATGTTATTTAGCGATATCGACAGCGCGGCTCTCGCGAATCACGACGACGCGCACCTGACCGGGATACTCCATCTCTTCCTCGATCTGATGGGCGATATCGTGAGCCAGGACCGTGGACTGGGCATCGGAGATCTTGTCCGGCTGAACCATGACGTGGACCTCGCGACCAGCCTGCATGGCATAGGTACGCTCGACGCCGTCATGGGAGTTGGCGATCTCCTCGAGCTTCTCAAGGCGCTTGATATAGTTCTCGGCAGACTCGCGACGGGCACCGGGGCGAGAGGCGGAGACGGCATCGGCGGCCTGTACCAGGACATCGAGCACCGTGTTGGGGTCGACATCGGCATGGTGAGCCTCAATAGCGTGGACGATAACGGGCTTCTCGCCATAACGACGGGCAAGCTCGGCGCCGATGACGGCATGCGGGCCCTCGACGTCATGGTCGATTGCCTTGCCCAGGTCGTGCAGCAGGCCGGCGCGCTTGGCGGTCACAACGTCCAGGCCAAGCTCGGAAGCCATCACGCCGCACAGGTCAGAGACTTCGAGGGAGTGCTGAAGCACGTTCTGACCAAACGAAGTACGGTAGCGCAGGGCACCAAGGGTCTTGACGATCTCGGGGTGCAGGTCGTGAATGCCGGTATCGAAGGCAGCCTGCTCGCCAGCCTCGCGCACGCGCTGCTGAACCAGGTCGGCAGCCTTGTGATACATCTCCTCGATGCGGGCGGGGTGAATGCGGCCGTCGGCGATAAGGTTCTCGAGGGCGACACGGGCGGTCTCGCGACGGACCGGGTCGAAGCTCGAAAGAACGACGGTCTCGGGCGTGTCGTCGATCACGAGGTTGACGCCGGAAACCTGCTCGAAGGTCCGGATGTTGCGACCCTCGCGACCGATGATACGGCCCTTGAGGTCATCAGAGGGAATGTGCACGGAGGTAACGGTGACCTCGGCAGTGTGGTCGGCAGCGCAGCGCTGAATCGCCAGGGACAGAATCTCCTGGGCGGTCTTGTGGCACTCGGCGCGAACCTGCTGCTCGGACTCGCGAATGATCGTGGCGGCTTCGTGCGTGACCTCGCCGCGAACCTTATCGAGGAGCTCCTTGTGGGCGTCCTCGCGGGTAAGGTCGGCGATACGCTCAAGCTCGGAGGTCTGCTTTGCGCAGAGCTCCTCGAGCTCACGGGAGCGCTTCTCGACCTGACCGGCCTGGCTGGACAGCTGATGCTCGCGCTTGTCGAGAGCGTCATTGCGGCGATCGAGGGATTCCTCGCGCTGCATCACGCGGTTCTCGAGCGTACGAATCTCGCTCTTACGCTGCTTGTCCTCGGCCTCGGCGGCCTGCTTGTTCTTGATGATCTCCTCTTTAGCCTCGAGCAGAGCCTCTTTTTTGAGGGTCTCGGCCTGACGCTTTGCATCACCGACCAGGGACTCAGCCTGTGCGTGTGCCGACTGGATCTTTTCGTCGGCCTCGTGAAGACTACCCTGCTTGGCGGTGCGCATGTAGGCAATGGCGGCGATGGCACCCAAAACGATGCCAACGAGCGCTGCAATGATAGGCATGCTCACTCCTTTTTATGGATTCGTTACACAACAAAGCGAACCGTCCTTACGAACGGCTCGCGACATTTGAGTAATATGGGCGCAGCTTATGCGGGTCGGATACAGATAAACATATAAACAAACTCATCACAGATGAGCACATATCACAAAGCAAATGACAGTGTTTATCGTACGTTGAACCACAACAACTGTCAAATAAATGGCCCCGGCGCGGCGGCTAAAACGCGGTGAACGGCAGGGGCACAAAACGTATGCGCCTAAACCGCACATTCCTCGCGTTCGGCATCGAGACGTGCCTTAACGGCATCGGCGGCGATGTGATACGAGAAGCCCTTGCCCATCAAAAACCGAACCAGTTTTTCAAATCCGCGTGTCTCTGGAACACGCCGCTTGGCGAGCAGGGCTGACGCACGCGCCAAATCGTCTTCGACGGCAAAATAATCCTCGGGATAACCGGGAATGTCATCGAGCACGACATGACGGCGCTTGAGCTCGGTCTCGATTTTGCGCTGTCCCCAACCGCGCCGCTTGCGCTCCTCGATAAAGTACGAACAAAAGCGGCTCTCGTCTAAAAAGCGATACTCGGTGGCGCGCTCGACGGCAAAATCGATCGCAGGCTGGTGAAAGCCGTAGCAAGCCAGCTTGTCACGGACCTCACCCGTCGCATGGTCGCGGCGCGATAACATCTCGGTCACCATGGTGAGTGCACATTTACGCTCGATGAGCTGCACCGCCTCACGAAAGTTGTCCCAATCACAGGGAAGATCGGGGCGGTTTTTGACATACAGCCGCGCGACCCGCACGGGAATCCAAATGGACCGCTCAAAACCGCCCTCAAGCTCACAATCGATATGTGCGCAAGGCTTTTTGGACACATAACCGCTCGAGAACGAGGAGGCCGCCTTCTTATCGGGAAAGACGACCGTGGCCTCGGTCACCGTATACGACATGAGCGTAACCGCTACTCGTCGTCATCATCGAGCATGGCGGACCCATCGATGGCGTAAAGCTCGTCAAACTCCTCAGGCGCAGGCTGATCGGTCAGCTCGACCTCGGACGGAGCATCGTCATCAAACTCAAGTCCACAGGCAAGGCGGACCTTATGCTCAATCTCGTCGGCGCAATCGGGGTGTTCGCGCAGGAACGCCTTGGCGGCCTCGCGACCATTGCCGAGCTTGTCCTCGCCATAGGCAAACCAGGAGCCCATCTTGTTGCAGATGCCGCAGTCGAGAGCCATGTCCAGAATCGAGCCCTCCTTAGAGATGCCCGTACCGTACATGATGTCGAACTCAGCAGAACGGAACGGAGCTGCCACCTTGTTCTTAACGACCTTGGCGCGCACGCGGTTACCGATAACCTCGTCCTTAAGCTTAATGCTGTCGATGCGGCGAATGTCGATACGCACCGAAGAGAAGAACTTAAGGGCGCGGCCGCCCGTCGTGGTCTCGGGGTTGCCGAACATGACACCGATCTTCTCACGCAGCTGGTTAATGAAGATACACGTCGTGTTGGACTTGGACAGCGAGCCGGCGAGCTTGCGGAGCGCCTGGCTCATCAGGCGAGCCTGAAGACCGACCGTAGTGTCACCGATTTCTCCCTCGATCTCGGCACGCGGGGTCAGCGCGGCGACGGAGTCGACGACGATGGCATCGATGGCGCCGGAACGCACGAGCATGTCAACGATCTCGAGCGCCTGCTCACCCGTATCGGGCTGGGAAATCAGTACCTCGTCGATATCCACGCCGATGCGCGCGGCATACGTGGGATCGAGCGCGTGCTCGGCATCGATAAATGCCACAACGCCACCCATTGCCTGGGCCTCGGCCAGGATCTCGAGCGAAAGCGTCGTCTTACCGGAGGACTCAGGACCGTAAATCTCGACGATACGGCCGCGCGGCACGCCGCCGATACCCAGCGCGGCATCGAGTGCCAGAGCACCCGTGGGAATGGCCTCGACCTCGAGCTCGGGACCACCGTCGCCGTACCTCATGATGGAACCCTGGCCGAATTTCTTCTCGATCTCGGCCTTGGTGGTGGCGATCATCTCATCGCGCTCTTTACCCGTCGTGCGAGCATGAACGGTACGTACGGGACCTGAATTCTTGGCCATGAATAGCCCTCCTCTTAACAACCTGCATCGATAATAAACGAACGGCTGTTCGTGGTCAACCGTTCAGATAAATCATATGCAGCCGACCTTTCCAAAACCCAACCAAACGCCGACCAAACACTGACCAAAAACTTGACCGCAGGTGAACCAAGAAAATCATGAGGAGGAAAAATACGACAACTACCTGCACAAAGATAAAATTTGCAGGAGGTCCCTATCTCCACAATTAAGGGGCCCGGAGGCCCCTTAAAACACGTCTATTCCATAGAATCGAGCACGCAGACAATGCGACCCAGTGCCTCCGCGACCGCATGGGCACGAACACACGAACGGTCGCCCTCATAGTGGCAGCGCACAGAGTCCACGACCGGCACTCCCCCATCGGCGGAACGATGCGCCCAGCCAATATAGAAAGTGCCTGCAGGATCGTCCTCAGTACCACCGCCGGGGCCGGCATAACCCGTTGCGCTCACTGCAATATCGCTCTGGTACAGCTCCAGCGAACCCACCGACATCTCGCGCGCGGTCTGATGCGACACCGCGGTATAGCGGTCGAGCGTCTCCTGCTCAACACCCAGCACGCGATGCTTAATCTCGTCGCAGTAGGTCACCGCACCGCCACGCAGCACCGCCGAGGCGCCCGAGATATCGGCAATCGTCGAGGCGATCATACCCGCCGTCAGCGACTCGGCCGTCGAAACCGTCATGCCCCGAGCGCTCGCGCGCTCGACGATATCGCGCGCCAGCTCCTCGTTATGCGCGGAAATCTGTTCAAAAGAGTCCGTCATACCTACCAGGACCTAGACCGAAAAGACGATCTTGCGGCAGTTCCAGAAGTACTGGGCGCCCGAGATAACGGTCAAGACAACGGCAACGGCGTACAGGAAGCGCGACACCGAGTAGATGCCGAGCGTCAGCGCCACCGGGCCAAGGTGCAAGCCGGCCATCGCAAAAACGCACAGGTAACCGCAGATGGAGACCATCGTGGTTGCCGTCTTGTACTTGCCGAGCTTATCGGCCGCAACGACCACGCCGGCGGCACTCGCAACCATGCGCAGGGCGCTTACCAGCAGCTCGCGGAAAAGGATAATAAACACGGACCACACGGTCACCGCGCCAAAATCCAAGAACAGCAGCAGGGCAGAGAACACTAGCAGCTTATCGGCGATGGGGTCCAAGAATTTACCGAAGTCGGTGATCTCGTTGCGCGAACGCGCCAGATAACCGTCGACCTTATCGGTGCACGACAGGATCACATACAGAATGAAGGCAGCGGCGGCGAGCGGGCCGTCGAAGGTGCTCCAATCCGTACCGGCAACGCTCGTGTGAGACAGCGCCGACACGATCATAAACACCGGGATAAAGACGATGCGAACGCACGTCACGATGTTGGCGGGCGTCCAAACACTCGTCAGTTCCTTATTGCTCTCGTTAGCCACGACGCTCTCCTACTCCACAACATGACCGATAAGCTCATAGCAGAAGCTATCGGTAAACTCGACGGTCAGAATATCGCCCACGGACGCCTCGCTGGCGTCCAGATGCACCGCGCCATCGGAATCGGGCGCCTGGAACCAAGCATGGCCGATCAGCTCGGCGCCGTCCTCGGTCTCTTCGATACCGTCGACGATCACCTGGGCGCGCTCGCCCACATGTGCGGCGGTGGCGGCAAAACCGAGCGACTCGGCCAGGTCCATGGCCTCCTGGGCGCGCTCAAGCTTGACCTCTTCGTCGACCTGACCCTCCATCTTAGCGGCCAGGCTGCCCTCCTCCTGCGAGTAGGCAAAGACACTCGTGTAGTCAAAGCCGACGGTGTCCATAAAGTCGATAAGGTCGCGGAACTCGTCGTCGGTCTCGGTCGGGAAGCCGACCATGGCCGTGGAACGGATCACGATGCCGGGAATACGCTCACGCAGATCGCGGAACAGATCCTCGAGCTCTTGGCGCGAACCGGAGCGACGCATGGCCTTAAGGATGCGAGCATCGCAGTGCTGCACGGGGATATCGATATAGGGCAGCACCTCGGGCGTATCACGAATGGTCTCAATGAGCTCGTCAGTCATGCCCTCAGGCTGCAGGTAGAGCACACGGACCCAGACGTTTTGCGGGCGCACGGCCTCGGCGACGGCACACAGCAGCTGCGCCAAATTGCGCGGCGAGCCCTCGGCGACGTCCTCGTCAGCAAAGTCGGTACCCCAAATACCCGTGTCCTGGCCGATCAGCACGATCTCGCGCACACCGCCGGCAACCAGGTCGCGCACCTCGGAGATAATGCTCTCGGAATTGCGCGAATGATAGCGACCGCGAATGTAGGGGATCATGCAGAAGCTGCAGAAGCGGTTGCAGCCATCGGAAATCTTGACGTAGGCAACGGCACCCTCGACGGTACGCTTGACCTGCGGAATATAGGCTGCGATCTCACGCTCGAAACCCAACACGCCATCGATGACCGCCACGATGCCGTCCTCCTCGTCGGCCTTCACAAAGGCAGCGACCTCGGGCAGCTCGTCAGGCAGGTCGTCGCCATAGCGCGACGGCACGCAGCCGCACATGACGATGGGGCAAGAACGAACGCCGTCCTGAACCTCGTTGGCGAGCTCGAGCGTGGTCTCGATGCTCTCGGACGTTGCGGAGGCGAGGAACGAGCATGTATTGACGATGGCGATATCGGCATCCTGCGGGTCGAATGCTTCCTCGTAGCCTGCGGCGGTCAAAAGAGAACGCATGCGGTCGGTGTCAACCTCGTTCTTAGCGCACCCGAGGGTGATGTAGAGCACGGAGCCCAACGGTGTATCCATGTTGGAAAGCGGTCCTTTCGAATGATATTAGCGGTAGTTGGTGAACTGAAGCGGCTGGCCGTAGTCCTGGTCGCGCAGGAACTGGATCACAGTCTGCAACGCGTCCTTCGAAGCAGAGGAAACACGCAGCTTATCGGCCTCGATGGTCACCTTGACCTTGAGCTTTTGGTCCTTGATGTCCTTGTTGATCTTCTTGGCGGTCGCCTGGTCGATACCCTCGACGATATGGGCGAGCACGCGCACGGTGCCGCCCGATGCCGCCTGCGGAGCATCCCACGAGACAGCCTTGAGGTCGATGCCGCGCTTGATGAGCTTGGAGCTCAGCACGTCGATAATCTGCTTGGAGACAAAGTCGGCCGGGGCGTTGATCGTAAAGAGCTTGTCGCCCTTCGAAAGCTCGATCGTGGCGCCGGAATCCTTAAGGTCATAGCGCTGGGAAATCTCGCGCGTGGTCTGCTGGAAGGCGTTGTCGACCTCTTGCATGTTGACCTCGGACACGACGTCGAAGCTGGAATCTTTAGCCATGATGTTTCCTTTCGCGTACGAGCGGCTTAGTAGCTATCGTACGAATAGTCGGTAGAATCGGTGGGCGTTTGACCGTCAGTTGCGGTATCGGTGCCATCCGTGGACTGGGCATCGGTACCGTCGGTGGTGTCGGTACCATCGGTGGTGTCGGTACCATCAGAACTTTCACCATTCGCGGAATCAGTCGTCTCCTTCTTGGGAACGGTGATCGTCACACGCGCCACGCCCGAGGTCTTGGTATCGTAACGGACCTTTTCACCGTTCTTGGTAACGGTGACATCGGAAGGCTTGGACGTGGTGATCTCGATCGAGGACTCGGGCGTGTACTCCTGCTCAAAGGGACCAGTCGCCTGGGCGCCATAGACCGACTTGCCGTCGACCTTGACCTCAATCCACGCGGTCTTTCCCTTGGCAACGGAGACCTTGACCTTCGTGACCTCGTTCTCTTCCTTCTTGGCCGTCTTGGTGGCGTCCGAATCGGTCGACTCATCCGTCGCCTCATCGGTATCTTCGTCCTCGTCGACCGTTTCGGTCTTCTTAGAAGACTTCTTGGTCGTCGTCTTGGTAGCAGTGGGCGTCTCGGGCGTGTTCTCGGGCGCCGAAGATGCGCAGCCGCGCAGAAGCACCACGATGAGCACAATCAACAGCAGCGCAACGGCACCGATGCCGGCGTAGACGATACGCGGATCGAGCCCGTTGTTTTGAGGAGTACGTGATCCGCCGCGTCCACGACTGGAACTGCTGCGGCCGCCTCCCTGAGGCATACGACCGCGATTGCTATCGGAACGGCCGCGATAGCCACCCTGGCCCTGTAGGCTGCGCTGACCCGAGCGGGGCGCAAGTTCACCGCGGCCTTGATAGCCACGCTGGCCCGAACGCGGAGCCGAAGAGCGCTGGCCATACGGCTGTGATTGAGAGCGAAGACGCGGCGTCACCTGCGTGGTATCGGCGTCCGCATAGCCACCGCGAGAGCGTCCCGTAGAGGCACCACGGTAACCGCGATCGGAATAGCCGCCGTCGCCGTAGCCGGCACGAGGATCACGCGCCACGCCGCGGGCAGCGGGAAGTGCACGGTCCTCGGGCATCGGCGTACTGCGGAACCGGTCACGCTGTGAGCGAATCTCCTCGCCCGAACCCGTCTCGGTAATATAACCGGCCTGCTGAGGACGCTGTCCATAGCGGGTCGAACGACCGCCCTGAACCATCAGGAAGCGCCCGTTATCGACCGAGGAACGCGAATTGACGTAGCCGGCGGCGTCCTGAAAACGACCGCCCTGCTGCGACGTCTCGCGTTCGTATGCCATCAGGTCGTCAAAGTAGGCATTGACGACCTCGCGCGGATTGAGGCCCAAAAAGCGAGCATAGCTCGAAATCATGCCCTGCGCATAGCCGCGCGGCGGCATCGAAGCAAAGTTACCGGTCTCGAAAAACTCGATGATCTGCGGCCTGATTTTGATGGTGTTGGCGACTTGCTGAATGGAAAGGCCCATTCGGCGACGCTGCTCGAGCAGCATGTCACCAAAGCGTGCAGCCATCAGAATCCTCCAAACTCACGATCTTCACGTGCCATCTCGGCGTCGACAGATTCCAACGCGGCAAGCCCCTCCTCGTCCAACAGGACCTCGCGCGGCTTGGAACCGTCGGGCGGGCCGACGACACCCTTTTCTTCCAGCATGTCCATAATACGCCCGGCACGAGCATAGCCAACCTTCAGACGACGTTGCAGGCCAGATGTGGAGCCAAGCTGCGATTCCACCACAATATGGGCGGCTTCCCAAATGAGCGGATCATCGTCTTGCGGCTCGGCGACTCCGGTGCGGACAATGCCGCCGCCACCCGCCATGGACATGGAAGCGGGCGCCACGGCAGACAGGATCTCCTCGTGGTAGTCGGGCTCGCTCTGCGACTTGACGAACTCGACAATCTCGTTGATTTCGTCGTCCGAGACAAAGCAGCCCTGGATACGGCGGGGCTTGCCCCAGTCGACCTTGGAGAACAACATGTCGCCCAAACCGGTAAGCTTTTCGGCACCCATCTGGTCGATAATGACACGCGAGTCGATGCCCGTGGCGACGTTAAAGGCGATGCGGTTGGTGATGTTGGCCTTAATGAGGCCCGTCACCACGTTGGAACTGGGGCGCTGCGTGGCCACGATAAGATGAATACCGGCGGCACGGCCCAGCTGTGCAATACGCACGATCGAGGCCTCGACATCCTTACCGGCGACCATCATCAGGTCCGAGAGCTCGTCGATGATAATGACCAAATAGGGCATCTTTTGCGGCGGGTTATCGTAATGCTCAAACTCGCCGGCGGCCTGCTTTTCGTTGTAGGTCGAGATCTTACGCACGTTAAGGCGCTCGAAGACCTTCAGGCGACGCTCCATCTCGGACACGGCCCATTGCAGAGCGCTCGCGGCCTGCTTGGGCTCGGTCACTACAGGTACGTAAAGATGCGGCAGACCGTTATAGCCCGCAAGCTCGACGCGCTTGGGGTCGACCATGATCAGGCGAACGTCCTCGGGAAGCGCGCGCATGAGCAGGGTCGTGATGATGGAGTTAATCATCACCGACTTACCAGAACCGGTCGTGCCGGCGATCAGCAGGTGGGGCATCTTGGCAAGGTCGGCGACGACCGGCGTACCCTCGGCATCGCGACCGATGGCCAGCTCGAGCGGACCGCCCTTCACATAGGGCAACACGTCGCCCAGGTTGACGTTCTGGCGCTTGCGGTTGGGAATCTCGATGCCCACGAGCGAGGTGCCGGGGATCGGGGCAAAGATACGCACCGACTGAGCAGCAAGCGAAAGCGCGATGTCGTCCTCAAGGCTCGAGATCTTGCTCACGCGCTCGCCCTCGCCAGGTTGCAGCTTAAAGGTCGTCACCGTGGGGCCGGCGATCCAGCCGACCACACGGGCACTACGACCAAACTCCAACAACGTGGACTGAAGCGACTCGGCAGTCTGTTCCAGCTCCTTGTCAGAAGACGCGGAGGACGCCGATTGCGGGTTGGCATGCAGGATTTCGAGCGGCGGAAGCTTGAGGCCGTCCTCTTCTTCGCCCTCGTTATCTGCGGAAGCATTGTCTGCTCCCCCATCGCTAGCCGCAGCCGATTCGACAGCACTCGAGGCAGGCGCATCGGCAACCTTGGGATGCTTTAGGAAATCGGGGATCTGCGGAGCTGCCGAGACAGGATTCACGGCAAACGGCGGCTCGGACTCGTCGATCTTATCGGGGTCGTCTTCCATCGAAAGCTGACCGGTTACCTGGTCGCGCTTTGCATGGCGACGCGGCAGCAAAGTTGTCTTTGCGGTCTCAATCGGAGCCTCGTCGTCCTCGTCATCGCCCTCGGTGAGCTCAATCTCGCTATCGGACCAAGTCGGGTCAGGCTCACTCGTATTGAGCTTAGGCGCAGCCTTGCCCTTCTTGGCATGGCGGCGCGGCAACAGCGTCGTCTTAGCGCGCTCAGCTTCCACGGCATCGGACACGTCGACAAACGGATCCTCGTCCTCGTCGTCATCGTCCAAAACCGGGTCCACATCGTTGCCCATGACCGTGGTCACGGCAGCATCGGAGCCCTTTTGACGAAGAATGCTCAGGTGCGGACGGGCAACACCGGGCACCGACAGGGCTTCGTCGTCACCCCACGGGCTGGCGTTGACGTCGGCACGACGGCGCTCGGCAAAATCGGCCGCACGGTCGCGAGCAGAGCGCAAAACGCCGCCAACCGAAAAGCCGATGATGACCAAGCCCACGGCGACAAAGCCCAACAGGACTACCGTCGCGATAGGCTTACCCAGGGCATTCTGCAGCGCACTCGCAATAAACGCACCGATGTAGCCACCCGAGGCGGACAAATTTTGCGGCGTGAACATAAGGTCACACGAGACACTCGTACCCGGCACCATCAGCGAAAGAATGGAGACGACGGCGATAAAGACCACGGCGCCGCCCGCAACAGAGCGCACGTTGAGCGGCGAGTCCTCGCCTAAAAAGAGCGTGGCGGCAAACAGCAAAATGACGATCGGCAGCACGTAGGCGCCCAGACCAAAGCCAAGGTGGTAGAAACCGGCAACCGCAGCCGTAACGGGTGCGGTCGCCGGCGAAATCACGGCAATGAAGGACGCAATCGCCAAAACGGCGATGACCACGCCGGCGATATCGCGGTTGGCCGAAGGCTCGACCAGGGGCTCAAAATCGTCAAAGTCCGCCTCGTGGCCCTTATTGGCACGCAGATGGGAACCGGCACCCTTAGCAGATGCCGGTTGGTTATTGGCCTTATTGCCTTTGGCGTTTTGTGCAGATCCGCGCGCCAAACTAAACCTCCATGACGACCGGGATGATCATCGGACGGGTGCGCGTACGGCTCCAGATAAAGTTAGAGAGCGAATCGCGCACGGCCTTGCGAATGGCATCGGAACCGCTGCTCGTAAAGCTGAACTTGCCCTTCTCGATCGTCTTCATAATGGACGCGGAGGCATCCTCGGAGAACTGGTCGTCGATGGCAAACGAGACGCCGCGGCCCGAGAACTCGATGGCCTCGATCTTCTTGTGCTTGAGCGAGACGATGGCAACAGCGGTAACCATACCGTCGTTGGCGAGCTTCTGACGATCGCGCAGGACGATGGGGTCGGTATCGCCGATACGCAGGCCGTCGACGTAGACGACGCCGGACTCGACGGGCGTACCGCGCTTGACGATACCGCCGCGCATCTCGAGCGTGTCGCCGTTATCGAGGATAAAGATATGATCGTCCTTGATGCCCATCTTGCGGGCCAGCTGGGCATGGGCGCGCAGATGCACGGCCTCACCGTGAACCGGCATAAAGTACGTGGGCTTGGCCATGGCCATCAGGAGCTTGAGCTCCTCCTGGCTGCCGTGACCCGAGACGTGGACGAGAGCGCGGTTCTTATCCCACACGTCGCAGCCGAGCTTGGCCAGGCTGTTGACGACCTGCTGGACGGCTTTCTCATTGCCGGGAACAGGAGTTGCCGAGAGGATAACGGTATCGCCCTCGTGGATGGAGAGCGTCTTGTGCTCGCCGTTGGCCATGCGGGACAGGGCCGACAGCGGCTCGCCCTGAGAACCGGTGCACATGACGACAATCTTGTCGTCGGGCAGGTTATCAATGTCGAAGGCATCGATAATATCGGCGTCGTCGATGTTGAGGTAGCCCAGCTCACGCGCCACGCGGGTGTTAGTGAGCATGGAGCGACCGGTCACAACGACCTTACGGCCGCACTTGCGGGCGGCATCGCAGATCTGCTGCAAACGATGGATATGGCTCGAGAACGACGCAACGAACACGCGACCCGGGGCGTTCTTGATGGCGTGCAGCAGGTTGGGACCAACCTCGGCCTCGGACTTGGTAAAGCCGGGAACCGTGGCATTGGTGGAGTCGGACAGCAACAGGTCGATGCCCTGCTTGGCAAAGCGGCTGATAGCGGCATAGTCGGGCGTGACACCATCGATGGGCGTCTGGTCGAGCTTAAAGTCGCCGGTGTGCATAACGGTGCCCTGGTTGGTGCGGATGAACACGCCCAGAGCGCCGGGGATGGAGTGCGTCATCGAGAAGAAGTCGAGCGAGATGCCGCCGAGGTTGACATGGCTGCCGCCCTTGACCTCGCGGAACTTAGGTGCGCGGATGCGGAACTCAGAAAGCTTACCCTCGATAAAACCGAGCGTCAGCTTGCTCGAGAAGATGGGCACCTTGTTGTTGAGGTCCTGCAGCAGATACGGAAGCGAACCGGTGTGGTCCTCGTGGCCGTGGGTGACGACGATACCGCGGAGCTTCTCCTCGTTCTCCAAAACATAGGTGTAGTCGGGAAGCACCAGGTCGATACCGGGCTGGGAGTCGTCGGGGAACATGAGACCGGCGTCGACGAGCACCATGTCGTCGCCGCACTCGAAGACCGTCATGTTCTTACCGATGCCGTCAAGGCCGCCGAGCGGGATGATCTTCAAGGGAGATGATTTTTTAGCTGCCATAGGTGAGTGTGGTTTCCTTTCTTCGAAACGGGTCTGGAACAACCGACGGGGCGCTTCTGGCAAACCGACCGCCGGGAACGTACAAGCGTGCATCACAGAGTCGATGCAATAACCACAGTATGATACCCATTTGCCCACCAACAGACCACCCATGCATCAAAGCCCCATCTGAACCGGTCTATCCCGCCGGTTTCCCGTGGGGCGGGCACTGATGAAGTTTCCTGCTCTACAGTCCTGCTCACGACGGAGGCCACATTAAGTGGCCTCCTGTTCGTGCGGAACTCGCGACAAACATAACCAAGCCCCACCCCACCGGCAACCAGCCCAAAAAGTAAAAGGTTATTTTTGG
>UQAU01000022.1 GCA_900539035.1 uncultured Collinsella sp. | reverse complement strand
CAGCTGTCAATTGGGGCCGGGGATTTTTTGACACCCCACCCCCTGAACAAAAAGCCCTACCGCTGTGGCGTTGAAATCGGGACTTTTTTTGCTGGTCAAACTGCAAAACAGTCCCTATTTCACCGCAACTTAATTGGTGGCCTTTTGGGTGGCACTCAGCGCCACGGGTCGGCTTCGAACATTGGCTCGCGCTCGGGGCGGCGATCACTGTAGGGATCGTAGCCGTCGTCGTCCTCGTTCTCGGCACGGATATAGGGGTCGCGCGGCTTGGGCGCCGGTTTGGACGTGGGCTTGAGCGCCGGTGCGCTTGTCTTGATCTCGTCTTTCATCTGCATAGCTCCTCGCATCGCATCCGTTCAATATCATCGATTGTCGCACGAAAAAGGGCGGCGGACCCAATTGGATTCGCCGCCCTTGGCGTTTAGAGACGGCTGGTAGATTTTAAGGCATGTCCCAAAATCTACTCGGCGTCGGGAACCTCGTAGGTGGCCGCCGGCGTGTTGTCGCACACGACGGTAAAGCCGCCGTCCTTGCCGGCATCGACCGTCACCTGATCGCCCTCGCGCACCGTGCCGTCGATGATGGCGGCGGCGATGGCGTCCACGACCTCGCGCTGGACCAGGCGCTTGAGCGGACGGGCACCGAACACGGGGTCCAGGCCACCCACGGCGAGCATCTGCTTGGCCGCCGGGGTGATGGCAAGCGTCATGCGCTCCTTGGCCAGGCGTGCGCGAACGTCGGCAAGCTGGATGTCGACGATCTTCTCGATCTGCGCCATGCCGAGCGGATGGAACACCACGATATCGTCGATACGGTTGAGGAACTCGGGGCGGAAGGTCTGAGCCATGGCGGCGTCGACCTGATGGCGCATCTCCTCCTCGTCCTTACCGGACAGATCGGCGATGGCCTTGGAGCCCACGTTGGACGTCATGATGATAATCGTGTTCTTGAAGGACACCTGGCGGCCCTGGCCATCGGTCAGACGGCCGTCGTCGAGCACCTGCAGCAGCACGTTGAAGACATCTGGATGGGCCTTCTCCATCTCGTCGAGCAAGATCACGGAGTACGGACGACGGCGCACGGCCTCAGTGAGCTGGCCGCCCTCGTCGTAACCCACGTATCCCGGGGGCGCACCGATCAGACGCTGGACGCTGAACTTCTCCATGTACTCGGACATGTCGATACGCACGAGCGCGCGCTCGTCGTCGAACAGGCACTCGGCAAGTGCCTTGGCGAGCTCGGTCTTGCCCACGCCGGTGGGGCCCAGGAAAAAGAAGCTGCCGATGGGCTTGTCCGGATCGGAGAGGCCCGCACGGCTGCGGCGCACAGCCGCGGCGACGGCGGATACGGCCTCGTCCTGGCCGATGACGCGCTTATGCAGCTCACCCTCCAGGCCCTTCAGCTTGTCGAGCTCGCCCTGCATCATCTTGGACACGGGCACGCCGGTCCAGGCACTCACGACCTCGGCGATCTCATCGGAGGTCACCTGCTCGTTGAGACCCTCGCCGTCCTTCTGCTTTTGTGCCTCGAGCGCAGCCTCGGAATCCTGAATCTGCTGCTGCAGACCCGGAATCACGGAGTAGCGCAGCTCGGACGCACGGCCCAGGTCGCCGTTGCGCGTCGCGCGCTCCTCTTCGCTTCTGGCCTCGTCGAGCTGCCCCTTAAGCTCCTGCACGTGGTCGATGGCGTTCTTCTGGTTGAGCCAGCCGGCCTTTTGCACGTTGAGCTTTTCTTGGACCTCGGCGATCTCTTGGCGCAGGGCCTCCAGACGCTCCTTGGAGGCGTCGTCGGTCTCCTTCATGAGCGCCTGCTCCTCGATCTGCAGCTGGGTGAGCTGACGCGTGGTGGCGTCAATCTCGACCGGCATGCTGTCGAGTTCCATGCGCAGGCGGCTTGCGGCCTCATCGACCAGGTCGATGGCCTTGTCGGGCAGGAAGCGGTCGGCGATGTAGCGATCGGAGAGGTCGGCAGCTGCCACGAGCGCGCTATCGGTGATATGCACGCCGTGGAAGATCTCGTATTTCTCCTTCAGGCCACGCAGGATCGAAATGGTGTCCTCGACGGTAGGCTCGCTCACCATAACGGTCTGGAAACGACGGGCGAGCGCCGCGTCCTTCTCGATGTACTTGCGGTATTCGTCGAGCGTGGTCGCGCCGATCGCGTGCAGGTCGCCACGGGCGAGCGCCGGCTTGAGGATGTTGCCGGCGTCCATGGAGCCCTCGGTGGCACCCGCGCCCACGATGGTGTGGAGCTCATCGATGAACAGGATGACCTTGCCCTCGGACTTTTGCACTTCCTTGAGCACGGCCTTCAAGCGGTCCTCGAACTCGCCGCGATACTTGGCGCCGGCGACCAGCGCGCTCATGTCGAGCTCGATAAGGTCGCGGTCGCGCAGGGTGCTCGGCACGTCGCCGGCCACGATACGCTGGGCGATGCCCTCGACGATGGCCGTCTTGCCGACGCCCGGCTCACCGATAAGCACGGGGTTGTTCTTGGTGCGACGGGACAGGACCTGGATGGTGCGGCGGATCTCATCGGTACGGCCGATGACCGGGTCGAGCTTGCCGGCGCGGGCCAGATCGCAGATGTTGCGACCGTACTGCTCCAGTGCCTCAAACTGAGTCTTGTCCTCGGCAGACGTCACGCGGTCATCGCCACGCAGCTCCTCGTAGACCTGCTCGATGCGCTCCTTGGTCACGCCGGCATCGCGCAGCACGCGGCCCGCCTCGCCCTTGTCCTCGGCAAGTGCCATCAGCAGATGCTCGGTCACCACAAAGCTGTCGCCCATCTTGGTGGCCTTCTTCTCGGCCTTTTCGATGACGCGGACGAGCTCGTTTGACAGGCCCATCTGCTGGCCCTCGCCCGAAACCTTGGGCGCGTGGTCGATGGCATCTTGCGTGGAGCGTGCGAGCTGGGCCGGGTCAGCGCCGATGCGCTCGATGATCACGGAGATATTGCGCTCGCCGGCACCGAGCAGGGCAGACAGCAGGTGAATCGGCTCCACCGCGCCGGCCTGCGCGTCGGCAGCCGTGCTCATGGCGGTCTGCAACGCCTCGCGCGACGTCATTGCTAGCTTATCGATTCTCATGGAATCACCTCTCTTGGGGTGGCCGCCCTACGGGGCGGCTTCACGTTGTTCGAGAAGTATTGTTGCCAGCTTTGTACGATCTTATACACAAATCTAAGTCTCTATATATAAGATTTTCTGAGTGATCGAGAGATAGGGGCGGGCACGCTCACCCACTGCGGCCTCGTCCCCTTACTATCTCAATCTGTAACATCTAGCGACTGTTTGTGGCTCCAGATGTTATAGATTGAGACGAACAGAAAACACCCGGATCAAAAATCTAAATCTGTAACACCAGGCCCACTTTTAGCGGCCAAGATGTTACAGATCGAGACAGACCGAAAACCACCACAAGGGGGACAGTGCACCTTTGTGGTGGTCGCGGTCTCTACTCCTTCGCCGAACCCATACTTCCCGATTCGACGGTCCAGGGCATCTCATCCTCGAACAGCCATGTACGGGCAGACCCACTATCGCGTGCAGTCTGCGGGTCAGGCAAGCAGGTCTGTTCATAGGCATCTTGGATACACTGACCCATAAAATCGTTGAGCTCGGTCTGGTCGCCCTCCATGACATAGGCGACATCGCCGTCCATGATGTAGATGCCCGGACCCTCATTGCCCTCGTAGCCCGGATCGTACGAGACATCACATAACTTTGCGCCGTTTGCAGTGTCCAGCTCGATAGAAGAGTGGCATCCGCCAACCATGTCGTTCGCTTTTGCCCGATAGGACGCATATCCGTACCAGCGCTTAAATGTTTTGCCCTTGAGTAGCTCGGACGCCCTATCGATCAGGCTTGTATCCGTGGTATAGCGCATGGCCCCAAGCTGAATACGCGGATAATTGCTAATTCCCAGCACAGCCGGCTGCTCATCAAAATCAACGGTAATGGTCTCGGGCTTGTCGTCGCCGGTCAGAAGTTCGACAGATTGAGTCACAGGCTTGACCACCGGCTCCGTCACCGCAGCAGGTAGAAATGCCATACCGACAGCGCCCGCGCCAACCACAGCGATCGCAAGCGCCAAGACAATCAATCCAATACGGGCAGGACTTCTCACAGCAAAGCACCTCACAATGCAAGCCTTCACCACCTGCACTAATGATACCGCCAGCTAACAATATTACCAAAAGAAGCCGCGCGCTCCTCACCACCACAAAGGGGACAGGCACCTTTGTGGTGGTTTTCGACGCTAACGGTCGACCATCTCGCGCCATGAGATTAAACTTGAATTGTTCTCCGAACATGTCCATTTCTGCCTATCCTCAACAGATCTCTGTCTCGAGGAGCGCATATGAAGCCGTCTCATTCCACCGGTCGCAACGTCATCGCCATTCTCGCCATACCCATCGTGATGCTCTTCCTTATCGTCATCACGCCCTTTTCTTTTGGTATCGCCTCGCCCTTCGATCTTTGCGGGATGATCGACGCCGGCTCGCGTGCCACCTCGCTCTCCTTTGTCTGCCGTGGCGTGTTCTACGAATATGCAATTCCCACCGGAAGTTGGCAGTCCAAGTTACCGTTGCTCGGCAAGGTCGACGGATGCTCCCCCTATTTCTGCCTTGAACCTCAGGCGCTAAACTATCTGATCGACGACCAGCCACTCGACTCCATCACCCTCGCCTACGACTACGCACCAAACACCGATGAGCGCCACATGAACCAAGTCCTCGACAAGCTGCTTGGACAGTGCGGGCTCACCGAGGAGGCCGGTCGAACCATCTATAGCAACCAGCAATTAAAGCGAACAGAACTCCGCCGTGTCGGAAAAATCAAAGGGCGAAACGGGGCTGCCTACTGGCAGGCCTGGGCGACACGCGACAAGAGCGAATTCGGGCACAGCACCTATACGGTCACCGTCTACACCAAAGATGGAATCAAGGACGATGTTGACGATTTCGCGTCATCCAAACTCGGCATCCCCAAAACAACCAAACCCGCCAACCCGGATGAAATTCTGTAGAGCCGCTCATTAACATACCGCTCAACGATCACAACAACATCGAGCTCGTTCCCCACCGCCACAAAGGTGCCTGTCCCCTTTGTGGCGGTTTTCGACAAAAAAGAAGCCGCCCCGATAACAGGAGCGGCTTCAAGCAAGTCTATTTTTAGCGTCCCTCAAGACCCAACGAGAACGCAGAAATGTAGCCCGGGGCTTACTCTTTCCCGAACGCGACCCTCGCGAAGCGCGTGAGCGGGCGGGAAAGGGTAAGCCCCGGGCGGACAATTAAGTGCGTTACTCGGCAGTGGCCTTGAACTTGTTGTAGTTGATCAGGCAACCGGCCTTGACGATGGCACGCTCCTCTGCCGTCATATCGGCAATGTAGAGCTCAATCTGCTCAACCGCACCGTCGGCGCGCACCACGTAGGCGGCGATGTCCTTTAGGTCGCCATCGAGCGCAGTGCGAATCCCCGGCACAAAGACGTAGTCGCCCACCTCAAAGTTGGGCTCGGCCTCCATCTGGAAGGGCACCATGCCCCAGTTCATCACGTTGGAGCGATAGCGCTTGGTGGCGTACTCGTGGACGATGTTGGCCAGGCCGCCAATTACGCGCTGGCAGCTCGCGGCCTGCTCGCGGGCAGAACCGTCGCCGGGCTTCTTGGCGTAGAGCATAGAGCCGTACTCGGTCGCCTTGGCATCGGCCGCGACACCCGCACCGGCCAACGCCTCAAACACACCGGCAAGCTCGGCATCGAGCGCAGCCAAGTCGCCTGCGGCCTCGCCGGCCACGCGGCGCTTCTCCACGGCGTCGACTTCCTTGGAACGACCCACGTAGGCCGGGTCACGGCGGCTGAGCGTAAACTCAGCCAAGCCTAGCGGGTTGGAGCGGAAGGAGCTTGTCTCGCCCGAGGGGATGAGCTCGTCGGTCGTGGTGACCGGGTCCATGATCTTGGAGCACACCTTGAGCAGGATATCGTCGCCGAGAGGCTCCATCGCGGGCCACGGCTTGATGTTGGGACCCTCGACCAGCTCGTCGGCAGGCTCCGCCTTGCCAAAGCCCCAGTACACGCGCTTTTTGTACGGCGCGTCGTCAAAGGTGTACTCGCAGGCCTCGTCCCAAGTCTCCTCGGGCAGGTCGGTCGCCGGCGTCAGGACGCCACCGTTGGCAGCCGTTGCCGCAATGGAGCGGGCGTCCATCAGGGCCACGGCGCTCAGCTGGCCATTGCCCGGCTTGGAACCCTCGCGGTTGGGGAAGTTGCGCGTGGTGTGGCGGATGGACAGGCCGTTGTTGGCAGGCGTGTCGCCAGCACCGAAGCACGGGCCGCAGAACGCCGTGCGGACGATCGCACCGGCCTCCATAAGGTCGTAGATGAAGCCACGGCGCGTGAGCTCGAGTGCCACGGGCTGGCTCGTGGGATAGACCGACAGCGAGAACTCGCCGCAGCCGGTGTTGGCGCCCTTGAGCACGCGGGCAGCCTGGACCACGGAGTCGTAGTTGCCGCCCGAGCAGCCGGCGATAACGCCCTGCTGCACGTGCAGCTTGCCGTCGACGATCTTGTCGAGCAGGCTAAAGTGTGTCTTGCCCTCGCCGATCTTGGCGGCCTCGAGCTCGACCTCATGCAGGATGTCCTCGAGGTTCTCGTTGAGCTCGTCGATCTCAAAGCCGTTGGAAGGATGGAACGGCAGCGCGATCATGGGCTTGATGCTCGACAGGTCGACCTCGACGCAGCCGTCGTAGTAGGCGACATCGGCGGGCTTGAGCTCGCGGTAGTCGTCGCCGCGGCCGTGCATGGTCAAAAACGCGTGCGTGTCCTCGTCGGTGGCCCAGATGCTCGACAGGCAAGTGGTCTCGGTGGTCATGACATCGACGCCGTTGCGGTAGTCGGTCGTCATGCTCGCGATGCCGGGGCCCACAAACTCCATGACCTTGTTCTTGACGTAGCCCTTGGCAAAGACGGCGCGGATGATGGCGAGCGCCACGTCGTGCGGGCCGACGCCGGGGCGCGGAGCGCCCGTGAGGTAGATGGCAACGACGCCGGGATAGGCAACGTCGTAGGTGTCGCGCAGCAGCTGCTTTGCCAGCTCGCCGCCGCCCTCGCCCACAGCCATGGTGCCCAGAGCACCGTAGCGGGTGTGCGAGTCGGAACCCAGGATCATCTTGCCGCAACCGGCGAAATTCTCGCGCATAAAGGAGTGGATGACGGCGATGTGCGGCGGAACGAAGATGCCGCCGTACTTCTTGGCCGCGGAAAGGCCAAAGACGTGGTCGTCCTCGTTGATGGTGCCACCCACGGCGCACAGCGAGTTATGGCAGTTGGTGAGCACGTAGGGCAGCGGGAATTGCTCCATGCCCGAGGCGCGCGCCGTCTGGATGATACCGACAAAGGTGATGTCGTGGCTCGCCATGGCATCGAAGCGAATCTTGAGCGCCTCGGGATCTCCGGACGTATTGTGTGCCTGGAGGATCGAATACGCGATGGTGCCACGCTTGGCATCCTCGGGCGTCTGCGTAATACCGCGCTCAGCGGCCTCGGCCGCAGGCACAACCTCGCTGCCGCCGCGCAGGTAGATGCCGTCCTCGTACAGCTTGACCATACTGTCTCCCACTCTGCCCAAAAGATTTGGGCGCATAGCATACATTCGTTCAATATCGTGCCATAGAACGGTTGCGAGTGGGTTACGAATCTGCACGTTCACTTTATCTCGGTAAAGTACAGGACGAGTCCGGTGTGAGCAGGCAAAAATGATCCCTTGGGGACGGAGGAAAACGGATCACTGGGTCAGGGCGCCCCCCTCAGTGATCCGTTTTCCTCCGTCCCCAAGGGATCATGAAGTTGAATGCCAGATTGCCCGAATGCATCCCGCGTAACTACAAATCGGTTCCCGCGCCCAGCAGCTTGCGCATGACCTGTTCGGGATTAACCGAGCCGTCGCGCGGGGCCAGGGCGGTGATCTTCTTCTGCATCTTGTACTCGTGCAGCTCGTCCTCGAGCTGGCGAACGCGGGCGCGGAGCTTCTCGTTCTCGCGCTCGCGCTCCTCGGCACGCTCCTTCATATCGAGGATGCGCACCACGCCGGCAAGGTTGATACCCTCGTCGGTCAACTGATTGATGAGCTCCAGGCGCTCGATATCGGCACGCGAATACAGGCGCGTGTTACCGCCCGAGCGCTGGGGGTTCACCAGGCCCTTGGACTCGTAGACGCGCAGAGTCTGCGGATGCATGCCGGTCAGCTCGGCCGCCACGCTGATCATGTACAGCGGTTTGTTCCTATTGTCCTCGGCCATGCTACCTGACCCCTTTCCGTCTCGTTATCGTCCATCATAAGCCCGCGGGCGTGGGCGTGCGCCGTGACCGCCCTAGTACGTCGCCTTGTAACGGTTGACCTTCTCGCGATAGTCGCGCGTGTCGGCCTCGCGCAGCTTGGTCATGGCATCGCGCTCGTCATTAGACAGGTTCGTGGGGACCTGCACCTTGATCTCGACAAGCAGCGCGCCCGTACGGCCACGGTGCTTGACGTCGGGCGCGCCCATTTCCTTAAAGCGGAACTTCTTGCCCGTCTGGGTACCCGCGGGCACCTTCAGACGAACCGTCGCACCGCCGGGCGTGGGCACGTCCACCGTGCAGCCGAGCGCCGCCTCGTAGACCGAGACCGGTACCTCCATGGTCACGTCGGCACCTTTACGCTTAAACAGCGGATGTTCCTCCACGTGCGTGGTCACGACCAGGTCGCCGCGCTCGCCGCCGGCAACGCCATACTCGCCGCGACGCTTGTAGCGTAGCTTGCCGCCGTCGACCGCGCCCGCAGGCACCGAGACCGTAATGGTCTGCTGCTCGCCCGTCGAGGGAATACGGTAGGTGACCTTGTGCGTCACACCGCGAAACGCGTCCTCGGCCGTCACATCGACGGTCAGCGACAGGTCGCCGCCCTTGCGAGCGCGGCTGCGACCCGCGCCCGCACCGGCAGCGCCCGCAGCCCCGGCGAAACCCGAGCCCCAATCGCTGCCCCAGGCGCCGTTGCCGCTAAAGATGCTGTCGAAGATGTCGCCCCAGCCGCTGGCGCCCGTACCGGCACCGTAGCCGCCGCCATACGCGCCGCCCGCGCCCGGCATGCCGCCAAACATGAGCATCTGGTCGTACTCTTTGCGCTTCTTCTCGTCCGAAAGCGTCTCGTAGGCCTCGCTGATCTCCTTAAACTTGGCCTCGTCGCCGCCGGCATCGGGGTGATATTTTTGCGCGAGCTTGCGAAACGCACTCTTAATCTCTTTGTCGGAGGCGCTCTTGGATACGCCCAGGATGTCATAGAAGGTTTTGCCTGCAGCCATCGTAGCTCCTCTCCTGTTATATCTGCCGCCCCTGCGGACGGCGGCTCATACTGTCATATGGCACTAGGCCAGAAAGGGCCCCGGGTGTTGCCCCGGGGCCCTTCTCAATTACTCCTCGGTGCTCTCGGCCGTATCGGCCGTAGCATCCTCGGGCGCCGCTTCGGGCTCCGGTGCGGGGCGCTTCTCGCCACCGTAGGTCACCGTCACCATCGCGGAGCGCAGGATACAATCCGCCATGCGGTAGCCCTTCTGGTACACGTCGTTGACGGTCTCGTCGTACTGCGATGCGTCCTCGACGCGACCCACAGCCTGGTGCTCGAGCGGATCGAACGCCTCGCCCTTGGGGTCGATGGGCTCAACGCCCTCGTGCGCAAACACATCGAGCAGCTTGGCATGTACCGCGTCAACGCCATCGACGAACTGCTTAAAGTCGTCGGAAAGCTCTTGGCTGCGGGCATGGTCGATCGCGCGCTCGATATCGTCGATCACCGGCAACAGCGCGGTGACAAGCTTCTCGGTCGCGCGCTCGCGCTCGGCGATGCGCTCGTTGGCGGTGCGGCGACGGAAGTTCTCCCAGTCGGCCTGCAGACGGGCGGTGCGCTCGGTAGCGTCCTTCGCCTTGTCCTCGGCGGCCTTCTGAGCCTCTGCCGCAGCATCGAGCTCATTGCGCACGTCGGCAAGCTCCTTTTGGGCCTGCTCGAACTTGAGCTTAAAGTCGTTGTCGGCGGCTTCCTCACCGGCGCGGATAGCGGCTTCCACCATCTCGTCCTCGGTCATCGTCGCCTCCTTGTTGGAATCCTCTACCTGGTTCTCGGCAGCCTCGGCGGCCTCGGCCTCGTTGGCCTCGGTATCGTCGACGGCCTCTACGGGAATCTTCACGTCCTTCTCCTCAGAGTCAACGGGGGCGGTGCCAGCGGCAGCCGCCTCCGTGCGAGCTTTACGGGCGGACATGATTACTTGTCCTCGTCGTCCACAACCTCGTAGTCGGCGTCGACGACGTCATCGTCGGCAGGCTGGGCACCGGCGGCACCGTCGGTCTGCTGCTGAGCGTCGGCGTAGACAACCTGAGCCAGCTCGTAAGCCACGGACTGCAGGGACTCGCCGGCGGCCTTGATGGCCTCGACGTCAGAGCCCTCGAGCGCCTTCTTGGCGTCGGCGATAGCGGCCTCGGCCTTGGACTTCACATCGGCGGAAACCTTGTCGCCCAGCTCGTTGAGGGTCTGCTCGGTGGAGTAGCACAGGCTGTCGGTCTGGTTGCGGACCTCGACCTCTTCCTTCTGCTTCTTGTCCTCCTCGGCATGAGCCTCGGCGTCCTTGACCATACGATCGACTTCGTCGTCGGACAGAGCGGTGGAGCCGGAAATGGTGATCTGCTGCTCCTTGCCGGTGCCCTTGTCCTTAGCGGAGACCTTGACGATGCCGTTGGCGTCGATGTCGAAGGTGACCTCGATCTGCGGTACGCCGCGGCGAGCAGCCGGGATGCCGGTCAGCTGGAACTTACCGAGCGACTTGTTGTCGCGGGCAAGCTCGCGCTCGCCCTGGAGCACGTTGATCTCGACGCTGGTCTGGTTGTCGGCAGCGGTGGAGTAGACCTCGGTCTTGGAGGTCGGGATCGTGGTGTTGCGGTCGATCATCTTGGTCATGATGCCGCCCATGGTCTCGACGCCCAGCGACAGCGGGGTAACGTCGAGCAGCAGGATGCCCTCGACGTCGCCGGTGAGCACGCCGCCCTGGACGGCGGCGCCGTCGGCAACGACCTCGTCGGGGTTCACGGACATGTTGGGCTGCTTGCCGGTCATGGTCTTGACGAGCTCCTGGACGGCGGGCATACGGGTGGAGCCGCCAACGAGGATGACCTCGGTCAGATCGGAGAGCTTAAGCTTGGCGTCGCGCAGGGCGTTGGTGACAGGCTGCTTGCAGCGCTCGAGCAGGTCGCGGGTGATCTTCTCGAACTCGGCGCGGGTCAGCGTGTAGTTGAGGTGCAGCGGGCCGGACTGGTTCATGGTAATGAACGGCAGGTTGATGGTGGTCTGCTGGGCGGCGGAGAGCTCCTTCTTGGCGTTCTCGGCGGCCTCCTTCAGACGCTGCAGGGCCATGGGGTCCTGACGCAGGTCGACACCGTTCTCCTGCTGGAACTTATCGGCCATCCAGTCGATGACGCGCTGATCCCAGTCGTCGCCGCCCAGGTGGTTGTCGCCCGAGGTGGACAGAACCTCAAACACGCCGTCGGCAAGGTCGAGGATGGAGACGTCGAAGGTGCCGCCGCCCAGGTCGAAGACCAGGATGCGCTGGTCGGTGCCCTGCTTGTCCAGGCCATAGGCCAAAGCAGCAGCGGTCGGCTCGTTCACGATACGCTTGACGTTGAGGCCGGCGATCTTACCGGCGTCCTTGGTGGCCTGACGCTGAGCGTCGTTGAAGTAGGCCGGGACGGTGATGACGGCGTCGGTGACGGTCTCGCCCAGATACTTCTCGGCGTCGGCCTTCATCTTCGCGAGCGTCATGGCGCTCACCTGCTCGGCGGTGTAATCCTTGCCCTCGATGTCGACGACGGCACGGCCACCCTGGCCCTCCTTGACCTCGTACGGCACGGTCTTAATCTCGGAGGTGCACTCGGAGTACTTGCGGCCCATGAAGCGCTTGATGGAGAACACGGTGTTCTTGGGGTTGGTGACAGCCTGGTTCTTAGCGGCCTTACCCACGACGCGGTCGCCGTCAGCACGGAAGCCAACAACGGACGGGGTGGTGCGGTCGCCTTCGGCGTTCACGATAATGGTCGGAGAACCGCCCTCGAGGACGGCCATAGCGGAGTTAGTAGTACCAAGGTCGATACCAAGAATCTTACTCATTAGAAATTCCCTCTCTCTTGTGCGTTCGCGCCGCCTCGACGGTCTTTCGCGCGGCGCTTCGGCTTGTCTTTCAGGATGTAGTGTATCCCCTTATGGGCCGGAATATACAAAATCTAAGTCAATTCATATAAGATTTCTTATCTCTGAGAGTTTAGGTTCTTAAATGCGCAGATAGATGCGCTGATTGAGTTCTCGGCAAATCTATCGAGATCTATGTAGAGTTGACTGAGGTTTGGGCCGGAGCCACACGGAGTGGTCTTGGGGCTACCCCGAGGAAGGCGTGACCCGTTTTGAGCGTCGATTCCGGGACACGCTTTCCAAAAGCTCGCTCAATCGCCCTATATTACGAGTCACCTTTAGCTAACATTTACGCAGCTCACCGGCCCCACCTGCGCGTTTTTTAGTAAACCTTGGCATACTCGGCGAACGGTATGAAGATGCCGGCCAGAGGGTATTGCAAACGGTCGCTCCCGTGGTATGTTTTTGCCCGAATCAAACCGGCGCGCATCGTCTGTAGCGTCGGTCAACAGAGAGGAAACTACCATGGCTCATCCCGTAATTGATGCCGACGAGTGCATCGCTTGTGGCGTTTGCGTCGACACCTGCCCCGCTGGCGTTCTGGAGCTCCAGGACGTCGCTACCGTCGCTGACGAGGACTCCTGCGTCGCCTGTGGCGCTTGCCAGGACGCTTGCCCCGCTGGCGCGATCACCGAGATCGTCGAGGAGTAACAACTCCCCACTTGCACACTCAAAAGTACACCGTGCACAAAAAGGAGGCCTCCGCATCGCCGCGGAGGCCTCC
This sequence comes from uncultured Collinsella sp., assembly GCA_900539035.1. Taxonomy (GTDB): domain Bacteria; phylum Actinomycetota; class Coriobacteriia; order Coriobacteriales; family Coriobacteriaceae; genus Collinsella. Next base: position 21,599 of record UQAU01000022.1, on the reverse strand, counting down.
TTTTTTTGTACGGATAGCTAATTTAGCACCGTCGCAGGTTGAGCCCACGTCAGCGAAAACGTCCCTAAGCGAGCAAGGTGACGTGAAAGAGGAGGGAAGCGTACTTTGGTACGCGGCCGACGATTGAACGTCAGATTGCCGCTTAGGGGCGTTTGCAGCGTCGGCTAAGAGAGATCGTCTTCGTAGGGCATCAGGTCTGCTAGATAGCCTTTCTCCTTAAGCATCGCCTCGATCTCGTCGAGGGTTTGCTCGTCTTCTGCCGCGATGCGATGGAAGTGATAGCCGCTCGTCACCGTTAGTAGCGGGAAACTCTTGCCGCTCTCGATATCGCGCAGATAGCGTTCGACATCGCGGCGGTTGCGGATGTCCAGGTCGGCCGTGATCTTGCCGTATACACGATGGTTGACGATCACGTTGAGCACGGCGCCGCCGGCGTCGACGATACTCGTGAGCTCATCGCCTGCCTGCTCCACGCCGTGGCGAACCTTGACCAAGCGCGTAGGCACGGCGGGGCTGCTGGGGGCCTCCTGCAGCACGTAGCCGCGGTTGGTCGCCACGATATCGTGCCCATCGGCGCGCAGCAGGGCGATGTCCTGCACCACGACCTGGCGGCTCACACCCACCTCGCGAGCAAGTGCACTGCCCGAGACAGGGTCTTTGGCTCGCTCGAGCACGCCCATGATGGCACGGCGACGCTCGCGGGCGTCCATTATTTACCGTCCAGCAGACGCAGGTGCTTAAGCGAGAGATCGAGGATCGGCGCAGAGTGCGTCAGCGCCCCCGAGCTAATAAAGTCAACGCCTAGGTCGGCGAGCGCGCGGATATTGCTGGCATCCACATTGCCCGAGCACTCGGTCCTGGCACGACCGGCGATAAGCTCAATCGCGGCAGCCATGTCGTCGTGGGTCATGTTGTCGAGCATGATGATGTCGGCACCGGCCTCCACGGCCTCGCGTACCATGTCCAGGTTCTCGCACTCGATCTCGACCGTCGTGGTAAACGATGCGTGGGCGCGTGCCATCTCGATCGCACGCGTCACGCCGCCGGCTGCGTCGATATGGTTGTCCTTGAGCATGACGGCCGTCGACAGGTTGTAGCGGTGGTTGCTGCCGCCACCGATCTCGACCGCGGCCTTCTCGAAGACGCGCATGCCCGGCGTGGTCTTGCGCGTGTCGACAAGCACGGTCTTGGTGCCCTCGAGAGCCGCTGCCATGTTGTGCGTGTAGGTGGCGATACCGCTCATACGCTGCAGATAGTTGAGCGCCACGCGCTCGCCCGAAAGCAGCACGCGAGCGTCGCCGCGCACCTGGCCCACATGGTCGCCGGCGTGCACCTCGTCACCGTCGGCAACATCGAACAACACGGAGCTCTGCGGATCCAGCAGCTCAAAGGTGCGGGCGAACACGTCCAGGCCGGCGATGATGCCGTCGGCCTTAGCGATGAGCTCCACCGTGGCGGGGCGCGCCGTGGGGCACACGCTCGCCGTGCTCACGTCCTCAAACGTGATGTCCTCGCGCAGAGCCTGCAAAATCAGATCATCGACGACGAGCTTCATGGTAATGGGATTCATGGTCTACTCCTCCACGGCCTGCGTGCCGGCGGCACGGGCCAAATCATCGATTGCCAGGATGTCGGCGCTCAGGGCGCGATGACGGCCATCGAGCGCGGGATCGCCCGCCTGCTCCACGGCCAGTGACTCGCCGGTACGCATATACCACGCGGCGCGACGACCCCAGACCAGCGCTTCGAGCAGGCTGTTTGATGCAAGGCGATTCTTGCCGTGAACGCCGTTGCAGGCCGTCTCGCCCGCGGCATAGAGCTCGGGCATCGAGGTGCGGCCGTCCTTATCGACCCATACGCCACCCATAAAGTAGTGCTGCGTGGGCGTGACGGGGATGGGCTCGTCCAGAATGTCGCGGCCGTCCTCCAGGCAGCGCGCGCGAATGTTGGCAAAGTGCCCGGTCACCACATCGCGCTCGACGGGGGCAAAGCTCAGCCACTCGTGCTCGGTGCCGTCCTGCTTCATCTGCTCGCGGATGGCGGCGGCGACCACATCGCGCGGCTGAAGCTCGTCGGTAAAGCGCTCGCCGGCGGCGTTGAGCAAAATCGCGCCCTCGCCGCGGCAGCTCTCGCTGATCAGGAAGGTGCGGCCCGGCTGCGGTGAGAACAGTCCCGTGGGGTGGATCTGCACGTAGTCCAGGTGCTCCATCTTAATGCCATGCTTCTGAGCAATGTAGCAGGCGTCGCCCGTGAGCTGCGGGTAGTTGGTCGAATGGTCGTATACGCCGCCGATACCGCCCGTCGCCCACAGCGTGTGGCGGGCATGGATCTTAAACGGCTCGCCGGCATGCACGCCCTCGGCGGCATTTGTCAGCTCGTCGGCGGGACGAACCGAGTTGTCCTCGTCCACGGCTACGGCGACGACGCCGGTGCACACCGTGGCGCCATCGCGCTCGGCGGTCAGGATGTCGGTCATGGCCACGTGCTCCAAAATCTGCACGTTGTCCAGCTTGCGAACGGCCTGGAGCAGCTTGGTCGTAATCTCCTTGCCGGTGATATCGGCATGGAAGGCAATGCGCGGACGGCTGTGCGCGCCCTCGCGGGTAAAGTCGAGGCTGCCGTCGGCCTTGCGCTCAAAATCCACGCCCATCGCTAGCAGGTCGTTGATGACCGAGCGGCTCGAGCGAATCATGATGTCGACGCTCTCGCGGCGGTTCTCGTAGTGGCCGGCGTGCATGGTGTCCTCAAAGAAGGCATCGTAGTCCGAGCCTTCGGGCAGCACGCAGATGCCGCCCTGCGCGAGCATCGAATCGCACTCGTCGACAGCGCCCTTGGAGAGCATGATCACGCGCGTGCTCGTCGGCAGGTTGAGAGCTGCGTACAGGCCCGCCACGCCGCAGCCAGCAATAACGACGTCGCACTCCATGTCGGGGTATTGTTTGGTTTTCACAGGAATCCTCTCCCTTGTAATGTGGCATAAGGGACTGCCCCTCATGTCACATTGTTCTAGCGCGCTGCGTACTCGAGCATACGGTCGAGCGTGAGCTTGGCCTGGTCTGCCGCCTCGTCCGAGACGCCGATCTGCACCTCGCCCTCGCCCGTCTCCAGGCAGCGCACGAGCTTTTCGAGCGTGATGAGATCCATGTTGACGCAGGTGGGCTGCACCGCGGGGAAATAGAACTTCTTGCCGGTGCCCTGGCAGCGGCGCTCGAGCTCGTAGAGCACGCCGCGGACCGTCACGATGATGAACTCGCTCGCGTCCGACTCCTCGGCATACTTGATGATGCCGGCGGTGGAGCCGATGTAGTCGGCCTCGGCCAGGACGTCGGCCTTGCACTCGGGGTGCGCCAGCACGAGCGCGTCGGGGTGGGCCTCCGTCGCGTCGACGATCTGCTCGACGGTGATGATGTGATGGCGCGGGCAGTAGCCGTTGTTGAGGATGACGTGCTTTTGCGGCACCTGCTCGGCTACGAAGCGTCCTAGGTTTTGGTCGGGAATGAACAGAATATGCTGCTGCGGCAGCTCGGACACGATCTTAACGGCGTTGGAGCTGGTGACGCACACGTCGCTCCAGCTCTTGATCTCAACCGTGGAGTTGACGTAGCACACCACGGCCAGGTCGTCGCCGTACTCGGCGCGCGCCGCGTCGACCGTCTCGCGCTTGACCATGTGCGCCATGGGACAGTCCGCGCCCGGCTCGGGCAGCAGCACGGTCTTAGTGGGATTGAGCAGCTTGGCGCTCTCGCCCATAAACTCCACGCCGCACAACACGATGGTCTGCTGCGGCAGGCTTTTGGCGAGCTTTGCCAGGTGGAAGCTATCGCCGACGTAATCGGCAACGGCTTGGACCTCAGGCGCCACGTAATAGTGCGCCAGGATCACCGCGTCACGTTGGGTTTTTAGTTGCTGAATGGCCTCGACGAGCTCTGCGGGCACCAATGCCGCGCGCTCCGTTGCCGTCGTTGCCGATGCCAGGCCGGCCGCAATGTCGCGTGCAAGCTCCGATGCATCCATGTTCGCGCTCTGTGCCATCAAGGCCCCTCTCTTTTGGCGAATCTTGGAGCTTTAGTATGACACCTAGGTTTACAGCTGACAAGACAGCTGTAAACCTAGGTGTAAAGTTGAAATAAAGATTCAGTCATGTGGCAGGTCCATATTCGAACTGACAAGCTGAGGATAGCTGAGCTCTCGATGGCGCAGGAGGCATCTTTCGCCACCGCAATACCGCTTGGCGCGAGTTGCACGCCGTGGGGCGCAAACGGTCCGCACCCCCGCAAGCGGCGCGTGCCCGATGTGGCAAAATCGAACTACTTAAGGGGGCCGAATGCTCAAGATTATTGCCTGCGACGATGATGTCGCTTTTCTAGATAGACTGCACCGGATGATCGACCGTTGGTCGACCGAGACGGGCACGGCGGTCGATGTTGCGCTCGTCACGCGTGGCGAGGACCTGCTGGCCCGCCATGCCGCATCGCGCGCCGACATCATTCTGCTCGACATGATCATGCCACTCGTCAACGGCATGGACACCGCACGCGAACTGCGCCAGGCCGACACCGCCGTGCGCCTGGTGTTCCTCACCTCGTCGCCCGAGTTCGCGCTGGAATCCTACGAGGTCCGCGCCTTCGACTATCTGCTCAAGCCCGTGACTTACGAACGCCTGGCGCGATTACTCGACGAGCTTTCGAGCATGCGCCCGGCGGCAACCGACGAGCTCGTGATCAAAACTTCCTTTGGCTACCACGCCCTGCGCCTGTCCGACATCGAATATGCCGAGGCGCGCAACAAGCACGTGGTCTTCCACCTGCGCGACGGACGCGATATCGAGGCACTCGAGTCGTTCCGCAGCGTCGAGGACCGCTTGGAGCAAAACGCGGTCTTCTTTAAATGCCACCGCAGCTACCAGGTCAACCTGCGCAATATCGATCACTTTGACCGCACGGACATCGTCATGCGCTCGGGCGCGTGCATCCCGCTTTCGCGCAGCTGCAAGCAGGGATTCCAAGACGCCTACTTTGCGGCACGCTTTGAGGGTGGGAGACACTGATGGCCTCCTCGGTCGAAATGGTCCTTTGGGCAATCCACCACGCCACGACGCTGCTCTTTGGCGTCTTTGCCTCGGCGGCGCTGTGCGGTGTCGAGATCAACCGGCGTCATGCGCTTGAACTGGTGCTGGTCGGTGCCGTAACCGGATGCGCATTTGGCCTCGCCAATGCCGTCGGCGGCGAGCTTTTTGCCCGCCAGGTATATCCGCTCGTCGTGCATCTGCCGCTCGTCATCTATTTGTGCGCGCGCTACCGCCTGAGCCCGCTGCTTGCCGTGCTCGGCATTACGAGTGCCTATCTGAGCTGCCAGTTCAGCAATTGGATGGGCATCGCCGCATTTGCCGCAACCGATTCTCAGATCGCGTACTATCTGGCGCGCATCGCGACCACACTCGCCGTCTTTGCCGTCCTGTTGCATTGGGCCGGCGACATCGGTCCGCGCTTGGCGATTAAAAGCACCACCGAGCTGGGCATCCTTTTAATCCTGCCGCTCGTCTATTACGTCTTTGACTATGCTACCAACGTCTACACCACGCTGTTCCACTCGGGCTCGGTGGTGACGGTTGAGTTTTTGGCATTTGCGCTCTGTGCCTTCTATCTTATGTTTCTTGCCGTTTACCTACGCGAATACGAAGAAAAGGAAACCGCCGAGCGAGAGCGCTGGATGCTCGAAACCCGCGACAGCGCCGCCATCAAAGAGCTCGAGGCCTGGCGTCAATCTGGGCGCGAGCTGTCGATTCTTCGCCACGACATGCGCCACTTCCTACGCGGCCTGGCCGCTTTAATTGAGGAAGGCCACACCGACGAGGCGCTCGATCGCATCGACGAACTCTGCGAAGCCGGCGACCGCACCGCCGTACGCCGCTTCTGCGCCAACGAGACCGTAAACATCGCGCTTTCGTCATTTAACTCGGATATCAATAGAAACGGCATTATCGCCAACCTGCGCGCCGCCGTACCCGAAACCATCCACGTAGGTGAAGCCGACCTGTTTAGCGTGCTCTCAAATGCCTTGGAAAACGCCATCACCGCCGCAAGCACCGCACCCCAAGGAAAGCGATTCGTCGACTTTGACCTGCGATTAGAGGACGGCCAGCTGCTGCTGTTAGTTTCCAATACGTTTGACCGCGCGCCGCGCATGGTCGACGGCATGCCCGTGACCCGGCATGTGGGCCACGGCTTTGGCACCAGGAGCATCAAACTTGCCGTGGAGCGCATGAACGGCAACTGTCAGTTCCGCATTAACGGCGATCGGTTTGAGCTGCGCGCTGTGATGTAGAAGTGCGGCGCCGATCTCAAGGCGCGCCTTGCCCGCCAGGCAATCGCTCACCGGTGCCAATCCGCTACAGCGGAGCGGCCGCCGGGGTCAGCTGCTTGATGTATGCCCACATGCGCTGCTTAGCGGCCCTGTCGGTGAGTGCCGCCTCAAAGCCGTCGAGCGCGAGCACGCGGCGGCCCTGCACATGGGCGACCAGGCCGGGCTTGAGCATGGCGGTGTCGAAGTCATCGATCGCCACGAGCATATCGGCGTAGGTCTCGCGCATGGCGTCAGCCGCGTTGTTGTCGAGCAGTAGCACTGCCTCGGGGTCCAAAGCCTCAAGCGCCTCGCGGAACAGCTCGCACGGCAGAGTCTCGCCCACCGCGACCGCTCCGTCACCCACGCCGGCGACGCTTGCCAGCACGCAAAAATCCTCGGGCGCGTAGCCGATGGCCCCAAGCGCCTTGCGCAACGCCGCGCCATCCGGGCCGGCGGCAAGCTCGCCACCCGAACGCTCGGCCTCGTCCAAATCGCCTTTGACCAGCACGATCGGCGAGCACGCGTTGCCCGCGATACGCACGCCACGGCCCGCAAGCGATGCGAGCTCCTGCTCGGCCGCCTGGGCGATGGCTTCTTTTTTCTGGCTTTGTGACGTGGACATGCGCTCTCCAATCGTTTGCGTGCCCACCATTATATAAAAGAGCTGCCCGCGAGTGGTTGCTTTGCGGGCGGCTGGGTATAAGCACGGTCGTACTGAGTTTTACGCGGCCGAGCCGCGTCGCATTATGGAGGTCACCATGGCTGACATTAATCAGATTACCCCCGAGAACTTCGATTCCATCGTTAACGACAGCCTGCCCGTGCTGGTCGATTTTTGGGCACCGTGGTGCGGGCCCTGTCGATCCCTCTCGCCCATCGTTGACGAGGTTGCCGATGAGCTGGCGGGCAAACTCGCCGTTGCCAAGTGCAACGTCGACGACAATCAGGACCTGGCCATGAAGTATGGCGTCATGAGCATCCCCACGCTGATTGTGTTTAAGAACGGCGAGGAGATTGACCGCTCGGTTGGCGCTCTGCCCAAGGCGAGGCTGCAGGCGCTGCTGGAGAAGCATCTGTAATACGCTTGTTACATGTTGCCGTCTGCCTGCCGTCCATGAGCGCTTTTACGCCGCTCGCCGGACTTCTGGATGCACCGAGTGCAACCACGGATAGTATGGTAGTCACAAACAGCCCCCAGTGAACGGGTGCGGGTCGCACAGACTCGTACCCGTTTTCTTATGCAGCTGCGCGCAGAGCGGGCGTAGTAAAATCTGAACCACTGAACTGCCCCATACAAAAGGAGATTTCCCATGCATGATGTTGGAATGAACATGAGCCAGCTTGCCATGAGCGTCAAGCAGGTCGACGACACCATCGAGCTCGCTCACGAGTGGAGCCATCAGCTGCTGCATGCGACCGAGAATTTTGACATGGAGCGCATCGGTGCCAAGCTCGAGGCCGCCATGGCCGCGCTGCACGAGGCCCACGACGCACTCGAGGGCTACGAAGAGGCCATCGAGGCCGACCACAACTCCGTCGGCTCCGTGAAGCTGGTGTAAGGTGGCCGAACACGAGCACGGCTGCGGGTACGAGCACGAGCATCCGCACGGAGCGGACGGTGACGCAGGCTGCCACTGTAGTGGCTCCGGCTCCGAGCTGGTCCGCTTTTCGGTTACCGCACCGGACGACCTGCTGCGCCGTTTTGACGAACAGATCGCGCGCCGCGGCGACGTAGCCAACCGCTCCGAGGCCGTGCGCGACCTGATTCGCGCCTCGATCGCCAAAGAGCAGATGCGCACGCCCGATGAACATGTTATCGGGTCGCTCACCATGATCTACGACCACCATACCGGCGACCTGACGCGCCGTCTGGACGAAGTGCAGCACGATTACACCGACGAGATCGTATCGACCATGCACGTACATCTGGATCACCACAACTGCTTGGAGATTCTGGCGCTCAAGGGTCGCGGCGAGCGCGTCTACGAACTAGCCGACCGTCTGCTGGGCCTGCGCGGCGTTAAGCACGGCGAGCTCACGTGCGCCGCCACCAAGCAGAGCCTGGGGCTGTAGCGGGATTTCCCGCAGCGCACCTGCCAAATAGGGACAGGTTTGTTTTGGCAGGTTTAGAAGTTTTACCTACCAAAATAAACCTGTCCCTATTTGGTCGGTTTTGATGAGGGGTGTCGCATGCGGCATGTGCATATTCATGTGACGGGCATTGTGCAGGGCGTTGGCATGCGACCGTTTGTGTATCGCGAGGCCATGGCGCATGGCATTTGCGGATGGGTGCTCAATGCGGGCGACGGCGTGCATATCGAGGCGCACGCTCCGGCCGATGCGCTCGATGCTTTTGTTGCCGCGCTTTCTGAGCATGCACCTGCAGTAGCCCGCATAGAGTATGTCGAGGTTGTGGACCTGGCAGCCAACGGTTGGGATGCCGCCGATGAACAGGGCTTTCGCATCGTAGCATCGCAGGACCAGACCGCACACACGACGCTCGTCTCGCCCGACATCGCTACCTGTGACGATTGCCTGCGCGAGTTGTTCGATCCCGCCGACCGACGCTATCACTACCCCTTTATCAACTGCACTAACTGCGGCCCACGCTTTACCATCATCCGGTCGCTGCCTTATGACCGAGCGGCTACCTCGATGGACCGTTTCCCCATGTGCCCCGCCTGCGCCGCAGAGTATGCCGATCCACTCGACCGTCGCTTTCACGCACAGCCCGATGCCTGCTTTGATTGCGGGCCGCATATTACGTGGCGCGAGGCTGTGAACGGCGATGCGTGCGGGAATTCGTCCGCGACACCGGCCGTCGGCACCACACGCGAGGCCAGCGACGCCATTATCGAGCGCTGCGTTGAGCTGCTGGCCAGCGGTGGCATCGTCGCCATCAAGGGCCTGGGCGGATTCCACTTGGCATGCGACGCCTCCAACGAGCAGGCGGTAGCCGAGCTTCGCCGCCGCAAACGCCGCAGCAACAAGCCGCTTGCCGTTATGGTGCACGACCTTGCCGACGTTGAGCGCCTGTGCCATGTCAACGACGTTGAGCGCGGCTTGCTGTCCGGCAGCATTCGCCCCATTATGCTGCTGCGCCGACATGCTGTTTGCGAGAGCGGCGGCTCCCCCGACGCCCTCGCGCTCGCGCCGTCCGTCGCGCACGACCTTCCCGAGCTCGGCGCCATGCTCCCCTACACCCCGCTTCAGCATCTTCTGCTTGCAGCTGCCGCGTCGCACGGTATGCACGCGCTCGTCATGACCAGCGGAAACCTGAGCGAAGAACCCATCGAGACCGATGACGATCTTGCCTGGGAACACCTCGTTGCCGCCGGCATCGCCGACGCGTTGCTCGGTAACGACCGTGCGATCCTCTCGCGCTACGACGACTCTGTAGTGCGCGTGGTCGACGGCGCCGTTATGCCCGTTCGCCGTGCTCGCGGATATGCACCCCAGCCGCTGCCGCTGCCGGCGCTCGACGGCGCTCCGTCCTGCGTGCTCGCCTGCGGGCCACAACAAAAGGCCACGATTGCGCTCACGCGTGAAGGGACGAACGGCGAGGCAACCTGTTTTGTGTCGCAGCATATCGGCGATGTTGAAAACGGCGGGACCTTCGATGCCTGGAACGCCGCGCGCACGCGCTTGGAAGATCTCTTTGACTTGGCGCCCGCCGCCTTGGCCTGCGATGTACACCCCAGCTATCTATCGGGCCAGTGGGCGCGCGAGCAGGCGCGAAAATGCAATCTGCCGCTCGTCGAGGTGCAGCACCATCATGCGCATATCGCAAGCGTAATGGCCGAGGCCATCGCCGCGGGCCAGCTTACAACCGACGCGCGCGTCCTTGGCATCGCCTTTGACGGCACCGGCGCCGGCACCGATGGGACCATTTGGGGCGGCGAGTTTCTTGTTGCCAGCCTTGGCGACTTTGAGCGCGCCGCGCATTTGCGCACCTGGGCGCTCCCCGGTGGGGCGGCCTCCGTGCGCGACGCCCGTCGCAACGCCTTCGCCCTGCTCAGTGAGCTCGGCCTGCTCGAGCACCCAGGTGCCGCTCGGCTTTTGGACAGCCTCGACGAGCAAACGCGCAGCGTGACGGCCACCATGATCGAGCGCGGCATCAACAGCCCGCGTACCAGCAGCATGGGGCGCCTCTTTGATGCCGCGGCAGCGATTCTGGGCATCTGCGACAAGGCAACCTACGAGGGCGAACCCGCCATCGAGCTTGAGGCCGCCGCCTGGCGCGCGCTCAGCAGTGAAAGCGCCTGCCCCACCGGAAATATAGCGGGCTTTTCCGTAACCGAATCATCCCGTCCGGACGCCTGCCATGTTCTAAACTCCAGATCGCTTATTGAGGCGCTTTTGGAGGGAATCAGGGCCGGCGTACCCGCCGGCAGGCTCGCGCTCGACTTCCATATCGCCGTCGCGCGCTCCTCGGCGCGCATCGCCAGCGATATCTGCGTGCACGAGGGCATCGACACCGTCGCGCTCTCGGGCGGCGTGTTCATGAACCGACTTCTGCTTCAGCTCCTCACCCGCGAGCTCAAAAGCGCAGGCCTTACTGTCCTTGTCCCCCACACCGTACCCGTCAATGACGGCTGCATCGCCTACGGTCAGGCGGCGGTCGCAAGCGCTCGTCTTGCGCAGATTGCATCACAGTAGCTCGCCCTCGCACGCCGCCGCGCCCAGCCGTCTCACAGGCGTAACGCGTTTGCCCGCGAACCCCGCGAGCGCTACCATCAACTGATGGATTATTGAGCGCCCGTCCAGCGCAAAGCGTATAAAAGGGGAACAATATGTGCCTTGCCGTTCCCGGTAAAGTAGTCAAACGCGACGACGACCTCAAGGCCACCGTCGACATGATGGGCATCGAGCGCCCCGTGTCGCTGCGACTCGTGCCGACGGCGCAGGTTGGCGACTATGTTCTCGTACACGCCGGCTTTGGCATCCAGATCGTCGACGAGCAGGAAGCGCAAGAAACGCTCGAGCTTGTTAATGCCATGTCCGAGCTGGTCGAAGAAGATCAGCTTGCCACCAACCCGGCCGAGGCATACTAGTGGCGCCCGAGCAGCCGGCTCGCTCCGGTATCGACTTCTCGGCATTCCGCGATCCCAAGCTGGCTCGCGAGCTCATCGAGCGCATTCATGAGCTTGTCGGCGACCGCGCCATCAACCTTATGGAAGTCTGCGGCACGCATACCGTGAGCATCGGGCGCTATGGCTTTCGCTCCATTATGCCGACCGGGCTCAAGCTGCTGAGCGGACCGGGCTGTCCCGTCTGCGTCACCGCCAACCGCGACATCGACCATGCAATCGCGCTCGCCAACATAAACGGCGCCATCATCACCACCTTTGGCGACATGATGCGCGTGCCCGGATCGTCCACCTCGCTCGCTGCGCAAAAGGCGGCAGGGCGCGACATCCGCATCGTCTACTCCCCGCTCGACGCGCTCGACATTGCCGAGCAAAACCCTGATCGCCCGGTCATTTTTATGGGCGTGGGCTTTGAGACTACGACGCCCACCATCGCCGCCGCCATCTTGGAGGCCGAGGCGCGCGGGCTTTTGAACTTTTCGGTCTATTGCGCCCATAAGACCACGCCGCCGGCGTTGCGCGCCATCGCCAACGATCCCGAGACCGCCATCGACGGCTTTATCCTGCCGGGCCACGTCGCCACCATCACGGGCTTGGCGCCCTTTGGCTTTTTGATCGACGAATTCAATACCCCGGGCGTGGTCACGGGATTTGAACCGGTCGATATCCTGCAAGGCATCTGCATGCTGGTCCAGATGGTTGTCGAGGACAGACCCGCGATCGGCAACGCCTACCGCCGCGGCGTCAACGCAGACGGCAACCCCGTGGCGCGCCAGCTGGTCGAGCAGGTGTTTGAGCCATGCGACACCACGTGGCGCGGGCTGGGGCCGATTGCCAACTCGGGCCTTTCCATCCGCCCCGAGTTCTCGCGCTTTGATGCCCGCACCCGCTTTGACGTGCCCGTTGAGCCGACGGTTGAGCCGCGCGGATGCCGCTGCGGCGACGTGCTGCGCGGGGCCATTGCACCGAGCGGCTGCCCGCTTTTTGGCCGCACCTGCACGCCCGAGCATCCTGTCGGACCGTGTATGGTGAGCTCCGAAGGCAGCTGCGCGGCACACTACCGTTATCGCGACTAGCCCGGACGCACTCGCACACCGGCACCACCCACGATTGGAGTTTTGGATATGTCCCATAGCATCACCGATAGCACCGTCCTGTTGGGCCACGGCTCTGGCGGACAGATGATGAAGCGCATCATCGATGAGGTCTTTTTAGATGCCTTTGGGTCGCCCGAGCTGCTCGAAGGCAACGATGCCGGCGTCGCCGCGCTGCCCGCGAGCGGGCGCATCGCCATGTCAACCGACAGCTTTGTAGTCTCGCCGCAGTTCTTCCCCGGCGGCAACATCGGCCGTCTCGCCGTATGCGGAACCGTCAACGACGTCGCGACCTCGGGCGCCAACGTGCGCTATCTGTCGTGCGGCTTTATCCTCGAAGAGGGCTATCCCATGGACAAGCTGCGCCAGATTGTGCAGACCATGGCCGAAACGGCACATGAGGCAGGTGTGAAGATTATCACCGGCGACACCAAGGTAGTCGAGCGTGGCGGCGCCGACGGCGTCTATATCAATACCGCCGGCGTGGGCGAGGTTCCCACGGGCGTGGCGCTCAGCGGTGCCAACTGCCAGCCCGGCGATGTCATTCTGGTATCGGGTACGCTGGGCGACCACGGCATCGCCATCATGAGCCAACGCGAGGGCTTGGCGTTTTCGAGCACGATTGAAAGCGATGCCGCACCGCTCAACCACCTGATTGCCGACGTTCTGGCCGCAGCACCCGACACACGCTGCTTTCGCGACCCCACGCGCGGTGGCCTGGCGTCCACACTCAACGAGTTTGCCCAGGCCAGCAATGTTGCCATGGAGGTCGACGAGGATGCCGTGCCCGTGCGTCCCGACGTGCAGGCCGCCTGCGAGATGCTCGGCTACGATGTGCTGCAGGTGGCAAACGAGGGCAAGATGGTTGCCGTCGTGCCGGCCGAGCAGGCCGATGCCGCGCTGGCCGCCATGCGCGCCGCCCGCTACGGCGAGAATGCCGCCATCATCGGTCGCGTGCCGCCACTTGCCGAGGGCGCCCGTCCCGCCGTGCGCGTGCGCACCGGCTGGGGCTCGACCCGTATCCTCGACATGCTCGTAGGAGAGCAGCTGCCGAGGATTTGCTGACGGCGGCATCCGCGCGCCACCGCGCTTTGAACAATGAGCTTTTGACCGGCTCAGCACAAGAGACCCCCGCGACCGAATCGAATCGGTCGCGGGGGTCCTTGCATTTGCGAGCTTTGCCGTTATCTACGCTCGGAACTTTGGATACGTCAGTAGCACGAGCGCGACGCTCACGCCCAGCTGTATGAGAATCTGGCGCACGTCGCCGACGCCTCCAAGCGCCACGGCGCGAACCAGGTTGGCGATGCCGAGCGGCATGCCGCCGACAAACCAGAGCGAGAGGCCCAGCAGCACCTTGTCGCCCATACCGGGTTCAAAGGGCACCGAGGCCACCACCGCCCGATATGCCCGCACCTCAGAGAAGATCAACGCCACGATAAGCAGCAAGGTAACGAACATCGACGCGATCGAAGCAGAGGCCGCCGCAGAGCCCGTACGCCCGCCCACGGTCGCGTCCATAAGCAGAACGCCGCCCGCATAGACCAGCGACATGACCCCCAGAGCCGTGAGAGCCGAGCGTGCCCCGGCGCGTCCCGCGCCCCTAACACCGACGTTTCTTGCCCCCATCGTTAACCTCCCTAAAGCAAGGGGCCCACCGGCACGCACCGGCGGGCCCGTCTATCTGGGGCCAACCCACTCCGGATGACCCCAAAAAAACATCGACGCGGCTTTTGCCCGCCTACTCCCCGCAGCCGCTCTCGATAAGCGCCACGAGGGCATCGACGGCGGCCGCCTCGTCGGCGCCGTCGGCTGCGATCTCAATCTCGCAACCACAGGCCATTCCCAGGCTCATGACCATCAGGATTGACTTGGCGTCTTTGGCGTCTCCGCCCACCTTGCCAACGGTAATCGAGCTCTCGTACTTGCTCGCCTCCTGCACAAACAGCGATGCAGGGCGCGCGTGGATGCCGCTCGGATTCTTGACGACCGTCGTCTTGGAAACCATCTCTACTCCTTACTCCACCACAATGTTATCAGTTGCGGTGTCGGCGCCGTTACTTGCGATGAGCTTCTTGTAGTAGAAGAAGCTCTTCTTCTTGCCACGCTTGCCGGTGCCGTCGCCATGGTCGTCCTGATTGACCGAAATCTGGCCATAGCGTTTAGTCATCTCGGACGTACCGGAGCTGATGAGATCAATGGGGCCCCACCAGGCGTAACCGAAGACGTCAACGCCGTCGAGAATTGCCTGATGCATCTGCTCGACATGCTCCTTCATGTATTCGATATGAGCATCGTCATCGCAATAACCGTTCTCGTCGCGGTTCTCGGTCATGCCGTTACCGTTCTCGGCGATAAAGATCGGCAGGTGATAACGGTCGTAGATGTGGTTAAGCGTGATGCGGAAGCCCACCGGATCGATCGGCCAACCCCACTCGGTCATCTCGAGGTACTGGTTCTTAATCTCGGTCAGCAACTTGCCGGAAGGCTCCGGGGACACCTTGCCCTTGTAGCGCATGATGTAGGTCATGTAGTAGCTGATCGAAATATAGTCGACGGTACCGGCCTTGAGGGTCTCGAGGTCACCGTCTTCCATCTTGATGTCTACGCCGTAATCGCGGAAGAAGCGCTTGACGTAGTAGGGATACTCGCCCTTGGCCTGGATATCGGTGAAGAACCAGTTGAAATGATCCTCGAACAGCACCTGGAGCTGGTCCTCGGGCTTGGAGGTCTCGGCGTAGTTCTCAAGACGGCAGAGCATGTTGCCGATATGTGCCTCGGGGTCGATCTCACGCAGCTTGATGACAGCTTTGGCGGACGCGACAAGCTGGTTGTGCGCGACCTGGAACTTCTCGGGCCAGCGCCCGGCATAGGGGTTGGAGCCGTCCTCGTTCTCATCCCAGATAACACCGCAGCAGGTGCAGGGGTTGGCATACACGTGGTTAATCTCGTTGAAGGTCATCCAGTACTTGACCTTACCCTTGTAGCGACGGAAGAGCGTCTCGGCGTAATGCTCGAAGGCGTCGACAACGTGGCGGCTCGCGAAACCGTTATACTCCTCTGCCAGGTGGAGCGGCATATCGAAATGGTTGAGGGTAACCATGGGCTCAATGCCGTGCTTGTGGCACTCGTCGAACACCTTATCGTAGAAGGCCAAACCCTCCTCGTTGGGCAGCGCGTCGTCTCCGTTTGGGAAAATACGGCTCCAGGAGATGCTCATACGGAAGACGCCGAAGCCCATCTCGCCGAGGAGCGCAATGTCCTCCTTGTAGGTGTGGTAGAAATCAATGCCGCGACGCTTGGGGAAGTCGTAAGCCATCTCGTTTGCCTTGCGAGCGGCAAGGGACTGACGCGTCACGGAGTTGAGCGGGCCGCCCTCGACAATACCCTCGCGGGCACACGTCTCGCGGTCGAGCAGGATGACGTAGTCCGAGACGGCCGGTCCGCGACCGCCCTCGTTCCAGGCGCCTTCGACCTGGTTGGCCGCCGTGGCGCCGCCCCAGAGGAAGCCCTCCGGGAAGGCATCGCCAAAGTCATAAGTAGAAAGATCAATCATGCTATGTCCTCATCTCTCAATGGTCGGAATCAATAGGTAACGGGTCGTTTTGGATTTAGAAACGTGCACGGGTTCCACGACGCTATTTCGCGGCGAGTGCACGCACGACGGGCATCATCTTCTTGGCCATGTGCAACTCGGCACTGATGGTCATAAGCGTGTCTTGGGCGTGGACAAAGAGCAACGAGTACTCGACCTCCTCGCCACCAGCCTGACGCTGGATCATCTCGGTCTGGGACTTATGGGCCTCGAGGATCTTCTCGTCGGCCTCCGCCAGATGGGCCTCTGCCGCGTCGAAATCGAACTCTGCCAGGGCGTCCATCGCCTTATCGATACAGGCACGGCCGTCACCGGCGTTGATGATGACGTTCATCGCAACGGCGGGAATGTTAATGGGCTCTTCCTCGGCCATCGTGGTCTCCTTTCCTGTGGCCCCGGTCGTTTCCACAACCGGGGCATCGAATGATTGCCTAATCCAGGGCAATGGGCCCCGGCGTCTCGCCTACTCGGCGATGGCGGCTGCGGCAGCAGCCTCTTTGGCCGCCTTCTTCGCCGCCTTCTTGGCTGCCTTTTCAGCTGCTTTCTCTTCCTCGACCTTGCATTGATAGTTGTCGGCCGCCTTGAAGAACGGGAACCAGAGAATCGCGGCGATCAGCAGGTTCACGCAAACCAGGGCAACGTTGCGAATGTCGCCACCGGACATAAAGAACGCCGAGACAGCATTGGGCAGGAAGTTCATGTCGAAATTCTCAACGTGAAGGCTCGCCCAGCCCATGCTCATCCACAGATAGGCGTTGGCCGGCAGGATGATGGCTTGAAGCACCATAGGGATGAACATGAAGGGGTTGGCAACGATCGTAGAGAACACGAGTGGCTCGTTGATGTTGAACAGAGACGGGACGATCGTGGCGCGACCGAGCGTTTTGTTCTTCTTAGACTTGGCGAAAAGCATGTAGAAAGCCAGCGGGAGCGTAGCGCCCTCGCCGCCGATCATGATGTAGCGAGTAATACCGTAGGCGTTGATATTCGTCGGGGTAAGGCCGGCGGCATATGCAGCCATATTCTCGGCAAGGGCGGACTTTTGGATGGACTGCTGGATGGGCGAGAAGACCCAGCCGGAGATGCCGAAGAAATAGAAGGTGTCCATGACGAGCGGAATCGCAATAGTACCAGGGAGCGTCTGGGCAAAGCCGGTGACGGGCGACAGGATGATCGCAACGGCGCCAAAGACGTCAACCTGAAGCATGTTGGTGAAAAGCCACGCAACGAAGAGCGACAGCAAGACGGCGATGATGTTATCGAACCAGTTCTTGACAAAGTCGGGGACCATGCTGTCCTCCGAGAAGAATGTCATGCGAGCCATGCGCTTGTAGATGAAGCCCACGACAAAGCCCACAACCATGGCGGTGAACATACCGCCGGCGCCGAACTTGGCCATCTGAAAAACGTAACCGTCTTCAGTGATCGTAGGATTCATACACAGCATGAAGGCGCCTATACCGGTGAAACCGGCAATCATGCTGCGGTCCTTGCGATCTTCCTTAACCGCGACGTTGTGCGGAATGATAAACGCCATGAACAGGCCAACGAGACCGAAGCTGAACGTCGTGAGCGGCGACAGATCGGGGAGCGTCGGGACAAAACGACGGATGATGTTCCAAAGGCTCGGGATTGCCGAAACCATGGAGAAGGGAACGATGTAGAGGACCGCGTCTGAGATGACGCCGAACCAATAAGTTGAGGTAAGCTTGTTCATCACGGGGACGACATGCTCGGTGATCCACGCCTGGACCGCTTCCATGAACTTTTGCAGCATGTTGTCCCCTCCTAGTCCTCGTCAAGCAGGTCGTAGGCATCCTCGAGAATGCTCTCGCCGTCGAGCGCCGCATAATATTCGGGGTCGATGGCCATGACCTTCACGCCGTGAGATGCCACCTGAGACTGAATCTCGGGCACCTCGGAGGCGAAGTGCGGGCCGAGCAGAAGGATGTCGATCTTATCTGCGTAGTCCATGATCTCGGACTTGCTGACTGCCTTGATGGTGCAGTCAAGCCCCTTGGACTTTGCGACCTTGCGCATGCCCGCCGCCATAAAGCCGGTCGAGGCACCGATGCCGCAAGCGAGAAGAATACGGACGGTGCCGTTCTCGTCTGCCATGGGGTACTCCTTTCCCAATAAGCGGGCCCAAGGCGGCTCCGATGCCGCCGCGGTCCCCGCCATGTTCTTGGGCGTCCGTGTCGACCCGGCCGCCCCTGACCGTGACTGCACTATACGCGGCAGAGGGTTCTTGCCGCCAACCGTCTTTTTGCCGCATGGCGGCAAGGCGGCAGATATTCCGCTTGCACGGCAAGCCGGGCGGTTTTCCGCTTGGGCGGCAAATTGAAAAAGACGCCCCGCCTTTCCCTGAGATACCATGGGGCGGTACACCCTATCTGCCGATCATCTCTGGGAGAAAAACCATGGCGAGCGCTAAGCAGAACCGCATCAACCGCATGATCAATGTGCTCGAAAACAGCAGCTCCTGGGTATCCTCATCTATGCTCGCCAGCTTATTGGGCGCAAGCGAGCGCAGCATCCGCAACTATGTTGCCGAGGTCAACGAGACCGGCGCACGACATATCGAATCATCTAAAGAGGGATATCGCCTCGCTGCAACAGCGTCGGCCGCCGACAATGCCCCGACCTCCCTCCCCGGCAACACTGATATCGCCCCCGCCGGCACCGATACGCGACGCGACTTTACCATCTCGCGCCTCGTCAACGCACGCGGTGGACTCTCCGTCTTTGATATCGCCGATGAACTCTTTATCAGCGAGAGCACGTTTCAGAGCTCCGTGATGCCGCAGGTGCGTGCGCTCGTGCGACAGTTTGGCCTCAATGTCGAGACGCACGACTACCGCATGACGCTCACGGGGCGCGAGGCCGACAAGCGCAAACTTCTCGGCCACATAGCCACCCACAACTCCTATGGCTACTTCACCTCGACCAAGACGCTCGAGAACATGTTTCCCAGCTTTGACGTGCAGGCGACCCTCTCGAGCCTGGTCGAGATCTGCCAGCGCTCGGACCTGTTTATCAACGACTACGCGTTCTCCAACCTGCTTATGCACCTGCTGGTGATCATCATCAGGCTCACCTCGAACAACGAGCTCAGCGAGGTGGACGGCCCCATCGACGGAGACGGCCTGGTGGCGCAGCTTGGGCAACGCGAGCAGATTGTGCACTGCGCCCAGCGCATCGCCGCCTACTTTGAGAAGGAGTTTGGCTGTGCCATCCCGCGTGCCGATTTTCAGCAGATCCTGCTGCTTTTGGCGCTTTCCGTCGAGCGCTGTGATTTTGGCGACCTCAACCGCGAGAAGCTCGCGAGCATCATCGACCGCGATTTTGTTGACATGGTCCTGGGGATTCTCGACGAGTGCGGCGAGCGCTACAACCTGCCGCGCTTTATCGACGAGCCTATGCGCCTGCAGCTCGTCCTGCATATGTTTAACGCCTACCAGCGCGCCGTCTACCACGTAAGCTACCCCAACCCGCTCGCCGCGCAGATCAAAAGCGAACACGCACCGGTCTACGACATGGCGGTCTATATCGCCCACCGTTTCTCGACCGCCATGAATGTTGAGGTAGGCGAGAATGAAATCGCGTTTATCGCCTTTCACATCGGCGCCTATTTTGAGAAGTTCTCCGCACCCGACGGTGCCATCACCTGCACGGTGATTATCGAGGAGTATCACGATTTTGCACGCAGACTCGTCGACGACCTCAAGGCCGAGTTTGGCGACGCCATAAGTGTTGTTGCCGTGATGAGCTGTGATGGCTACCTGGCCGATCCCCCCGAGAGCGACGTGGTGGTCACCACGATCGACGTGCCGGTTTGCGGCGGCAGCACCAAGATCTTGATCGGGCCAATCCTCACTAAGCAAAACGTGCGAAAGATCCGCGATCGGCTTTGCGCCATCCAAGAGCGACGGCGGCGTCTCTATGCCCAGGGCCTTTTGGGACGCCTGCTGCAGCCGGGGCTGTTTATGCGCAACGTAGACGCAAACGACGCCACAAGCTGCATCGACCGAATGGGAGAGCTTTTGGCCGCTCAGGGACTCGCAACGCCCGAGTATATCGCTGACGTGCATCTGCGCGAGAGCGTCTCGTCGACGGCGTTTACCGACAGCCTTGCCATGCCCCACGCGATCTCGATATATCCCGAGCGTTCGTTTATCGCCGTGGCCCACAATGACGCCCCGATTCCCTGGGGACGCCACAACGTGCGGTTTGCGCTGCTTATAGGCATCGCACAGGAGGACATGGGGCTCTTTAGAGATGTGCTCGACCTGATTATCGAGGTGTTCTCCTCGGTAGAGACAACGATGAGGCTCATGCAGACCGACACGTTCGAGGAGTTTCTGGCTGCGTTTACCGACGGTATCGGGTAGAGGGCTCGACCCGCATCCTCGACATGCTCGTAGGAGAGCAGCTGCCGAGAATTTGCTAGGGCGGAATTGCACGGCTGGCGCGATGTGGCTTGATATCCCTGGAGATGTTCAGATTCCAAGCACGCCCAACGCGAAAGCCCAGTATTATGGGGTGCGATTTAAACCCAATGACGGGAGCTTTCATGGCAGCAGCTTTTTCCCATGTGATCTTTGATCTGGACGGCACCATCCTCAACACGCTCGAGGACCTGGCAGCCGCCGGCAACCATACCTGCGAGATGCACGGCTGGCCCACGTTTGCCGTGGACGAGTACCGCTACAAAGTGGGAAACGGCATGCTTAAGCTGGTCGAGCGCTTTATGCCCGCCGAATACGCGGGCGACGGCCGTATGTTTGAGCAGACACTTGCCGAGTTTAGAGCTTATTACGGCGAGCACAAGGAGGACCACACCGCCCCCTACGCCGGCACGATTGAGATGCTCGACCGTCTGCGCGCCGCGGGCATTCAGCTTGCCGTGCTCACCAACAAGGATCATATTTCGGCAGCCCCGCTTATCGAGAAATACTTTGGTTCCGAGCGCTTTGCGCTGGTGCAAGGCCGTGTCGATGCGTTTCCGCCTAAGCCCGAAGCGCCCGTCACGCTGCACGTGATGAAGGAGTTGGGCGCCAATCCGGCGACCACGCTCTATGTGGGCGATTCGAATGTCGATATCCTGACCGGCCACAACGCCGGCCTTAAGAGCGTGGGTGTCAGCTGGGGCTTCCGCGGCCGCGCAGAGCTGGAGGCCGCCGGCGCCGACTACGTGGTGGACACCCAGGACGCACTCGCCGAGCTGATCTTGGGCGAGTAACGAAGCTGGCGCGCTGCCCGGTCGCGGAGATGCTGCCGCGCGGAAAATGCATCCCGTTTTGGAGCAATATTCCGGGTCGCACTTTCCGCAACCCACCCCATCCGGAAACTGCGACCCACTATTCGGCCAAAAACCGGGTCGCAGTTTCCCATGGGCAGCCAATTTGGGACGTGTCTCTATAGTTTTGTCAACCGCGTGCTTCGCGCCATTTCGGCATGACGCATCCGGGCGCCTGG
>UQAU01000021.1 GCA_900539035.1 uncultured Collinsella sp. | reverse complement strand
GCGCGGGGGCGGAATAACCGCGTGCGCGGGTGGGCCGGGGGGCCGGCCGCAACTAGGTAATCGGGCGCCCCGCCGGACCATGTGGCCGGCGGGGCGCCCTTATCTGTTGTGCGGTTCGCGAGCTAGCGGGCCTGCTTTACCTTGGCCGCTGCCTCGACAAACGACTTCCACAGGTTAAAGTCGGTTTCGAGCGTCTTCCACGTGTACTCGGGATGCCATTGCACGCCTAGACAGAATGGCTGGCCTTCGACCTCGATGCACTCGGGCACGCCATCGGTTGCCTTGGCGACCAGACGCGTGCTTTTACCCAGACGATCGACGCAGCAGTGGTGTGCGGAGTTGGTCTGGATCAGCCTGTACCCGCCAACCGCGCGCTCCAGCAGCGAGCCCGGCACGACCTCGACGGGGTGCACGGGATCGTTGAGCACGTGGGTATGGCGCCACTGCGTGCGGCCCTCGCGAGCGCCCAGGCTCGGCACGTCCATGCACAGGGTGCCGCCGGTGGCGACATTGAGCAGCTGCGTGCCTCGGCAGGTGGTAAAGAGTGGCTTTTTGGCGCGAAGCACCTCGTTAACCAGCTTAAACTCAAAACGGTCGCGAATCTCGCAGCACAGTGTGGGGTCGTAGGGACGCTCGTCGCCCCAGCGCTTGGGGTTGACGTCCGGGCCGCCGGGAATAGCGATACCGTCGGCGATTTCAACGTAATGACGGATAACCTCAATGTCCTCGGTGATGGACATCTGCAGCGGCAGGCCGCCAGCGGCAAGAATGGCATCGACAAAGACACTTGCGATTTCCTCGTTGGGGGAGAGCGTCTCGCTCAAAAACGGCTTTGCCTCTTCCCAACGCGGTGCGACGAGGATGAGTGGGCGGTCGGCGGGGTCGACGTCGACATGCGGGGTGTATGACGATGAAGTGCGAGTTCCGATCATAGGTGTAACTTTCGAGTTTGGATGGGCATGGCGGGCGGGTGGGCGGTCTGGTTAGTGGCCCTTGATGGAGTTGAGGAAGTCCTGGGCGCGCTTGGTCTGGGGGTGGTCGAAGAACTCGTCGGGCGTGCCGGTTTCCACGATCTGGCCGTCGGCCATAAAGACGACGCGATCGGCCACGCGGCGGGCAAAGTTCATCTCGTGCGTAATGACGATCATCGTCATTCCCTGCTGGGCCAGGCGAACCATGACCTCGAGCACCTCGTTGATCATTTCGGGATCGAGGGCGCTCGTGGGCTCGTCAAAAAGCATGGCCTTGGGTTGCATGGCAAGCGAGCGGGCGATGGCTACGCGCTGCTGCTGGCCGCCCGAGAGCTGTGCGGGCACCTTATCGGCCTGCTCGGCAACGCCCACGCGGCCCAGCAGGTCCATGGCGCGCTCGCGGGCCTCGTTCTTGGACACGCCCAGCACATCGACCGGCCCCAGCATGACGTTCTGCAGTACGGTCATATGTGCGAACAGGTTGAACTGCTGAAACACCATGCCCAGCTCGGCACGCATGCGGGCAAGGTCCTTGCCTTCCTGCGGCAGGGGCTCGCCCTCGATGAGGATCTCGCCCGAGTCGATGGTTTCCAGGCGGTTGATGGTGCGGCACATGGTCGACTTGCCCGAGCCCGAGGGTCCGATCACAACGACGACCTCGCCGCGGTCGACCGAGAGATTGATGTCGTTGAGGACGTGTAGATCGCCATAGTGCTTATCGACGTGCCTGAGCTCGATTAGCGGCTGATTGCCGGTGGAAGAGGTGCTCTGTGCCATGGTGCTCGGCTCCTTATGATTAGAAATGGTAAAGCGTTAGCGGATGATGGTCGCGCCGGTCTTGTGCGAAACGTAGACGGCGGCCTTGTTAATTGCGACGTTGACGAGGATGTAGATGACCGCGATTACCAGGTAGACCGACACGAGGGCGTCGTAGTTGGTAATGAGCACGCGGGCATTCTGCATGAGGTCGGGGTAGCTCACCACATAGGCGACGGTGGTGTCTTTGACTACGACCACAAGCTGCGAAATCAAGGACGGAATGATAAACCGAATAGCCTGCGGCAACACGATTTTAAAGGTGATTTTAGCCTTGGAGAGACCGAGTGCCTGGGCGGCCTCGACCTGGCCGCGCGGCACGGCGTTGACGCCGGCGCGGAAGATCTCGGCGAGTACGCCGGCGGCAGCGAGCGCGACGGGAAGCGTGAGCATCCAAAACGACGGCAGCGCGATCTTGTACTGGGGTAGCACCAAAAAGAAGAAGTAGATGAACAGCAGGCTCGGCACGCCGCGGAAGAAATCGGTGAGCACGCGGCAAACCAGCTGCAACGGCTTGATGCCGCTGGTGCGGCCGAGCATAAGGGCTAAGCCCAGTGCCAGCGCAATGACGCCGGCGGTGAGTGCGACTTTAACGGTGCCCTCAAAGCCGGCAAGCAGGAACTTCCAGGTGGTGAGGTGCGTAAAGAAATACCAATAGTGGACCGAAAGCTGGCCGGTCACATAAAAGCGCTGCAGTACCAGGACGGCGAGCGCGGCGACGGCAACAAGCGAGATAGCGGTGCCGATGCGAATCTTGGCGCGCATCTTGGGCCCGGGAGCCTCGTAGAGCGCATCGCGCATGGTAAGCGCGGAGGTGGAGCGCTTGCTCATCGGAGGATCCTCACCTTCTTATCGATGTAGTTGCCAATGTGGCTCACCACAAAGGCCGTGCCCAGGTAGCCGAGCGCCGAGATAAAGAACGCGGCGACGCCGCCGAGCGAACGCGTATTGATATAGCTCACCACGCCGGTGAGCTCCTGCGGTTGCAACGGCACCTGACTGCCGAGCGCGGTGGTGAGCATGACGGCGATAAAAAGGTTGGTCATGGGCAGCACGCTCGAGCGCAGTGCCTGCGGAATCACGATCTTGGCGAGGATACGGCTAAAGTTCATGCCCAGCGAGCGGGCGGCTTCCACCTGGCCGACGCCGACGGTGTTGATGCCGCTCATAAAGTTCTCGGAGCCAAAGGCCGAGCCTAAAAGGACCGTGGCGACGATAACGCAGGTGCGGTAGGGCAGAACGACCTTGAGCGGCGGCAGCGCATAGACGACGATGATGAGCAGTGCGATGCCGGGGATGTTACGGAAGACCTGGACATACAGGTCGCCAAAGACGCGCAGCGGCTTGAGCGGCGACACGCGCATCACGGTGACGGCGACGGCCAGCACCATGGCGATGGCAAACGACTCAAGCGTCATACCCCAGGTTGCTAGCAGCGCGTCGATATAGTTCTGGCCATAGAGCGACCAGAGTTCGGAGAGACTCATGCGGACCTCCCGCCGATAAGGAAAGGGGCTCCCGTGTGTACGGAAGCCCCGACAACTCTGTGAGGAAACAGTTTACCGCAATAAAGCGCATCGTGCGTTTCCATATGGTTTCGTTGCGGCCGTTACCAGGCTCGTTGCCTAGGCGCCGATCTCGGGCAGCTCGGGAACATTGGTGTCACCCGTGCGGTCGCCGATGCAGATCTGCCACAGCTCGGTCCAGGTGCCGTCGTCCTCGATCTTCTTAAGGAAGTCGTTGACAAAGGCGACGCCGTCGGAATCGAGCGGCAGGCCAATGCCATAGGGCTCCTTGCTGCCGAAGGGCTTACCGGCGATCTTGTACTTACCGGGCTCGCGGACCAGGGCGCTCTGCTGCATGTTGTTATCGATGACGTAGGCATCAACGCGGCCCTGCTGGAGTGCCTGACGGGCCTCCTCGTCGGTCTTGAACTCCTGTTGGCTGGCCTTGGGAGCGAACTCCTCCAGGATGGCGGGGCCGTTGGAGCCGGACTGGACGGCGACGTTCTTGTCGGCCAGGTCGTCGACGCTCTTAATGTCGTCGTTATCGGCGAGCACCAGGATGGCCTGCTGGGTGTAGTAGTAGGGACCGGCAAAGGATACGAGCTTCTTGCGCTCGTCAGTGATGGTGTAGGTGGCAAAGACAGCGTCGACCTGGCCGTTCTGCAGGACGGACTCGCGCGTGTCCGAGGTCACCTGGGTGATCTCGACCTTGTTCTTGCCCAGGATGTAGTTGGACAGGAGCTGTGCGATACCGGCGTCGAAGCCGCGGGTCTGACCGTCTTTCTCGTTGAGGAGGGAGAAGAGCGTGGAGGTCTGAACGCCACCGATCTTAAAGACGCCGGCGTCCTTGACGGCCGTCGCCCAGGTGCTGGCGGCGATGGCGTCGTCATCGGCCTTGGGGCCGTCGTTGACGAGCTTGTCGAATGCCTTGGCATCGAGCGTGGCGGAAACCTCGGTATCCTCGGAGCCCTTGGAGGAGCCGGTGGCGGAACCCTTGTCGGCCTCGGCGCTGGTGTCAGAGCAGCCGGCAAGACCAAGGCCGGCAACGGTTGCGAAGGTGGCGGCAACGAAGCCGCGGCGGTCGAGAACGACCTGCTGGGAGAGGTTCTTGCTCATAGTAGAACACCTTTCTCAATAAAATCCCTAGCGGTTGAGTAGAGTTATACCCTATTGCGCTCAGACGGGTCAACACGAAATAACTCAGAAACATACTTACCTTATGGGTTATTCTACCTACCAAAAAGGGACAGGCACCTTTGTGGTGGTTTTGACCGATGCAACGGCATGCCTTGCTGCTTTGTCTCAATCTGTAACATCTGGACGGCCAAAAGGTCTCTACCTGTTACAGATTGAGACAAAGGTCTGGGACTAAGACATCTTGTCTCAATCTGTAACAGTTAGACGGGAATTCGGGCCATAGATGTTACAGATTGAGATAATTGAGCTGTGAAAATAAAAACCTCCGCAGGGGCGCTTCCCTTGCGGAGGTTTTCTTACTCGTTGAGTAGTCTCACGGCTTCGGCGGCCATGTTCTCGACCGTCATGCCGTTCTGAGCGAGCAACTCGTTGGGGTCGTAGCGATCGGGGAAGCCCTTGGCGATGCCGAAGGTGCGCGTGCGCACGGGCGTGCAGGCCAAGTAGCACGCGACACGCTCGCCCCAGCCGCCGTCCAAGATGCCGTCCTCGAGGGTGACGACAACACGATGCTCGGCAGCAAGGCTATCGAGGAACTCGCGGTCGAGTTCGGTTGCAAAGCGCGGGTTGACGAGCGTGGCCTCGATGCCGTACTCGGCGGCCAAGCGGTTTGCCACGCGCTCGCCCAGCTCAAAGAAATCGCCGAGTGCGAGCACGGCAACGTCGCGGCCCTGACGCACCACGTTGTAGCGAACGGCACCGTAGTCGGCGTCCTCGGCGGGCGCCAAGTCGGGGCGGCTTACCAGGCCGATGCCCGGTACACGGATCGCCACGGGATGCTCGCGGTGGTCGAGCGACCAACTCAGCATGGATAGGTATTCCTCCATGCAGACCGGCGCCAAGTAGTGCATGTTGGGAAGACCGCCCAGCATGGAAATATCGAAGAACGAGAGGTGCGTCTCGGACGTGGTGCCAAAGATTGACGCACCAAACACCAAAATGGTTGCCGGGGCGTCGTTGAGGCACAGGTCGTGCCACAGCTCGTCGTAGGCGCGCTGCAAAAACGTGCCGTACACACCAAAGACTGGCTTGGCGCCCGAGCGTGCAAGCGCGGTGGCAAAGGTCACAGCGTGCTCCTCGGCAATGCCCACGTCGACGAACTGTTTGCCGGCGGCAGCGCGAAGCTCGGGTGTAAAGCCCATGATGTAGGGCGTGGCGGCCGTGATGCCCACGACCTGCGGATCGCGCTCGATGGCGGCGCTGAGCGCCTCGCCCGTAATATCGGCATAGGTGCGCGGTGCGGGCTCGCTCGGATGGCCCGGGCAGAGCTTGCGGCCAGTTGCCATGTCAAACGGACCCACGTGGTGCCAGCGTTCCGGGTCGCTCTGGGCCGGCTCAAAGCCCTTGCCCTTGGCGGTGGAGACGTGCAGCGCGATGGGGTGGTCGATGTCGCGCAGCTCCTGCAGCGTGTCGACCAGGGCCAACACGTCGTTGCCGGCGTTCAGGTAGCGGTAGTCGAGCCCCATCGCGCGGAAAACGTTGCGCTCACAGGTGCCGTTGCTGGCGCGCAGCTCGGCCAGATTGCGATACAGGCCGCCATGGTTTTCGGCAATGGACTGGTCGTTATCGTTGACGATGATGATCAGGTTGCTATCGAGTTCGGCGGCATTGTTAAAGCCCTCAAACGCCAAGCCGCCCGAAAGCGAGCCGTCGCCAATGATGGTAATGACGTTGTAGCTGTCGCCTGCCAGATCGCGGGCGTGTGCCAAGCCGCAGCCCAGGCTCACCGATGTGGAGGTGTGGCCCATGGCGAACAGGTCGTGCTCGGACTCGTCGGGATTGGCAAAGCCAGAAGCCTCACCATAACGCTCCGGATCGATATAAGTGTACGCGCGCCCAGTCAGCGCCTTGTGGGCGTAGGTCTGGTGCGAAACGTCAAAGACAATTTTGTCGGTGGGGGAGTTAAACACGCGATGGAGTGCGACCGTAAGCTCAACGACGCCCAAGTTGGGGGCAACGTGTCCGCCGACGGCGGCGGAG
Source organism: uncultured Collinsella sp. (assembly GCA_900539035.1). GTDB lineage: Bacteria > Actinomycetota > Coriobacteriia > Coriobacteriales > Coriobacteriaceae > Collinsella. The sequence goes on along the minus strand of UQAU01000021.1, from coordinate 29,893 downwards.
CTTTCGAGGATGGCGTGGCGAATCTCGTCGCAGAGCTGCGGGAGCTCGGCGCGATTAAGAGCCTTGACGTCCTCGGGCGTTGTCGTTTGCGTAAGCAGCATCGTTGTGGGTTACTCCATGCGAATCGTGCGCCGGCACTCCCTTGGCCGGCACAATTGCACAAAACAGTCTCGCACATTTTGACGTTTGATATGTGACGGCGGCGCGGTAATTCGCCAACTGGTGGGGCAAAACGTTTTGTCAGATGCCATACTGATAGATTCCATGGTGATTTTATTCAATGTGTGCAGGCCGTGGCTTGTCGCCGTGAGTCGCTGGAAGGAGGCAGCATGTCCGATGTCGTTCGTGCCGAGAAAATCGCGTGCGAAGTAGACCATGCTGCCCGTCAATTGGCACAGGCGGGCCGTCTGGACCTGACGCGCGAGTTTATCCAGCATGGCGATGTGACGGTGTATGCACATGTGACCTCGGTGGCGCGGGCAAGTCTGTCCTTTGCCGAGCGCCTGGGCCGCGTCGGTGTCTCGGTCGACCGCGCCTCGTTGCTGCGCGGGGCCCTGCTACACGATTACTTTCTCTATGACTGGCACGATCCCGACCCAAGCCATCGGCTGCATGGCTTTCGCCACCCGTTTTTTGCCCTGACGCGTGCCGAGGAAGATTTTGAGCTGACGCCGCGCGAGCGGAATATTATCGCGCGCCATATGTTTCCGCTGGTACCGGTGCCGCCGACGTGCCGTGAGGCTTGGATTGTGTGTCTGGCGGATAAATGGTGCGCGCTGCGCGAGACGGTCGCCGGTCGTCTGCCGCGCAAGGACGAGGCGGACGATGGCGTGAGCAGCGAATCGAGCGAGAAGAGGAGAGGGTAGACGGTGGGGACCGCGATCGACATGGCATTTGGCGGCGCGACGCTTGCCGCCTGCCCGCTCTCGGCACTGGTGCTCTCGTTTGCCTTTTACGGGTTTTGCGGTTGGGCATGGGAGTCGACAGTATGCGCCATGCTCAACCACGGACGCTTTGCCAACAGCGGCTTTTTGCTGGGACCGTGTTGCCCCATCTATGGCGCGGGCGGCATTGCCTGCTGGCTGCTGTTGCGCGGAATTCCTGACGCGTCGAGCCAGTTTGTCGCTGCAGCGCTCGTATGCAGCGTGATTGAGTACAGCGTGGGCGTGCTGTTGGAAAAAACAACGGGCGCTCGCTTTTGGGACTATTCGCATCTGCCGTTTAACCTGCACGGGCGCATCTGCCTGTACTGGGCCTGCGCGTTTGGCTTGGGTGCGTTATGCATTTGCCGTTTAGTGGAGCCGGCATTGCTGGGGCTGCTTGGCCATCTGCCGGTGCTGATTGTGCGGCTGTCCGCCTTTATCGTCGCGGTCGCGATGATGGTCGACGCGGTGTGCTCTTTGGCCAGCTGGCGGCGTCTGTCCGATCAGCTGGAGCGCGTCCGGGCCGACCTTGCCGACCGCATCAACGAGTCGCTTGCCGATGCCTCGGACTCAATGCTCGAGCGCATTCCCGAATCGACGATTGACTCGGTGACACAGACGCACATCCGTAGCCGTGCCGTTAACGCATGGCTGGCCGAGCTGGGTGACGCGACGCTCGATGCCCTGCGCGAGAAGGCTTCGATGCCGACGTTTATCGCGGACGGCGCTCGCGGCCTGGCGCTCGCTGCCCGCCGCGTGGCCGATGCCGCGCCGAGCATGCCGCGTCCGTCGCTTAGTCATCGCTTTGCCGGCAAGCGCATAAGCCGTCCGGTGCCGAACGTGTCACTCAGCCGCCGCGACCTGCGCTTCTTCAATGCCTTCCCGCGTCTGCGCATCAATCGCTACGAAGGTGTCATTCGAGCAACCAATCTCCGCGACCGCGCTCACGAGCTGTTTCGGCGCTAGCCGGGACGGGCGCGCCCACGGCTCCCTTGCCCGCGTATTTCCCGTTCGTTTCGCGCCCGTTGCTGCGCCGTTTCCAAGATTGCGGCGCCGTTGGAGACGGCAAGATTTGGGTCGAGCCGGTCGAGGAGGTTATCCGCATCCGTACCGGCGAACACGGCCCCGCCGCGGTGTAGGACCGACCGTCTGCCATCTGCAACGTTAAAATACTGCAGTGAAGCACAAGACTTGCGTTGCAGATGGGCGGATTATGGGTCGCAATAAATATCCCGAAGAGACGGTCGCGAAGATTCTCGACGCGGCGCTGGAGCTATTCTGCGCACAGGGTTATGAGGGGACGAGCATTCAAGATATCGTCGACCGCCTCAATGGCATGACCAAGGGCGCTGTCTATCATCACTTTAAGAGCAAAGAAGAGATTTTCAACGCCGCATTTGATCGGGCAATGGCTCCAATTGTCGAGCGTCGCCGTGCGACAATCGGTGCTGACAATATGACCGGAGCCCAAAAACTCAAGCGACTGTACGCGCCCGAGTCCGTCGTTCCACAAATTGAGCTATGGGCACGCATGCATCCTGCGGCGGATCCGGTAAAAAGCTCGCGTCTACTGGCGATGCAGTACCAGGGCTCGTTTGACGAGTCGGCCGATGGCTGTCTCTTGCCAGTGATCGAGGAGGGCATCGCCGACGGCTCCATTGCGTGCGAATGCCCGCGCGAAGCGGCGGAGGCCGTATCGTTGTTGGCGAATCTTTGGCTGCTGCCATTGTTCCGTCCGCTCGAGCCCAAGGAGCGAATGCTCGCTCGCGCACAATGTTTGGCGCAGATGGCGGCTGCGGTGGGGCTCGATTTGGGTAATGAAGTGCTTCAGACAACGGCGCAGATTTGGGACGTATGGGACCGCGCCGGGTGGTAATATAGATACCAACGGTATGTAATTGATTTGTGAGGGTAGCCACGGCTGCCCTTTTTAAGTCATTAAATACATACTAGTGGTATGTATAGGGGGTAGGCTTATGGCTGGAATGCGGAGGGGTAGCGTTTCGTTGGCGCCAAAAACAGTGCGATCTATCAGACTATTTGGCCTTCTTGTTGCACAGCTGTGTGCGTATTCAATGTTGTCAGCACTGTGCTTTGCGTGTCCGCTCTACTTGTTCGATTGCAGCGGCTCGTCAACGTTATATGGCGCCGTCGCGGCGATAGCGTTCATGCCAAGCGTGCTTGCGACTCCGGTTGGCGGGATCTTGGCGGATCGGGGAAGACATCACGGGGTTCTTGTGGTACTCGGCATTGTTCTGATGGCTACATCACTGCTGTTTATCCCCGTGAAGCGTTCGCTGCCTCTTGCGGTTGTCGTGGCAGCAATGCTTTGCGTCCAATATGGCATCCAATCGCTGCTGAAACCGATGCTTCAAATTGAGACGGTGCGCATGACGGGCCAAGAAAAGGTTGAGCGTGCCACTGCGTTGGTCTCGCAGATAACCATGATGAGTAATATCTTGGGGCCTGTAGTCGGGACGGCAGTCTATGGGTGCTTTGGTATCGATACTCTATGCGAAACCGCGGCGTTGACGTTTGCGATGTCAGCCCTGCTGTTCGGGGGCGCTCTCAAGCGAAATACCCCTTCTGGAAAGATGGAGGACAGCACGACTCGCGCGAAATGCCGAAACGATTTTCTGGAAGCGATACGTTACCTGTTTCAAAACGCATCATTGCTCGTTGTGATTGTGATTGCGGCTGTACTGAACCTTGAGTTAGTTGGGCTAACGATTGGCGCTCCCGTTATTGTTGCGAAGCATCTCGGAATGCAGTCATCCTTTGTTGGGATTATTGAGGTGGCTATGGGCTTAGGTGGTCTTGTCGGCAGTGGTTTGGTCGGTATTTGGCCACATCGTTTTTCCTTCAAGGGCATATGTCGATATGTTGCGATGATCTGTCTTGGAGTCGTGCCGATTATTGTCACGCTACTGAGCGGTCCTGATGAATTTGCGTTTGCCGCGCTTGTGGCCGGCTCGGCATGGGTCATGGCGTGGGCAAGCATTGCATCGGTCGAAATCGTTTCATTTGTTCAGCGGTCAGCGCCAAAGGAACTCTGCGGAAAAGTGCTGGCACTCGTTTATATGATGCTTTCCTGTGCAACGCCTATTGGCCAATTGGTTTATGGGCTCGCATATGATCGATGGACACCGGCGATTGTATTCGCAGGCATGCTGGCGGTGCTGACGTTGACGACGGCGCTGTTTTATCGGCTGAAAAGTCGCTTGTGGCGATTGCCTTAACGCGCTGGGACACCGTGAATTTGTGGAGGCGGTGGTACGCCGCGCCGGGACGGCATTGTTTGGGCGTGCCTCTCCTTCGTTTACAATATCGTGCAGACGAAGGAGAGGCATGCCCATGATCAAGATGTTTGCGAGTGACTTAGACGGAACGCTGCTGAACGCCCTGCACGAGGCAGATGGGACCATCCGCCGTGCCATTCGCGAGCTGACTGAGGCGGGACTCCACGTGGTTCCCGCGACCGGGCGCTCGACGTTGCCAATCGGCGAGCATGGCTTTACGGGCCTGGCGCTTGACGCCTGCTGCTCCAATGGATCAATCGTGCGCGACAGCCATGGCGAGGTGCTCAAAACCTGGACCATCGACCCGCAGGTTACCGAGGAGCTGCTCAAGGCGTTTCCGGACATTTGCTTTGATTGCTCCACGCCCGATGGCATGTTCTCGAGCGGCTCGTTCGAGATGCATCAGGCGGGCTTTAAAAAGGACAGCCCTATCAAGCGTATCGTGATGCGTGGCATGCGTGCACGTGGCGGGTATCACGAGGAACAATACTTCGACCAGTCGATCGGAGACATCCTGCGCCACGATGTGTGCAAGATCAACTGCCGCGTGACCTCGCCCGAGCTGGAGCGTGACCTTAAAGCATATTTGGCCGAGCGATCGGACCGCGTGGTCAACGCGCCGTTCGATCCGGTGATGTTCGAGATCACGGACGTGGCGTGCAACAAGGGCGAGAGCGTGGCCTGGCTGGCGGGATACTACGGTATTGCCGAGGATGAGGTCGCGGTCTACGGCGACGGCGGCAACGACATCGCCATGCTCAAGCGTTTCCGCCACAGCTACGCGACCAAAAACGCAAGCGATGCAGCCAAGGCCGCCGCGAGCGTGACCATCGGCAGCTGCATGACTCATGCCGTCCCCAAACACATGCTCGCCACCATGCGCAAGCAGATTTCCCGCACCATAATCAAATAATGTGACAAAGGGACAGTCCCCCTGTCACTTGGGAGATGCCGGCTTTTGGCGTATAGGACTGTTACGCTTTCGCCACCAACAAATTTCGAGTTATTAGGCCTGCCGGAGGCCGTTCAAGGGCTAAAGTTGCCGTCTCGGGAACATTCACACCTCTAATGGTGTTTGATTCGGCGACGTAAGTGTGCAAATGGGCATGTATGCACTCAAATAAGGACAAAAACCCTCAGATAATCCCAGCGGTGCAGTTATACAGAACCAGCAGCGTGGCCGAATAACTCGAAAAATGTAGGTGACAGTCCGGCAACAAGCTCGGGCATGGCAAAGGAACTGTTCCTTCGCCATGCCCGAGCTCCAATCTTCTTATATACGAACAAACATTCGCATATCTAACTGCGCTTTGATAGAATCGGTATCGTTGACGGCAGTTCCATGTGCCGGGCAGCGCCCTCCATCCGATGGGAGGTGATGCCCATGACCGATTTGATTGATTTCGTGAGACTTCTGACCGCTTTGGTTTCGTTCTTCACGGCGCTTGTCGGCCTTTCCGAGGCACTCAAGCAGCGTTCGAAGAGCAACAGAAGGGGTCGCCGCCGCTAAGGCGTTGACCCCCTAATGCAAACAACGGCGCTGCCCAGCTTTCCAGAACTTGGGCTGCCGTCGACACTATTCTACCCACGAATGACATTTTGAACAATTGGCAATGCCGCTTCAAAAGCCAGGCACAACTGGCACAACCTAGGCGGTCGCTGAATGTGACAAAGGGACTGTCCCTTCGTCACATCTAAAATATTGCCTTTACGTGTTGATGCACACGGTGTGCAATAATACTCGCACTGTGCAATAGCGCACAGGCTGAGTAACAAGGAGGACGCTTGTCCCAGCTCGAGAAATGTGATCGCCGGTCCCTTCGCTCGCAGCGTGCCCTTCGCCAGGCACTTGCCAGCGAGCTTGCCGAAAGCGGCGACCTTTCGCGCATTAATGTCGCGTCGCTCACCGAGCGCGCTGGCCTTACGCGCCGCACATTCTATTCGCACTACCGCGATATTCCCGACTTTATCAATCAAATCGAGGACGGCTTGCTGGCCGAGATCCGTGAGCGCATTGAGCTCATCACCGCAGCTCAGCTGCCCGACCTCTATCACAACATCGATGATCTTGAGCCGGCACCCGGTTCGGTTGAGCTGCTGCGCTATCTTGCGGCCAATCGCGACCTTATCGGGGCCCTGCTGGGCCCGGGCGGCGACCCCGCCTTTATTAAAAAGATCATCGATACCGCACGCGAGGCCGTGGTGCCGCGTGCACAGACGGGCATTTTGGGCTTGGCGCTGGGCACGTTCTTTGACTACTACGTTACCTACGTCGTGAGTGCCGAGGTCGGCCTGATTCAGCGCTGGTTTGAGCGTGGACTCACCGAATCGCCCGAGACCATGGCGCGCATTATGACGGTGCTCGCTTTTGTGCGCCCTGGTGACCTGTATGGCCAACCCATCGATATCAACGTGCCGGAATACGGCATGAAGCTATTGAACTTGCAGCTCGAGGATGCGGCTGACACCGCCGCAACCGTCGGGTCCAACAACTAAGAGGAGAGACAGATGAGCAAACTCGTCGAGGGCATCAAGGACCGAATGGTCGCTGCTGCACGCGAGGCCGCGCCCGCCGTGGTGGACGCCGCGCAGAAGGCCGCGACCGCGGCCGCCGAGAAAGTTGCCGAGGCAGTTGCCGATGCCAAGAACGCGGCAGGGGAGACGTCCGTCGCTAGCGAGCCCGCCACCGCCGCCGAGCCCGTAGCCGCCGCCCACGCCCCCGAAGGCGCGATCTTCAACCCCGGCAACGCCCACGGCAACCTGCACCTGGGCATCGACGTGGGCTCCACCACCGTTAAGCTCGCCGTGCTCAACGACGACAACCAGATCGTCTACGCCAAGTACCAGCGCCACCACACCGACGTCCGTGCCTGCGCCCGCGACCTGTTCGAGGGCGCCGCGACCGTGCTGCCGACGGCCCAGATGACCTGCGCCATTACCGGCTCGGGCGGCCTGCTGCTGTCCCAGTGGCTCGATCTGGAGTTTGTCCAGGAGGTCATCGCCAGCAAGCGTGCCGTCGAGACCCTCATCCCGGCCACCGATGTCGCCATCGAGCTGGGCGGCGAGGACGCCAAGATCATCTACTTCGACAACGGGATCGAGCAGCGCATGAACGGCACCTGCGCCGGCGGCACGGGCGCGTTCATCGACCAGATGGCAACCCTGCTGCACACCGATGCCAGTGGCCTCAACAAGCTCGCGGCTAACGCCACCACCATCTATCCCATTGCCAGCCGCTGCGGCGTTTTTGCCAAGACCGACGTCCAGCCGCTGCTCAACGAGGGCGCCCGCCCCGAGGACGTGGCCGCCTCCATCTTCCAGGCTGTCGTGACCCAGACCATCTCGGGTCTGGCGTGCGGCCGTCCCATTCGCGGCAACGTCGCCTTCCTGGGCGGCCCGCTGCAGTATCTCTCCGAGCTGCGCCACCGCTTCTACCTCACGCTCAACCTGGACGAGGAGCACCGTATCGTGCCCCAAAACGCTCACCTGTTTGTGGCGAGCGGCGCCGCCATGGCGCACGAGTCCAACAAACTCAGCACGTTCCCGCAGCTCATCGAGGCTATCGACAGCTTGGGCGACACACAGGGTGCCGAGGTCGAGCGCCTGGATCCGCTCTTTGCCACCGACGAGGACTTTGCCGAGTTCAAAACCCGCCACGACCAGGAAGTCGTCCCCAAGGGCAAGCTCGAAGGCTACACCGGCCGCGTGTTCATCGGTATCGACGCCGGCTCCACCACCATGAAAGCCGCGCTCGTGGGCGAGGACGGTCAGCTGCTGCACACCTGGTACGGCAACAACAACGGCGACATCCTAGGCACGGCCAAGGTCATCATGGCCGATTTCTACAACCACATCCCCGCCGGCTGCACCATCGGCCACGTGACTACCACGGGCTACGGCGAGGCGCTGCTCATCGAGGCGCTCAAGGCTGATTCCGGAGAGATCGAGACCGTTGCGCACCTGCGCGGCGCCAAGGCATTCCTGCCCGGCGTCGAGTTTATCCTGGACATTGGCGGCCAGGACATGAAGTGCCTGCGCGTCAAGGACGGCGTCATCGAGCACATCATGCTCAACGAGGCCTGCTCGTCGGGTTGCGGTAGCTTTATCGAGAGCTTCGCCGTCTCTATGAACATGGACGTGCGCGCGTTCGCCAACGCTGCCATCCATGCCAAGGCTCCGGTCGACCTGGGCAGTCGCTGCACGGTCTTTATGAACTCGCGCGTCAAGCAGGCGCAAAAGGAAGGCGCCACGGTGGGCGACATCGCGGCCGGCCTGTCCTATTCCGTCATCAAGAACGCTCTGTTCAAGGTCATTAAGCTGCGTGACCCCAAGGAGATCGGCAGCCAGGTGATCGTTCAGGGCGGCACCTTTATGTCCGATGCCACGCTACGTGCGTTTGAGCAGCTCACTGGCGTTCACGCCGTGCGTCCCGACATCGCCGGCTGCATGGGCGCCTATGGTGCGGCCCTGCTCGCCCGCGATCGCGCCGGCGCCGACGGCACTTCGACCATCCTTTCGGCCGAGGACATCGCGCACCTCACCGTGACGCAAAAACACGTCCGCTGCGGCCGTTGCTCCAACAACTGCCAGCTTACCGTCAACGACTTTGGCAGCGGCAGGCGCTTCATTACCGGTAACCGCTGCGAGAAGGGCGCCGGCCACAAAAAGCAGAAGACCGAGGCCCCCAACCTCTTCAAAAAGAAAAACGAGCTGCTGTTTAACCGCGAGGTGCTGAGTCCCGACGAGGCCCCGCGCGGCACCGTCGGCATCCCGCGCGCACTCAACATGTACGAGAACTACCCCTTCTGGCACGCGTTCTTTACACGCCTGGGCTTTAGCGTGCAGCTGTCCGACCAGTCGAGCAAGAAGACCTACCAGGCGGGCATCGAGTCCATGCCGTCCGAGAGCGTGTGCTACCCGGCAAAGATGAGCCACGGCCATGTGATGAACCTTATCGACCGCGATGTCGACTTCATTTGGATGCCGTGCGTGCGCTGGGAGCGCAAGGAGGATCCGACCGCCGGCAACTGCTACAACTGCCCCATCGTCATGAGCTACCCCACGGCGTTGGCGCTCAATATCGACGAGATCCGCGAGCAGAACATCGAGTTCCTGTATCCGTTTGTGCCCTATCACGATAAGACCGAGCTCAAGCGCCGTCTGTACCAGGTGCTCGCCGTCGACCGTGTGGCCGATGCGCAAGCCGGTCGCGGTCGCGTGCGCGGTCCCAAGATCACGCGCTCCGAGGTCGATGCTGCCGTCAACGCTGCCTTTGAGGCCGATGCGCGTTTCCACGAGGACATCCAGACTATGGGCGAGGAGGCTCTTAAGTGGGTCGAGGACCACGGCGGCCACGGCATCGTACTCGCCGGCCGCCCCTACCATAACGACCCCGAGATCAACCACGCCCTGCCCGAGCTTATCTCGAGCTTTGGCTTTGCGGTCTTTACCGAGGATTCGCTTGCGCACCTGGTGAAGCCCGAGCGTCCCATCCGCGTCGTCGACCAGTGGATGTACCACAGCCGCCTGTACGCCGTCGCCCGTTTTGTGACGATGCGCAACGACCTGGACCTGATTCAGCTCAATTCCTTCGGCTGCGGCCTGGACGCTCTGACCACCGATCAGGTGCAGGAGATTCTGGAAGCCAGCGGCAAGATCTACACCGTGCTTAAGATCGACGAGGTGTCTAACCTGGGTGCCGCGCGCATCCGCATCCGCTCGCTCATGGCAGCGCTCAAGGACCAGGAGGCCGAGCGCCTGGCCGATGCCACGGCCGCGGGCGAGGCCTACGAGCAAGGCGATGCCGCGCCGGTGGCGCCCTCCACGGATGCCCCCGCGTTCGCGAGCCGCAAGTACACGTTTGAGGCGCAGCGTGAGAGTGCTTCGACCGCGTGGCCCAAGGTGCCCTTTACCGAGCAGATGCGCGAGGAGGGCTACACCATCCTGTGCCCGCAGATGGCGCCGATTCACTTTGACCTGGTCAAAGAGGTGTTCCGCGGTGCCGGCTACAACTTGGAGCTGCTGCCCTCGACCGACCACGATGCCGTCGAGGCTGGCCTGCGCTACGTGAACAATGACATTTGCTATCCGTCGATTCTGGTGACGGGCCAGATTATGGAGGCCATCGAGAGCGGTCGGTACGACCTGTCCAAGACGGCCGTGGTTATCAGCCAGACCGGCGGCGGCTGCCGCGCTACCAACTACATCGCACTCATCCGCAAGGCCCTGCGCGAGAGCGGCCACCCCGAGATTCCGGTGATCTCGCTTTCGGCCGTGGCGCTCGGCGAGGACAACCCCGGCTTTAAGATTACGCCGGCGCTGCTTAAGCAGGCAGTCTACGCGGTGCTCTTTGGCGACGTGATGATGCAGATGCTCTATCGTTGCCGCCCGTACGAGGCCACGCCCGGTGCCGCCAACGCGCTCTACGAGGAATACATGGCACGAGCCCGCAAGCTGGCGCCCAAGTTCAACCGCCACAACTACACCAAGCTGTGCCGCGAGGCCATCCGCGCGTTCGACACCATGCCGCTCGTGGGCGAGGGCACCAAGCCGCGCGTGGGTGTGGTCGGCGAGATCCTGGTCAAGTTCCACCCTACGGCCAACAACCATGTGGTCGACGTGATCGAGCGCGAGGGCTGCGAGGCCGTGGTGCCGGGTCTGCTCGACTTCTTCCTGTACTCCATGAGCAACGCCGAGTTGCAGAAGGACGAGCTGGGAAGCTCTGCCACTACGCGCGCGGGCATGCAAGCGCTTATTAAGCTCGTGGACTGGATGCGTACGCCGGTGGAGGAGATGCTCGAAAAGTCCCGCCGCTTTGAGGCTCCCGAGCGCATCGGCACCATGGCCGACAAGGCCCGCACGGTGCTTTCGGTGTGCAACAACATGGGCGAAGGCTGGCTGCTCACGGCCGAGATGCTCGACCTGATCGACCATGGCGCACCCAACATCATCTGCACGCAGCCCTTCGCGTGCCTGCCCAATCACGTGGTGGGCAAGGCCGTGATCAAGGAGCTGCGCCGTCAGCACCCCGAGAGCAACATCGTCGCGGTGGACTACGACCCCGGTGCGTCTGAGGTCAACCAGCTCAACCGTATTAAGCTCATGATCAGCGTGGCAAAGGAGAACATGCGCGCTGGCAAGGGCTTTAAGCTCGAGAAGGTGGCGCCGCTCGCGATGGACGAGGTCACCGGCCAGATGCGTGCCCATGATGGCTGCGTGAGCTGTGGGCCGGCCAGCGAGGAGGCCGTTGCATCGGTCGCCAATCGTCTGGGACGCGGCATTAAGAAGTAGTTGGCCTACTTCGAGCCGGATATAAGACAAACGGGTGGTAGTCGTACCGGCTACCACCCGTTTTTGTTGGACATATGTTGCACAAATGACCTTGCTACAGCCTTCCGTGGGCTTGTCCGATTTTTGGGCCGGTTCGGGCTTTGAGGACAAGTTGCTGCAGGCCCAGGGCGATTTTTCGCTCAACGCGGGCCAGCACAGCGTGACGTATCTGCCGAGTTCTGACACGGCAACGACCGGTCGCTATCAGGTGCTGCTATACGACAACAACTTTGGTGCGGCCGAAAGCTATCCCAAGTTCGACTGGGGCCAGCTGGGCTCCGCGGTGGTGACCGACTACAACAAGGGCACGCATTCGTTTGGGCGCATCTTTACGGTAGACGAGACCGCACGCACCTACGAGCTTGTGGACCAGATCGCGGTGCCGTTCTCGGGCTACGTCAGCAGTGCGCAGCGCGTCGGCGATTCGAATAGTATGCTCGTGGCATCGGGCCAGGTCAAGACCTTTGCCGAGTACGATCGCTATGGACTGCCCATCGCCGCCTACGAAATGGAAGCCGAGAAGTACATCTACCGCGTGTACAAGTACGAGCTGTAGCGCTGCGCTTGGCTGCGCCTGTGCCCCGTGGCTGCGCGCGCTCGCGCCGGGCCCGCCTCGCGTCCCGCATTACTCCACATCAAACTCCACACGATCGAGCTCGGGCACATTGAGGTCGATGAGCTTCCGGGCGACGTGACGGTCGTGTGCCCCAAGCGCCTCGCTTGTCGTCACATGGGCGACAATCTCGCGCTCGACGATGCCCTCCTCGTCCCCTTCGGTAGCCGAGGTCTCGACGGCGACGGTGTAATCCTTAAAGCCTGGCAGCACCGCGGCAAGTTCGCGCGTAGTTTCGGTGACACCGTAGCCGTCCTGCACGCCGGCCTGCGCCGAGCCAATGGAACCCGCCGTCATAACGATGCAGGGGATGGCAAAGACTACCGTGCCCATAATGATGCGGCGGCGCACCTTGCGCGACAGCTCGTCGACCTCGGCGTCTTCCTCAGCGGTTACAATGCCGTCGCCGTTGAGGTCGCGCTTGAGCGGCACACGCAAAAGAAGCAGCACGGCTTCGGCCGCCAGTGCGATAAAGACCACGTTGATGCCAAATTCGTAGAGCGCTGAGAGAAACAGTGACCCGCTTGCGATGGCGATGCCATAGCCCGCCGCGCACAGGGGCGGCATGAGCGCGGTCGCCACAGCCACCCCGGCGATGAGCGTGGCGGGTTCCTGGTCGCGCGAGTTGCCCAGGCCACCCGCAAAGCCGCCCGCGAGCGCGACGGCAAGGTCCCACACGGTGGGCGTCGAGTTGTCGATAATGGCGGCCGTGGTGGTGCCGAGGGGCGAGAGCTTAAAGTACAACGTGGATGTGACCAGGCAAAAGGCCATTTGCAGCGCAAGGCTGGCGACGGCTTCGACGGTAATCTCGCGGTCGAGCGTGGCGATGCCATATGCCATGGCAAGGACCGATCCCATAAGCGGGCAGATGAGCATGGCGCCCACGATGGCGATGTCCGAATCGATATCGAGGCCGATGCTTGCGATGAGCATGGCGATGATGAGGATACACAGGTGAGAGCCAGTCAGACGCGCGCCGTTTACAAAACGCTTGCGGATCACATGATAGGGCGCGCGTCCCTCGCGAATGTTGAACGCGCGCTTTAAAAAGCGACCAGCCTGCTCGGCAGCCTCACTATGGGCAGGGCGGATGCCGTGGCGCCGGTGATGGCGTTCGCGTAGTCGCTTGATCTGTTGTTTGTCGAGTTCCATGTCCACCTCGTTCCAGCGCGGTCCGCGCAACGCGCCCGTTGTCCTAACTCTACACCGTGGCGGGCGGGGTGTCTGTTGGATGTGGAATCAGATAGGGCGGATGACGCGGGAGCAAATGCAAATCACAGGCTCAATTCCATCCCGCGAGAATATGATGCACCAGCTCCTTCAAATGTGACGAAACTGTGAAGCACGAGAGCGTGAATTTCAAAAAATACGCTGGTCGCCAATGTTGCGCAACAGAATTCAAAAATCGACAGCTACCGTTTGATACGTATGGATACATCCGTGTCAAAGGGAGAAAGCCATGGCAAACTACAGTCCACAACACTTTGAGCCTCGGGCCAAGACTGTCAACGTCAAGGGCGTTGCTAACCGCGCCGTCGCAACCGTTTTGACGGCGGGCCTCATCGCTCAGCCGCTCATGTCGCCGCTGGCGGCAATCGCCGCACCGTCAACCGATAACGGCGATTCTGTTCAGGGGGGGGTAGTTCTGTAGAGAATACCGTTGCCGCCGGTAACCAAGCGGTCGTAAAGACGGCTGCCTAGCTGGCCGAGGAGTCGGCAAAGCAGCTCAAGGACGCTCAGGCCGCCTACGATGCCGCCCAGAAGAAGGCCGACGCGGCGGGCCAGTCTCAAAAGCAGGCACAGCAGCAAAAGAATCAGGCCTCGCAGGCTGTGAGCGACAACGAAATCGAGCAGAACGCAGCAGAAGTCGCCGCGCTTCAGGAGAAGATCGACGAGCTTAAGGCAGCCGTCGAAAAGACCGAGCAGCAGCAGAAGAAGCTGGGCGACCTGAACGATCAGCTCGAACAGGCCAACAAGAGTGTCGAGGATAAGACCCAGGCGCTCAAGGACGCCAAGGCAAAGCAGGATGAGGCCAAGAAGGCCCTCGATGATGCCCAGGCCAAGCTCGAGGCCATGGGTATGGACGAGTACGAGGCCGCCAAGAAGGCCGTCGAGGACGCGCGGGCAAAGCTCGATGACGCCAATAAGGCCGTTACTACTGCACAGGACAATCTGGACCAGGCCAAGGCTGCCGAGGCCAGCGCCCAGCAGGAAAAGCAGAATACCGAGGCAGCTTTGACGACTGCCCAGGCCAAGAAGCAGGAGACTGCCGCTGCTCTCGCAGCCGCAACCACCGCGCGCGATAACGCCCAGCAGAAGTTCAACCAGGCGCAGGCCGCGCTCGATGCTGCCGTCTCGGGTACGGGTGTTGACCTGAGTGCGCTTGAGGCCGCCAAGAAAGCTGCTGCTGGTGAGCTCAAGACCGCGCAGGCGGAGCTCAATGCCGCGACGGATGCCGACGCCACCGCACAGACAAATCTGCAGGCCGCCCAGGCTGCCGTCGCTGCCGCGCAGGAGAAGGCCAACGCCGCCAACGCTGCTGTAGCATCTGCCCAGTCTGCATACGATGCGGCAAACAAGGAGTACAAGGACGCGGCCAGTAAGCGTGACGCCGCGAAGACGGCATACGAGCAGGCCCAGCAGACCGAGGCCGACAAGAAGACCGCGTACGATAAGCTTGTCGAAGTTCGCAAGCAGAAGCGCAGTGAGTGGGAGGCAGCCTGCGCTGCTTCGAACGCCGCGGAAAAGGCTTATGACGCTGCTAATGTCCAGGTTGAGGCTCTTGAGCAGCAGATTGCTGACCTCAAGTCCAACATGACCGTTGACCAGGAAGTCATCAATAAGGGCATGCTCGGCTTTATGGCCTACATCAGCAACAGCAGCGATTTCACGGCTATGCAGAAATCGAACGCCAAGGACGCAATGGCTACACTCACCGGCGCTGACGACAAAGCCGAGTGGTATGACGATTACGTCGATCAGGACATGTCTCGCGACACCAATCCGCTTTCCTTGGAACAGCTGCGCAACGCCCTGACATATCTCGACACCCAGAACAACCTCCGCAAGGCGAACGGTCAGTCGGCGCTCAGCGTCAGCCTCCGCATGACCGCAGCAGCTGCACTCAACGCCTCATATTCATCGAATATTTGGGATCACTCGAACTGTTACTTCGATAATGCTGAGAATCTCGCAGGTGGTGGCGGTGCATATACCGGTGGTGAGACCGAGGATACCCTGGGCTGGCCCTACACCGGTCTCTACACTCAGGAGAAGGTTAATTACGAGAATTGGATTAAAAAGTACGGTGTGGATAGCGAGGCCGGCAAAGATCTCATGGCTCATCGCTATGATTCGTACTATATCTACCAAAACTATTACGATGTGTACCACGGTACAAAAGATAAGAATGGCAATCAAAGAGGAGACGCCTGCGGGCACTATCTCAACATTATCGATTCCGCTACGGTGGCTATCGGCATCGCGACCGGTAGCGGTAAGAACACCGATTCCGAGGTAACCATATTCGATTACAGCGCTGATGACACTCAGGCTGATTTCACTGTTTCCGAGTTCAAGAAGCTCGTCAACGACTACATCGATTCTGCCTATAACGCTGGCGGCACGCAGGCGCAGAAGGCGCAACTCAAGGAGCTCCAGAGCAAGCTCGCCGAGGCGCAGAAGACGCTGGGCACGGCCGATACGGCATATCTCGCTGCTCTCAATAATCAGAAAGGCGCACAAGACGCCTATACCGCAGCCGACACGAACGTGAACACCGCCAAGGGCGAGTACGAGAAGGCTAAGTCCGGCACCGCCGCCGCGAAGACGGCATACAACGCCGCGAAGGACGCGCTCGGCGGAATCGACATCGAGTCCCTCGAGCAGAACCTCGATACCGCCAAGGGCGAGGCTGCCACTGCCCAGGCAGCTCTCGATAAGGCAAACGCCACGCTTGCTGACAGCAAGACGAAGGCAGCCGAGGCCGCTGCTCACAAGGCGAAGGCTCGCAGCGCCCGCGATGCCGCCAAGGCAAAGTCCGAACAGGCCAATGAGGCGTATGACAACGCCACGGCTTCGGTCAAGGACCTTGCCGCCAAGCGCGATGCCGCCCAGGCGGACCTTGCGAATAAGCAGGGCTCGCTTGACGATGCCAAGAAGGCCGACGACACTGCCCAGGCTGGCGTTGACAAGGCTCAGGCCGCAGATACGCACGCCGCGACCGCTCTTTCGGACGCCAAGCAGGCAGTTGCCGCCAAGAAGCAGGCCCTGTCCGACGCACAGGCGAAGGCCAAGGCCGCCGAGGGCGAGCTGGCTACCGCGAACAAGGCCTTCGAGCGCTTCGCCGGCGCCCAGAAGGCGGTCGACGACGCCAAGGCCACCTATGACGCTACCGTCGCCGGTGTCGCCGATGCCCAGAAGCAGCTCGAGGCCGCCAACGGAGCCGTCGTCGATGCGAACTTCGAGATCGTCAAGGCCAAGGCCGAGCTTGCCAACGACGAGGCACTCAAGGCCGATCTTGAGGCTGTCGACCACAAGGCATCCCTTGCCGCGGGCACGACGGGCAACGAGAAGCTGGTCAAGCTGAACGCTGCCTACGCTCGCTATAAGGCTGCCGTCGATGCCGCTGCTGGTCTCAAGGCTGCTCTGAGCGATGCCGATGCCAAGCTGTCCGATGCCAACGACGCCTATGCCGCCGCGCTTGCCGAGCTTGGCGATGCCAAGGATGCCCTGGCTGCCGCGCAGGCCGAGTACGACAAGTATCATCCCAAGGCCGAGCCGCAGGCCAAGCCTCAGGTTGCGCAGGCTGCTGCAAAGGCCCCCGTTGCCAAGAAACAGGCTGCGCCTGCCGCGCTCGCCCAGACTGGCGACAATTCCGCTCTTGCGGGCGAGGTGTTCGTCATCGGCGGTATCACTCTCGTGGCCGCTGGTGTGACGCTGAGCGATCGTCGTCGCAAGCAGATGTAGCGTTTCGAGCGTAGTTTCTGCAACGAACTTCGGTTCATAGCAGGAGCGCTTCGATGGCTTAACCGATAAGGCCGGCGCGCTGTCATACGCAGCGCGCCGTCCTATCTTTGTTTCGATATCAAAAAGCCCGGTCGGTAGCCGCGAAAGCTACCGACCGGGCAAATCGTAGGCAATATGGTTGCTGTCGAGCAGCTGCTCGACTTAGCCCAGCAGGCTCAGACCCACGGAGACAAACGCCAGGATAACGCCGACGATGGACTCGCCGCCGAGCAGGCCGCTGGCGACAACCAGGCCCTGTTCCTGGAAGGCGGCGTCCTTGGCAGCCCTCTCCTCGTCAGAAAGACCAGCGGTGGCATCGCGGTGGGCGGACCACTTGTCGTAGGCGAGCTTGACGCAGGAGCCCAGGAATGCCGTGAGTGACATGTAGAACGGCAGGTACACGCCCAGGCCGATCATCATGGCCGGAATGCCGAGCCAGTACATGACGATGCCGGCGATAAAGCCGCCAACGAACCACGGCACGCTCGGGATGCCCGAGACCATGGTGGCGACGACGCTTGCCTGCGCGGCGACAAAGCTCTTGTCGGGGCCAAAGGCGTCCGGGCCATAGGCGGTTACGAGCGCGACCATGACGGCGGCGGCGACCAGGGCGCCCACGATGCCGCCAATGGCTTGGCCGATCCACTGCGCACGCGGGTTGGTGCCCAGCACGGCGCCGGCCTTAAAGTCGTTCATGACGTCGCCCGCAAGGCCGCACGCCACGGCTACGATGCCAGCGATAAAGAACAGCTTGACCTGAGCGATCTGAGCGAAGGCAGCCACGATGAGCATAACGATGAGGCCAAAGATTTCCATGGGGTCGATGCCCGTCTGGCCGCAGCTCTGTGCGCTCATGATGGTGGTGACAAAGGTGAACAGCGTCACGATGACGGCCGGAACGGGGCCAAGGTCAAGCACGATGGCGATGATCACGGCGATGGCGGCGGCGCCCAGGCCGATGATGCCGGCGTCGAGCTTAAGGGAGCCCGAGATGAGCGACTGCTCGTCGGTGTCGGTGGAGCTGTCGGCGGCAAGACCGCGGACGATACCGGCGACCTGTGGCAGGATGTCCTTGAGGACGACGGCGACGCCAAAGCCCATCATGAGGCCCATGCCCAGGGACTTGACGATGCCCTGTGCAGTCACAACGTCGAACAGACCGGCAGCGGTGCCACCCACGATGATGCCAAAGTTGCCCAGCAGCGCGCCGGCAAACCAGAAGGCGACGGGGGCGAAGCCCACGAGGAAGCCGACGGAGAGCAGCATGGGCGAGTTGTAGATGCCAAAGGTCACGCCGGGGATGTTGAGCGTGCACAGCATGCTGGGCACCACGCCCAGGGCGTCGCGCAGCACGCTATAGATGCCGGCGATGGCCATGGAACCAAAGAGCTGTTTGCCGGTTTTGCCGCCAGCCTCGGTCGCGCGCAGGGTCTGAGCTGCGGCGTTGCCGGTGGGGAACTCCAACGCGGCATCCACGATAAAGTGACGGTGGATGAGCGCGGTGGCCAGCAGGCCCAGGATGGTGCCGGCGAGCGCCACGATAAACATGTCAAGCCAGCTGATCTGGTCGGCATAGCCCAGCATCCAGGCGCCCGGGATGGTAAACGCCAGGCCGCCGGCGACCATGGCGCCTGCGGACATGATGGTGTGGGTGACGTTGGCCTCGTTGAGGCTGGCGTTGCCCATGAGCTTAAGGAAGAACAGCGAGATGACGGCAGCGAAGACGATCGGCCAGGGGAGTGCGCCCATCTTGAGGGCGGTGTAGGCCGAGCTTGCCGTGATGATCACGCAGCCAAGGACGCCGATGACGACGCCGCGCAGCGTAAGTTGCCCGCGCATCGAAGCGCGGTTCGAGGGATTGCTCATATAAAACTCCTTTGCGTATATCCGCTTCCCCCGGGAGCGCTGTTACGGATACGGCGCGGGAAGTCGGGTTACCAAGGGCCGCCGCGTGAGCTCGCGCGCGACCGCGCACCAGTATAGCCGCAAGCTAGTCATTTTGGGATGACTGGTTTAGGTAGGCGATATACTGCTGGGCAGACGAAAGGAGCGCCGACGATGCTTAATGGGTGCGCATATATATTGACGGTCGACGTGGGTAACACGTTCATTCGCTTTGGTCTGTTTGCCGAGGATTCGGCCGCGGCGCAGGAATGCCCGCTTGCGACGTGCGAGATCACGACGCCATCGAGCATTACGGCCGACGAAGCGCGTATGCGTCTCGCTCAAGTCATGGCCGCGCTGGCGGCTGATGCGGGCATGCCCGGCGCGCTCGTGCCCACGGCGGCCGTGCTGAGCTGCGTGGTGCCGGCGCTCGAGCGCCCGTGGAAGGCGGCGCTTTCCCGCATCTGCACGGGGCGCGTGCTCACCGTGGGGCCGGGCCTCAAGACCGGCATGCCCGTCCACTACAACGACCCGGCCGAGATCGGCCCCGACCGCATCGCCGACGCCGTGGCGGCCCGTGCCGTCTACGGCTCTCCGTGCATCGTGATCGACCTGGGCACAACGACCAATATTGAGGTCATCGACGCGCGCGGTACCTTTGTGGGCGGCGTTATCGCGCCGGGTCTGGCGCTCGGCGCCCGTTCGCTCTCGGCCGCTGCGGCGCGCCTGCCGCAGGTCGAGCCCTCGGCACCTACGCATGTCATCGGCCGTAACACGCGCGAGGCGATGCGCTCGGGCGTGGTCTTGGGCGAGGTGGCCCGCATCGACGGTATGCTCGACATGGTGCTTGCCGAGATGCGCGCGACCAAGGCGGCGGGGGAGGGCAGCGTGCCCATCGTCATTACCGGCGACGATGCAGAGGCGCTTGCGGCCCTTGTCGGCCATAGCCTGACGGTCGACGATGCACTGACGTTGCGGGGTCTCGCCGAGCTCTACCACATCAACCAAAAGCCCCGCCGCGTGTAAAAGTGAGGGCGCCGGTGGGACAAACGCCCCCACCTTTCACCTGCTACAATGGGTCAAACTATTGCGATTACGGAGGTGTCTGCCATGTCGGACGATCTTCATCAAACTTCGTCAGGCAAGCGCCTGGACGTCATTAGCTGGGACGAGTTCTTTATGAGTGTGGCTATCGCCGCGCAGCGCCGCAGCAAGGACCCCAACACGCAGGTGGGTGCGTGCATCGCCAACACCAACCACCGCATCCTTTCGGTGGGCTACAACGGTACACCCTCGGCGCTCAACGACGACTTTTTCCCGTGGGGTACGAGCGACGACCCGCTGCAGGACAAGCACAACTACGTGGTCCATGCCGAGGCCAACGCCGTGCTCAACTACCGTGGTTCGCTCAAGGACCTCGAGGGTTCCACGGTCTATGTCACGCTGTTCCCGTGCCATGACTGCGCCAAGATTTTGGCTCAGGTGGGCGTGGGCGAGGTTGTCTACCTGGACAACAAGTACGCCGACACCGATGACGGCCGTATCAGCCGCCGCATTCTCGACTCCTGTGGCATCAGCTACCGCCAGGTTATCGTCGATGTTCACATCGGCACCGAGGGGCGGGCTCGGCAGTAGCGCGTGGCAACGCCAGCTGGCGGCAAAAGCAGCTAAAAGAGCCCCGTCCCAAATTGACTACTCGTGAAAGTCGCGTCCGCGCGCATGGACGGCTCGTGAGCGGGTACACGGCTGTAGTAACATAGCTCTGTCCGCGGGCGCGCCCGCGTTATTGTGAGAAAGGAGCCCCTGTGGCTGTTAACGAAGAGCTGCTTAAGAAGGTTCTTGAAGAGATTCGCCCCAACCTACAGGCCGACGGCGGCGACATGGAGTATATAGGCGTTGATGACGAGGGCGTCGTCAAGCTGGAGCTTCAGGGCGCCTGTGCCGGTTGTCCCATGAGCGCCCTGACGCTTTCCATGGGCATCGAGCGTATCCTCAAGGAGCACGTGCCCGGCGTTACGCGTGTCGAGCAGGTCAATGCCTCCGGCGAGACCGATGACCTGTACGACGAGTATGCGCCGTTCTAAGAAGTGAAAGCTGCGGGCGATATGCTCCGCATAGACGTCACGCCCGAATATGCGGCTGCGAGCGCAAGGCCCGCGGCCGCATTTGTATGTAGGGAGCAGGGGGACCGATATGCTCAACGACCTCTACCATATGCTTGATCCCGTCGCCATCTCGGCGGGGCCCATCACCATCTACTGGTACGGCTTGGCCTATGTGGTCGGAGCTCTGCTCACGGCGGTCGTCATGTACCGCACACAGCGCCGTTGGGGTTTTGACATTACGGTCGACGACCTGACGAGTGTCGTGGTCGGCGTGGTCTTTGGCCTCATTATCGGTGCGCGCCTGTTCTACGTCATCTTTTACGGCGACGGCTACTACTGGGCGCATCCGCTCGAGATCTTTGCCACCAATGAAGGCGGCATGAGCTTCCATGGCGGCCTGGTGGGCGGCATCATCGGCGGCGTGCTCGTGTGCCGCATGTATAAGCTCGACGCATGGACTTTGGCGGACCTTGCCGTCATAGGCGCGCCGCTGGCGCTGTGCCTGGGACGTTGCGCCAACTTCGTGAACGGAGAGCTGTGGGGCAAGCCGACCGATCTACCCTGGGGCGTGGTCTTCGGTGGCACCGCGGGCGATATGCCGCGTCACCCCTCCCAGCTCTACGAGGCATTTCTTGAGGGCATCGTGCTCTTTTGCATTCTGCAGGTGCTCAGCCGCAAAAAGCCGCTACTGCCCCAAGGCACGTTTATGGGCGTCTTTGTGATGGGCTACGGCATCGTTCGCTTTTTGATTGAGTTTGTGCGCGTGCCCGATGCGCAGCTGGGCTATCTGCTGGGTGGCGTCATCACCATGGGTCAGCTGCTGAGTTTGCCGCTTGTGATCGCGGGCCTGGCGCTCATCATCTTTGCTCGTCGCCGCAACCAGCCCCAGCGCATCTACCTCGACGCCTAGCCATCACGAACCACCACAAAGGGGACAGGCACCTTTGTGGTGGTTCGCTGGGCAACGATGACAGAACTGTAACGTTTCACCAGATAAAACCTGCCAAAATAAACCTGTCCCTTTTTGGCAGGTTTCTAGAAAGGCTCTTTGGACTGTGAAGGATTCCGATCTCTCCACAACGGCTGCGCGCGACGCTGCCCGCATCGTCTGGTTTAAGCGCTACCCCGCCAAGCAGACGCTCATCGCATTTTTGCTCGCGCTGTTGGCGACCACGGCGTTTTCCATCGATCCCGCCCCGGTGTCGAGCAACGCAGTCTTGGCGATTGACCCCAAAGCCTCGGGCATGCTGTACGTGTGCTACGAGGTGCTCCTCTCGTTTGCCGGCCATACCGACGCGGTCATGCTGCTTGCGCTTGCCTGCCTGCTCACGCTGCCGTTTCGCTACGTGTTCTTTGGCCGTGGCGACACCTGGCGCCCATCGATCATTCTGCCGTCGCTGTTCTTTGCCATCTGCATGGTGTTCGGCCGCAGCTACGATCTCACCGACTCGGCCGAGATTGTCCTTGGCGACAAAGCCCGCATCATCTGCGCCTGGATTGGCGGCGCGGGCTGGATGCTCCTAGCGATCGTTGCCTTCTACCTTGCCTTTGAGTGTCTAGATTGGCTGAGCTCTCGGCGCATTCCGTTTTCGGAAGCGCACTTTGGCCGCGTATGGCGTGTGGCTCACGCCGTGCTCTCGGTCCATCCCTTTGCCGGGCCCTTCCTGGTGCTTATGATCGCCTGGGCGCCCACGCTCATCGCTTCGCTGCCCGGCCTTTTTATGGGAGATACGGGTGCGCAGATTCGCCAGTGGTTCAACTATCCCAACGGCACGAGCGACTATCTGCGCCTACTCAACCCCAACGTGCTGCTCAACGGGCATCATCCCGTAGTGCACACGGCCATTATCGGCTCGTGCGTTCAGCTGGGGCTTTCGCTGTTCAACAGCGCTAACGCGGGCCTCATCATCTATACCTGCGCTCAATTTGTCATCACGGCTGCCTGCATGGCGTATTCCATTTCGTCGCTGCGCAAACTGGGCGTGAGTCTGCCGGTTCGCGGTGCGATCCTGCTGTTCTTTGCGTTTATGCCGATGTTCTCTAACTACGCGGCGTTGCTCACCAAAGATGTGCTCTTTGCCGACGCGTTCTTGGTGCTGCTGGTACAGACCGTCAAGCTCGTGGCATGTGGCCTGCCCCGTCGCGATGCCAATGCCGAGCGTGCGGGCGAACAGAGGCCCGTGCTCTTTGCGCGCCACGACTGGCTGCTTCTCGCTCTGGGCGCCATGGGTTCCACGTTTCTGCGCAACGGCGGCCTGGTGTTTCCGCTGGCGGCATGCGTAATCGCGGCGACGTTTTGCGCATGGGACGTGCATGTGGCTCGTCGTGCAGCCAAGCAGGCTGGTGCTGCGCCTTCGGGCGCCATCTCGCGTTTCCGCTGGGTTGGCGTTCTCGCGGTGCTCGCGCTCTGCCTTGCCTCTAATATGTACTTCACCAAGGTCTTTATGCCGGCGCACGATATCACGCCTGGTTCCAAGCGCGAAATCCTCTCGATTCCGTTCCAACAGACGGCTCGTTTCGTCCAAAAGCACGACGGCCTCAACTCGGGCGTCAACCCTACGGTTAAGGAGGACGGCACCATCGTGGAGGCGCCCTGCGACGGTTTGGTAACCGATGAGGAGCGCGCCGTGATCGACCGGGTGCTCAAGTACGAGAATCTGGGCCGCCGCTACAACCCCGACAAGTCCGATGCCGTCAAGAACTGCTTTAACGAGTACGCCTCGCAGGAGGACATCAAGGCCTATTTTGAGGTGTGGGCCCAGTTGTTCAAAAAGGATCCCGAGTGCTATATCTCGGCGCTCATCAATAACTACTACGGCTACTTTTATCCGAGTGCCCGCGATGCGTGGGTCTACAGCACGGCGCGCAGTGCCGAGATTATGGCGAAGCCCGATAACCTCAAGTACTTCGACTTCCATCCGGTCGACAGCAACGTGGTGCGCTGGTGCGACCACCTGATCAATCTGTACCGTGTGGCGGTGCAGCGCATCCCGTTTATTTCGCTCACCATGAGCTCGGCCACCTATGTGTGGATCATGATCGCCGTGGTGGTCTACCTGCTGCGTCGTCATTCATGGCGTGCGCTGGCGATCTGGGTGCCGCTGTTGGGCGTACTCGCTGTGTGCCTGATTGGCCCGTGCAACGGCTCGACCTACATGCGCTATCTGTATCCGGTCATCGCCTGCATGCCCTTCGCCATCGGCGCCACCGTCACCCGCAGCGACTTCCTCTGGTTCTAACTTGGTGCATTGGGGGTCAGGTTTCTTTGCACCAAAGGGGTCATCATCACGACGCCTTCATTTTGGGGTTTATCTCGCAGACCAGTAGGTATATCATAACGACGTTTGTTTATATTGCCCGAGCATCTGCGCTGGGCTTTAGGTCGAAACCGATAGGAGACACGTATGTCCGGACACTCTAAGTGGGCCACAACCAAGCATCGTAAGGGCGCGCAGGACGCCAAGCGTTCCGCCCTCTTCTCCAAGCTGAGCCGCAACATCACCGTTGCTGCCCGTCTCGGCGGCGACCCGCTGCCCGAGAACAACGCCAGCCTCGCCGCTGCCGTTGCCAAGGCCAAGGCTCAGTCCATGCCTAAGGACAAGATCAAGTCCGCTATCGACAAGGCATTTGGTTCGGGTGCTGACGCTGCCGTCTACGAGAACATCGTGTACGAGGGCTACGGTCCCGCCGGTGTCGCCGTCTACGTCGACTGCCTGACCGACAACCGCAACCGTACCGCCGCTGATGTCCGTTCCGCCTTCTCCCACGCTGGTGGCAACCTGGGCACCTCCGGCTCCGTCGCCTTCCAGTTTGAGCGCAAGGGCCAGATTGTCGTCGCCAAGGAGATCCTGGACGAGAACGCCAAGAAGGAGACCATGATCGCCAACGGTGCTGCCGGCGACGAGGATGAGTTTATGATGGCGATCGCCGAGGCCGGTGGCGAGGACTACGAGGACGCCGGCGAGGAGTGGATCGTCTGGACTGCTGCCAACGACGTTATGGCTGTCTCCAAGGCGCTCGAGGAGCAGGGCGTCCAGGTCAAGGGCTCCGAGACCACCATGGTCCCGACCACCCCGACCGAGGTCTCCGGCGCCGACGCCAAGAAGGTTCAGCGCCTCATCGACCGTCTTGAGGAGCTCGACGACGTCCAGGATGTTTACAGCACCATGGACATGACCGACGAGGTCATCGCTGCCCTCGAGGAGGAGTAGCGCCCGTACGGGTTAAGCCGTGCATATCTGGGCATAATGAAGCGAGCATGCAAGCCTCGTGGAATAGATGAGCCGGATCCGCGTGCGCAGAGCACCGGACCCGGCTCTTTTATAATGATGCGAACTGTTTTGCATTTCGAGAGCCGAGATTTGAAAGGAGCGCCACGTGCGCGTACTCAAACGAGCCCTAGCGATCGTGTATCTTGCCGCCGCCATCGTGGCGCTGGGTACGCTTGTCTGCCAGTTTTGGGGGCCGTATACGTATCGCTTTATGCTGCTGATGCGCGACCCCATGCCGCGCATTGTCGTGACGGCATGCGGCGGAGTTGTGGCGATTGGCGTGCTGGTAAGCTTCTTCCGCCTGATGTTTGCTCGTCGCGAGCCGTCCTGCGTGCATCCGGCGGGGGAGCGCAATATCGAGGTCACGCTCGCGGCGCTTTCTTCGTGCGCCAGGGCTGCTGCAGAGCGCGACGATCGCGTGATGATCGAGCATGTCGAGGCCCGCGTCCAAGGTTCCGACGATTCGCACGTCCGTTTTAAGGTCGAGGCTATCGCGCTTGACGATAAGGACGTGGCATCTCTGGCTACCGCGATGCAGCAGCGCATCGAGGAAGCTTGCGACACCATGCTCGGCACGCCGGGTACGACCACGCTCGTCCGTTTTTTGCCGTCCAAGACTACCGTCCAGACCGTGGAGGTTTCCGGTGAGTGATACCAATCAAGATAAGACCGCTCGTACGCCGCGCCTGACGATTGACCAGAGCGCCACGCCGGCGAGCGAACCTGTTGATTCCAAAGCAGAGGCAACTGAGTTACAAGACGCGGCGGCCGCGGATTTTGACGAGGCTATGGGTCTCATCAAGGGTACGGGCGCTGCCATCTGGAGCTATGCTGTGCGTCATCCCAACACCACGCTCGGTGCCGTCGCTGGCTTTATCCTCGCCGTGTTGGTGCTCACGTTGGGCCTGTGGGACACGCTCGTCATTGCATTCTTTGTGCTGATAGGCGCCGTAATTGGCCAGATTCGTGACGGCGAGAACGGGATCGTCAACTTCTTCGGCCGTCTGTTTAGTGGCCGCTAATATGTATTCGACTGTCGCATCCGCGGCAGGCATAAGGAGGAACCATGGCTTTTAATACGAAGGTCGATGTGGCCGATACCGAGCTCGAGGAGAACGAGGCGGCCGTCGCCGAAGCCGAGGATGTGACGCTCGAGGATGAGGCGCTCGTCGAGGCCGAGTCCGCCGATGACGCGGACGAGGATGATGAGGAAACAGACGAGTCCGAGGACTCGCTGACCTATTCCAACGGTGTGATCGAGAAGATCGTCGCCATGGCCACCCGCGAGGTACCGCACGTCCTGGGCATGAAGGGCAACCTCATGCACTTTGTGCAGGAGCAGTTCGGTGCCGAGAATCTGACCAAGGGCGTGACGGTCGAGGTCACCGATGACAACCGTGTGGTCGTCAACATTTCCGTCATTATCGAGTACGGCGCCTACGCGCCCGCGATTTTCGACGACGTTAAGGCGCGCGTGACCGAGCGTCTGGCTGCGATGACCGGCCTTGAGGTGGCAGGCGTCAACCTGCGCATTGAGGATGTCATCACCCCCGAGGAGTACGAGCACCGCACCAACCAGCACGAGTAACCTACCAAAAAGGGATGTTTATTTTGGCAGGTTTTATCTGCGAAAACGTCAAACGGCCGGTCGCAGGGATGTATGTGCGGCCGGCCGTTATTTGTATGTCCCCGATGTAGGCATACCGCTCGTCTAACTAGGGGTTGCAATCGTCGCGTTCCGCGTTACCCTAATGGGCGCATTGTTTCCAAATTGTTAACGAGGGGTTGCCGTAATGGCTGACGAGCACGAAACAGAAAGCCAGGCATGGGCGATTGAGGCTGCCGCGGCAGAGGCGGCATCGCGAGCTGCCGAGGAGGTACATCGTCCTCCCGTGGTGCCGATGGAGCGCGTGGTCGATCGCACCGATATCGAGCGCGGTGAGCGTGCCGGCCAAAAGCGCAGCCAGGAGCCGGGCTTCCCGCGCTTTTTCGCCGAGCTCAATTTGGGCCTGATTCTTACGGCCTTTGCCATCGTTGCGTTTAAAACCCCTAATCACTTTGCTTTTGGCGGCACCTCGGGCGTGTCGGTCATTCTGTCCACGCTGTTCCCGACCCTGCCCGTCGGCGTCTTTATGTGGATTATCAACGCGGTTCTCGTCGTTTTGGGCTTTATCTTTTTGGAGCGCAAGGCAATCCTGTGGAGCGTCTTCGCCTCGTTTGCGTTGTCCGCCTATGTTTCGCTGTTTGAGCTCTTTATTCCGACCGATGTCTCTCTGACGGGCGATATGTGGCTTGACCTGTGCTTTGCCGTCATCCTGCCGGCGCTTGGCAGCGCTATTGTCTTTGACATCGGCGCCTCGACGGGTGGCACGGACATTCTTGCCATGATCCTCAAGCGCCGCACGACGCTCGAGATTGGTCGCGCACTGCTGCTGGTCGATATCGGCATCGTGACCATCGCGGCCTTTTTGTATGGCCCGCGTGTCGGTCTGTATTGCGTGCTCGGCCTGTTTGCCAAGACGCTTGTGGTCGACAAAGCCATTGAGAGCATTCACCTGCGCAAAGTCTGCACGGTCATTTGCTCCGAGCCCCTTAAGGTCGAGGAGTTTATCGTCAAGCATCTCAACCGCACGGCGACCATCAGTCGCGGCTACGGTGCCTTCTCGGGCAAGTGCGTGACGGTGATCATGAGCGTGCTGAGCCGTCGCGAGGCCGTGCAACTACGCCGCTATGCGCGCGAAGTCGATCCGGGTGCTTTTATCACGATTGTCGACAGCTCCGAGATCGTCGGCAAGGGCTTCCGCGGAACGAACTAGCACAGACGTATTTAACGAACCGCCTGCTGGCGTCGTGTATCTTGCAAATCGGTCATCTTTGAGTATTTGATCCCACATTGGGCGATAATGATGCTAAAGACATCGTTTGCGACCCAAGTGATTCGTTCAAGATACGAAGGGATGATTCTATGTTCTGCTCGCAGTGTGGCGCCCCCATGGGCGATAACGACAAGTTCTGCGGCGTGTGTGGCGCTCCTAATGCCGGTGCCGCTGGCCCCGCTCCCCAGGGACAGCCTCAGCCCCAGCAGTTTGTTCCGCAACCGCCCGTGGCGAATGCGCCAAAGGGCTGTGTGGCTCAGGCGTTCCAAGATATGACTAAGACTCCGGGCGTGCTTCAGCGTGTATGCCAAATCGCGTTTTTGCCGGCGCTGATTTGCGTTGTGTCGGTGCTCGTGCTGTTTATTCCCGTTATTGGCGGCATTGCGGCTGCCATCGGCTTTTTGGCAGCTTGCATTGCGAGCGTGTGCGGTTCCGGCTTTGGTATCGAGTGGGGTCGCGATCTGTCGCTTAAGATCGATGACGGCATGGACCGTCCACTCATGCGTTCCACGTCGTTTGGTCTCGGAGTCTTTTCGAGCGTTATTTCGGTCGTGCTCGAGGTTATCGCTGCCATTCCCGTTATCGGTGTAGTGCTTTCGCTGGTGGAGGGCGTGGTAATTGGCGCCGCGGGCTCGTATTCTTATTACGGCTCTTATGCGCTCGAGGCTGCGCTGTTCGGTTCGCTCGGCCTGCTTGTCCTAGCGCTAATTGCCTCGGCGATTCTGGGTGTCTTCTTTAAGATGTTCGCCGACATCGCCGTGATGCACTTTGCGGTGACCGGTCGCGTCGAGAGCGCGTTTTCGCTCGATAAGGTCTGGGCGGCCTTTAAGCACAACAAGACCAAGCTGTTCTGTGCTTCGTTCCTTCCCGAGTTTTTGACGGGCCTGGTCGCCAACGTTGTCACATGGATCTTGACGGTTGTCTTTGGCGCCATTGCCTCTGTCGGTATGTATAGCTACTACTATCGTCCTACGGGTATTGAGGCAATTGTTACCGGCGGTGGCGTCACGCTCGCGCTGTTCTTGGTGCTGGTCGCTTTCGTCACCGTATTTCTTACGGTCTTTGGCAAGATGCTCAAGCACCGTGCCGTTGGCTATTGGGCCGCACGCTATGCAAGCGAGTGGGCCGATGAGGATAAGGACGACGTCCTGACTTTTGTATTGCCCTTCGAGAAGAAGTCCGCTGCTTCGGGTTACAGCGCTCCGGATGCTTCGCCGGCACCTGCACCCGCTCCCGCGACCGAGTCCGAGCCTGCGCCTGAGCCTGAGACGGCATCTGAGCCCGAGCCTGCGCCTGAGCCTGAGCCCGAGCCTGAGCCGGCACCTGCACCTGAGCCGGCACCTGCACCTGAGTCGGCGTCCGAGCCAAGCTCCGACGAGGAACCTCAGGACGAGTAGCCACGCCGCCTGCTATTTGGGGACGGGCTAGAAATGGTAGAAATAGCGCTTGAAGAATGAGCGGGGGGGGGGGGGTTGGATAAAACGCCCCCCCCCCGGGTTTTGAAAGGCGGTTTTTTTTGGGGTTGAGCCATAAACGCGGGGGGGGGAGCACCGCCGGGCGGCAGCCCGGGGGGGGGGGGTGGCGGG
>UQAU01000020.1 GCA_900539035.1 uncultured Collinsella sp. | reverse complement strand
CCTCCCCCCCCACCCCCCACAAACACAAACTATTTTCTTCGCACCACCCCGCGCGGCCCCCCCCCCCCCCGGGGGCGGGGGGGCGGGGGGGGGGGGGGGGGGGGCACGGGCTGGGGCAAAGTGTTGAAAAATGGGGCGGTTCCCCATATTATTGATGACGTCGACAGGCGGGGTGGTTCCCCGCGTACGTGCCATCTGAGTAACCGAGGGGAGGGCGCACATGGGAATGACGGGTGCATACGAGCGCAATCTCGATGCAAAAGGTCGTCTATCCCTGCCTGCACCCCTTCGTGAGGAGCTTGGAGAGCACGTTCGCGTGTTTAAAGCCCTGGATGTCGATGCTCTGTACGTGTTCTCTGCCGAGGCCTTCGATAAGTGGGTCGAAGGACTCTTCGCGGGTCGTGAGGGCCACGAGGGTTTCAACCCGCGTGACATCAACGACCAGAAGCTCATGAGGGCGATCAACAAGCGCACCACGTCGATGGATGTGGACAGCGCGGGTCGTATCGGTCTTTCTGAGTCTCTCCGCAAGCAGGCGAACCTCGAGCGCGAGGTCACGGTTGTGGGCAACTACGACCACCTTGAGGTTTGGGACCGCGCTACGGCCGATGAGGACGATGACGACGAGGCCCTGCTGGACCTCTTCTTCTCGTAAGGGCAAGGCACGAGTAACGGATGGAGCGTGGGATCTTGACACAAGAATATCGGCATGAACCTGTCATGCTCGGCGAAGTGCTTGAGTCGCTGCAGCTAAAGAGCGGCTCCGTCGTCTGCGACTGCACCCTTGGCGGTGCCGGCCATTCGGTAAAGATGGCCGCGCAGGTGGGGGAGACCGGCCTTTTGCTCGGCGTCGATCAGGACGACATGGCCCTCGAGGCCGCTGGCGCCCGTCTGGACCGCGAGGTTCCCGGCGTACCGCACCAGCTGCTGAAGGGCAACTTCGGCGACTTGGACGAGCTGCTTTGCTCGGCCGAGGTGCCCGGGGTCGATGGCTTCCTGTTCGACTTGGGCGTTTCGTCGCCGCAACTCGATATCCCTGGCAGGGGCTTTTCGTACAACGAGGACGCCCCATTGGACATGCGGATGGATCCGGGTAACAACACCTTAAACGCAGCTGAGGTCATCAACACCTATAACGAACACGACCTCGCCCGGATTCTACGCGTCTATGGCGAAGAGAAGTTCGCCTCGCAGATCGCACGTGAGATCGTGCGCCGCCGCGAGCATGAGCCGATCGAAACCACCGGTCAGTTTGTCGAGATCATCAAGGCTGGTATCCCCGCTGCCGCCCGTCGGCATGGCGGACACCCAGCCAAGAAGAGTTTCCAGGCCATTCGCATCGAGGTCAATCACGAACTCGATGTGCTCGAGCGAGGGCTTGACGCCGCCACAAGGTGGCTCAACCCGGGCGGACGCATCTGCGTCATCTCGTATCATTCGCTCGAGGACCGTATCGTAAAGAACCACTTTAAGGAGATGAGCCAGGGGTGCACGTGTCCGCCGGAGATTCCGGTGTGCGTGTGCGGCAACGTGCCGATACTCAAGGTCATCACCCGCAAACCCCTGGTTGCCCAACCCGATGAGGTTGCGCGCAACCCTCGGGCGAGATCAGCCAAGATCCGCGTGGCGCAGCGTCTGTAGACGCGACCGCGCGATATTGGACCTCCCGCTCGTACCACAAACGAAGCTTAAACACACTACCAACGTACTCGGGATGGGAGGCGGCATATCATGGGCTACAACACCTCAAACGCAGCACTCGCCTATGATATGAACGCCATGCCCGCCTATCGTGAGGCACCGCAGGCCCCCGTTGCTCCCCGCGAGCAGCGCACGCCGCGCTTTGATGTCTACACGGGCGCGGGCCGTCAGGCAAACCAGGCGGTAAGCCCGGTTTTCATGAGCGTTCTTAAAACGTTTTGCATCATTGCGGCCATCTTCATGACGATCGGTGTCGCCCGCGTGGCGCTCGCCGGCGTTACGGCCCAGGTGCTCAACAGCAACGCCGCGCTTACCAACACGCTCGAGAAGGCGACCGACGAGAGCTCCGACTTGGAGGTCATGCATTCGGTCTATGGTGCCGACACGCGCATTCGCGACCTTGCGGGCGCTTATGGCATGGTGGAGCCCAGCGAGAGCGTTACACTTGATTTTTCGCAGGATGCAGCCGCGGGCGCTAGCTCGACCGCGACCGCTCAGTAACAAGACGGTAGCTGAGTATGACAAATGACTATCGCCGCGGCTCCGACGGGGGTCGCGGTTCTGGACGTCCCTCATCGCGGGGACGTTCTGGATATCAAGGAACGGGTCGGCCATCTTACAACGCGAGGCCGTCCTATGGCAACGACCCTGCGTCGCGTCTCCGTGGCTCGAGTGGCCCTCAAATGCATAACACCAGACCGCGCAAGAGCTCGTCGACCGAATGGCTCACGGGCACGCCGCTGCCCCGCCGCAAGGCCGTCATGGGCTTTATCGGGTTTGGCTTGGGTTTGGGCGTCCTTCGCCTTGCCGACTATCAAATCGTGGAAGCCGATAAGTTACGCGACCGCGCCGATGCACGTCGCTTGCTTGCGCAGACGCTGTATGCCAAGCGCGGTACCATCTACGACCGTAACGGCAACGTGCTGACGTCGTCGGTCGAATGCCGCAACATCGCCGTGAATCCTCAGCTTATCGAGGACGTTGACAAGACGGTATCGGCACTGGTCAAAGCTACGGGCATCGATAAAAAGACCTGTCGCGAGCTCGTTGAGTCGGATGGCACCTGGGTGTATATCAAACGTCAGGTGGACGAGGATGATGTCGCGGCGTTGGAGAAGAAGAACCTGCCAGGCGTGCTCTTTGAGCAGGCCATGAAGCGCGTGTACCCCTACGGCAACCTGGCATCGCAGGTGCTTGGCGTGGTAAACGTGGACAACGACGGTCTGACGGGCCTCGAAAAACAGTACAACAAGCTTTTGACCGGAACGAACGGTTCGCTGGTGCGTGAGCGGGCGAGGGACGGTAGCTATATCGCGGGCGGCGCCTATAAGAAGGTTGCCGCGGTGGACGGCGTGGACATCGTGACGACGCTCGATGTCAATATCCAGCGCGCCGCCGAGGACGCCCTGGCCGAGGCGGTCGAAAAGACCAAGGCCAAGAATGGCTCGGCCCTGGTCACCGATCCCACGACGGGCGAGATTCTGGCGGCATGCTCGTATCCGACATATGACCAGACAGATCTGGAAAACGCCAAGACCGAGGACATGAACTTGCGCCTGGTTACCGATGCCTACGAGCCCGGCTCGGTCTTTAAGACGCTCGTGGCCGGTGCCGGCTTCGACTTGGGCGCCGTGCGTTCGAGCACGTCGTTTGAGGTGCCGGCGAGCATTAAGGTCGGCGACGACACCGTTACCGACGCCGATAAGCGCGACTACACCATGACCATGGACGTGCGCGAGATGATGCGCCGTTCGTCCAATGTGGGCTTTGTCCTGGTGGGACGCAAGATCGGTGCCGATGATTTTGCCACCTATGTGGACAAGTGGGGTATCGGTCATAGCTCCGGTGTCGATTTTCCGGGTGAGAGCCTGGGCATCGTCAAGGAGCGCGACCAGTACGACGGCGCCACGCTGGGCTCGATGAGCTTTGGCCAGGCGCTGTCCGTCTCGCCGATTGAGGTCGCACGTGCCGTGGGCGGCATAGCGAACGGCGGCGTGATGATGACTCCGCACTTCTATAAGTCCAGCAAGGGCGATGAGAAGGACTGGGGCGAAGGCGAGCGTGCGATTTCGGAGGACGCTGCCGCCCAGGTGACATCGTGCATGCAGACGGTCGTGTCCGAAGGCACGGGCGTTGGCGGTGCGGTTGATGGCTATGACGTGGCGGGCAAGACCGGTACGGCCGAGCGTGCTGACGAGAACGGCGGTTACCTCAAGGAGAACTATATGTCGTCCTTTATGGGCTTTGCGCCGGCACAATCGCCCAAGGTGCTGTGCTATATCACACTCGATGGAACGCCGAGCGGCTCGGATGCCGCCGCGGTGCCATTCCAGTCCATTATGGCAAACGCGCTCGACGTGCTGGGAATCCCGCGCACGAAGTAGGGGGTTACAATCTTGAGCGTGGTCTGCCCTTTGTTCTGAAGGGTGTTCACATGCCCTGCACCACGCGCGCATGGCACTGGGATACAATACGCCGATAGCATTATTAGGTTTACAGGGGAGCTGCAATGATAGAGATCGCCGTCAACAACCTCGCGGCCTCAACGGGGGCCCGAACCGTGACGGAAGAAGTCGATCGGGTATGCCGCGGGTGCGTTATCGACTCGCGTCAGGTCGAGGAGGGGACGATCTTTGTCGCCTTCCCCGGCGAAAAGGTCGACGGCAATGATTTTGCCTCCCGTGCCATCGAGTCGGGTGCCGGTGCCGTCGTGATGACGCGCGAGCCCGATGCCGAGCTGGTTTCGTTGGCGCAGGACAAGGGATGCGCCATCTTGCTGACCGACGACCCCGTGGAGTTCTTGCTGCGCCTGGCGCACGTATATCGCTTGGAGCTTGGCTGCCTGGTCGTCGGCATTACCGGTTCGATTGGCAAGACGACGACCAAGGACGTGCTCGCTGCCGTGC
This sequence comes from uncultured Collinsella sp., assembly GCA_900539035.1. Lineage (GTDB taxonomy): Bacteria > Actinomycetota > Coriobacteriia > Coriobacteriales > Coriobacteriaceae > Collinsella. The sequence goes on along the minus strand of UQAU01000020.1, from coordinate 34,241 downwards.
TCGCCAAGCGTTATCGCGTCTGGGCCACGAAGGGCAATTTCAACAACCTGATCGGCATGCCGCTCACGGTGCTTTCCGCTCCGGCCGATACCGAGGTCCTGGTGCTCGAGATGGGCATGAACCATTTTCATGAGATTGAGCGCCTGTCCCAGTCTGCCAACCCCAATCTTGCCATCGTGAGCAAGATCGGAACCTCCCACATCGGTATCCTGGGCAGCCGCGAGAACATCGCCCGCGCCAAGTCCGAGATTGTCCAGGGCATGTGCGCCGCCGGCGACTTTTCGCCGCTGCTGGTTTTGGGCGGTGAGGACGACTTTACGCCGTTCATTCGTGATACGTTCGCCCAGCCTGCGGGTATTGACGTGATGCTGGCAGGTGTCTCGGACGACGACGAGGTCCGCGCGCGCGACATTCGCGTCGACGACGAGGGCCATCCGGTCTTTACGCTCGACTTTGGTCAGGGTGACACGGTCGATACCATGCTGGCCATTCCCGGCGTGCAGTCCGTGCCCAATGCCGTCAAGGCCGCCGCGGTCGCCTATCGTCTGGGCGTGACGCTCGAGCAGATCGATGCTGCCTTTAGGGGGCTTACGATCACCGGTCACCGTCAGGAGATCAAGCGCGCCAAGAGCGGAGCACGCATCATCGACGACTCCTATAACGCCAGTGCCGAGTCTATGGCTGCCGGCCTCGATTTGCTGTGCTCGCTCATCTGTGACGGTTCGCGCATGGCTATTCTGGGTGAGATGGGCGAGATGGGCGACGAGGCTCCCCGCATGCACGAGCTCGTGGGCGCCTATGCCGCCGCCAAGAAGCTCGACATGCTCGCATGCGTCGGCGGCGAGCTGGCTCAGCTCATGGCCGATGCCGCACGTATGATGGGTATGGATGAGGACCGCATCCAGGTGTTCTCCGATTATCAGCAGGTGCTCGACCGCATGGGCGGCGCGCTTGAAAATCATGATGTTGTACTGGTCAAGGGTTCCCGTTTTGTCGAGCTCGACCGCTTTGTGGAAGGTGTGTGCTAGCCCATGTTCGGCAATCCCTCGTATCCTACGTATCAGGCCTTTTTGGGACTTGGCATCGCTGCCGCCATTGCGTTGCTGCTTATGCCGTGGTGGATCAAGCTGCTGAAGGTCGAGGGTATCGGCCAGCAGGTTCGAGCCGACGGCCCCAAGCGTCATTTGATTAAACAGGGTACGCCCACCATGGGCGGCGTCGTCATTCTTGTCGCGATCTCGCTGACCTGCCTGCTGATGGGCAAGCTCACCACCGAGCTCGTGCTCGTGCTGCTTGCAACGCTGGCCACCGGCGTTCTGGGCCTCATCGACGACCTGACCTCCGTCACGCATGGTCGCTCGCTTGGCCTGACGCCTCACGCCAAGATGATCGGTCTGACCATCATCTGCGTCACCTTTACCGTGCTCGCCGTCAATTGGTGCGGCGTCGCCCCCGAGATTCGTTTTCCCGGCGGCCTGACGATTGACCTCGGTGTTCTTTCGACCACCATCTGCGGCCTTTCGTTTCCGTGGCTCTACATTGTATTTTGCTGGCTGATGATCGCTGGTCTTTCCAATGCCGTGAACCTGACCGATGGTCTGGACGGCCTTGCCGGCGGCACTTCCATGATCGCCATGCTCGCCATGGCCGCCATGGCGTTTTTGCACGGTGACGTGAACCTGTCCATTTTCTGCACGGCGTGCGCCGGTGCCTGCCTGGGCTTTTTGTGGTTCAACTGCTACCCGGCGAGCATCTTTATGGGTGATACCGGCTCGCTTGCCCTGGGTGCCGCTTTTGCCTGCACCTCCATCATGACCAACACCGAAGTCGTTTCCCTCATCATCGGCGGTCTGTTTATCGTCGAGACCCTGTCGGTCATGATCCAGGTTGTCTATTTCCACTTTACGCACAAGCGCGTCTTCCTTATGGCACCCATTCATCATCATTTCGAAAAGAAGGGCTGGGCCGAGACCAAGGTCGTTATCCGTTTTTGGATTATCGCCGCGGCCTTTGGCGCCGTTGGCCTCGCCCTGTTCTTCCAGTTGGGATAGTGGTCTTTCATGCCTCTTGCTGATGTCTTTAGCCTGCTTGTTTTGGGGCAGGGTAAATCCGGTCTCGATGTCGCCCGTTGGGCGTTGGCTCACCCCGAGCGCGTGAGCGCTACGACCGTGTATGGCGGCGGTACTTCCGAGCCCAATGACGCCACACGTTCGCTCGAGGCGCAGGGCGCGTCGTTTGTCTACGGCACCGAGCAGGTCGAGGGTGCCTATGACGTGTGCGTGACCTGCCCGGGTATCTCGGAGTTCTCGGCCTTCTTTAAGGCCGGGCGTGAGCATGCCGCCCAGATTATGGGCGAGCCCGAGTTTGCCTATCGCCTGTCTCCCCAAAATTGGATTGCAATCACGGGCACCAACGGCAAGACAACTACCACGTCGCTGACCGATTATCTGCTCAAGGCCGCCGGTGAAGCCAGCGTGGCCGTCGGCAATATCGGTGAGCCGCCGGTGAACGAGATCGACGGCCGCGCACACAATGAGTGGTTTGTGGCCGAGCTGTCGAGTTATCAGATTGCTACGACCGCCGAGCTTCATCCTCGCGTGTCGGTACTGCTCAACATCACGCCCGACCACCTGGGCTGGCACAAGAGCCACAAGAACTATGCGCTTGCCAAGATCAAGTTGTTCGAGAATATGGTCGACGACGACCTCGTGGTTATCGATGTTGAGGATGCCGGCATCCATGAGTTCGATGAGTACATCTACACACCGGGTCGCCGCATCTGCAAGGTCGCTTTTGACGAGCCCGAGGGTGCAGACGCCGCCTTTGTGCACGACGGCAAGATGGTCGTCCGCCTGAAGGGTGTCGAGACTCAGCTTGTCGCCACGTCCGAGCTCAAGATCTCGGGCCATCACAATGTCATCAATGCCTTATGCGCTGCCACGGCTGCTCTGGCCGTCGGTGCCGATCCCGAGGGCGTTTGCCGCGGTTTGGCATCGTTCCAGCCACTCGAACACCGCGTGGAACCCTGCGGCGAGATCGATGGCGTGCGCTACGTCAACGATTCCAAGGCAACGAACACCGATGCGGTCGAAAAGGCCCTGACGGCGTTTCCCGACGACGATGTGATCTTGCTGCTCGGCGGCCACGATAAGGGTACGCCGCTTGCAGACTTTGCCCGCGTCGTTATGGACAACGTGCGCTCGGTCGTTTGCTTTGGCGATGCGCGCGAGCGCTTTACCGCCGCCATGGACGAGGCCGATGTCGATGGTGACGTGGATATCGCCCAGGCCGATGATCTGCGCGATGCCGTTGACGTTGCCCGCTCGCTCTCGAGCCGCGGCGACGTGATCCTGCTTTCGCCCGCCTGCTCTTCGTTCGACGAGTTCTCGGGCTACGAGGAGCGCGGTCGCGTGTTTAAGGACTACGTGGCCCAGCTTGCCGCAGCAGCGAAATCGCAAACGGAATAGGGGTTGCCGGTGAGAGAGGAGAGCCCCCGAAGTGATATGAGGAGGCCCGACTCGGACCGTGCTTCCTCGCTGCGTAGCACGCCGCGTTCCGGACGTGGCGGGCAGACGTTCGGTGAGCGCTATATTGCCGGCGTCCCCGCCCGCATCATGCGCCCCCGTTTGATATTTATGGCTTGCTTGTTTAGCTTGGTTTGCTTCGGCTTGCTGATGGTGTACTCGGCATCTTCGGTCGAGGCGATGCACGAGAATGGTTCGGCGACGTTTTTCCTGTTTCGACAGGCCGCGTTTGCCGGAGTTGGCGTGCTGGCTATGGTTGCCATCGTGCGCGTCTTGCCGGACAGTTGGTTTGGGGAAGACGTGCTCAGGATCTTCCTCATGGGCATGATAGGGCTACTGGTTCTGGTGTTCTTTATGGGTAGCGGCAGTCGTGGCGCCACGCGCTGGCTCAACATCGCCGGTATTCAGTTCCAGCCGTCTGAGTTTTTAAAGCCGTTCGCCATCGCGTATTCGGCCATCATGCTCGACCGCATCTTTTCGCCCGGCGGCAACATCAACGAGTTTCTTCGCAACATGGGCGTCTACCTGGGCATTTCGCTCTTTCTAATCTTTGTTCAGCCCGATTTTGGCACCGTTCTGATCATCTTGCTGACCCTCATGTGCATGGCGTTGTTTGCGGGATTGGACCCCAAATATATCGTTTGGACGGTCGTTGCCGGCATAGCCGTCATTGCGATCGCCCTTATCGCCGAGCCGTATCGTATGACGCGTGTCGAGGTTGCCTGGAATCCTTGGGCAGACGAATATGGTGACGGCTATCAGGCCACGCTTGCCATTATGGCGTTTGCCTCGGGCGGCCTGTTCGGTCGCGGTATCGGTAACTCCACCATGAAGTACTCGTATTTGCCCGAGGCACATAACGACTACATCTTGGCTATTATCGGCGAGGAAGTTGGCTTTATCGGGACTGTGCTGTTCTTCTTGGTGTTTGCGATGCTGATCTACTCGGCGTTTCGCATTGCCGAGCAGGCGACCGACCGTCGCGGAGCACTTATGGCATCGGGTTCCGCGGTCATCCTTGCGGTGCAGTTTTTGATCAACGCGCTGGGCATTCTCAATGTGTTTCCCATGACGGGCAAGCCGCTGCCGTTTATTAGCTACGGCGGCTCATCGATTATCGTGTCGCTTATGCTCGCCGGTCTGATCCTGCGCGTTTCGTATGAGAGCGCCCGTCGCGATGAGTACGACCGTCGCCGCGAGAGCTTTGCCGTTATGGATGAGAGTACCGCCGGCGTGCCCCACGTGCGCGGTGAGCGATCTTCGCGTAACGGCTTTACCGTCCTGGATGGCTCTGCGACCGAGCCGGCAGCCCGTCCGCGTCAGCGAACGGCGCCGCAAGGTCGTCCTCAGCGCCCCGCTCCTCGCAATGCGGGCGGCGGATATAATCGAATCGATTTGAATTCGGACCCGTCGGCGCGTTTGCGCACCGATGACCAGGGGCCGCGTGTACGAAGGGATTACCATGACCGATAAGATGACCGTTGCTATTGCAGCTGGCGGCACGGCAGGACATATCAACCCCGCGCTCGCCTTGGCCGAGGAGCTGCGTGACCGCGGTCATCACGTTGTGTTCGTGGGCCAATCGCGCAAGCTCGAGGGTCGTCTGGTTCCCGAGGCCGGATTCGATTTTGTGCCCATCACGGTCACGGGTTTCGATCGCTCCCGTCCCTGGACGGCGCTGACCTCGCTGTGGCGCGTCTACAAGGCGAAGCGTGCGCTTGCCAGCCACTTCTCGAAGGTCGGTAAGCCCGATGCCGCTATCGGTTTTGGTGCTTACGTTGAGGTCCCGCTGCTGGGTTGGTGCAAGGACGCCGGCGTTCCGTATCTGCTGCACGAGCAGAACTCTGTTCCGGGTCTGGCCAACAAGATGATGAATTCACATGCCGCCCGCGTGTGCATTTCGGTACCTGCGGCCCGCGCGGTCTTTGAGCGCGAGGGCGACCCCGACCATGTGCTCATGACGGGCAATCCCGTACGTCGTTCGGTGATCGAGGGCGATCGCGCCCGCGGTCGCAAGACGCTCGGTGTGCCCGAGGACGCGACGCTTCTGCTCGTCTTTGGTGGTTCGCTCGGTGCTCAGCATCTCAACGAGCGCGTTGCCTCGCTCAAGAGTGAGCTGCTGACCCGCGAGAATCTCTACATTTTGCATTCGACGGGTGCCGACGGCTTTGAGGAGACCGAGCGCACTTTGGCGCTGACGCCCGAGGAGGCGAAGCGCTACCGTGTCCAGCCCTACATCGACAACATGGGCGATATGCTGGCTGCGGCCGATTTGGTGCTCTCGCGTTCCGGTGCCTCGAGCGTGGCCGAGATCGCCGCGCTAGCCGTGCCCTCGGTACTCGTGCCGTATCCGCACGCCACGGCCGACCATCAGACCACGAATGCCCGTTACCTGGTCGATGCCGGTGCCGGCGTGCTTTGCGCCGATGCCGATATCGATGCCCCTGCCTTTGCCGACGAGATGCTGCACCTAATCGATGACGCTGCGGCGCGTGATGCCATGCGTCAGGCGGCGCGTGGCTTGGCCCAGGACCGTGCCGCTGCGCTTTTGGCCGACGCGGTAGAGGGATTGCGTTAGTTAGACGGGATATCGCCGGTCGCCCTCGCGCGGATGCGGTAGGTGCGGTACAGTTAACGGGTTACAGGCAGTGTTTACGCAAGGAGTACACGAGCACATGGCTGATTCCCAGACTGCAACCTCCGCGCCCGAGTTCAAGAGCGCCCACTTTATCGGTATCGGTGGCGCCGGCATGAGCGGCATCGCCCTCGTCCTGCACGAGCGCGGTTATACCGTTACCGGCTCCGACCTTAAGACGTCGCGCTATATTCGCCAGCTTACCCGCGCCGGCGTGAAGGTCCACGTGGGCCACGAGGCTGCGACGATCGACGAGGTCAAGCCCGACGTGGTCGTGGTCTCCACCGCTATTCCCGAGTCCAACCCCGAGCTCGTGCGTGCACGCGAGCTCGGTATTCCCGTGTGGCCCCGCGCCAAGATGCTCTCGGCCCTGGGCCACGGCTACACCACCGTCGCCGTTGCCGGCACGCACGGCAAGACCACGACGTCTTCGATGTGCGCCACGATGCTCGACCGCATGGGTCTGGACCCCAGCTTTTTAATCGGTGGCATCGTCGAGGGCTACGACACCAACGGCAAGAACGGCTCGGGTGACTACTTTGTCGCCGAGGCCGACGAGTCCGACAGCTCGTTCCTGTTCCTGAACCCCAATGTGGTCATCGTGACCAACGTCGAGGCCGACCATCTCGATCACTACTCGGGCATCGAGGAGATCGAGGCCACCTTTGCCAAGTTTATGGGGCTGGTGGGCGAGGACGGCACCGTCATCGTTTGCGGCGAGGACCCGCATCTGGTCGAGCTCGCCAAGTCGACGGGCCGTCATGTGCTTTCCTATGGCTTTGCCGAGAACAACGACATCGTCTGCGTACATCCGGATGTCAAGGGCATCCAGAGCGACTTTATCGTTCGCTTTGAGGACGGCACCGAGCATGCTGTCGAGATTAAGAGCAACCCCGGTCGTCACAACATGCTCAACGCCACGGCCGTCTTGACCGTCGCCCATGTCCTGGGCCTCGATATCGACGCCGCCGCTAAGGCACTTTCGAGTTTTGAGGGCGTCCGCCGTCGCTTTACCCACGTGGGCGATATCGACGGCATCACGGTGGTTGACGATTACGGCCATCATCCCACCGAGATCAAGGCGACGCTCGCTGCTGCCTCTTCGCTGGGCTACAAACATGTCGATGTCGTGTTCCAGCCGCACCGCTATTCGCGCCTGCAGGCTCTGTGCGATGACTTTGCCGACGCCTTTGCCAACGCCGATAAGCTGCTGCTGATCGATGTGTTCTCCGCCGGCGAGATGCCGATTCCGGGCGTTACCTCCAAGATGCTCGCAGATACCGTTCGCGCCAAGCACCCCGGCAAGGAGGTCGTGTACTGCTCTAGCCGTCTTGAGCTCAACCAGGAGCTTGAGAAGCTCGTGGGCGAGGGCGACCTGCTGCTCACCATGGGTGCCGGCGACGTTACGACCGTCGGCCCCGAGTTCATCGAGTATCTGACTGCCAAGAAAGACGCTTAACCTCTATGGGTCTGTTTAACGCCGTCATGGCGCTTTCGGGCATGATCGACACGGACGTAGTCGAGGATGAGCGCCTTGCGCGCCATACGAGTTATCGTATCGGCGGCAAGGCCGACCTCTTTGTGACGTGCCATAGCTACCATGCCCTGCGTCGCGCCGTGGCGGTGCTTGACCGCGAGCAGGTGCCGTGGGTGATTATCGGTAAAGGGTCCAACCTGTTGGTTGCCGATGCCGGTTATCGCGGCGCCGTTATTTCGCTGGGACGTGAGTTTCAGCGCACGGTTGTTGCCGAGGACGGCTGCACGCTGACCGTTGGTGCGGGCGTGATGTTCGCGCGTTTGGTCAACGACGCCTTGTCGCGCGGGCTTTCGGGCCTTGAGTTCGCGGTCGGTATTCCCGGTTCGGTCGGCGGCGCCGTGTCCATGAACGCAGGTACGCGGACCGAGTGGATTGGCTCTCTTATCGAGGACGTGGTCACGTTTGATCCGGCGTCCGGTATTAAGCACTATGCAGGGTCCGAGATCGCTTGGGGGTATCGCGAGTGCAGCTTGCCGCGTAACGAGATCATTCTCGAGTGCGTGCTCAAGCTCAAACCCGCGCCCAAGGCCGACATTCGCGAGCGTATGGAGCGATACCTGACGCGCCGCAAGCGCACGCAGCCCATGGGCCGTGCATCCTGCGGATCGGTCTTTCGCAACCCGCCCGACGCAAGCGTGGGCAAGTTGATTGAGGATTGTGGATTAAAGGGTTTTTCGGTTGGCGGTGCGGAAGTTTCGCCCGTACACGCTAATTTTATCGTTAATAACGGAACCGCCTCGGCCGATGACGTGGCCGCGGTTATCAGGCATGTGCACGGAAAGGTGAGGGAGGCGTATGGCATCGAGCTCAGACCGGAAGTTAAATTCCTCGGCTTCTAGAGCATCGAAACCAACCTTCCGCCGCGCCGGAGGGCGTTCCGGCGCACCTGCCCAGCCTCAACATAAGCCCGCCATGCCCTCCAAGTCTGTTGGGCCCGTTCGTCCTGCCAAGCGCCCGGTCGTCGGCTCGCAGCTGGGAGGACGCCCCGCTTCTAAAAAGACGAGTCGTCCGGCTCCGCGTCCTTCGGTGACGCCCAAGCCGGCGATGGGCGCCAAGACCTCCCGACCCATGGCGACGCCCAACCCTTCGCTGGGAGCTCGTGCGCCGCATGCCGGCCGTACGTTGGCTGGCGCTAAGCCGCGTTCACTGACATCGGTGCCCGCTGCCAAGGCGTCTTCGGCAAAAAAGGGCATCAATCCTCTGTCATCGCTTGGTGCCATGGCAAGCAAGACGACCGACGTCGCTTCTGCCATTAAAGGTAAGGGCAAAATCGCGGGCGGCATCCTGGCAGCCTTGGCCGTACTTGCCATTGTTGCCATCGTCGTCATCAACTCCGGCCTGTTCGCCGCCACCGATATTCAGATTCATGGCAGCGAGCATGTGACCAAGCACGACGCCATGCAGCTCATCAGTCTTCCCGAGAACACGTCGCTCTTTAACGTGGATCCCGATCAGATTACCGAGGGCCTCAAGCAAAACCCGTGGGTCTCGGGTGTGGATGTCCAGCGCCAGTTTCCCCATACGCTTATCATCACGCCGACGGAGCGTAAAGTTATCGCCATTGCGTATATCAGCTCCGACGACCTTGCCTGGGCTATCGGAGACGATGACACCTGGATCGCTCCGCTGTCGACGTCTGTCGAGGTGGACGACCAGGGGAACGTCATTACATCGGGGGAGGGTGCCAACACCCTGACCGGCATCGATGCGGCCCTGGCGCTTGCCAAGCACTACGGCGCCGTGCTGTTGACTGATGTCTCGGCCGATGTCGCACCGGTTTCGGGTCGGGCGGTGAGCTCCAAGGCCGTCAAGGCCGGCCTGGATTACGCACGCGGCTTTTCGAGCGAGTTCTTGGGCCAGGTGAAGGATATTTCCACGCCTTCCGTTGAGGCTATCTCGGCAAATCTCGACAACGGCGTCGAGGTGTCGCTGGGCGATTCGGATGATATCGCCAAGAAAGAACGTGTCGTGACCAAGCTGCTTTCGCAGGTAGAGGGCGTAACCTATATCAATGTGCGCTCTCCGGGCAACTACACGTTTAGGAACGCACCGACCGCCTAGCATCCTAAACGGCTTTGTTAAGGGGCCATACCACGCCGTTTATCTGGTTTGTTTGGTTTTCACGGTCAATTATTTGACTGAAACACTCATAATGTGCAAACATAATACGGTTTACCTTTGCATTTACTTTCAACCTGAAGGTTAATGTGCGCAGGGGTCAACCCATGCTATGGCTATAACCTTTGTTCGGAGGACCGACATGCACGAGACAGAGATCAACAACTACCTTGCCGTCATTAAGGTGGTCGGCGTCGGCGGCGGCGGTACCAACGCGGTCAATCGAATGATCGAAGAGGGCATCCGCGGCGTCGAGTTTGTTGCCATCAACACCGATGCTCAGGCACTCGCGATCTCTGATGCCGATATCAAGGTGCACATCGGCACCGACCTTACCCGCGGCCTGGGCGCCGGCGCCAACCCCGAGGTTGGCCGCAAGGCTGCCGATGAGTCCCGCGACGATATCGCCGAGGCGCTCGCTGGCGCCGACATGGTGTTCATCACCTGCGGCGAGGGCGGTGGTACCGGTACCGGCGCCGCTCCCATCGTTGCCGATATCGCGATGAACGAGGTCGGCGCGCTGACCGTCGCCGTCGTGACCAAGCCCTTTACCTTCGAGGGTCGCAAGCGCAAGAAGAGCGCCGAGGAGGGCATCAAGACCCTCTCCGATTGCGTTGACACCATGATCGTTATCCCTAACGACAAGCTACTCGACATCGCCGAGAAGAAGACCACGATGCTCGAGGCCTTCGCAATTGCCGATGGCGTCCTTTCCCAGGGCACCCAGGGCATCACCGACCTCATCACCGTCCCGGGTATCATCAACCTGGACTTCGCCGATGTTAAGACCATCATGAAGCAGGCCGGTACCGCCATGATGGGTATCGGTACCGCTTCTGGGGACACCCGTGCCGTCGACGCTGCTCAGCAGGCTATCTCCAGTCCGCTGCTCGAGAGCTCCATCGATGGCGCCACGCGCGTCCTGCTTTCCATCGCCGGCTCCAAGGACCTGGGCATCCAGGAGATCAGCGACGCCGCCGACGTTGTCGCCAATGCTGTCGACCCCGAGGCCAACATCATCTTCGGTACCGTTGTTGACGAGTCCCTGGGCGACCAGGTGCGCATCACCGTTATCGCTACGGGCTTCTCCGACTCCAACGTCAACCGTCAGGACGAGCTCTTCGCTGCCCAGCAGTCCCAGAGCAAGGCTGCTGCTTCTGCTGAGCCGCAGCGCACTGCTCCGGCTGCCAGCCCCGCTCAGGCTGCCCCGACTCGCAACGTCGGTGGTACCGAGCTGCCCAACTTTGGCAACGATCAGTTTGAGCTTCCCGACTTCCTCAAGCGCGGCAGCTTCTAAGTCGTTCTTCGCATTGTTTTGCACAGGGGCGCGTCCGTATGGATGCGCCCTTTTTGTTTCTCGTTTGTAAACGAAAGCCTCCAATCTCCTTACGTTCCCTTTACGTTTGGTCCCTACCGCTGCGGGTATCCTTTTAAAGAAGTATGGCAGCCGTATGACACGGACTGCTGCGGCTTCGCCGCGATACTTGTGTTATTAGGAGGCTTTAGTATGGCAGCACGTGCGGACAACGTTTCGCGTGTCGACCATGATGGAGTTACGTTGGTAGAGGGCGCGACGCACGATGTCCGCTTTGCCTTTACCGAGCGCACCGGTGGCGTTTCCGAAGATGCGTACTCCTCGCTCAATCTGGGCTCGCATGTTGGCGATGACCCCTTTACCGTTCAAGAAAATCGTCGCCGCGTACTCGAGGCCATGGGTGCCGCCGAGTGCGAGCACAACTTGCTTGTCCCCAATCAAGTACACGGTGACCATGTCGTGACGGTGACCTCGAACGGCGCCGAAGATCTCGAGAACATTCGTGAGCAGATTGCCGAGGGCTGTGATGCCCTCGTCTGCACGGCGCATAAGGTGCCCGTGATGCTCTGCTTTGCCGATTGTGTTCCCGTGGTGCTGGTGGCTCCCGGCGGCTTTGCCGTGGTGCATTCTGGCTGGAAGGGCACGATTGCACGCATTTCCGCCAAGGCCTGCCAAGCACTCTGCGAGGCGGCTGGCTGCACGCCGGAGGACATTTCTGCCTATATTGGGCCCCATATCCTGGGCGACGAGTATGAGGTGTCCCAAGAACTTATGGATCGCTTTGCCGCCGAGTTCGCGTGCATCGATGCTACCGCTTCCCGTATGCTCGATCTTTCCGCCGCCATTCGCGAGGCGCTGGTGGATGCCGGTGTCGATGTGAATGGCATTGTGGACACCAAACTTTCCACCGTGCGTCAAAACGACCGCTTTTATTCCTATCGCAACGAGGGCGGGACCTGTGGGCGCCATGCTGCGATCGGCGTGATGCTATGAGAAAGATCGCATCGGTCCTGAGTGCAGCAGTGCTCGCGCTCACGCTGTGCGCCTGCTCCTCGGGATCTTCTACGTCTTCTATTACCGTGGCCGGCTCGACCACCTGCCTTCCCATTGCCGAGATTGCGGCCGAGGGCTTTAAGGAAGAGGCCGGCATCGACGTGCTCGTCTCCGGCCTTGGCTCATCTGCTGGCATCGAAGCTGTTAGCGCCGGCACCGCCGACATCGCCAGCTCGTCTCGTGGCCTCAATGCCGACGAGCAGGATTTGGGCCTGACGCCTATCGTTATCGCACACGACGGCATTGCAGTCATCGTGAACGACGACAACCCGGTCGACAATCTCTCGACCGAGCAGCTCCGCGATATTTACGCCGGCAAGATCACCAACTGGAAAGAAGTCGGCGGAGAGGACCTGAAGATTCAGGTTATCAACCGCGACGAGGCGTCCGGTACGCGCGAGGCCTTCCGCACTATCGTGATGGGCGGCGCGCCGTTCGATCGCCGCTCGGCTGTTCTTTCGGGTACGGGCCAGGTACGCGATGTCGTATCCCGCTCACGTGGCGCTATTGGCTACATCTCGCTGGGTTTTGTCGAGAGCCTCAACGCCAAGACCTCGGTTAAGGCCGTTTCAGTCAACCATGTCGAGGCATCCGAGAAGACGGTCGCAAGTGGCGGCTATCCCATCTCGCGTGACCTTTACTTCTTTGTGAAGGGTACGCCTTCGCAGCGGGCGCAGGACTACATTGACTATGTGACATCCGAGAAGATGGACAAGCAGATTCGCGAGGCGGGCTTTATTCCCGTCACCAACGACGGAAAGGGGAGTGAGTAGCGTGGAAGCACAGGAAACCCCCCAGATTGAGTATGAGGCGCAGGTGCCCAAAAAGCGTGAGTTGGCGTTGGTGTCACGCAGCACCTATCTTAAGGAGAAGGCGCTGCAGTGGATCTTCTTTGCCTGCGCGTTCTTGGCGGTCGTCACCGTCATCCTGATCTTTGTCTTTACCACGTACTCGGCGCTGCCGGTCTTTACCGACATCGGTCTGGTGGACTTCTTTAGCTTTACGTGGGCGCCCTCTGAGGGTCACTACGGCATCATGTCGCTGCTGGCGGGCTCTGGCCTGGTGACGGTCGGTGCCCTTGCCATGGGCGTGCCGTTGGGTGTGGGCACAGCCGTGTATCTGGTCGAGATCGCCAGCAAGCGCGTGCGCAGGCTCATTAGCCCCGCTGTCGACCTGCTGGCGGGCATCCCCTCCATCATCTACGGCTTCTTCGGCATGATCATCATCCGCCCGTTTATCGCCCAGCTGACCGGCGGCCTTGGATTTGGCGCACTGACGGCGTGGTTCGTGCTCGCCATCATGATCGTCCCTACCATCACCACGCTCACCATAGATGCCCTCAATTCCATTCCCATGGGCATTCGCGAGGCGTCCTATGCCATGGGTGCCACCAAGTGGCAGACCATCTACAAGGTCGTGCTTCCTGCAGCCAAGCTGGGCATTGTCGATGCGATTGTCTTGGGTATGGGGCGTGCCATCGGTGAGACCATGGCCGTGCTGATGGTCGTGGGCAACGCCCCGGTCATTCCGGATAGCATCTCGAGCCCCATCTCGACGCTCACGAGTCAGATTGCGCTCGACATGAGTTATTCCTCGGGCCTGCACCGCTCGGCTCTGTTCGGCATGGGCGTTGTCCTGTTTATCATCTCCGCTGCACTGGTGGGTATCGTCCGCCTGATTTCCAAGAAGAGGGGGTAGGCTATGTCCGATTCCGTTGACACGACGGTCGATACGACCTCGTCGCGTGAGCGCATCAAGCGTGCCCTTTCCCATGGCAAGAAGGGCCGCATCAACAAGGATCTGTCCAACAAGATCATGCTCGGCGTGTTTCGCGCCGCGGCCTATATCACCACGCTGGTGCTGATCGCCATCATCGCCTACGTGGTCATCAACGGCCTGCCGCATATCTCGCTCGACTTTATCTTCGGCTGGCCGCAGGGCGTCAACGCCGAGGGCGGCATTTGGCCCACGATCGTCTCGACCATCTACGTGACGGCGCTCGCCATGCTCATCTGCACGCCGGTTGCCGTCCTGGCTGCGGTCTATCTGGCCGAGTACGCCAAACAGGGCAAGGTCGTCGACATCATTCGCTATGCTGCCGATGCCCTGGCCTCGGTGCCCTCCATCGTTATGGGCCTCTTTGGCTACGCCTTGTTTGTCGAGGCTATGGGTCTGGGCCTTTCGATGGTCTCGGCCGCCCTGGCGCTGGCGCTTCTGATGCTGCCTATTGTCATGCGTACCACCGAGGAGGCAATCCGCGCCGTTCCGCGCTATATCCGTTGGGGTGCATATGGCCTGGGCGCCACCAAGTGGCAGGTCGTCTCCAAGATCGTGCTTCCTTCGGCTTTTGGCCGCATCGCCACCGGCATCGTGCTTGCCATCGGCCGCGCCATCGGCGAGACCGCCGTGGTGCTCTACACCATGGGTCAGGCCATCAACCTGCCTATTTCGCCGCTCGATTCCGGTCGTCCCATGACCGTTCACCTTTATCTGCTTGCCAATGACGGCATCAACATGAACGCAGCCTACGGCACCGCGCTTTTGCTGATGGCGATTATTCTGGCCTTCAACCTGTTTGCGCGTTATCTGTCGCGCAAGCGCCACTAGTTAAGGAGTCCCATGTCCGTCTATCAGTCCGCTCCCACGCCGGAGCAAGCGGCCATCACGGCCAAGGATTTCAACTTCTGGTACGGTGACTTTCATGCGCTGACGGGGCTCGACCTCAACATCGCCAAAAACGCCATCACCTCGTTTATCGGTCCTTCGGGCTGCGGCAAATCGACGTTTTTGCGCTGCATCAACCGTATGAACGACCTGATCGAGGGCACCCGCGTCGAGGGCACCATGACGCTCGACGGCAACGATATCTATGCCGAGGGCGTCGACCCGGTCGACCTTCGCCGCCGCGTGGGCATGATTTTTCAGCAGCCCAACCCGTTCCCCAAATCCATCTACGAGAATGTCGCTTTTGGCCCTCGTCTGCAGGGTGTGACTAGCAAAAGCGACCTCGATGACATCGTGGAAGAATCGCTCAAGCGCGCCAACCTCTGGAAAGAGGTATCCAATCAGCTCAACAAGGACGGTTTGGCGCTCTCGGGCGGTCAGCAGCAGCGTCTGTGCATCGCGCGTGTGCTTGCGGTGCAGCCCGATGTCCTACTGATGGACGAGCCCTGCTCCGCCATCGACCCCACGTCCGTCTCTAAGGTCGAGGATCTGATGGCCGAGCTGGCGCCCGAGATGACGATCATCATCGTCACGCATTCTATGCAGCAGGCCGCTCGCATTAGCGACTACACCGCATTTTTCTTGCAGGAAGTTGCCGGCGAGCCCGCCACGCTCATCGAGTATGGTCAAACCGACGCGATCTTCACCAGCCCGGTGGATTCACGGACGGAAGACTATATCACCGGCCGCTTTGGCTGATCGGTGCGACTAGTCCCAAGCCGATCGGACCTGGTCCGGTGCGTATTCACTGTGCGGGCGGCATGACCGCACCCAACTGATTGGAGTGAACCATGCGCAAACTGTTTTCCCGTCAGCTCATCGAAGCCCGTCACGAGATGCTGAGCATCTACGAGGCTGTAGACCTGGCGCTTCACGACACCGTGAAGGCCTATGTGACCGACGATCGCAAGCTCGCCACCAAGACCAAGAAGCGCACGCTCTCGATCGATGCGCGCTGCGCCAACTTGGAGGCCGTGTGCTACAACCTGATCGCTACGCAGTCGCCGGTCGCCTCCGACTTCCGCTTGCTGCAGACGATCATCTACGTCGACTTTAACCTGCAGCGCATGACCGATAAGGTTCGCCAGATCTGCCGCGCCACGCGTCACATGGTCAAGGCCGACATCTCGCTGCCCCAGGAACTCGTCGCTACGGTCGAGGCCGAGGCCGAGGCTGTTTACCAGGTGCTGGGTTCGTCACTTTCTGCGCTCGTCACCAACGACATGTCCATCATCTGCAACCTGGCCGGCGAGGACGAGCCGGTGCATGCGGCGTACGAGAAGTTCTTCCGCACCTTTAACCGCATGGACACGGGCGATTTTATGGACGACGACAGCAACTATGACGACCTGCGCCGCGCCATCATGGTCTCGCGCTACCTCGATCGCATCGCCTCGATTTCGATCGATGCCGCCTGCCGTCTGACCTTCCTTTTGACCGGACAGCGTATGACTGCCGGCGATATCGCCCGTACGGACGAGGATGAGCTTGAGAGCATGCGCGTGCCTTCGGGCGAGGGTGTCATCATGAGGCCTGCCGTCGATGCACACTATGTTGCCAAAGTGCCCGCTAACGAGGTGAGCGAGGGTCTCCGCTACCTGCTCGAGCACCTCGAGGACGAGGACGACGCCGAGGACGACGAGGAGTAGGGCGGCCCCGTTCGTCGAAAGATTGTAAATACCTAAGTGAGCGCGGCCTTGCACATGCGAGGCCGCGCTCTTGCGTTAGCATGGGACTACTTGTTTGGCTGTCTGCGGAGGCGATTGGCAATGGATAACTATTTGGACTTGATACGCGCTCGCCGCGAGCAGATTCTCGAACGTTTTTATGCGGCGCTCGATCGCGCGGGCCGTCCCCACGATGCCGCGCGCCTGATTGCCGTCTCCAAGACTGTTGGCGTTGATGAGACCGTTGCCGCTATTCAGACGGGGTATCGCCATTTTGCCGAGAACCGCCCGCAGGAGCTCGTTCGCAAGCTTGCGGGCCTCGTAGAGCATCCGGAGCTACCCGAGGTGCGCTTCGATATGATCGGCAACCTGCAGACCAACAAGATCAATGCGGTTCTGGGCTCGGCCGAGCTGATTCATTCGGTAAGCTCGCTGCATTTGGCTCAGGCCATCTCGAGCCGTGCGGTCCGCAAGATTGAGGCGGGCGAGCTCTCCGGCCCCCAGCGCGTGCTGCTCGAGGTTAATGTGAGCGGCGAGGAGTCCAAGGGCGGCTTTTCGCCCGACGAGGTTCGCGCTGCCGCAAGTGAGCTTGCAGAGCTTGAGGGAATTTGTGTGCAGGGCCTTATGACTATGGCACCCCGGGGGAATAAGGATGTGGCGCGCCGCACTTTTGCCGGACTTCGCGAGCTAAGGGATGAGCTTGAGGCGACGCACTCCGACCTGAGCCTGCCCGAACTTTCCTGCGGCATGAGCGAGGACTTTGAGCCTGCCCTTGAGGAAGGCTCTACGCTCGTTCGCCTGGGCAGGGTAGTATTTAGCCCGGAGTTTGCAGTAAAATAAGGCTCTGAAGTGCGCACTGATTATCGGAGCGCCTGCACTAAACCGCGAGAGGACACAACCATGGGCTTCCTTGACGAGATTAAAAATAAGATGCACCTGGGCGGCCAGCAGGGTTACGACCAGGGTTATGGTCAGGACGACGACTACGGCTACGATGACGGCTATGACGATGGCTACCAGAACAACGGTTACAGCGGTGCCTCGGGCGAGGGCTTCTACACCCAGGATGAGCCGAGCAACGGCCTGTTGGGTCAGACGCGCCGCGGCGAGGCCGAGTCGGTGGCCGTGTACACGCGCTCCGGTCAGCTGGTCGGCGACGATTCTCGCCACGCTACGACCTACAACCCGCCGTCGCGCTCGCAGGAGACGGTTGCGGGCGGTTATCGTCCCGGTGCCTACGACACGCCGTCGAGCTACGCCGAGAGCACGCGTGCCCGCGCTGCTGCCCCCGCACCTGCTCCCTCACCGAGCGATGCCTCGGCGTATGCGAGCAACATCATCAACGCTACGCCGCAGCTGCCGGCCTATGTCCTGCGCCCCGAGAGCTATGACGACGTGGAGACCGTCGTGCGCCGCGTGCGCACCAAGCAGCCTGTCGCGCTGATTTTTGTGGGCGTTCGTACCGAGGTCGCCAAGCGCGTCCTGGACTTCTCTTACGGCTTTGCCTGCGGCCTGGGTGCCACAGTCAAAGAGGTGGGCGATCGCGTGTTTATGGTGCTGCCCGCCGGTTGCGAGGTCAAGGATTCGGACCTCAAAAAGCTCCGTGCCGACGGCTACCTTAAGTAAAAACAAGACGAGGAGATTCTCATCAACATCTACACCATTGTCCAGCTGGTCAATACGCTGTTCAACTTTTACTCCACGCTCATCGTGGTCTACTGCCTTATGACGTGGATCCCCATGAAGCAGGGTGGATTGCTACAGGATATCGCCGCTGTTCTCGATAGCGTGTGCGGCCCGTGGCTCAATTTGTTCCGCCGGTTTATCCCGCCCATGGGCGGCGTCGATTTTTCACCGGTCGTTGCGATTATTGCGTTGCAGTTGGTGCAGAAGCTGGTTCTGCAACTTCTTATAGGTATACTCATATAAAACTGGCTTAGTAACTCACGTCGGGCGCACGGCGCCAAGGCGAAGATAAAGGAGAACTTGTTATGGCTATTACCCCTGCTGACATTCAGGCTCAGACCTTCTCTGAGGCCAAGCGCGGCTACGATCCCGCCGAGGTCGACGTCTTCCTGGAGACCCTGTCCTCCGAGGTCGACGCCATGCTCGCCAAGATCGTCGATCTTAAGGGTCGTCTGACTGCTACCGAGCAGCAGCTCGCCGATACGCAGGCCCAGCTTGCTCAGGCTCAGGATGCTGCCGCTCAGGCCGTCCCTGCCGCGCCCGTGGCCGCTCCCGCACCCGACTTCTCCGCTCAGGAGCGCCAGATCTCCGCTGCTCTGATTGCTGCCCAGCAGACCGCCGAGGGCATTGTCAACGACGCCAACGAGAACGCTGACCGCATCCGCAACGAGGCCGACGCCAAGGCCCGCGAGGTCATCCGCCAGGCCCTGACCGAGAAGCAGGCCGAGCTTGAGGAGATCGACCGTCTTAAGGCTTCCCGTGAGGAGTTCAAGGCCGAGTACCTCAAGCTCATCCAGCACTTCATGGACGATGCTCAGAACTCCTTCCCGTCCGATCTCATGGCTTCCACGCCGGTCGGCTCCGCCGCTTCTCCGGCTGTGACCGTTCCTGCTG
This sequence comes from uncultured Collinsella sp., assembly GCA_900539035.1. Taxonomy (GTDB): domain Bacteria; phylum Actinomycetota; class Coriobacteriia; order Coriobacteriales; family Coriobacteriaceae; genus Collinsella. The sequence continues at coordinate 15,088 of UQAU01000020.1, read as the reverse complement.
CCGAGCCGCTGCCCGTTGCCGAGCCGGTTATCCCCGTTGCCGATCCCTTCGCACCGATCGACAACTTCGCCGCCGACGACCTGGACTAACATCCAGCTATCATTTAGCGCCTAGAAAGGGCCCGCAGCTTGCGGGTCCTTTTTTGTGGCTGTATGCAGCCTGCATAACAAAACGCCGAGTCCTGCGTTTGGGGGCACAGAACTCGGCGAAGGGCGCGTGGTCAAAGGTGGATTTTAAGGCCTGTCCCAAAAATCTACTTGAGGAGGAAGTCGGGGAGGGGAATGGTGCGGGCCTCGCGGTGCTCGGGATCGGCGATGTGGTCGGCAGGATAGCCGCAAACGAGCATGTGATAGGGATAGATGCCCTCGGGCAGGTTGAACTGCTCACAGGCCACCTCGGGCTTAAAATGGCACACCCAGCACGTACCCAGGCCCTGCTCCTCGGCCTCCATCATCATCTGGTCGCAAACGATCGAGCTGTCGATGGCACTGGAGTTCATCTGGTCATAAGGGCGCACCCAAGCATCGTCGGTAACGCTGCAAATAAGAAAGATAAGCGGAGCCCCAAAGATAGACCCATCACGAGCAAAGCGCGGCTGACAAGCAGCAGCCTTCTCCAGAAGCTCAGGCGTATCCAACACCATCACACGGGTTGGATGATTATTACAAGCAGAAGGAGCAATACGCCCAGCCTCAACAATGGCATCCACCACCGACTGCTCAACAGGACGGTCCTCAAACAAACGACAAGAATACCGACCACGAGCCAGATCCAAATAAGACATACAAGCCCTCCAACAAGTAAAATCAAACAAACCCAAAGTAACCCAAAGAGTACCCAAAGCAGCAATCAGCCAATCGCTCATCGAGGGCCAAAGTGTCCGAACGGATACCAAAGGTCCCTTCAGCCAAACCCCCATTGCGCTAAACCTATCAGCCAAAGTTCCCAATGGTGGTACGTAAGGCGAAGGGTCGGCACCTGTTTACTTTCGAACGACTCTGCCATGCAGCCGGAGTGAGAAAGCAAACAGGTGCCGGCCCTTCGCCGCCGGGACACGTACCCCCAATTAACTGTTCTTCATGACAATCGAATCCACGACATCAGCCACATTCTCACAGCAGTCAGCGCAGTACTCCAGGAAGGCGTAGACGTCACGCCAGGCGATGACCTCGAGCGGATCCTTGCCGTTGACATGCAGGTTGCGCATAGCGTTGATGTAGAGCTCGTCGGCCTCGGACTCGATCGTGTTGATCTGGATGACGAGTTCGCGCAGGGTCTTGGACTTGCGGTAGTTGGGCAGCTCGACCATCAGGTCCTTCATGGCGCGGCAGGCGTCGGTCACCTTGTGGGCGATCACGATGGCATCGGGATGGATGTCCTGGATGTTGGTGAAGTAGACGCGCTGCACGACGCCCTCGATACGGTCGAGCACGGTGTCGAGCGAGCAGCTCATCAGGTCCAGGTCCTCGCGCTCAAGCGGGGTGATAAAGGCCGTGAGCAGGGCGTCCTCAAGCTCATGGTGCTTCTTGTCGGCCGCATGCTCGATCGTGTGCATCTTGTCGAGCATATCGTGAATCTTCGCGGGATCGAAGTTCTCGAAAATCTGGGTGAGCAGCTCGGCAGCCTGGACGGCAAGGTCGGCGCAGGCGACGTAGTTGTCAAAGTAGAACGAATCGGGTTTCTTTGCCATGAGTGGGTCCTTTCGAGGCGAAGACGGGTGGGCGAAGTATTACGGTCCGGATGGACGCTCGGTTTGACTAGATGAACATCATGAACAGCTTGGCCATGACAAAGCTGATGAGTCCGCAGGCGGGGAAGGTGAAGAACCAGGTGAACATCATGTCCTTGACCACGCCGAAGTTGATGGCCGAAAGGCGCTTAACAGCGCCGACGCCCATGATGGCGCAGGTCTTGATGTGGGTGGAGGATACGGGGATACCGGTAAGGGTGGCAAGCAGCAGATTCGCGGCGCCTGCGAGGTCGGCGGAGAAGCCCTGATACTTCTCCAGCTTGACCATGCTCTGGCCGACGGACTTGATGATGCGCTCGCCGCCCACGCTGGTGCCGACACCCATGGTGGCCGAGCACAGCAGCATGATCCAGATGGGGATGCCGGCATCGCCGACGCTCGTCTGGCCGTTGGCGAAGGCGACACCTAAAAAGAGCACGCCGATGAACTTCTGTCCATCCTGCGCGCCGTGCATAAAGCTCATGGCCGCAGCGCTCGCGATCTGAGCGTATTTAAAGAAGACGTTGGCACGTCGCCTATTGGCGGCGGCAAATAGAATCGAGACGAGTTTGCACAGGACCCAGCCCATGACAAAGCCCAGACCGATGGAGAGCGCCAGGCCGTAGATGACCTTCATCCACTCGTGGACGTTGACGCTGTTCGCGCCGCCGAGGGCGATAGCGGCACCGGTCAGGCCGGCGATAAGGCTGTGGCTTTGCGAGGTGGGGATGCCAAAACGCGATGCCGTGGCACCGTAGACGACAATGGAGAACAGCGCCGCGCAGAGGCACGCAAGCGCCATGGTGCTGTTTCCGCCAAAGTCGACGATATGTGAGATGGTGTTGGCGACGCTCGCGTTAAAGTGCGTCATGATAAGCACGCCGAGGAAATTGAATGCGGCGCTCATGAGAATGGCGGCGCGGGCGGGCATGCAACGCGTAGTGACGCAGGTCGCGATGGCGTTGGGTGCGTCGGTCCATCCGTTGACGAAGATGGCGCCGAGCGCGAGAATCACGGTGACGGCAAGGACTGGGTTCGACACAATTTGGCCGAGGAAGGTTGAGAACGTTACGTCCATATATGGGCTTTCTCGAAGTTTGCAGACACGTTACAAAAACATGATAAATCGTATCACCTCCTGTGGGTTTCTTTACCGAGTTCTGATGGGAGAAGTGAATTTTTTGGCACTAAAATTGAATATTAGCCCTGTTGACCGCGGGTATTCTTTTTGCTAACACGCCATGAGGACACGTGTGCGCGCCCCAACACCCCAAAACCACAGTCTGTTCGCTTTACAACATACAAACATGCGTTCGATAATAGAGGGCATGGAATATCGACAGACAGACGGCAAAACTCGGCGCGTGCACAAGCAGTATGTGGACGTTGTGGCTCGCATCCTCGCGGGCGGACAGGTCGTGCCGGTCACCGTCTGCTGGGTCGACGGCCGTTGTTTTACGATCGACGAAATTATCTCGACCACCGGGTTTGGCCTGATGGTCCACGGCATCCGTACGGCAACATATAAGGTGCGTTTTGGCGGGCACGCGACCGAGTTGTATCTGGAGGACCAGACGCGCGAGCGGGTGGACGGCTCGCAGGCGCACGTGATGCGTTGGTGGGTCTGGGCCTTTGATCGCACGCTTGAGGGCGAGCGCCGTAGGTAAGGACGTGCGGCATTCGGGTACAATGACAGGAATCTTGTCACCTACGGCGCTGTCGTGCGCTTTTTGAAAGGACGAAGTATGAACGATATCCAGGGCTATCAGAACGGCCCCATCGAGACCGGCGCAAGTCGCGCCAAGGAGATGTCGCCGCGCGCGTACAATCTCGCCATGTCTGCCCTGATCTTCTTGGGCTTTTGCGCCATGGGCGCCGGCGCCTACTTTACGAGCACCATGTCGTTTGCGCGCATGATGATGAGCGGTGCCGCCTTGCCGCTGGTCTTTGGCTCGTTTATTTTGACCATCGTCGGCATGGTCATGATGTCGGCCGCCGCCAGCAAGCAGTCCGTGGGCCTGTCCCTTGTGGGCTACGTAATCTTTGCGAGCACCTTTGGCCTGACCGCGTCGTTTGGCCTTGCCAACTACGACCTGCCCACCATCAACACCGCCTTTATCGCCACGGCCGCCATCACATTTGTCTTTGGTGCCTTGGGCGTGACGTTCCCCAAGTTTTTCCAGCGCGTATATGGCATCGGTTTTGGCATTCTGCTCGCCACGATTCTGGTTGAGATCGTGCTGATGTTCATGGGCGTCTCGCAGACCATCACCGACCTGATCGTGATCGTGGTGTTCGCCGGCTTTATTGGCTACGACACCTATGTTGCCACGACGGTGCCGCCCACGCTGCCCAATGCGGTGCTCATGGCGTCTAACCTGTTCGTGGACATTATCAACGTGTTCCTGCGCATTCTGAACATCCTCGGCCGTCGCGATTAAAGCGCGGCATTGCGACGCTTCCTGCCGGACACGGTAAAACGATACGAAAGGCGGTCCTTCGGGGCCGTCTTTTTTGTGCGCGGCGGGGTATGATGGATGGGAAAAAGCCGATAGCGGCAGCGACAGGAAAGGTGGCCACGTATGGCAGATGTCGACAACAGGAACCGTAACCGCAGGTCTAACCGAGCGGGTCAGCCCAATCCCAAGCGCGAGGCGCGTGCCAAGGCCGCCGAGCGCCATGTGGCGGCTGTGTCCGAGGCCTGCGCCAAGGACATCGAGCGTTCGCTTGCCGGCGTGCGCGAGTTCGATGGTATGCCTGCCGGTTTTGTCGCGGCGATGAAGGCCAAGGCCCAAGCGGCTGTGGCTGCCGAGGAGCCGGTTGCCGAGGTTGTGGAGGCCGATGCTGCCGAGGTTGAGACTGCCGAGGTGGAGACTGCGGTCGAGCCCGAGGCGGCACCCGAGTCCACCGAGTTGGCCGACGAGGCTGAGTCCGCGCCCGCGGAGGAGGCTGCTCCGGTCCTGCCCGAGGTCACCGTGCTTGATGCCTCCGCCACGCAGGCAATCCTCGATAACGGCCGCGGCTATGCGCAGTTCTGCGATATGGCCGTGCTTGCCTTTGCCTCGTTTACCAATCCGGGTGGCGGCTATATCCAGGGCTACCTGGGCCAGGAGGCGACGCTCTGCGCCGATTCGTACCTGTACAATGTGCTCGACAAGCAGCGCAAGTGGTACGGCGAGAACCGTCGCCGCAACATCAACTGCGAGCTTTACCGCAATCGTGCGCTGGTGGTGCCCGCCGTGCGCTTCGACCGCAACCACGTGCACGCATACGCCGATGTGATCGTTGCCGCCGCACCCAACGTCAAGCGCGCCCGCCAGGAGTACCGCGTGAGTGACGACGCCCTGTTGGATGCCCTGCGCGACCGTATCCGCTTTGTCCTTGCCATCTGCGATGAGCTGGGTCGCGAGAAGCTCGTGCTGGGTGCTTGGGGCTGCGACAATAACGGCTTTGATGCCGAGGCCGTGGCAGAGCTCTTCCGCGAGGAGCTCGCATCGGGCGACTTTAAGGTCAAGCAGGTGTTCTTTGCCGTGCCTTCTACGCGCTGGGATGAGGACTTCGCCAAGTTTGAGCACGTGCTGGCAAGCTTCCCCGAGCGTAACGAGGAGTCCTATGCTCAGGTTGCTGCCCGCGCCGCGGCCGCCCGTGCCGCCGAGCAGGCTCAGGCCGCTGCCGAGGACGATGAGGATGACGACGACTGGCGCAAGTACCTGTAAACGGTGCGCGTGATGCGACATGCCGAGCCGACGGGGGCTGCTCCCGTCGGCTTTTTACTAAAGGAAGGGCTTACGATGAAAAACGTTCTGTGCTTTGGTGACAGCAACACCTATGGCTATGATCCGGCTGGTATGCGCGATGGCACCGCGGTGCGCTATGCGCAGGATGTGCGCTGGTGCGGCGTGGCGCAGCGTGACCTGGGCGAGGGCTGGCATGTGATTGAGGAGGGGCTCAACGGCCGCACGACGGTGCGCGACGATATGTGCCATCTGGACACTAACCTCAACGGTATTCGCGCGCTTCCGATGCTGCTCGAGGCCCATAAGCCGCTGGATGCCATTGTGATCATGCTGGGCACCAACGACTGCAAGACGGTCTTTAACGTGACGGCTTCCGATATCGCCCGTGGCGCCATGGCGCTGATTCGCGCCGTCCGCGCGTTTCCGTGGACCGATGCCGCACCTTGTCCGCGCATTCTGCTGATGGCTCCTATCAAGATCAAGCCGCAGATCGCCGATGTGTATATGACCGACTTTGACGAGCATTCCGTCGAGGCCTCGGAGCATTTTGGCGAGTACTATGCGCACGTGGCCGAGCAGTTTGACTGCGACTTTTTGAATGCCGCCGAGTTTGCCGAGCCGGGCGATATCGACTATCTGCACATGATGCCCGAAAGTCACGAGAGCTTGGGCCACGCCGTGGCAACCAAGCTCCAAGAGATGCTTGGTGAGTAGCGCGACCCCAAGCCACCACAAAGGTACCTTTGCGGTGGCTTGATTCGTCTGTTTGTCTTGATCTGTAACAGTTGTAAGGCCGAAAACGGGCTAGATGTTACAGATTGAGATAGTTTGGGGCGATATCGGTCATTTGTCTCGATCTGTAACATCTAGGGTCGATTTTGCCGAGTTACTGTTACAGATCGAGATTATCTTCTCAGCGGAATTTGAATATCTCGATCTGTAACAGGTGGGCCGAAAAATGGGCTCTAACTGTTACAGATCGAGATGTTTGTGGGAGCCGCCGCAAAGGTGTCTGTCGCCTTTGCGGCGGTTTTGGGCTGCGAATCTTAATACTGCCACATGTGGTTGACGGGGCCGGAGCCTTTGCCCATGTCAAAGCCGGCGGCGAGAGCGCCGGTTAGGTAGGCCTTGCCGGCGTTGACGGCGTCGGCAAGTTCCATGCCCTGGGCCAGCGCGCAGGCGATGGCGGATGAGAGCGTGCAGCCGGTGCCATGCGTGTTGCCGGTCTCGATGCGCTTGTGGCGGAACCACGTGGTGAGCGGATCGCCCAGGTGGTTGCCCTCGTCATCGAGCGGTGCGGGCTCCGCCAGCACGTCGTTGGCCTCGTTGACAAAATGACCGCCTTTAACCAAGGCTGCACAGCCAAAGCGGCGGGTGAGGAGCATGGCAGCGTTTTGCTGCGTGCGCTCGGAATCGACCTCGTAGTCGAGCAGCGCCATGGCCTCGGGAATGTTGGGCGTGATGACCGTTGCCAACGGGAACAGGCGGCGGGTGAGTGCCTCAGCGGCATCCTCGGCAATGAGGCGAGCGCCCGAAGTGGCGACCATAACGGGGTCGACGACCACGTTCGTTGCGTTCCATGCGCTCAGGCGGTCGGCGATAACTTCGATAATCTCGACAGAAGAAACCATGCCGATCTTGACGGCGCTCGGGCGGATGTCGTCAAAGACAGCGTCGATTTGCGCGGCTACGATATCTGGCGAGATATCCTGCACGGCGGTGACGCCCAGGGTGTTCTGTGCGGTGATGGCTGTAATGGCCGTCTCGGCATACAGACGGTGCGCCGTGATGGTCTTAATGTCTGCCTGAATGCCGGCGCCACCGCTGGAATCGGATCCTGCGATGGATAGAACGGCGGGTACCTTACTGCGATCCATGTTCGCTCCCTTGTCCGGTCGGATTCAAATGGGTCTTTTACTCCGCATTATAAAGATGCTCGGGCCGGCTGTATTCCGAACCCGGGCGGGCGATGCAATCTTTACGCAAATGTAAGCAAATGTTCACATGTCAACAATTGACGGGCGTTACAGCGGGCTTGCGGGCGATTGCCTCGTAAGGCTAATCCTCCATGCCGAGGTCGATCGTCGTGCCCTCGAACACCTTGTTGACGGTGCGGACAGCACACATCTTGCCGCACATGGTGCAGGTGCCCTCGGTGGCGGCGGGGGATTCCTCGTAGCGCTTCTTACCAGTGACCGGGTCGAGAGCGCACTTCCACATGGCATCCCAGTCGAGTTTGCGGCGTGCCTGGCCCATCTTGTCGTCCATGTCGCGGGCGTGCGGCACCTTCTTGGCGATATCGGCGGCATGCGCGGCAATCTTAGTGGCCATGAGGCCATCGAGCACATCCTGGGCGTTGGGCAGGCACAGGTGCTCGGCAGGCGTCACGTAGCACAGGAAGTCGGCGCCCGAGCTCGCGGAGATGGCGCCGCCGATGGCTGCGGTGATGTGGTCGTAACCCACGCCGATATCGGTCACGAGCGGCCCCAGCACATAGAACGGGGCGTTGTGGCACAGGCGCTTCTGCAGCTTCATATTGGCGGCGATCTCGTCGAGCGCCATGTGGCCCGGTCCCTCGACCATAACCTGGACGCCCGCGGCCCATGCGCGCTTGCACAGCTTGCCCAGCTCGATCATCTCGGCAGTCTCGGTGGCGTCGTTGGAATCGTAGAGACAACCCGGGCGGCAGGAGTCGCCGAGCGAGATGGTCACGTCGTACTCGTGGCAGATTTCGAGCACCTCGTCGTAGAACTCGTAGAACGGATTCTCGTTGCCGGTGACCTCCATCCATCCAAACAGCAGCGAGCCGCCGCGGCTGACGATGTTCATAAGGCGGCCGGTCTCCTTGAAGGTTTTGATGACCGATTTATTGATGCCGCAGTGGATGGTCATAAAGTCCACGCCGTCCTCGGCGTGCGCGCGCACGACCTCGAGCAGGTCATCCTTGGTAAGCTTGACCAGCGGCTTTTCCATGTAGCCGATGGCGTCGTACATGGGGACGGTGCCCACCATGAGCGGCGTCTCGTCGATGAGCTGCTGGCGGAACTGGCGTGTCTTGCCCGAGTTGGAGAGGTCCATGATGGCGTCGGCGCCAAAGTCCTCGGCGATCTTGACCTTCTTCCATTCCTCGGCGGCATCGGCCTTGTCGCCCGAGATGCCCAAGTTCACGTTGACCTTGGTGGACAGGCCCTCGCCGACGCCAAAGGCGCGCATGCCCTTTTTGATATGCACGATGTTGGCGGGAATGGCGATGCGGCCGTCGGCCACACGCTCGCGGATGTACTCGGGTTCGCGATGCTCGCGCTCGGCGACTTCCTTCATCTGCGGCGTGATCTGCCCGGCGCGGGCGAAGTCGATTTGCGTGACGAGCTTGGGCTCGGTCAGTGTGCTCATTGGCACGGCTCCCTTCGTTGGCATTACCCATATCAGGTTTGCGGGTCAGGGCGGGCGCGCCCAATCTCAGCCTGCCGTCCCGTCCTGCAAGCTCCCCGTTTATGTAATGGGCTCAAGTATAGCCTGAATGGGTACGATTGGGCCAACGAGCGTGCCTGTGGGGAGGCGAACATGGAAGACAAGCATCTATATCGAGAGACACAATGGGACGTATCGGCCGAGGAGGGCCGTGCGCACCATGGGTTGGTCGCGATTGGCTTTGCGGTGCTTGCCGTGCTGGTGATTGCCTTTTGTATTTGGACGTTTGGCGGTCGCGGCGGCGCTGCCTGGGAGTTTGAGGCCGACGAGGCCCTGCCGATCATGACGGTGAAGGTCGCGGGCGGCAATACCGTTGCCGCGCCGGGCGACTATTGGTATCCGCGCGATGAGTTTATGCAACTGCAGCTGAGCGGCGGGTCTATTCCTGGCGAGGAAATCGAACGCGTGACGTTTGATGCGGCGCTCAAAACACTTACGGTTAAACTCAAAGATCAAGGGGATGTGCCCACGACGATGGATATCGCGCTGACGGAATGGCGCCTGGAGCCCCCGTCGGGCATCAAGGTGTCCGAGGTGGAGCATGTCAAAATTACCTATCAGGATGGCTCGACAAATGAAATTGCCAAAGCCGACGGCTTGGCGGAATAGACGCCGTGCCTAGGCAGCACATTCAAAAGTAGCGGTGGTCCTACAAGGCCTGTTCGTTCAGGAAGACCAAAGTGTTTTTATTTGAAAGCTCGGGAAAGTGACGATAACCAACGTCGAACGCGGTGAGCTCGCTTACGTCCTCGAGCTTGTTTTCTGCCATCCAGCGGACCATCGAGCCTCGCGCCTTTTTGCTGGCGGTCGAGCGCTGGATGGGCTTGCCGTTGCGGATGCCTTCGCCAAAGAGACAGGTGACGGTTGTGGCGTCGCCTGCGAGATGTGGCAGAACGGCTTTGGCGTATTCCGCGCTGGCGAGGTTGACGATCGTAGCGTTGGAGCCTGCCGGAGCGATAGCCCGTGCGAGCTTGTCGCCCCAAAACGCGTAGAGGTCTCGGGCACCGTCGACGGCAAGCTTCGCGCCCATCTCCAGCCGATACGGTTCAACGGCATGAAAGGGGCGTACGCATCCGTAAAGGCCCGAGAGGATCCAGAGATGGCTTTGCAGCCAGTCGAGCTGTGCGGCATCCATGACCTCGGGGGCCATGCTTTGGTATTGGATGCCGTGGTAGGACATGACGGCGGGGGAGAGGTGACGGGCGAGTGCGGGATTGTCGAGATCGCCGTTTTTCAGGATGGGCCCGAACTCATGCAGGGTGTTGAGACAAGGCCCCAGCAGTTTGTCACTCACATTCCACAGCGCCTGCAGACCGCCGCTGCCTTCATTCCGCTCGATATCTAGCAGTGCGCGGTTGAGGCGAGCTGTCTCGCGCACAAAGGGTGGAATGCCCAGGACTTCAAAAGCATCTTGGGCCGCGCGCATCTGCTTGGCGGGCGAAATGATGACCTGCAGCATGGACTCTCCTCTGCCAAAAAGGAAGTTGCGGTGGAATACGGTCTGCGCGGGCCGGTTGAAGGTCAGGTTAGTCCGTATTCCACCGCAAGTTATAAAGGGCTGGTTTGATGCGCCTTACGAGGGTTTGCTAGGCGCGCTCGAGGAAGGCTTTGTAGCCGCGGTAGGCCTCGTAGATATCGGCCTTGTTGGCGACCTCCCACAGGGCGTGCATGGACAGGACGGCAACGCCGGAGTCGATGACGTTCATGCCGTACTTGGCCATGATGTAGGCGATGGTGCCGCCGCCACCAGCGTTGACGCGGCCGAGCTCGCAGGTCTGGAAGTCCACGCCGGCCTCGTCCATGATGTCGCGGACGAGGGCCACGTACTCGGCGTCGGCGTCGTTTGAACCGCCCTTGCCGCGGCTGCCCGTGTACTTGTTGAAGCACAGGCCGCGACCCATAAAGGCTGCGTTTTTGGTTTCGAACTTGCCGGCGTAGCCCGGGTCGAAGCCGGCGGACACGTCAGAGGAGAGCATACGGCTGTGGGCGAGTGCGCGGCGCAGGGCCAGCGGGCTATCCTCGCCGGCGAGCGTCATGATCTCGGCGACGGTGTTCTCGAAGAAGCGGCTCGTCATGCCGGTGGCACCCACGGAACCGATCTCCTCCTTGTCGACGATGAGCGTGATGCTCGTGCGCTCCACGTTGGCGACGTTGATCTGGGCGAGCATGGACGGATAGGCGCAGACACGATCGTCGTGGCCATAGCCCAGAATCATGGAGCGGTCGAGGCCCATGTCGCGGGCCGGGCCGGCGGGCACGACCTCGATCTCGGCGGAGAGGAAGTCCTCCTCCTCGACGTCGTACTGCTCCTTGAGGATGTCCAGGAACATCTGCTTGACGGGCTCCTTGGGGGCGTCCTTGTCGTCCTCATCAAACTTGACGGGACGGCCGCCCACGATTACGTCGAGGATTTCGGCGTCGACGGCGTCCTTGGCGGGCTTGGCCATCTGCTCGCTCGAGAGGTGGATCAGCAGGTCGGAGATGGTAAAGACCGGATCGTCTGCCTTGTCACCGATGTTGATGTCGACGGTGGTGCCGTCCTTTTTGCAGATGACGCCCACGAGTGCGAGCGGGGAGGCTACCCAGTGGTAGCTTTTGACGCCGCCATAGTAGTGCGTGTCGAGATAAGCCATGTCGCCGGCCTCGAAGGCAGGGTTCTGCTTAAGGTCCAGGCGCGGCGAGTCCACGTGGGCGCCCAGGATGTTAAAGCCCTGCTCGAGCGGGGCGGTGCCCAGGTTGACGAGCATGAGGTCCTTGCCGTGATTGGCGGCGTACACCTTGTCGCCGGCCTTGAGCGCGCGGCCCTCGGAGATCACGGTCTCCAGATTGACGTAGCCCGCCTCCTCGGCCATCTTGATGCCGGTCTTGACGCACAGGCGCTCGGTCTTGTTCTCGCTCAAAAACTGCTTATAGCCGCGGCAAAGCTCCTCGAGCTCCTCGACTTGCTGTGGCGTGTACTTTTTCCATGCGCAGGGACGCTCCATGACGCAGGCTCCTTTCGGATCGATCGTGCTGGTTGATGTGCCGTGAGCCATCGTATCACGCGCGGGCTCACGGTGGCGGGGGAGCTTGATGTGCGGTGGCCGTGGGGCGGGGAGCGTGTAAACTGGTGTGAGCAAACCGTGCCCAGCCCAAAGCGAGGTATTCAATATGTCTGACAAGCGCCGCACCTTTGCCGTCATCGACGGCAACTCGCTCATGCACCGCGCCTTCCACGCCGTGCCGCCCACCATGAACGCGCCGGACGGTCGCCCCACCAACGCGATCTTTGGCTTTCTGAATATGTTCCTCAAGATGATTGATGCCTTTAACCCCGACGGTGTGGTCGTGGCGTTTGACAAGGGCAAGCCGCGCGTGCGCATGAAGATGCTGCCGCAGTATAAGGCGCAGCGCCCGCCCATGGACCCCGATCTGCACGCGCAGTTTCCGATGATTAAGGAGCTGCTCACGGCGCTCAACGTGCCGATTCTGCAGTCCGAGGGCTGGGAAGGCGACGATATCCTGGGAACCATGGCGCGCCTGGGCGAGGAGGCCGGCTGCGACATGCTGCTGGTGACCGGCGACCGCGACATGTATCAACTCGTGACCGAGCACGTCAACGTGGTCTCGACTCGCAAGGGCCTGTCCGATGTGGCGATTATGACGCCCGAGAGCGTGGATGACCTGTATCACGGCATTACGCCGGCGCTCGTGCCCGATTTTTACGGTCTGAAGGGCGATACGTCAGACAACATTCCCGGCGTACCGGGCATCGGTCCCAAAAAGGCGAGCGCACTCATCGCACAGTACGGCAGCTTGGACGAGGTCATCGCGCATGCCGACGAGGTCAAGGGCAAGATGGGCGAGAACCTGCGTGCGCACATCGACGATGCGCTGCTGAGCCGCAAGGTTGCGACCATTCGCACCGATGCGCCCGTCGAGCTCGATTTTGAGACGACGTCCTTCCCGGCGTTTTCTGCCGATGAAGTTTCTGCGGCGCTGGGTACGCTTGGTATCACCTCCATGCAGAACCGTTTCTTGGCGCTGATCGGCGGCGAGGGCGGGGCTGCTGCTGCCTCCAGTGTGTTTGAGATACCTGCGATGGTTCGCTCAGCCGCCGGCGATGCTGACGCACTTGGTGCCGTTGCGGCTGAGATTTCCCGCGCGATTGATGCCGGCGAGTGGGTCGCCGCCGTGGTGGACGACGACAAGGAGGAGGGCGCGCTCTTTGGACTGACGCGCACGCTGTGGTTGGCGACGTCCAAGGGCCTGTTCGCGCTCGAGGAGGGCGACGGCGGTGCGGCGGCTGAGGTTAAGGGCTTCAACTTCGTCCACGGCGTGATTGCCGGCGTGCTCGCGCGTCTGTTTATGGAGGGTCGCGTGGCGAGCCCGGACATGAAAGCGCTGCTGCACGAGCTTTCGCCTATCGATTCCTCTGAACCCGAGCTCATGGACCCGCTGGCAGTCGATTCTACGCGCATCTTCGATACCGTGGTTGCCGCCTACCTGCTGGATTCCGACCGCTCCGAGTTCGATGAGGCATATCTGGCCGATACCTATCTGCAGATGACGCTGCCTGCGGCGCGCGGTGCAGAGGGTGCCGGCGAGGACGCTCCTGCGCCCGCCGGTCGCACGGCGGCCTTGACGCTGGCGCTCGTGGCGCCGTTGCGCGAGTGCATGGCCCGTGAGAATGCCGCCAACGTGTTCGATGGCATCGAGATGCCACTCGTGCCGGTGCTTGCCAAGATGGAGCGCGCGGGCATGCTCGTGGACCCCGACCGCCTGCACAGTCTGTCCGAGGGTCTGGCGACCCAGATTGCCGAGGTTGAGCGCAGCATTCGCGACCTGGCAGGTGACGAGACCTTTAATATTGGCAGTCCCATGCAGCTGTCGCACGTGCTCTTTGATGTGATGGGGCTTCCGACCAAAGGCCTCAAAAAGACCAAGCGCGGCTACTATTCGACCAACGCTAAGGTGCTGAGCGACCTTGCCCGCGACCACGAGATCGTGCGCCTGATTTTAGACTGGCGCGAGAAGTCCAAGATTAAGTCGACCTATCTGGACACGCTAGGTCCGCTGCGTCGTGGCGACGGTCGTGTGCACACCACGTACAACCAGACCATCACCGCGACGGGGCGTCTGTCTTCGAGCGACCCCAATCTGCAAAACATTCCGACGCGCTCGGAGCTGGGGCGTACCGTCAAGACGGCGTTCTCGGCGGGCGAGGGCAGCGTCTTTTTGGCGGTGGACTACTCGCAGATCGAGCTGCGTCTGCTCGCGCATCTTTCGGGTGATGAACATCTGGTACGTGCCTTTAACGAGGGTGAGGACTTCCATGCCGAGACGGCCGCGCGCGTATTTGGCGTGCCGGTGTCCGAGGTAACACCCGACCTGCGCAGCCGCGCCAAGGCCGTGAACTTTGGCATCGTGTACGGCCAGCAGGCCTACGGTCTGTCGCAGTCGCTGCACATCTCGATGGCCGAGGCGCGCGATATGATCGATCGCTACTACGAGGCCTACCCGGGCGTGCGCACGTTCCTCGACAATGTGGTGGCGCGCGCCAAGCAGACGGGCTACGCCGAGACCATGTACGGTCGCCGGCGTCATATTCCGGAGCTCAAGGCCAAAAACCCGCAACTCCGCGGCTTTGGCGAGCGCACGGCCATGAACCACCCCATGCAGGGAACCGCCGCCGACATCATCAAGATCGCCATGGCCCGCGTAAGCCGCCGCCTGGAAGAGGAAGGCTTTGCCGCCCACATGATCTTGCAGGTACACGACGAACTGGACTTTGAGTGCCCCGTCGATGAAGTCGAGCGCCTAACCACCATGGTCCGCGACGCCATGGAGCACGTAGTAGACCTCCGCGTCCCCCTAATCGCCGAAGCCAGCACCGGCATAACCTGGGCCGACGCCAAATAGGGAAGCGCCCACAGTTCCAAAGTAACCAAAACAGAGGGGAGCCCCTTCCAAAAAGGGGCTCCCCTCTGTTCAAATAAATTCAGCCAAGTATCTAGACACTCAAGAGGCCATCTTGGCGGCAAGCAAAGTCAACATGGCCATGCCCGGGGCCGACCGCTTGATTTTTTTATATTACGCACGAGCCCAAAAGCCCAAAATGTTCTCTTCGTGCGAGCCCAGGACGTGACCCAGCAAAAATCAAACCGGCGGC
>UQAU01000019.1 GCA_900539035.1 uncultured Collinsella sp. | reverse complement strand
GATTTTGCGGAGACCATCTTTGACGTGCTCGAGAGCCGTCAGGTCACGCTTTCCAAAAAGGGCGAGGACAAGGGCGTTCGCCTGAGCTTTGAGGGCTTCCCGTACCTCATTGTGTGGAGCAAGCCCGAGGGTGATTTTGTGGCAGTTGAACCTTGGGGCGGCCTCTCGACCTGTTCCGATGAGGATGACGTGCTTGAGCACAAGCGCGGCTGTCTTATCGCCAAGCCCAAAGAAACCATCGTGCGCTCGTTCACAATCGAGATTCTGTAGTCGCATGTAGCCAATTCGTTTTGCAAGGCATAAGGAGCCTGCGAGATAAGGAGCTAGAAATGATCCTCACCGTTACGATGAACCCGTCCGTCGATACGCGCTATCAGCTCGATGAGCTCATTATCGACGACGTCAACCGCGTGACGCCCGAAAAGACCGCCGGCGGTAAGGGCCTCAACGTGGCCCGCGTCCTGGGCCAGCTGGGCGACGATGTCGTGGCAACCGGCCTGCTTGGTGGTCATATGGGCGCCTATATGGCCGAGCTCATGGATGCCAACGGCATTAAGAATGATTTTGTGCCCATCAAGGGCGAGACTCGCATCTGTCTCAATATCCTTCATGCTGGCAACCAGACCGAGTTGCTCGAGAGCGGCCCGACGATTGCCCCCGAGGAACTCGATGCCTTTACCGCCAAGTTCGCCGAGCTTGCGAGCAAGGCCGATGTCGTTACCATCTCGGGTTCGCTGCCCCGCGGCGTCGAGGCGGACTACTACGCCAAGATCACGGGCATTGCCGAGAACGCCGGCGCCAAGGTGCTGCTCGATACCTCGGGTGCTTCGCTCGAGGCCGCCCTTAAGTCCGAAATTAAGCCCGAGCTGGTCAAGCCTAACCTGACCGAGATCAACGGCCTTCTGGGCACGAGCTTTACCACCGACGATGTGGACGAGCTCCGTGCTGCGCTCGCCTCTGACGCCCGCTTCTCCGATATTCCCTGGGTAGTCGTATCCATGGGCGCTGCCGGCTCCGTTGGCTTCCACAATGGCCGTGCGTTCCGCGCAAAGACGCCCGATATCCCTGCCGTTAACGCCACGGGCTCCGGTGACTCCACTATCGCAGGCTTCGCACACGCCATCGCTGCTGGTGCAGACGACGAGACGGTGCTGCGTACCGCCAACACCTGCGGCAAGCTCAACGCCATGGATCCCATGACCGGCCATCTGGTCATGGATCGTTGGGACGAGGTCTACAACGGCGTTGTCGTGACCGAGCTGTAGAAGCTTGTGCCGCAGCCCCGGCATCGCTTGCTAGCTCATGTCGACGACAAGTGCAGTAGCATTATGCCGGGGCGCGACGCCGACTGTGTCGTGTTCAGTCCCGACCTTACCCTGGTCGAGACGCATGTGGGCGGCAACAGCGTCGGCAATGCGTTTGCCGAGTAGCCGCCAAAGAAACGATCCGAGAGGGGATTTAGATGATTTACGGTGCATTGGGCGATATCGAGGAGTACCGCGGAATGCTCAAGGGCCTCGACGTGCTGATTGACTGGCTCGAGGAGAACGACCCGGCGGAGCTCGAGGTCGGCAGCCATCCGATTCTGGGTGACAAGGTCTTTGCGAACGTCATGGCTCCCACGACGCGTCCCGAGGCCGAGGCCCACTATGAGACGCATCAGCGCTATCACGACCTGCAGATCGACATTGAGGGTCGCGAGGCCTTTAAGGTTGCCACGGGCAGCCTGACGCTGGTCCAGGAGTTCGACGAGAAGGACGACTACGATCTGGTCGATTCCGACGCTTCGATTGCCGGCGATCTTGCTGACGATAAGTTTGCGCTGTTTGTTGCCGGCGAGCCTCACATGCCCACGCTCGAGTTCCCGGGCGATGGCGCGCAGCCGGTCAAGAAGATTTGCTTTAAGCTGCTTGCAGATGCTTACTGGGAGGAGTAGCGCGCTGCTCGGCTGAGCTGTTCGTGTTGCGAGCGTTATCCCTTGGGGGAGCTCGCTTGGGCCCCGCTGAACGCGGTTCCTTTGGGGATTGCGGTTGGCGGGGCTTTTGTTGAGTAGGGGAGTTTCCGGCGGCGTTGTGCTTGGATTGGCGGATGTGCGCTCGAAATCGGCAACAAAAAAGCCGCCCAAAGGCGGCTATCTTGTGCAATGGAGCCAGCGACCGGGCTCGAACCGGTGACCCCCGCTTTACGAGAGCGGTGCTCTACCAACTGAGCTACGCTGGCGACCATGTGGTGACGCAGCTGAGGCGTCAACGGCTGTCTATGATACGGGACATCGAACATCCGCGCAAGGGTTCTGACGGCTTTTCTCACTTTAAATGCACTAATATTGGAGACGCGATGTCTTGCTCTTACGGGTCTCAAACAGAATGGGGCAGCGATGACTCAACCCAAGATTCTTCTCACATGCATCGACGACCGTTTCATTTACGGGCAAGACGTTGAGCTGTGGAATGAGGCGGTTGGTTCCAACCTCGTCCTGATCGTTAACGACGAGATTGCGGCGGATTCGCGCAAGTGGGCGCCTATGAGGGTCGCGGCGCCCGAGGGCGTGTGGACACGGTTTTTCTCGGTGCAAAGGACCATCGACATCATCCATACCGCAACGCCGCGTCAATGGATTCTGATCATGGTGGCCTCACCCGCCGATGCGCTCGCGCTGGTTAAGGGTGGTGTGCCGATCACCAAGATCAGCATTGGCCATATGCAGGCAGGGGAGGGCAAGCGTCCCGCAACACCCGCAGTCGCCATAGACGATGCAGACGTCGCCGCTCTCAGAGAGCTGCAAAAGCTCGGAATAGAACTAGAAATTCGCTACCTCCCCAGCTCCACCCCCGACCCCATCGGCAATCTGATCAACTGATCCCTTGGGGACGGAGGAAAACGGATCATTTTGCCTTCGTAGGGGATCTGTGTGGCGCTGTCCGCCAAAACTATGCCGGTTTACTACGATGAATTGCTTATCGCCGAGCATGCCAAATTTGCAGAGAATAAAACCGCAGGTAGACGAGTTGCTAATTTTTTATAAACCAGCGCGTGGTCGGACATAGTGGGTTCATCGTAGTAATTCGGCATAGTTTTGTTATGTCACCAATTCGGTGGCATCGAAAAGAAGGATTTAGGCATGAAGCAGCGCCCGTCGGCGGTGTGCCGGCGGGCGCTGCTGTGCGATATGTTGTGTTATGGGCTTAGTGCCTCATAAAGTGGTATTCGATCACATTGCTGTAGGGGTGACCCGGGCCCACGATGCCCTGCGGGAACAGCGGCTGGTGCGGCGTGTCGGGGTACATCTCTGCCTCGAGGGCAAAGCCGGCGCCCCAGCCATAGTTGGCATCGTCCTTGGCGTGCTCGTCGCCCAGCCAGTTGCCGGTGTAGAGCTGCACGCCCGGTGCGGTGGTGTAGTAGTCCAGCTCGCGACCGGTCCACATCTCCTCGACGTGCATCGCGCGGCGCAGGTTGCGACCGTACTGATAGTCATCGATGCACAGGCAGTGGTCGTAGCCGCGTGCCTGCTTAATCTGTGGATCGTCGGCCTCCATGCCAGGCGCGACGGGGCGCAGCTCACGGAAGTCAAACGGCGTGCCCTCGACCGGAGCAATCTCGCCGGTGGGGATGTTCTGCTCGTTGATGGGCAGGTAGTGGGCAGCGTTAGCAACAAAGAAGTGCTCACAGTCCATGCCGGCGTTGTGACCGGCAAGGTTAAAGTACGTGTGGTTGGTCATGGACACGTACGTGGCGCGGTCGCTCTCACAGCCATATTCGATACGGAAGCAGCCGGTGCGCGTCACGGTAAACACGGCCGTAAAGGTGCGGTTGCCGGGAAGGCCCAGCTCACCGTTCTCAAGCGAGGTGGTCATGCGCACGGCATTGTGGACCTCGTCGAGCTCAACGTCCCATACGCGCTTGTGCAGACCATGTTCAAGATCGCTGTGCAGGTTGTTGGTGCCCTCGTTGGCGGGCATATGCCAGTCCGTGCCGGTGATGGTGATCGTGGCACCTGCAGTGCGGTTGGCCACAGGTCCGATGGTCGCGCCAAAGCAGGCGGGGTTGTCAAAGTAATCCTCGAGCCTATCGAAGCCCAGCACCACATCGCGCACGTTGCCGGGGATGTCGGGCACGTCGATGCCCAACACGGTGGCGCCATAGTCCATAATGCGAACGCAGATCTCGGGCCCGTTGAGGGTGTAACGATGAACGGGGGTACCGCACGGCGCGGTGCCGAAAAGCTCGGAAGTGATCATTTGGTTCCTAACATCGAGGTATTTCCGACAAACTGTAGCGCGAACAGGCAAGATTATCACTACACCCCACTAAAGCAGGGGGTATTTTTCTCAAAAAAGTGATGATTGGAGCTGTGCGGGCGTTCATTTCTGACGCGCGCGAGTCTGATATAATTTGTTCGTTATTGTTTGAATTGACGTGAGCGTGGAACAGCGAGGACTCATCGTGATTAAAGCGGAGCGACAGGATAAGGTTCGGCAGCTGCTCGAGGAACAGGGAACGGTCTCGGTCAAGGAGATTTCGGATGCGTTAGGTGTCTCGGATATGACGATCCGCCGTGACCTTGAGGAGCTTGCGAGCCTGGGCGAGATTGAGCGCGTGCACGGCGGAGCCCGCAGTGCGCAGGGCCGTCCACACGCTATGCTGCGCCATGAGTATTCGCACAGCGAAAAGCGCACGAAGCATGCCGAGGAAAAGTTGCAGATTGCGCGCCGTTCTGTGGAGCTTATCGAGGAAGGCTCGACCATCTTTTTGGGCACGGGCACCACGGTTGAGCAGATGGCCTCGTTGCTGCCGGCGTTTCGCCTGCGCATTGTGACCAATTCGCTTTCGGTGTTTAATCTGCTCGAGGCGCGCGAAGACTGCGACCTGTGCCTGGTGGGCGGCATGTACCGTCGCTGCACCGCCGCTTTTGTGGGACCAACGGCCGAGGATACCCTGCGTGCGCTGGGCATCGACGCGGCGTTTATCGGTGCCAACGGCATTCTGGACGGCGACGTGTCTACGTCCAATATGGAAGAGGGCCGCATCCAGCAGCTCGCCTTTAGCAAGGCCGACTCGCGCTATCTGATCGCCGACTCCAGCAAGATCGGCAAGCGCGACTTCTACACCTTCTGCCGCCTGGACAGTTTGGATGCCATGGTGTGCGAGCCGGGTATTACCGCCGAAGATCGTGCCGCCATCGAGGAGCACACGCAGGTTATTTGCTAGTTATCGCTACGGGATTGCCAACGGGTGATGCGGGAGGACTTTTACCTCCTGTCATTGTGGAAACCAGCGCGTCAGCGCTACGCGATATGACGCGCAAATAAGGACTCCACTATCAAATCGTCTCAACCTGTAACAGGTAGGGGTGAAACCACCAACCAGATGTTACAGATTGAGACAATTCGGCAGGGCCTACCTTGTTTGTCTCGATCTGTAACGGTTAGGACTTAAAAACTCGGCTACGTGTTACAGATCGAGACAAAAGAAAAAGAACATTAGGACTTGAAAATAAAGTTTTGATAAGGGATTCGCCCAGTTAAGACGGTGCGGCAGACAATTGAGATTAGTTTGCCTCCGGAGTCGTAAGCATAATGAGTCAGTTCGATGACCGGAAGTTTTGCAACACCATAATTATTGGCTTCGGAATCGCTAAGCAGACGTGCTCTATAGCTTTCCCTAACAGATTGGATAGACTTGGACAAGTCGTCCATGATTCTGCTAAATGCCTGAAAATCTAACTGGTTATTCGGAACGCGCGACTTTGAAATGAAGAACGTATCAGCGCCTATGAAGCTGCCTTCAAGTTCGTAGGTCAATTCAAGACGCTGAATTTTGTCGCGACTTTGACATCCAAATTGTTGGAGCATCATTACGGAAATTGGACGACCTGATGTGAGGCCGCCGAAATGTTTGGTAATGGCATCTGGATCAACGCCATCGCAATGGCTTGCAAAGTCAAAGTCTAAAAGTGAATTGAGCTCGCTAACGCGTTTCGGTGCAACAAACGACCCCTTACCTTGGATTCGATAGATACTTCCACGACGCTCCAGCTCACTCATGGCAAGTCGGACGGTTGTTCTGCTTACGGCGTATTCGTCGCAGAGTTCCATTTCTGTTGGAAGTTTATCGTCTGCTTGATATTCATCGACGATCTGCTTGAGCAGCGCGTCGGTGAGCTGTAAATAGAGTGGCCGTTTTTCGTGTGTATCGAGCATTAGAGCCTCAGTTTGCATGTTGGTTATACCTGATGGTTGCCTCAGTCGGGATGTAACGTGGGCAAGGTAACCTTAACGTATCACAGAGCGGCTCAGCATGACGATCTGATGCCTGTATCCACGAAGGGCTTGTCCGAGCGTGAAGATATTCTGGGGTAGGCAAATACCGTTCATGGAGTCCCCGATATGTTGGAGGTCAGCGCCGGCTGCTTTTGCTGCAAGGCCTATTTTCTTAATGGTCTCGCTGTCGCAGGAGTCTTGACTCGTCCCGTTCGCCGCCATGACGAGAACCTTCTCTTCAATTGACTTGCCTACGTTGTGGGATCGTACAAAGTCTACGATGGCGCGCAGGTCTGCTTCTTGGAAGCAAGGGACGGTGTAGGGGGCTGGCACGAGAAGGATATCGACGCCGAGGTCAACAAACTTGCGCGCAATTTCGAGCGTCATGACAGGTTCCGCAACGCCCGCTCCATGCATTTTTCCGGCTATGACCAGGCCATTGAAATGCTCTTTGGAGAGTTTAATCGAATGGGCGATTGCATCGTTGGAGACGCCGGTTCCAGGGTTGCCCGTCAGGCAGATAAAATCAAATCCGAGTTCGTTAGCCTTTTCTAAGGTCTTGGGAGAGACGCGACGACCCATGGGGATTTCCGTTCGGGATTCAGACATCTCTGCCTCGTTATCAACTGGCTCCAGATTGACGCCAATGGGCCTTCCGCATGCTCGCTTCACCCAAGTGACCGGGTTTTCATTGAGATCATCTGGAATACCGGCAATAACTGGATCGAACACATCGAGCGCGTTAAACAGAAGCAGGTCGGCACCTGCGGCACGTTCGATTTCTGCATTAGTAACGCCGCCGAGAAATTGGGAAGAGGGTACGTTTTCCGCCATGATGGTACGTCCCTCGGAAGCCAGAATTGCCTGTTTTAGATCCATGGGTGACGTGGCGGCAAAATCGGATGCGGACATGTTCAGTAATCGTTTGGGCATTGTTACTTCCTTTGACTAGAACGACAGGCTTGTGACATTGTCTCTAATATTGTTACAACAATATATTCAATATGTTATATCCAATCGGTGAACGGTTGCAAACTTATTGTACTGCTCGGAAAAAATAGCCCCTAGCTGGGAAAACCTTAAATTAATCAACTACCGTTCACCGAATAAGTATTTGAATTCTTGACATATCGACAAAGCGGAAAAAGAATTGGTTATGACAAATCGCGCAAATGATATTACATTTCGCACAAGAACGTAATCACTTACATAAGTGGATACAAACGGGGACGACGACGGTTGAGTCCGGATAAATCGTTGTGTGCCCGGGAATCATGAAAGGATGTGTTATGGACGCTATCGTCAAATTCCTTGAAAAACACCAGCCCCTCTTCGACAAAATCTCGAGGAACATTTATCTGGTGGCGATTAAGGATGGCTTTCTCTCGAATATGCCAATTGTGCTGTTCTCGAGCCTGTTCCTTCTTCTTTCGACGCTCCCTGCCTATGTAGGCATCACGCTTCCGTCTGAGGTGCTGGATTTCTTCAATAAAATCTATGCATATACCATGGGACTTCTTGGCATTATGGTGGCCGGCACCACGGCGAGCTCACTTGCCATGTCGATGAACCGTCGCATGCCTTCGGGTAAATCTCTCAACCCCACCTCGTGCATGGTTTGTGCCATGTGCGGCATGCTCTTGCTATCGGTGACGAACGATGTTGTCTCGATTGGCGGAGCAGATACATCTGTTTTTGAAACCGGCTATATGGGAACCAAGGGTTTTCTCGCTGCGTTCGTAGCCGCATTCTTGACCGTTAATATCTATAAGGTGTGCATTAGCCATAATGTGACGATCAAGCTTCCCAAAGAGGTCCCTGGCTCTATTGCGCAGAGTTTTCGCGATATCTTTGCATTTGGGTTTTCGATCCTTGCGTGCGCTTTTATCGATCTTGCGAGCCGCAAGCTGCTTGCTGTGCCGTTCGCCAATTTGGTATCCGCTCTCATCTCGCCGCTGTTCTCCGCGGTCGACACCTATCCTGGCATGGCGCTTATCGAAGGCGCGGTCGCGCTTTTCCAATTTATGGGTATCCACGGTGCTTCGGTTGTCATGAGTCCGATTAATGCTGCGCTCTACGGCAATACCGTTACCAATCTTGAGGTTTTCCAAGCAGGTGGACATCCGTCAATTGCTCTCACGCAGGACTTTACAAGCTTCATCGGCGGTCTGGGCGGTTCTGGCTGCACGTTCATCGTTCCTATTATCCTGATCATGTTTATGCGCTCCAAGCAGCTTAAAGCCATGGGCAAGGCATCGATTATCCCGGTGATTTTTGGAGTTAACGAGCCCGTTATCTTCGGTATGCCGATTGTTCTCAATCCCTATATGTTCGTGCCCTTCCTAGTGGCTCCTATGGTCAACGCCATTATCGGTAAATTTTTCATTGACGTCATTGGAATGAACGCCCCCATGTATACCATGCCGTGGGCGCTTCCCGGCCCAATTGGTGCGTTCCTCACCACGGGTCTCGATCTGCGTTCTCTCGTATTGATGGCAGTGCTGTTGGTCGTCGACTTTGTGATTTACTATCCGTTCTGCAAGGCGTATGACCATCAGCTTTGTTTGGAAGAGTCTGCAAAGGAGACTGCAGGAAACTCGGATGCAGATGCTATTGCGGCACAGGAAAATGTCGCAAAAGCGCTCGAGGCGGTAAAGGACAAGGCGGAGCAGATCCGCGTGCTTGTGCTTTGCCAGGGTGCCGGCACTTCGACTCTCTTGGCAAATGCTCTTCGCGAAGGTGCCGCTGCTA
This sequence comes from uncultured Collinsella sp., assembly GCA_900539035.1. Lineage (GTDB taxonomy): Bacteria > Actinomycetota > Coriobacteriia > Coriobacteriales > Coriobacteriaceae > Collinsella. The sequence continues at coordinate 31,097 of UQAU01000019.1, read as the reverse complement.
AGGGTATCGATCTGGTTTCTCAGTCCGGTGCGTACGGAAGCCACTATGAGACGATGGATCAGTACAACGTGATTGTTCTGGCGCCCCAGGCACGCATGTACTATGACGCTATGAAGGCCGATACCGATCGCCTTGGAATTAAACTGCTCACCACAAGGGGCAAGGAGTATATCGACCTTACCAACGATCCCGAAGGTGCAATTGACTGGATCGTTCAGGAGCTGGCCAAATAGTGGATGCACTTCGTCGTTGATTCGTCGGTGTATGGTACGGCCCCGCAGCTTATTGAGCTGCGGGGCCGTATTTCGTTGAGTATCTAATTGAGACAATGCGCGCAACCGTCGTGAGATCGCATTGGCGCTCTCCGAGTCACCGACAAACTGTCTTCCATCTATGTGACCAATTCGCTTTCGGCCTTTAGCCTGCTCGAGGCGCGCGAGGATTGCGAGCTGTGCCTGGTGGGCGGCATGTACCGTCGCCGCACCGCCGCCTTTGTGGGCCCCATGGCCGAGGATACCCTGCGCGCACTAGGGATTGACACGGCGTTTATCGGTGCCAACGGCATTCTGGATGGCGACGTGTCTACGTCCAATATGGATGAGGGCCGTATCCAGCAGCTCGCTTTTAGCAAAGCGGACTCGCGCTATCTGATCGCCGACTCCAGCAAGATCGGCAAGCGCGACTTCTACACCTTCTGCCGCTTGGACAGTCTGGACGCCGTGGTGTGCGAGCCGGGTATTACCGCCGAGGATCGCGCCGCCATCGAGGAGCACACGCAGATCATTTGCTAGCTAACGCAGCATGCGATACTTCTGCCCCCTGCCGGCGCGGGGATTACCGCTTCACGCTGACGCGCAAATGTGCTCGGGCCAAGTATTCAGCTTGTGGGCTAGACCAGGCGGGCGTAGTCCTGTGACTGATGAAAGACGTGGGCGATATAGATCGTTTCGTGCTCAAACTTATAAAGGCACACGTAGTTGTTGATGGGAAACGATCGGTAATTACGTGCCGCCAGCTCTTGCATGTGCGAGAGGGGACGTAGGAGCGGCTGTTCGCGAAGCAGATCAAGCTGATATTCAAACTCAGCGACAAAATTGCCTGCTGCGCGCGGATTCTTGAGGATTTGGGCAAGGTATCCGACGATACTCTCGTACTCATATCGCGCGCTTTTGAGGATTGCGACGTTATAGGTCATATTTGTCTCGTATCGAAGCCGCGAAGGATTCGTAATCGCTGTAGTCGCCTTGCGATATTTCGTCTTCTGCCAACATCATACGAGACAGCAGTTTTGCCTTGGCGATTTCTTCTTGCATGAGGCGATACTGGTCGCTGCTGATGCAGTGCATGGCCTCGTAGCCGTTCTTGGTTACGGTGACGTCGCGCTCAGACTCAACAAGCGTAGTGAATGCAGCAGTGTCCTTCATATCTCGGACGGGCACACAAGCTGACATGGGTACCTCCTTTGTGTTGGGACACAATTGTACCACGGTATGTCCAAGCGACCGGTACTGTCGGATCGTCTCGATCTGTAACAGGTAGGCGGCCAAAAGCGAGTCAGACGTTACAGATCGAGATCTCTCGGCCCAGTCATTCCGTTCATCTCGATCTGTAACAGGTGGGACCGAAAAATTAGTCTATGTGTTACAGATCGAGATAAACGGTCCGCACGGGCTCACCAAAAACAAAAAGACCGCATGCGAACCCGTGGAGGGATTCGCATGCGGCCGACAGGGGTTATGCGGCAAAAGTTAGGCCATGAGCAGGCCGGTCTCCGCGACGTTCTTGTACCAGTACGCGCTCGCCTTGGGATAGCGCTTCTGGGTCTCAAAGTCGATGTAGAACAGGCCATAGCGCTTGTTATAGCCGTTGGTCCAGGAGAACTGGTCCTGCAGCGACCACACAAAGTAACCGTCGACGTTTACGCCGCCGTCGATTGCCTTGAGGATCCATGCGAGATGCTGACGCATGTAGTCGATGCGAGGGGCGTCGTCGATAAAGCCGTCCTCAAAGTCGTCCTTATAGCCCATGCCGTTCTCGGTGATGTAGATCTTCTTGTAGTTGGGGTAATCGTTCTTAATGCGGAGCAGCAGGTCGTACAGGCCCTCGGGATAAATGATCCAGTCCCAATCGGTGGTGGGTACGCCTTCGCGCACGCATGACTCGCCCACGCCCTTGAGGAACCAGCGCGAGGAGCCCTTGTCGCCGGTGCCATTGTGGTTGATGTCGTTTTCGCCTTCGGCGGCACGCAGGAACTGGCACTTGTAGGTGTTGACGCCCAGGCAATCGTTGTAGGGGAGCGCGGCGGTCAGCGCGGCGATGTCCTCGTCGCGGACGTCGAGCTCGCCGCCGGCGATATGGGCCAGCTTGGTCGCAGCCTCCATGGTGTCGGCTGCATAGTGGCCGCGGAAGGTGGCGTCGAGTACCCAGCGGTTGTTGATGACGTCGGCCATGCGAGCTGCCTCGCAGTCGGCGGCGTTGTTGGGATCGAGGGGATACTTGGGCTCCAGGTTCTGGACAATGCCGATCTCGCCCTCAAAGCCGCCCTCATGGAAGGCGACGACAGCCTTGGCGTGGGCCACCATCATGTTGTGCATGAGCTGGAAGGCCTTGTCCAGGCGATACTTCTCGCCGTGCGGCCAGTTGCCGACGATAAAGCTGCCCTCGGCGGTCGCGGGAATCTCGTTAAAGGTAAACCAGTGCTTGACCTCGGTGAACTCGGCAAAGCAGAACTTGGCGTACTCGACAAAGGCGTCGATCGTCGTGCGCGTCAGGAAGCCCTCGCCGCCGTTCTGGTAAAAGGCCTCGGGCGTATCGAAGTGATCGAGCGTGACATAGGGGATAACGCCGGCTTTATTGCAGGTGGCAAAGAGCTCGTGATAGAAGGCAACACCCTCGGGGTTAATCTCACCAGTGCCGCTGGGGAAGATGCGGCTCCAAGCGATGGAGACACGGATACCGTTGATGCCGAAGCGCTGGCACAGGTCGATATCGACCGGGTACTTGTTGTAGAAATCGCTTGCGGGATCGGGGGAGAAGCGACCCTGAGCAGCCAGGAAATCGTCCCAGGGCACTTTGCCCTTGCCGTGCGTACGGGTCTCGCCCTCAACCTGGTAAGCAGCGGTGGCGCCGCCAAACACAAAGCCGTCGGGGAACTGCATGGGGTTGGTCATGAGTCATCCTTTCTGTGGGATTCGAATAGGGAGGGTGCCCGAATTGGGGATCCGGGCACCAACAGAGGGAGGAACCTAGTCGAGGTTCTCGCGGAGCCACTTGATGGCGCCAGCGGGGTCGCGGGTAAGGTCGATATATTCCTTACCGCGGGGAGCGAGCAGCTTAATGCCCAGACGATCGGTGTCGGCCTTCATGTCGTTGTAGTAGCTACGAACCTGCGGGGCGAGCACGATGACGTCGTACTGATCCATGATGGCAGTGTGCTGGCCATAGGCGCCTGCGGAGGAAGCGATGTTCTTTCCGGTCTGCGCAGCACCTTCCTTGATGGCGTTGGCAAGCATGGCAGAGGTGCCGGCGCCGGCGCACAGGACGAGGACCTTCAGGCCATCGACATCCTTCTTAGCGGATGCGTCGAAGGCGGGCTCGGGCTGATCGGCGACAGGCTTGCTGTCGGCGGCAGCGGCGGTCGGCTCGACGGAAGCGGCGGTCTGCTCGACAGCGGGCGCAGAGGTGCTGGCGGTGATGGTGGCAGCACCATCGGACTCGAGACCCAGCTCGGCGGCGCGCTCGGCCTCCTGGTCGCAGAGCAGCTTATCGTATGCCTTCAAGAACGGCAGGTAGATGATGGCGTCCAGCAAGATGATGATCGCGACAAATACCAGGGCGATAAGCTGGAAGTTCGTGGTGATGAAGATGCCGATGGGGGCAGGGGTAGCCCAAGGCACCACGAAGGAGAAGCCGTTCATGCCCACGTTGTCGATAAAGAACTTGGCAATACTTACGTTGACGCAGCCGGCGGCAACAAAGGGGATGAGCATGTAGGGGTTAAGGATCATCGGCGCGCCAAAGAGCAGCGGTTCGTTGACGGCAAAGGCAACAGGAACAATCGAGGCCTTACCGACGGCTTTGAGCTGCTTGGACTTCATAAAGAGAATCAGCAGAAGCGGCACGATGAAGGTGGCGCCGGTGCCGCCGAACTCACCTACGAGCGACATGTTAAAGGTGAGGGAGTGGGCGGGGTGGCCACCGGCCAGCAGAACCTGCAGGTTCTCGGCCTGGTTGGTAAGACGGATGGGGTCGATGCCCGGCTGGACGATCGAGGGGCCGTGGACGCCGATGAACCAGAAGAACGCGGTGGCTGCCTGGATAAGGATAAGGCCAGGATAGGTTTCTGCAGCGGTAAAGAGCGGGGAGAGCAGCTTGATGAGCAGCTCGGAGAACGGAACGCCCATGAGGTTGCGCACAACCACATCGATGATGCCGCAGATGATGACGGCGCCGCCAAAGGGGATGATGTCGCGGAAGTTCTGAGCGATGGCGCCCGGGACCTCCTTGGGCAGCTTAATGGTCAGATCGCGCGAGACGCAGAACTTATAAACCCACACGGTAATGAACGCGGCGATATAGGCCGAGAACAGACCGCGCGTGCCCATGCTGGTGCAATCGAAGACCGAAAGTTCGGAGCCGTTGAACTTGGTGGTGAACTGCGTGACTGCGAGCAGCAGCATGCTGCACTGGGCGGCCACCATGGTGGAACCGTCGTTGAGCACCTTGCCGGCGGGCATGCGACGGTTCATGGAAGCCGTGAAGTTCTTGGCGGTGGTGCCGGCAACCATGATGCCCATGACGCCCATGGTGAAGTTGTACAGCTTGTTGCACCAGTCGATGAGCGGCTGGGGCAGCGTGATGCCAACTACGCCGGGAAGGGTGGCGATCAGCAGAAAGATCGAAGAGGTAAGGACGATGGGCATGCACCCAAGGAATCCGTCTTTGATGGCCTGGAGGTAGATGTTTCTCGAGATCTTCTCAAAGAACGGTTGATGCTTTTCGAGCATCTTTACGATGGCGTCCATAGAGCTCCTTTGCTACTTGATGCGCGATGCATGTGGATGGAACTGGTCGTCGATGGATGGTCAGGACTGCCCGGAAACCTTCCTGCTTAAGGAAGGCATTGCGAAATGACAACGTTGTCATTTCGTTAATGACAACGTAAGACATATTTGGAAGAGCAACAAGGATTTACAGGTGAACGGTCGATATCGTCCGATAAACGGCTGATTTATCAGTCAGGCAGGTAGTGTATGCTAGAACGCAAAAAACGAGCGATAGAGAACCGAGTGGAGAAGCAGTGGCAACGATGGACAAGAAAAACGTCTCGATGAACGATGTAGCGATTGCCGCGGGTGTTTCTCTTAAGACGGTGTCGCGCGTGATCAACGAGCCCGATAGCGTGCGCGAGTCGACACGCGATAAGGTCCATTCCGCAATGGAGGCGCTCGGGTTTCGAACCAACTTTGCCGCGCGTTCGCTCAAGTTGGGTCGTTACGGGTGCATCGGCGTCGTGCTGTTCCACTTGTCGGGCGGTGCCGTGGACATGATCGACGGTATCGCCGATGCCGCCGAAGAGCGAGGCTTTGCTCTTACGATGATCAAAAAGCGGGCGGGGGAGAAGATGACCCTTGCCGAAGCGGCGCGTAGGATGTCGCAGCTTCCCGTCGACGGCATGATTTTCAACCTGCGCCAGATGGTCGATGACTTTGATACCTTTGAGGCGCCGAAAGACCTCAAGACGGTGATTATCACACCGATGGAACATCCTACCTGCTCCACCGTCAGTGACGACCAAGAGGGCGGCGCGCGCATGGCGTGCGAGTACTTCTTGGATCATGGTCACAAGAACGTGTATTTCGTTTCGGGTAAGAAAGAGTCGCTGTCGAGCCAGTGCCGTATGAAAGGTTGGCGAGCGGCACTCGAGGCACGTGGCATTGAGCCGCCTGAACCTCTGCAAGGCGATTGGAATGCGGATAGTGGCTACGCCGCGGGCCTTGTGCTTGCCGATAAACCCGATTGCACGGCGGTCCTCGCTGCTAACGACTGCATGGCAAACGGCGTGATGATGGCTCTACGTGACAAAGGGCTCAATGTGCCCGACGACGTGTCCGTGATCGGTTTCGACGATGAGCTCTACAAGACGATTCCCAACTCGATTCTGACGTCGGTGAAGTTTCGCCACCGCGAGCTGGGCATCCGTGCGCTTAACGAGGTCGTCGCAGGTCTGGAAGCCCCGAGCTCCAGAAGCCGTACGCTCGTCTCGGGTGTGTTGGTCGAGCGCGCGAGCGTGCGGGATTTGCGGGCGTAGACGTGCTCGGCCTGCTCGTCTAAGTCTGTAACAGCTGGGACCCAAAAACTCGGCTAGATGTTACAGATTGAGATGAACAGGAGGACGGGTGCGGTCTAAACAAAATGGCCCGCGCATCACACATCGATGCACGGGCCATTTATTGTCTGCGAGCGGCAGGTGGTGTCAGCGTCTTATGCCTCGAGGTTTTCCTCGATCCAGGCGACGGCACCCTTGGGATCCTTAGTGAGGTCGATGTACTGTTTGCCCTTGGGCGACAGCAGCGTGATGCCCAGGCGGTCGGTGTCGGCCTTCATCTCGTTGTAATAGGTGCGAACCTGCGGAGCCAGGACGATGACGTTGTACTGGTCCATGATGGCGTAGTGACTGCCGTAGGCACCGGCGTTGGCGGTAATGTCGATGCCCAGCTCGTCGGCGCCTTCCTTAAGCGCGTTGGCGAGCAGTGCAGAGGTGCCGGCGCCAGCGCACAGAACCAGAACCCTCAGATCCTTGCCCTTAAGGGCGGACGGAGCTGCGGAGGCCTCAGTGGCAGAAGCGGTCTCGACAACAGGAGCCTCAACGGCGGGGGCGTCAGCGGTCTTGACGGTCTTGGTCTCCTCGGCCTCTTCTTCGGCCAGGGTCTCGGCCTCCTGCTTGCACAGGACGTTGTCGTAGGCCTTGCAGAACGGGTAGTAGATCAAGAAGTCAACGACCAGCAGGACGACAACCAGGACCAGAGAGATCGGCTGGAAGTTGGTGTCGATGAAGGTGCCGATCGGTCCGGGGAGTGCCCACGGCATGGCATAGATAAAGCCGTTCATGCCCAAAAAGTCGATGAAGAACTTACCAATGAGGACGTTGGCCACGGGGGCAAACAGGAACGGGATCAGGAAGTACGGGTTGAGGATGATGGGCGCGGCGAACAGCAGCGGCTCGTTGACGGCGAACATCACGGGTACGACAGAGGCTTTGCCGACGGCCTTGAGCTGCTTGGAGCGCATAAAGAGCAGGAAGATGATCGGGACAATGAACGTGGCGCCGGTGCCGCCGAGTTCGCCGATGTAGTTACCGAAGTTCTCGGTCAGGGCGAGGGCGGGGTGACCGCCGGCCTGCAGCGTGGCGAGGTTGGTGGTGATGTTGCCAAACAGCGCGGCGTTGAGGGCAGGCTTAACGACCGAGGGGCCGTGGATGCCCATGAACCAGAACAGCGGGATCATGAACCAGATGAGGGCGAGGCCGGCGTAGGAATCGGCAGCGGCGAACAGCGGGCTCACCAGCGTGGAGATGACGTTGGCAAACGGGACGGCCAAGCAGGTGCGGCAGATAACGTCGATGACGGCGACAAACAGGATGGAGAAGCTGAAGGCGAAGATGTCGCGGAAGTTCTGGGCGATGGCGCCGGGGACTTCTTTGGGCAGCTTGATGGTGATGTCTCGCTTAATGCAGAAGGCATAGATGTTGACCGTGGCAAATGCGGCGACAAAGGAGCTCAGCAGGCCCTTGGTGCCCATGTTGTCGGTAAAGAACACCGAGACATCGGCGCCGTCGATCTTGGCACTCGTCTGGGTAACGGCCAAGATGAGCATAGCGCACATGGCGGCGACCATGGTGCTCGTGGCGTTGATGGCCTTGCCGGCAGGCATGCGGCGGTTCTTGGAGCCGGTCAGCGCGCTTGCGGTGGTGCCGGCGACCATGATGCCCACGACGCCCATCGTGAAGTTGTAAACCTTGTTGCAGAAGTTCACGACGTCGACGTTCCACCAGTCGGGCAGCGTAAAGCCGCCGACCGTGGCGACAACGCCCGGCAGGGTCGAAATAAGCAGGAAGACAGAAGAAGACAGGATGATGGGCATTGCTGCCAAAAAGCCGTCTTTAATGGCCTGAAGGTAGATGTTCTTAGAGACCTTGTCGAAGTACGGCTGACCTTTCTCCAAGAACTTAACGATCGATTCCATAGTTCACGCTCCTCTTTGCATGAAATCTTAATGGCATGGACGTTGAAAACCTATATGGTCTCCCGCTTGCTAAAAGCCCGGGTGCAGGCGGGGTCGGTCCCAGGGGGAGAGAGGGGAGCGGCTGGGTTTGTATCGCATGGGGCCGCTCCCCCTCGGGGGAAAGCGAGGCGATGCGCTACTGCGCGTCCGCCATAGTGTCGGCGAGCTCCTTGTACCAGAGTGCCGACTGCTTGATGTAGCGTTTTTGCGTGTCGAAGTCGATGTAGAACAGGCCGTAGCGCTTGTTATAGCCATTGGCCCACGAGAACTGGTCCTGCAGGCTCCAGATAAAGTAGCCCTGGACGTCGACGCCCTCGGTACGCGCCTGGAGCACCTTCTCCATGTGCTGGTCGACAAAGTCGATGCGCTCGGGATCGGCGACGATGCCGTTTGCGTCGGGCTCGGGGTCCTTGTGGCCCAGGCCGTTTTCGGTGATATAGATGACGGGGAGGTTGGGATAGGTGGCGCTGATGTGCTTGAGCGTGTCGTAGAGGCCTTGCGGGTAGATGAGCCAATCCCAGTCGGTGGTGGGGATACCCGGCATATCGACCTGCTGCCCGACGCCCTTAAACTTAAAGCACGAGGTGCCCTTGTCTCCGGTGCCGTTAAAGCTGTTGGTGGACTCGCCATCGTAGGCGGCGATAAACGCCGACTGATAGTAGTTGAGGCCGAACATATCGTTGCGGGGCGCCGCCTTGGCGAGCTCCTCCATGTCGCTGTCCTCAACCGTAAGCGTGGCGTTGTTGGCACGCAGAATCTCGTTGATGAGTGAGAGGGTGCGCGCGGAGTAGTGACCCAGGAAGGCGCCGTCCATGATGAAGTCGGTGTAGAAGGCGTTGTACAGGTCGGCGGCGTGCTGGTCGGCGGGCGAGTCTGTGGCAGGATATGCCGGCGTCAGGACGTTGACCATGCCAATGCGTCCGCCCAGGTGCTCGGTCTCGTCAAGATCCTTATACAGGTTGACGGCGCGGGCGTGGGCAACGAGCTCGTTGTGCTGGCTCTGGATGCCGCTCGTCACATCAAAGTGATGGTTGGGCGGGAAGTTGCCTTGGATGTATTGGGAGTGCGAGAGGCTGATGAGCTCGTTGATGGTGAACCAATTCTTGACCTCGCGGAACTCGCGGAAGCAGAACTCGGCATAGCGCACATAGGCGTCGACGGTCTTGCGGTTGAGCCAGTCGCCCTGGTTGAACAGGGCGGCGGGGGAGTCAAAGTGATGCAGGGACACATAGGGCTCGACGCCATACTTTTTGCAGCAGGCGAACAGCTCGTGGTAGTGCTTAACGCCCTCGGCGAGGGGCTCGGCATCGTCGCCGTTGGGGAAGATGCGGGTCCAGGCGATGGACACACGGATGGCGTTGAGTCCATGCTCGGCAGAAAGGCGGATATCCTCCTCGTAGCGGTTGTAGAAATCACTGGCCGGGTCGGGCAAAAAGCGACCCTGGGCGACAAGGTAATCGTCCCACATGGTCTTACCCTTGCCTGCCACCTTCGTGGAACCTTCCGTTTGGTACGCGGCGGTTGCGGCGCCCCAAACAAAGCCCTTCGGCAGCTGCTGTACGCGGTTTAGCAAAGACATATGCATACACCCTCTCGTCTCGCTGTTCGATATTGTGCGTTTGCGCTCAGGAGGCTCCCTGGTTAGCGTTCAGCGGTGAAAAAGCCCGATAAACACTATCTTAAAATGATTAGAACCAAAATGAGCACGTGAACATTTGACAATGAGCACGTTAACATCCGGCTGGGATGTATAGAAACAAAACAACTTCAAACAGCCGCGAACGGTTGTATTTGTTCGGTAAGCGGTTTTGATTGACAGAAGTTTTCATGTTGTGGTATATGGCTCGGGTATCATGAGCACGTTATCAATGTATGTACGATGCGCCATGGGCGCGGGGAATAGTTGGGAAGCAGGTTAGCGTGGAAGGCATGGCTCAGCAGACAAGGAATGGTCATTCGGCGAGCGCGGCAGAGGTTGCGGCGCTCGCTGGCGTGAGCCGCCAGACTGTGTCTCGCGTGGTCAACGGTATGCCCAACGTGACGGAAAAGACGCGCAAGCGTGTGCTGGCCGCCATGGAAGAGCTGGGCTTTCGTCCCAATTTTGCTGGAGCGGCGTTGCGCGGCGGGTCGTATCGTTCTATTGGCCTGTGCATGTACAACATCACACGTGTCGGTAACCTGGCGACGCTCGAGGGTATCATGCAAGCGGCGCGCGAGCACGATTTTGCCGTCACTATGATCGAGATGGGCGGCGACAAGCCCTATGCACTTGCCGATGCCTCGCGCCGCATGGTCGAGCGACCCGTCGACGGCATGATTCTCAACATGAACCGCATGGCTCCCGATTTTGAGGAGTTTGTTCCCCAGCCGGGAGTGCGAACGGTCATCCTGTCCATGTATGCGCATCCGCGCTGCACGACGATCGACTCCGACCAGTATGGTTCGTGCGAGCTGTTGACCAATTATCTGCTGGAACATGGTCACTCGAATATGCGGTTTGTGGCGGGTCCGGAAAACTCGATTTCCTCGCGTTTTCGTGAGGCCGGTTGGCGCGATACGCTGGGTCGTGCTCATGTCGATGCCGCTCCGATGCTGCGCGGCGATTGGAGTGCGGACAGTGGGTACGCCATGGGCGAGCGGATTGCGGCCGAGGTGCTTGCCGGCGGGTCGCAGGCGCCGACTGCCGTGCTTGCGGCAAATGACCAGATGGCGCTGGGCGTTATCGCCGCGCTCGAGAACGCTGGCCTGTCCGTGCCCGACGACGTGAGCGTGGTTGGTATCGACGACGCACTCGAGGGACTTGTTCCTCACAATCGACTGACGACGCTGCGATTTGATTTGCGCGGTGTCGGTAAGCTTGCGTTTGAGGCGGCGATTGGAGAGAGCTCGTCTATCGAGGCGATTCATGTGCCGAGTACGCTGGTCGAACGCTCGACTGTTAGGGACATACGGGGTTAGGTCCTACTCCGTTTGTCTCGATTTGTAACAGGTAGACGGTCAAAAGCGGGCTACGTGTTACAGATTTAGATTCTTCGGAAAGAGTAATCCTGTTCGTCTCAATCTGTAACAGCTAGGACCAAAAAACTCGGCTAGATGTTACAGATCGAGACAAACGGCTCCCGACCAGCCCAAAATCAAAAAGACCGGGGGCGGCGCGCCGTGTGACGTGCCGCCCCCGGCTGAGAAATGGGGACAGGTTGTGTGAGCGGGCAACCCCGCCAGCCATTAGTCCAGACGACGGGTCTGCGCTACGTGCTTGTACCAGTATGCGCTTGCCTTGGGCGTTCGCTTCTGGGTTTCAAAGTCAACGAAGAAGAAGCCGTAACGCTTGTTGTAGCCATTGGTCCAGGAGAACTGATCCTGCAGGCTCCACAGGAAGTAGCCGCCCACGTTGACGCCCACCTCCATGGCCTTGAGCAGCCAGCGCAGGTGCTGCTCGATGTAGTCGATGCGCGGCTGGTCGTCCACAAAACCGTTCTTGTAGGGGTCCTTGTAGCCCATGCCGTTCTCGGTGATGAAGATCTGCTTGTAGTTGGGGTAGCGCTGCTTAATGTAGACGAGCAGATCGAACAGGCCCTCGGGATAGATGATCCAGTCCCAGTCGGTGGTGGGGATGCCAGGCTTGTTCACATGCTCGCCAATACCCTTGACGCGCCAGCGGCCGGTGCCCTTCTCGCCCGTACCATTGTGGTGCAGGTCGTTCTCGCCGTTGTAAGCCTTCAAGAAACGGCACTGGTAGTTGTTAACACCCAGGTAGTCGTTGTAGAGCGCGGCCTCGCGCATAATCTCGAGGTCCTCGTCCAGGATCTCGATGGTGCCGCCCGAGACGGCAGCCAGGCGGTTGGCGCACTCGAGGGTGTCGGGCGCGTAGTCGCCGCGGAACGTCGCGTCGAGCAAGAACTGGTTTTGCAGCACGTGCTCGTTGTTGGCGGCTTTGATGTCGGCGGGGTCGTTCTCGTTGAGCGGATACTTAAACTCCAGCGACTGGATGACGCCGATTTTGCCCTTAAAGCCGCCGTTGTGGAAGGCCAGCACGGCCTTGGCGTGGGCGAGCATCATGTTGTGCTCGCACTGGAAGGCCTCGGCCAGATGCGCCTTGACGCCACCGGGGAAGGTGCCCTCGATGTAGGTGTTGGAGGCGTCGGCCCAGATCTCGTTAAAGGTGAACCAGTAGGTCACCTGGTCGGCGTACTCCTTAAAGCAGAAGGTGGCAAAGTCCACAAAGGCGTCGATGGTCTCGCGGTTGAGGAAGTCGCCCTTCTCAAAGAGGGGAAGCGGCGTGTCAAAGTGATGCAGCGTGACGAACGGCTCAACGTGGTGCTTGTGGCACTCGGCGAAGAGATCGTGGTAGAACTGGACGCCCTCGGGGTTGATTTCGCCGGTGCCGTTGGGGAAGATGCGGCTCCAGGCGATGGAGAGGCGAATGCCGTTGATGCCGAACTCCTCGCACAGCTCCAGGTCGACGGGGTACTGGTTGTAGAAGTCCGAAGCGGGGTCGGGGGAGAAGCGCCCCTGGGCCTCCAGAAAGTCGTCCCAGGCAACCTTGCCCTTACCGTGAGTGCGGGTCTCGCCCTCTACCTGGTAGGCAGCGGTGGCGCCGCCAAAGACAAAGTCCTCGGGAAACTGCGCAGGCGGGTTAGTGACGCTAGCAGGGTTAACGGACATGATGATCCAATCGTTTAAATCGAAGGACCAGCCGGTCTTGGATGGTCGGCTGGCCCTGAGCGTTACTTACTTCGAAAGCTGCTCGGAGACGAAGGCGAGAGACTTATCGCCGTTCTGGGAGAGCTCGATGTACTGCTTACCGCGACAGGCGACGCACTTGTTGCCCACGCGCTCGCAGTCCTTCTGCAGGTCGGCCAAGTAGCTGGCAGCCTGCGGGGCCAGGACGACCAGGTCAAAGTCGGGGAGCATGTCGACGTGGTTACCATATGCCTCGGCAGCGGTCTCAAGATTGATGCCGCGCTCCTTGGCGGCCTTGGCCAGCGCGTTGGCGAGCAGGCCCGAGGTTCCGCCACCCTGGCAGAGCACGAGTACGCGCTTGCCGTTGAGGTCGCTGGCGGTCGTTGCCTCAACGGCGACAGCGGCGGGAGCATCGGTCTTTACAGCCTCGGCAGCGGCGCCGGCGGCAACGCTCTTGGCATCGGCCTTGCCCTGGAAAGCGTCGTTGAGCTTGGCGGCCTTCTCGGCGTTCTTGGCGGCGAGCTCCTCCTGGGAGATCTCGGCCTCCTCGGCGCACTTCTGGGCGTCATAGGCGCGGAAGAACGGATAGTACAGAGCGAAGTCGACGACCAGGATAAGGGCGAGCATCACAAAGGCGAGCGGCTGGAAGCCCAGGCCCATGATAGTGCCGATGGGGCCGGGGACGGTCCAGGGCAGGGTGTACATAAAGCCGTTCATGCCCAAGAAGTCGATAAAGATCTTGAGGATCCAGATGTTGGCGATCGGGGCAAAGACAAACGGGACAAAGAAGACGGGGTTGAGCACGATGGGCGCGGCGAACAGCAGCGGCTCGTTGACGGCAAAGCAGACGGGGACGATGGCGGCCTTACCGACGGCGCGCATCTCCTGAGACTTGGCCAGGAAGCAGAACATAAAGACCAGGACGAGCGTGGCGCCGGTGCCGCCCATGCAGACGACGAAGTACTGGGCACCCTGGGTCAGGACAGCGGAAGCGTGCTGGCCAGCCTGGAACGCAGCCAGGTTGTCGGTCATGTTGGCAACGAGGGCGGCGGCGATGGCGGGCTCGACGATCGAGGGGCCGTGGACGCCCACGAACCAGAACAGGCTCATGGCGCCGTAGATCACAGCGAGGCCGATGTAGCCGTCGGCAGCGGTGAACAGGGGCTGGAACACCTGGATGACGCCCTGGGCAAAGCAGAAGCCAAAAGCAGCGCGGAAGGCGATGTCAAAGACCCAAAAGACGGTGATGCAAACGGAGAAGGGGATGATGTCCTTAAAGGTCTGCGAAATGTTGGGCGGAACCTGCTCGGGCATCTTGACGGTGATGTTGCGCTTAATGAAGAACTTGTAGATGATGCCAGTCACAAACGCAGCGATAAAGGCGGTCAGCAGGCCTTTGGAACCAAGGTAGGTGGTGTTGAAGCCGCTGGCAGCGTCCGTGGCGATCGTGTCGCTCGAAAGGAGCAAGAATCCGATGATGGCCGCGCACATGCACGAGATGAAGTTGATCTGGTTGTTCTTGGGCAGATCGCGGTTCTGAGCGTCGGCGAAGTGCTTGGCCGTGGTGGCGGCACAGGCGATGGCCAGGATGCCCATGGAGTAGTTGTAGCACTTCCATAGGGCGTTGTTGATGTCATCGGGCCAGTAGAAACCCCAGATATTGGGAACCGAGGCTACCAGGCAGAAGATGGACGAGAAGATAATGATGGGGATGACGGAGATAAAACCGTCGCGGATCGCCTTGAGGTACTTGTTGCGGGCGATCGCGTTGAAAAAGGGCTGGCCCTTTTCGATGGTGGCGATGAGTTGCTCCATGCAATGCTCCTAAGAGTCGGTGGGCTAGCAACGATGGTAGCTTTTGGCGTTCGGTTGCCAAAATGTTGACGTTGCCATTTTGTGACACAATAAAAGACGCGAACCGTTGGTTCCTGCGCCTGCGAACCATCGATTCCTTATGCGTAAACGATTGAGCCGCCCGGTGGCTCTGTGTTTGCACAATGGCAACGTTAACATTTGGGCGACAAAAGCCGTTCGTGGAAGCGGGATTGTCGGTGAACGGTAGGTTTTGGGTGGTAAACGTATTGTGGGGGAGGTGTTGGATATACTTGAAGGCGTTCATTTTGTCTGTTGGGATGCCCGCGATGGCATCGTTGACATAGAAAGATCGACCTATGGCGGCTGTTAAAAAATCGGTATCCGTTAAGGATGTGGCACGTCTTGCGGGCGTTTCGGAGCAGACGGTCTCGCGCACCGTGCACGATTCGCCCAGCGTGCGCCCCGAGACCAAGGAGCGTGTGCGTGCCGCCATGCGCGAGCTTGGGTATCGACCCAATTTTGCCGGCCGGTCGCTGCGTCGCGGCAAGTTCAAGACCGTCGGCGTCGCCATGTTCAATATCACCGGCACCGGAAACCTCGACCGCATGGAGGGTTTTGCCGCCGCCGCTGACAAGCACGGCTATGCCATCACCCTTACTAAAGTAGATGGGCATCCCTACACCCTCGAGAGCGCGTCGTCGCGTATGAGTGCGCTTCCGGTGGACGGCATGGTCGTGATCATGAACCGCATGCCGGCAGACTTCGGCACCTTTGAGCCGCTGCCCGGCATGCAGATGGTGCTCGTTACCATGTTGGAACATCCGCTGTGCTCGACGGTCGATAACGACCAGTTTGATTGCTCGCGCCAGGTGGTCGAGTACTTGCTGGGGCGGGGGCACAAGACTGTGCACTTTATCTCATGCCCCGAGCGCTCGCTTTCGGGCATGCGGCGCGAGGAAGGCTGGCGCGAGACATTGCGCGCGCATGGCATTGAGCCCCCGCAGCTCGTGCGCGGCGACTGGACGGCACAGAGCGGATATGCCGCAGGCCAGGCTCTGGCGGATGATCCGACCTGTACTGCCATCTATGCCTCCAACGACGCTATGGCCTACGGCTGCATTCGCGGGCTCGAGTCGCGCGGAAAGCGCGTGCCCGAGGACGTGAGCGTGGTGGGCGTTGACGACAGCCTGGGCGAGATCGTGCCCGATCGTCGTCTGACCACGGTGCGCTTTAACAACAAGCGCGTCGGCATGTGGGCGGTCGACAAGATTGCCGGCGCTGATGGGGGTGCGTCTGGCGTGGAGCACATGCTGATCCCCGGTGTGCTCGTCGAGGGCGATACGGTACGCGATTGGCGCTAGGGCGCGGGTCTGTTTGGGTTGCCGCTAATTGTGTTCGATATTGTTTAAATTGGTTTAAAAACCGTTCACGGGCAAAAATTGACCGTTCATAGCTTGAAATTACGTTTTGCGCTGTTCTTTTTTGTTTGAATGTTAATGTTTCTGCCATACAGAACGCAGCGCGTATGCCCGGACGCGATGCTCTCCATTGGTTCATATGTGAAAGGAACGCAATATGGCAACCAAAGAAGAAATCTCGATGGTTGGATTCGAGATTGTCGCATACGCAGGTGACGCCCAGACAGATCTGCTTGCAGCGCTCGATGCTGCTCGCGAGGGTGACTTTGAGAAGGCCGAACAGCTGCACAAGGATGCCAGCGATGCACTTATCGGCGCCCACGACACGCAGACCAAGCTGCTTTCGCAGGAGGCCGGCGGTGGCGAGATGGAGATGACCTTCATCATGGCTCACGCTCAGGACACTCTCATGACCACTATGATCCTGGAGAAGCAGGCCCGCTTTACCATCGATGCCTACAAGCGCATCGCTGAGCTCGAGGCCAAGCTCGCCTAACGAGCCCTCACAACCAAGTTCCCTTCCAAAAGCCCTGCCGCACCCGCGACAGGGCTTTTTCTGTCCTCCTCCAAGTTGCGGTGAAATAGGGACTGAATAGGGGCCGGCGGGCGCAAAACAATCCCTATTCCACCGCAACTCATCCCGAGACAGTCATTGGGGACAGTCTTGGTGCGCTCCGTTCGTCTTGCCGTTCGGTTTTTCGCTGGGTGGGTATACTTCCATCCGCAATACAGGCCGGAATGAGGAGGTATCCAAATGCCGGACAACGGATCGATTCAAAAGAGAGACGCACATGAGATGGCCCATGGGCGTCCTGTCCAGATAACTGAGCATACGACGGTAACCGAGCTACAGCCCAGCCTGTCCGATGTCGTGTGCGCAAACAAAAAGCTGCAGATTGGCTTTATCGTTGCGCTCGTGGTACTGGCGCTGCTGTCGGGCTTTGTAGCTCGTCCGCATTTCGCCGATACCAAAACTTGGGATTCCACCATCGAGGTCATCGATCAAAAGAAAGGTAACGTACTAGCGCTCACGACCTCGTGCGTGGCGCTGTCTGCGGGTATTACCGCGCTGCCGGGTGATACGGGAACGCCAGTTGCCGAGCAGCTCGCGCAGCTTTCAGGCAACTTGGGCATCGTGCTTGCCGTGCTGTACCTCGAGAAATACCTGTTGACCATTTTGTGGTCGGTTGGCTTGGGCATCTTGATCCCGTTTGCGCTGGTGCTCTTTGCGGCGTCGCTCGGCATTCACGGGCGCTGGAGTACGAGCTCCGTCCTGCGCCGCGTGGCGACGCGCGTGCTGGTGGTTGCCGTGATCGGCATGGCGCTCGTACCCGCGAGCGTATGGGTGTCGCAGAAGGTCGATGAAACGTATCGCGTAAGTCTTGAGCAAGCTGAGCAAAAGGCGAGCGATGCCGCAAAGACGGCTGATGCCACGGACAAGTCAGCCGAGACCAGCTCGAAATCGAACAAGAAAAAATCCGAGGCCAAGGAGTCCAAAAACGTGCTCGAGCAGTTGACTGACGGGGCCTCGAGCCTTGTTACGTCGGTGACCGGCGGTGCCAAGCAGATGACCGATGAGATCGTGCATCAGGTGACCGATCTGATCGAAGGCGTCATCGTGATGATCGTGACCTCGTGTGTGATTCCTCTACTGGTGCTCGTGGCGTTCCTGTGGCTAGGACACGTGCTGCTGGGGATCGATATCTCCGGTCCCGCGAACTATCTGACGGGTCGTTTCCTGAGCGCTCCGTCCAGACATGCCAAGAAGGGTGGGCAGTCCGTGTAGCTAAAACAGCTGCAAATACCGGGGCACACCGCTGAAGGGCGGCCGAGACACGTTCTCGGCCGCCCCTTTTGTTTGTTGAACACATGGTCGCTACGTCCGTGCCGGGCCCAAACGGCCAGCAATCATCCGTAAACGGTATTTGTTCAAAAAAGAACAAAGATAAACAAATAGTTGTTGCAGTTTATGTTCGAATGTGTTCAAATAAACATGAACAGTGAAGAACCGCACATTCAGATGCCCGGACCTGAACGCGATTCAACACTTCCAAACAGAAACTACGCACCTGCGTATCTCTCAAGGAGGATGTCATGAGGGTTGTAATCGCTTCCGATGCCGACGGTATGTCGATGAAGGAGTCCATCAAGGAGATGCTCATCGCCGACGGTCACGAGGTCGTTGACTATTCCGAGACCCCTGCCGCGGACTTTGTCGATTCCGCGACCGCCGTTGCCAAGGACTTGCTGGAGCACAAGGATTCCCAGGGCTTCGCATTCGATAAGTACGGCGTCGGCTCCTATATGGCCGCCGTCAAGATCAAGGGCATGGTCGTCGCCAACATTTCCGACGAGCGTTCCGCCTACATGACCCGCGAGCACAACGGCTCGCGCATGGTCACCATGGGCCCGGGCGTTGTGGGCACCGAGGTCGCCAAGAAGATCGCCCGCGAGTTCCTGCGTGCCCAGTACGCCGGCGGCCGTCACCAGATCCGTGTCGACATGCTCAACAAGATGGCCTAACGAGAGCCACCGAGAACTCGAACTTCTACCTCAACTTGTGAATTCAGACGAAAGGACGTTCTGATGAAGAAGACCATCGCAATCGGTTGCGACCATATCGTTACGGACGAGAAGATCTATCTGGCCGACCGCCTGGAGCAGGCTGGCTACAAGGTGCTCGACTGCGGTACCTACAGCCACACCCGTACGCACTATCCCATCTACGGTAAGGCCGTGGGCGAGGCTGTTGCCAGCGGCAAGGCCGACTTTGGCGTGGCCCTGTGCGGCACCGGCATCGGCATCACCAACGCCGTCAACAAGGTTCCCGGCGCCCGCTGCGCCCTGGTTCGCGACATGACCTCTGCCCTGTATGCCCGTCGCGAGCTCAACGCCAACATCGTGGGCTTTGGCGGCAAGATCACCGGCGAGTTCCTGATGGCCGATATCATGCTTGCCTTCCTGGAGGAGCCCTACGAGAAGACTCCCGAGCACGATGCCCTGATCGCCAAGATCGATGCCTGCAATAAGGCCGACGCCGAGGCTCAGGCTGACCCGCACTTCTTTGACGAGTTCCTCGAGAAGTGGGACCGCGGCGAATACCATGATTAGCGGGTATCCGGCGTAATTAACTAGTCCGTTGACGGCTCGCGTTTCTGTGATGGGGCGCGGGCCGGTTTGCTATCAGCCCAATTGGCCCAGCGGGCTGGACGTGCATTGTTCTTTTGTTTGCGGCGCCGCCTCATTACCTTTCTGCTAAAGGCACGACGTTCACAATGGATCGTGCGAGATGATATGTGAAGGAGAAGATTCCCATGGAGTTTGTTCTTGATAACGGCTCTGTCCGCATTGCGTTGAGCACGGCTGGCGGATCGTTCACTTCTATTACGGCCAACGGCCGTGAGTACCTGTGGCAGGGTGATCCGGCGGTCTGGTCGGGCCAGGCACCCATTTGTTTCCCGATCTGCGGCGGCCTTCGTGACGGTCGTGCAATGACCATGGGCGGCCGCGATGTCAAGCTTGCCCGTCACGGCTTTGCTCGCAAACAGGAGTGGAAGCTCGAGGAGCAGGGCGACAACATGGTCGCGCTGAGCCTAAGCTCTGCCGACCATGCCGAGTTGCTCGAGCAGTACCCGTATCCGTTTAAGATCGTTGCTCGTTACACGATCGATGCGGAAAAGGTGGCCGTGTCGTACGAGGTGACCAATGAGGGCACCGAGGACATGCCGTTCTTTGTGGGCGGTCACCCTGGCTTTAAGTGCCCGCTTGACGAGGGCGAGTCCTATGACGACTACGAGCTCCGTTTTGAGCAGCGCGAGGCCGCCGAGCTCTGTACTGCCGTTCCCTCGACGGGCCTGATTGATGTTGAGCATCGCAGCAAGAACCCGATGGTTGGCCATGACCTGCCGCTGACCCACGAACTCTTTGACTTCGCGGAGACCATCTTCGACATGCTCGAGAGCCGCGTGGTTACGCTGACCAAGAAAACCGAGGACAAGGGCGTGCGCCTGACGTTCCCCGATATGCCGTACCTGATTGTGTGGAGCAAGCCCGAGGGGGACTTTGTGGCCGTGGAACCGTGGGGCGGCCTGTCCACCTGCTCCGACGAGGACGATATTCTGGAGCACAAGCGCGGCTGCCTGGTGGCCAAGCCGGGGGAGACCGTCACCCGCGGCTTTGAGATCGAGATCCTTTAACGAGCTATCGTATGTTTGGGGCCGCGCGTGTCGTGCCCCGGAAACAGGAGTTCAATATGATTCTGACCGTTACCATGAACCCGTCGATTGATACGCGCTATCAGCTCGACAAGTTGATCATCGACGACGTGAACCGTGTGACGCCCGAAAAGACCGCTGGCGGCAAGGGCCTCAACGTGAGCCGTGTGCTGCTGCAGTTGGGCGACGATGTGCTCGCGACTGGCCTGCTCGGCGGCCACATGGGTGCCTATATGGCTGAGCTTATGGATGCCGACGGCGTCAAGAACGACTTTGTGCCCATCGCCGGTGAGACGCGCATTTGCCTGAATATCCTGCACGAGGGCAATCAGACCGAGCTTTTGGAGAGCGGCCCGCAGATTGCCCCTGCCGAGCTCGAGGCTTTTACGGCCAAGTTCGCTGAGCTTGCAGCAAAGGCGGACGTTGTGACGCTTTCGGGCTCGCTGCCGCGTGGTGTCGATGCCGGCTACTATGCCGAGCTCGTCAAGATCGCCGAGGAGGCGGGCGCCAAGGTGCTGCTCGACACCTCGGGTGCATCGCTGGAGGCCGCGCTGGAGTCCGACGCTAAGCCTGAGCTCGTAAAGCCCAACCTGACCGAGATTAACGGCCTGCTGGGTACGTCCTTTACGACCGATGATGTCGATGCCCTGCGCGAGGCGCTCGCCGTCGATGGCCGCTTTGCCGGTATTCCCTGGGTTGTCGTTTCGATGGGCGCTGCCGGTTCGGTGGGCTTCCATGAGGGTCGCGCGTTCCGCGCCAAGACGCCCGCGATTGCGGCTGTGAACGCGACGGGTTCCGGCGACTCGACTATCGCCGGCTTTGCGCATGCCATTGCTGCTGGTGCCGACGACGTCACCGTGCTCAAGACCGCCAATACCTGCGGCAAGCTCAACGCCATGGATCCCAAGACCGGCCACCTGGTCATGGATCGCTGGGACGAGGTCTACAACAGCGTTGTCGTGACTGAACTGTAGGGTTACGGCGTTTTACCAAACGCCGTAACGGCTCAACGCTGCAAACGCCCCTAAGCGGCAATCTGACGTTCAATCGTCGGGCATGACCAGAAGGTCAATGCCCTCCTCTTTCACGTCACCTTGCTCGCTTAGGGGCGTTTTCGCTGACAATGCCAAGACATCGGCGTTGCCTTGGTCGCAAGTAGTCATTGGGGATGTTCTTGTTTGACTAGTCGTTTAAGAACGTCCCCAATGACTAGCCAATAAAACGGCGCCCGCTGGCGATGTTGCTGGCGGGCGCCGTTGTCTTGAAGACGAAGCGATCCGTTTTCCTCCGTCCCCAAGGGATCATTACAGCGAGTCAATGAAGCGCTGCTGGGCGGCGCGGCCGACCTCGTCCCATTTAAAGACGCCGGCGTTGTCGAGCACGTGGCCAAACACCACGCCGACCTCCTCGTGCAGGATATCGATGGCGTTGTCGGCCGTAAGCTCGTCGGCGCGGCGGGCAAAGACGTCCTCAGCCCATGCGGCGTGGCTGCGGCAAAGATCATCGCCCTCGAGCGCACCGGCAAGGTCGTAGCTGGCATCGACCTTGGCTGCCAGCAGATGCTCACGGACAGCGCCAAGCTCGGGAACCAGGCGCGGCGGCAGAATGGCAAGGCCCATGACTTCGATCAGGCCGATGTTCTCCTTCTTAATGTGGTGGTACTCGGCATGTGGGTGGAAAACGCCTAGCGGGTGCTCGTCGGTCGTGATATTGCAGCGAAGCGCCAGGTAGGCCTCGTAAATCTCGCCGCCGGCGTTGCCGCGGGAGTCCACGCGGCGAATGACGGGCGTCACGGTGTTGTGGGCCACGCCGTCGGCTGTGTGCGCGATGACGCCCACCGACTCATCGGTCCACTCGCGCCAGGCGAGGATAATCTTCTCGGTGGCGTCGAGCAGCTGGGCGCGGTCGTGCGAGCGCAGTCGCAGCACCGAAAGCGGCCACTGCAACACGGTACCGCTGACCTGGTCAAAGCCGGGCATGCTAAACTGCGAGACCTCGGCGGCGTGCATCATGGGGAACTCGTGCGCGCCGCCCTGGAAGTGGTCGTGCGACAGAATCGAGCCGCCCACGATAGGCAGGTCGGCGTTGGAGCCAATAAAGTAGTGCGGGAACAGGTCGACAAAGTCGAGCAGGCAGGTCAGCCCCTTGCGGTCGACGTGCATCGGACGATGCTCGGAGCTCATGGCAATGCAGTGCTCGTTAAAGTACGCGTACGGGCTGTATTGGAAGCCCCAGCGCTCGCCGTCGAGCTTAATGGGGATAACGCGCAGATTCTGGCGGGCGGGGTGAGCGCCACCGTCGGCTGCGGCGGAGCGTCCGGGGTAGCCCTCGTTTTCAATGCAGAGCTGACAGGCGGGATACTTCTCGCCCGTGTTCTTTGCGGCGCCGGCCGCGGCAATGTCGCGCGGATCCTTTTCGGGCTTTGACAGGTTGATTGTGATCTCCAGGTCGCCCCAGTTGGTGGGGGTGCTCCATTTGATATTGCGCGCGATGGCGGCACGACGCACGTAGCCGGCGTCGCAGCACAGACCGTAGAACCAGTCGGTCGCGGCGCGGGGCTCGTTGACGCCCATACGGCCGTTGAATTCCTCGTTTACAACCGAAGGCCTCGGCATGAGCACGCCCATGATGCGCATGGCGATGCGATCGCGGCCCGATGCCGTGTCCTCGGCGGCGCCGTTGGCAACGGCAGCCTCGGAAAGCGCGGCAAGCGTGCCTTCAAGGTCAAAGTTGGGGAGTGTATCGGGGTGCAAGAGCGAAATCTTCTCGGTCTTGAGCGCCCAGGCCATGTCGAGTGCGGGGCCCGTGGCGCCGATGCACTCCAGAATGGTGTTGTAGGCCCAGATGCGGTCGTCCTGTCCGATCATCGATCGGTGAATAGCGTACTCGATGAGGCCCTGCACAGCCTTGCGCACGTCAGTCATTACAGCCATGCCGCGTAAGCCCCCTTGTCAGAAATCGCGTAGTGGCGGGCAGATCCCTCGCCCAGCCAGCCGTTCATCTTGGCAATGAAGGTGTCGACCAGATCGAGCGGCACGAAGGCCTGGATGGTGCCGCCAAAGCCGCCACCGTGAATACGAACGGCACCGCGACCGTCGAGCACGTGCTCGGCCAGTGCCAGGGCATACATCGAGGGCTGCTCGGAGCCCAGCTTGGCGACGACATTCTGCAGGTACATGGCAGAGCTGGCGCCGGACTCGCGCGTCAGGACCAGGAACTGGTCGATGTCGCCGGCGTTCAGGGCCGCCCAGCGCTTATCGACCAGGCCGTTCTCGTACCAGTAGTGAACGGCGCGCAGGCAGGCGCGGTCGCCCAGCTTGGCGCGCAGCTCGGGGAGCTTGGCGTCAAAGTCGGCAACATCGACCTCGCACAGGCGTTCCTTGCCAAACTCGGCGGCGACGTCCTGCATCTCGCGCGGAACGGCGGCGTAGTCGTCGGTGGCTGCCACGTGATCGGCACCGACCTTAACGAGCACGAGCGCGTAACCGTGATCCTCAAAGTTGAGCTCGAGCTTCTGGGTTTTAGGCTGGGCCTGATCCTCAAAGTCCATGTAGGCGAGGCCGCCCAAGCAAACGGCGGCCTGGTCCATCAGACCGCAGGGCTTGCCGTAATAGTTGTTCTCGGTGCGCTGGCTCATTTGGGCGAGCGCGACGGGCTCGATGGCGGGTGCGCCCCAGAGGGTTTCCATGGCACGACCGTATGCGGCCTCGACGGCGGCAGAGCTGGAAAGGCCGCCGCCCGAGGGGACGGAGCAGGTGAAGGCGAAGTCGAAGCCGTGGGGCTCAACGCCAAGAGTAGCGATTTCGTGGGCCATGCCGCGGACGAGGCTTGCGGACGTGCCCTTCTCGGACTCCTGAACATCCAGCGTGTCGAGCGTGATCTCAAACGTAGGATAGCCCTCGTCGGCGACGCGAACCTTGTTGGAGTCGGTTGCCACGGCGATGCCGTCGACAGCGACATCGAGCGAACCGGCGATAACGTGGCCACCCTCGTGGTCGGTGTGGTTGCCGCTGATCTCGGAACGGCCGGGCGCGTGCACGTAGAGCACCTGGCGGTCGCCGATGGGGCCAAACTCCTCCTCGAACAGCTTGGTGAGCGTGGCGAATGTCTTTTCGTCGGGGGTGGTCATGGGAGTCCTTTCCTTGGCGCGCACGGGTGGGTTTTGCGTCGTTATGAGTACGTTAACAACTTGAAGCGGCATGAACCAAGTGTTCACGATACCGCACGTTACGGGCTATGTTAACGTACTCATAACACATCGCTTGTCACTTTTTGAGAATCTGGTAATCGGTAGAAATACAGCCGTGAACGGTACTGCCGTATGGACTTATAAAGCAGAAGAGATGCAGATAGAAAAAGTAGAGTACGTTAACATGCGTTCGACGATAGCAGGCCTCGGCGCGGGATGTATTTCTGCCCGGGCCGGCATTCACGCTATTCAGATCTCGCAAGGGTGAAGGTGATCCTGTGGCAAGGCGCCCGTCCAACGATACAGGTACGCGTCCGGTCTCCATGGCCGACGTCGCCCGCGCTGCCGGCGTTTCGCAGCAGACGGTTTCGCGCGTCGCCAACGGTTTGCCCAACGTTAACGAGCAGACGCGCCAGCGCGTGCAGGCCGCTATGCAAGAGCTCGGCTTTCGTCCGAGTTATGCCGGTCGCTCGCTGCGCGACGGCCGTTACCATTCGGTAGGCCTATGCATCAACGATGTCACCAAGTTTGGCAACCTCTCAATGATCGACGGCATCGCCAGCGCTGCTCGCGAGCATAATTGCGCCATCACGCTGGTCGAGATGTCCAAGACCGAGGAATTCTCGCTTGCCGAGGCCACGCGTCGTATGGCCGCATTGCCGGTGGACGGCATCATCATCGGCATGAGCCGCATGGCGCCCGATTTTGAGACGTTTGATCCACTGCCGGGCATTGGCACGGTCATCGTTACCATGTATGCGCACCCGCGGGTGACCACGGTCGATTCCGACCATTACGGCTGCTCGCTATTGCTTATGGATCACCTGTTTGAGCTGGGGCACGAGCAGATTCGCTATATTGGCGGCCCGTCGTTCTCGGTCGACGAGCAATTTCGTCGCGCCGGTTGGCAGGATGCGCTCGAGCGTAAACACATCGAGCCGGCAGAGCCGCTCGAGGGCGACTGGTCTGCCAACAGCGGTTACGAAGCCGGCAGGTATCTGGCCGAGCACGATCACACCATGACGGCGATCTATGCGGCAAACGATCAGATGGCAAATGGCGCGATTGCCGCGCTGCGTGATAGCGGCCTGCGCGTGCCCGAGGACGTGAGCGTGGTGGGCGTCGACGATTCGCTCGATGATTTTGTGGCACACAACGAGCTCACGACCGTGCGATTCGATCTACATCAGCGCGGACGCGAGGTGTTTGAGCATGCGGTTCCCGAGGCGGGTACGGCGGGCAAAACCGTTGCCATCCGTATTCCCGGCCAGCTCATTATTCGACATAGCACGGCGATACTGCGCGCATAGTTTGTGCAGGTCAACGGCAGTATATTCCGCCTCAATTACAATCGGTAAGGATGCTGACGGATAGCCGTGGCTATGAAGGCGAGTGTTATGATAGACGGGTTCTTTTGTCTATCTAGGAGGCTTTGCCTGATGGAGATCACCAAGGATATCCGCTACATCGGTGTCGACGATCACGACATTGACCTGTTCGAGGGCCAGTACGACGTGTCCGAGAACGGTATGGCATACAACAGCTACGTTATCTCGGGCGAAAAGATCGCTGTCGCCGATTCAGTCGACGGCGGTTTTGTTGACGAGTGGCTCGGCAACCTCGAGGCCGTGCTCGATGGCCGTACGCCCGACTACCTGGTTGTCCATCACATGGAGCCCGATCACTCCGCCGGTATCGCCGCCTTTATGGAGCGCTATCCCCAGGCACAGATTGTGGCCAGCATGGGCGCCTTCCGCATGATGGTCAACTACTTTGGCACCGACTACCCCGAGCGCAAGATGGTCGTCAAAGAGGGCGACGTGCTCGACCTGGGTGGCCACAGCCTAACGTTTGTCGGCGCCCCCAACGTGCACTGGCCCGAGGTGATCTTCTCCTACGAGTCCACCGACAAGGTGCTCTTTAGTGCCGACGGCTTTGGCAAGTTCGGCGCCAACGACATCGAGGACCCGGAAGGCTGGGCTTGCGAAGCGCGCCGCTACTACTTTGGCATCGTCGGTAAGTTCGGCAAATTCGTGCAGACCGTGCTCAAGAAGGCCGCCGATCTGGATATCCAAATCATCTGTCCGCTCCACGGCCCCGTACTGACCGAGAACCTGGGCTATTACCTCGACACCTATAACACCTGGTCGAGCTATCAGCCCGAGGACGAGGGCATCACGATTGCCTATGCGAGCGTGTACGGCCATCTGAAGGCCGCCGTTGAGGAGCTTGCATCTGCGCTCGAGGCCCGCGGCCAGAAGGTTTCCGTCTTTGACTTGGCTCGCGACGACATGGCCGAGGCCGTTGAGGATGCGTTCCGCTATGACCGTCTGGTGCTCGCCTCCATCACCTATCAGGGCGAGATCTTCCCGTTCATGAGCACCTTTATCCACACGCTTGCCGAGCACGCCTATCAGAACCGTACGGTGGCGCTCGTTGAGGCCGGCTCCTGGGCGCCCACCGCTGCCAAGGTTATGACCAAGGAGCTCGAGGGCATGAAGGACATCACCCTGGCGCAGAACAAGGTGACCGTGCTGGGCTCGCTCAACGACGCCTCGCGCGCTCAGATCGAGGTTCTCGCCGACGAGCTGTCCAAGTAGCGACACTTTCACTTTTGACGCTCAACCATCACAACCACCACAAAGGGGACAGGCACCTTTGTGGTGGTTTTTGTTTAAGCGCCGGCGATGATGAGGGCTGGACGTGCGCTGTCGGCGGCCTCGGCGATTGAGGTGGCGACGGCATGATCGGGGTCACGGTCCATCACGATGGCGTCGACATCGGTCAGCTCGGCAAAGCGGTACATGCCGCGTCCGTTAACCTTGCTGGCGTCCATGAGGGCGACGCTTTGATGGGCCGCGGCGATCATAGCCGTTTTGGTCTCGGCCATCTGCGGAAAGTCGGTCGTAAAGCCGCAACCGGGAACAAAAGCGCCAGGGCACATGACGGCAAGGTCGGCGTGGACCATTTGGAGCGCCTGCATGGTAAGTGGGCCGTACAGATAGCGATGACCTTTGCGCAGTGCCCCGCCCAGCATGACGACATCGACCGAGGGCATGCTCTCGTCGATATAATCGGCGATGGTAATGTCGGCCGTGATAACGGTGATGCCGCCGCGCTGATCGAGGAGCCGGACGAACTCGAGCGCCGTGGTGCCCGAGTCGACGAGCAGCGTGTCGCCGTCATTGACGAGCTCGATGGCGCTTTGCGCGATGGCTTGCTTGGCGGCGACATTGACGTTGATGCGGCGATCCTGCGTGGAAACGGTCAGCCGCTTCTGGAGCGATACGGCACCACCATGTGTGCGGCGCAGCTTGCCTGCTTCGGCGAGCGCGTCCAGGTCGGCGCGGGCGGTGACGGAGGACACGCCAAAGGTCTGGGCGATTTCTGCTACCTGCACCGAGGCGTTATGATCGAGCATTTCCATAATGGCGGTACGGCGTTCGTCGGCAAAAGCACGGTTGGTGGCTTGGGCCATACTTGCTCCATTCTCGGCTAAATTTGCAGGAATTGTGTTGACTCTATTTTCGTTCATTTTCTTTTTGAGTAAGAAAACACCTTTCGATTACTTATCTTTTCTATAAAAGAAAGACGCTGAACGCTCAAAATTCAATATCGAACATGTCCACTCGGCTCAAATTCCTTCCGTTTACTTTTCAAAAACGACTGTATTGACCTGCATGGGCTCAATATCTCGCACGTACAAAGCCGCTGAATTTCATACAATGAGCGCAGCAAAACGCAAGGTAAAACGCCTTGTGAACAACTACGCCCGATGTCCAGATGCGGGCGAGGGAGAGGAGCAAACGCTCATGGCACTTGTTACCACCGAAAAGATGCTCAAGGACGCTCAGGCCGGCCACTACGCCGTTGGCGCGTTCAACGTCGAGAACCTCGAGTTTGTTATGGCCGTTCTGGCAGCTGCCGAGGAGACCAAGTCCCCCGTCATCATGCAGACTACCCCGGGCACCATCAAGACCGCTGGTCTGGACTACTTCTACGGCATGGTCAAGGCTGCCGCCGAGCGCGCTTCCGTGCCCGTTGCTCTGCACCTCGATCACGGCGATGGCTATGACCGCTGCATGCAGGCTTTCCGCACTGGCTACACCTCTGTCATGATCGACGGCTCGCACGAGTCTTTCGAGGACAACATCGCTCTGACCAAGTCCGTCGCCGACGCTGGCCGCGCCATGGGCGTGCCCGTCGAGGCCGAGCTCGGTAAGGTTGGCGGCAAGGAGGACGACGGTCCTGCGGTTGAGGGCGAGAGCCCTTACACCGATCCTGCCGAGGCCAAGGAGTTCGTCGAGCGCACCGGCTGCACCTCCCTCGCAATTGGCGTTGGTACCAGCCACGGCGTGTACACGAGCGATCCGCACATCGAGCAGTCCGTGGTCAAGGCCATCCGCGACGCCGTCGACGTGCCGCTGGTTCTGCACGGCACCTCCGGTGTGCCCGATGAGCAGGTTGCCGAGGCCGTGAAGAACGGCATCTGCAAGGTTAACTACGCTACCGAGCTGCGTCAGGCCTACACCAAGGGCTTCATGGCCTACATGGCCGAGAACCCTGCCTGCTTCGATCCCAAGAAGCCGGCCAAGGAGGGCATGCGTGAGATCACCGAGCTGGTTAAGATTCGCATGACCAACCTCAACTCTGTGGGCAAAGCAGAGTAACAGCAAGGGTACTCTGATCCCACCGGACGGCTTGGGCGGGTCCCCGTACTTAGTTTCCAAAACGTCCTCGCGCATGAAGGCCCCCGTTGCCTCGCTTCTACGAAGCGTTGGCAACGGGGGCCTTCGCGCTGCGGAATGATTTTGGAAACTAAGTACGGGGACCCGCCCAAGCTGTCCTGCTCGATCGCCCTTGTGGCGTTGGGGCGGAAAGGATGGGGTGCGAGGGGCGCTTTGTTGATGGGGAATTAGTATGCCCGGGCTTGGTTGGGGAATGACTTGTTTAGGGATGCTTGGAGCTTTTCGAACGATGCTCGCAAGTTGAGGCTCTGGTCGGTTGAGCGTTTGGCTTTTGTGGTGGGGGAGTCGAGGAGGCCGTCTCTCTGTGTCGGGGGGAAGGAGAAAAGGTCTGCATGTTTTAGGGATGGCTGCTGTGCTGCGTCATTGGAAGAATGCATGCTTATGCGGCCTCCTCGATGTCCACCAAAAGGTTGCGCACAGGGTGTGCTGCTAGGTCCCGTGCGTTGGCAGTATTATGCAGCGGACCGTTCAAAGAAGCGCTAAAGAAAGGCTTAACCTGGTTTGGTGTTACGATGAAACCGCAGTTCAAGGCTATTGAGTAACACTCTTGAAAGGTTTTGAGCTTAAGGGCTTTCTAAGGTTTGTGGCGTAGACGTGGCGCGGACGTGCGGAGCGTGTGAATGCTCGCTGTTAGCGCTGCGGCTCTGCGGCCCGCACCCGCTCGATGACCTTTTCCATGGTGGCATCGATGCGGTCTTTCTTGAGCTCGCATTCCCAGATGGTTATGGGCGTCCAGCCCATTTGAGTGAGTGCTGCCACGGCAGCGCGGTCGCGCTCGACGTTGCGACGGAACTTTGCCTCCCAAAACTCAACGTTGCGCTTGGGCTGGCTAGGGTTGCACTTAGGGCAGCGATGCCAAAAGCAGCCGTTGACGAAGATGGCGATCTTGCGCCCGGGGAAGGCGATGTCGGGCTTGCCGGGTACCTTCCATTCCAAACGATAGCCCGTAAGGCCCGCGGCCCGCAGGCGCTGGCGAACGAGTAGCTCGGGTTTGGTGTTGGCGCGTTTGTTGCCCTTCATGGATTTTTTGATGGCGGCGCGACGGCGCACCAGTTCGCGCTCGTCGGCGGAAAGGTCCGAAGTATCGATGCCGTCGAGCAAGCCGGGCTTGGGACGCTTCTTGCTGCGGCGCTTGGCTTTGCGCTTGGGCTTGGAAGCGGGCTCGTCGGCCGTGGTGGCCTCGGCGTCGTTGGCAGTGCCGTTGGCCTCGAGCCGATCTTCCTTTAGCTCAATCAGAGCATCGATGAGCCCCTTGTCAGCGGGCATCCATTCCACCGTGGCAAGTGAGGTGCGTGGAATCCAGCGGATATCGAGCTGGCGGTCGCGCTTCTGGGGCTCATCGGATTCATCGGCCAGCGAGCAGTAGTAGCACTCCATGGAGAGATGAAAATCGGGGTAGTCGTACTCAACGGTGTAAAAATCGCGCAAGTTGGTGACTTTGACCTGCAGCTCTTCCATGAGCTCGCGGCGTACGGCGTCCTCGGGTGTCTCGCCGCGCATGAGCTTGCCGCCGGGAAACTCCCAAAGTCCCTGCATGTCGCCGTAGCCGCGCTGCACGGCAAGCAGCTCATCAGATCCTTCCTTGCGAATGATCCCAGCGGCAACATGAACAGTCTTCAACAGGAGTCCTCTCTCAACATCAACACGTGGCAGGGTAGCTCATTTAGGTGGTCTTTTTGGGACGTGTCTCTATAGTTTTGTCAACCGCGTGCTTCGCGCCATTTCGGCATGACGCATCCGGGCGCCT
>UQAU01000018.1 GCA_900539035.1 uncultured Collinsella sp. | reverse complement strand
ATGGTTCGATGTCTGCCCGGATGCGACACTGAAGTGAGTGTCCATCCTCGCAGTATCCGGTTCTCAAGGTGCACGCCCCGCGGCTGATCCGGTCCGACCGGGCCGCGCGGCAAGGAGATATATTGCCAGACCGGAGGGGCCCCGTGGGCGGGAATCGCGCACTCCATATTTTGTTCACAAATGAATAGGTCCCTCAGTCGCATCACTGAGGTTAAAACTGAAGCATTGGCTTCTGATATTGGCGATGACCAGCTGTTTTATGTGTATTGAGACATCGGTCATCTTTGGAGCGCTACTTTACTCCAAAGGCATCAGTTATTTGTTTCCCATCGGTAAAAGGCGGGTTTTGTTCGCCAAGCGTTCTTATATATAGCTAGATACGGGTTCGAACCCGTGCACCGGCAACAAAAAAGCGACCAACCGGAGTTGACCGTCTCAACAATCTTTGGGTGGGCCGTCAGGGGTTCAGCCTGCTTCGCAGGCGGCCGCTGCGGCGCTTTCGCGCCTTGCGCGCTGCGCTGGCAAACGCTCACGCGTTTACTCAGCTCCGCGCCCCGACGGGTTCGAACCCATGAAAGGGCGACAAAAAAGACGGCCAACCGAAGTTGACCGTCTCAACAATCTTTGGGTGGGCCGTCAGGGGTTCGAACCCTGGACCTTGGGATTAAAAGTCCCCTGCTCTGCCAGCTGAGCTAACGGCCCGCGGGTGGCATTGTACCACGGTCTGGGACTATTCCCAACTCCATTGGCCGTTCTGGAAAATCACAACTTCACGTCCATCAGGCGTAATGCCCACAATATCGATGTCGTCCGTGCCGATCATAAAATCGACGTGCGTGCTCGAGACGTTAACGCCATGCTCCAGAAGCTCCTCCTTGGACATGTCATACCCACCCTCGATGCATTCGGGGAAACCGACACCTAGCGCGAGATGGCAGCTAGCGTTCTCGTCATAGAGCGTATCGTAGAACAGAACACCACTTTCGCGGATCGGCGTGTTCTTGGAAATGAGCGCGACCTCTCCCAGGTGAGCAGCGCCCTCGTCAGTATCGATGATACTTGCGAGCGTTGCCTTGCCCACGCGGGCGTCGTAGTCCACCACGCGGCCGCCCTCGAACTTAATCCAAAAATCTTCGACCTTATTGCCGTGATGGATGAGCGGCATGGCCGAGTACACGATACCGTCGGCACGCATGCGATCGGGCGAGGTGAAGACTTCCTCGGTGGGAATGTTGGGGAAGAAGGGGTGCCCATCGGGCGTCTTGCCCTTGCCGCCGGCCCACTCGTGACCTTTCGTCATGCCAATTGTCAGATCGGTTCCATTTGCCGCGGTGTAATGCAGGTAGTCGAAACGATTGTCGTTCAGGAAACGCAGGTTCTTTTCGAATGCGGCGTCATGGAGTTCCCAGTCGCTCTCTGGGTCCTGGCCATCGGCGCGCGCGGTGTGCAGAATCGCATTCCACAGCTTATAGATTGCAACCTCATCGGCGTCTCCTGGGAACACCTCGTGCGCCCAAGCCACGACCGGAGCGCCGGCGATGCACCACGGATTGATGTTGTAATCCAGTCCACGGCGGAAAACTTTGCACTGCGTGTTCCTTGCCTTAGAAGCTGCAGCGGGCTTAGCGGGATCGATGCCCTTAAGGGCCGCAGGATCCGCACCCTCGATAAAGACAAAGCAGGCACCATCCTGGGCCAAGGAATCCAGCTGCATGCGCTTCCACTCGGGCGTCTGCTCAAAATAGCTTTTCTCGACCTGCTCGTACGTGAGCCTCGTCACGGCATCATCGGCCCAAATGACCGTCACGTGGCCGGCGCCGGCAGCATAGGCCTCCGCGACCACCACGCGCGCAAACGGCGCGCACTCGACCGGAGACTGAACGACGACCTCCTGGCCGGGCTTGACGTTTACGCCCTTGCGGACGACCAGGCGCGCGTAGTTTTTAATCTTGGGCTCCAGGGCCTTCATGCCCTCCAGAGCCTCTTCGACCGTCAGGGCAGCTCGAATCATGTGCCACTCCATCTATCTATAGAACAGTAAAAAGGCGCGCCGCAAAAACGACGCGCCTTATATCTTAGCGATAAGTATGTATGCAAACGCTACTTCTTCTTGGAGTCCTTCTTGTCCTCCTCGGCAGCCGCGCGCTCAATAAGAGCATTGAGCTTGTTCTCGGACATGCCCTCGGCCTGCGCGCGGTACATGTTGCGCAAGGGACGAATACGAGCGAAGTCGTAGATAAAGTCACCTAGGATGATGACATAGGACAAAACGATGCCGACCATCTGGACAGGGCTGGACACCATGCCAGCGGGAGCGAAGTACAGCGAGGCCCAAATTGCCACGACGAGCACCATGCCAATGGCGAGCACAATCCACCAGATGCGACGGCGCTTGGTGTAGTCCTCGTCCTGCTTGAGGAGGATATTCGACACCGTATAGATGCGGTCCTCCTTGGCGCGCTGCTTAGCCTTGCGGGCGCGCTTCTCCTCTTTAGAGAGGCCCTCGAGGTTCTCGCCCTTCTCGAGCTCTTTGCGGCGTGCCTTAGACGAAGCCGGCACGACGCGAACGGAGCTCGCTGCTTGGCGGGCGGGCTTAGCAGATGCGGCAGACTTGCGCGCAACCCCGGTAACTTCGTGGGATTGCGTGCGCTTGTTCGTGGCGCTACGGGTACTCACTTATGCGTTCTCCTTCATGCTTGTGAACTGGGAGCCCGTGATGATCTGGAAGGCCTCGCGATAGCGCTCGGACGTGCCATCGATGACCTCGGCGGGCAGGTGCGGGGTCTCCCCCGTCATATCCCAGTTGGCCTTGAGCCAATTGCGGACGAATTGCTTGTCGTAGCTAGGCTGGATCTTGCCCTCCTCGTAGCTGGCAGCAGGCCAGAAACGGCTGGAGTCGGGCGTGAGGCACTCGTCGATCAGCGTGACCTTGCCATCGATGACACCAAACTCGAACTTGGTGTCGGCAATGATGATGCCACGGGTCGCGGCGTACTCGGCAGCGGCCTTGTAGATCTTGAGGGAAAGGTCACGAATCTGCATGGCGATGTCCTCGCCCACGATCTCGCAGCAACGCTCGAACGAGATGTTCTCGTCGTGGTCACCGATCTCGGCCTTCGTGGACGGCGTGAACAACGGCTCGGGAAGCTTGGAAGCCTCGGTCAGGCCCTCAGGCAGCTGGATGCCGCAGACGGTGCCGTTCTCGTCGTAGGTCTTCTTGCCCGAACCGGTCAGATAGCCGCGGACGATGCACTCGATAGGAATCGTCTGGGCCTTCTTAACCAGCATGGCGCGGCCAGCGAGGTAGTCACGATACTCAGCAAACTCCTCGGGGAAATCCGCCGGGTCGATGGAAACGAGATGGTTGGGGACGATGTCGGCAAACTTATCGAACCAGAATGCCGAGATGCGATTGAGCACCTCTCCCTTAAACGGAATCTCGTCGGGAAGAATGAAGTCGAACGCAGAAATGCGGTCGGTGGCGACCATCAGCAGGTTTTCACCGGCATCGTAAATATCACGAACCTTGCCACGGGAATCCGGACGACGCTCCATCGTTGTCACGTGAGTCACTCCTTACCTAAATACGACAGAAATGCGGGTTCTTTCCCGCATGTTTTCGCAAACTCGGAGCGGCAGGGACGCGGCCCCTCCTTCACCGAATAGCGAAAAGCTAGTGCTCCATTGTAGTAGATGCCGCGTCCGCCGTGTGCTCGCGGGGCAGATGAATTGTAAAAGTCGTACCCTTTCCAAGCTCCGACTCCACGGATATGTAGCCATGGTGACGCTCGACGATCTGCTTGGTCACGGCGAGGCCGACGCCCAGGCCGCCAGCTTCGCGGGCGCGGCTGGCATCGGCGCGCCAAAACCGCCCGAAAATGCGCGACAGATCGTCCTTGGCAATACCGATGCCGGTATCAGAAACGGCAATGCTGACGTGCCTGCGGTCACTGAGCACCGACACCACGACCCAACCGCCCTCGGGGGTGTAGCGCATGGCGTTGCTCATGAGGTTGATAACACATTGCGTGATCATGTCGGGATCGGCCTCGACGACATCGTCGTGACCCTGGGTCTCGTCCGCAAAACGCAGGCGCAGATCGCGGTCGGCAAACAGACGCTCCTGGCCGTTCACAATCGATCGCACGAACGGAACCATGTCCACCGGTTCTAGATTGAGCGGAGCCGTGCTGTTTTCCATACGCGACAGGTCGAGCATCTGCTGCACCAGACGAGCCAGGCGACGCGTCTCGGAAGCAACGGTCTCCAAATGCTCATCGTCGGTGGGGTACACGCCATCCTGCATGGCCTCGACCGTTGCGAGCATGGCCATAAGCGGCGTGCGAAGCTCGTGTGCAACGTCTGAGGTCAGGCGTTTCTCATGTTTCATATCCTTCTCGAGCGAAGTGGCCATCTCATCGAAGGTCTCACCCAGCTGATCGATCTCGTCATCACCGCGCAGTCCCGTGCGAGCCGACAGGTCGCCGTCACGGATTTGCTTTGCGGTACTGGTGATGCGATGAATCGGCTTGGTGAGCATGCGCGACACGAGCGATCCGATAACGACCGAAATGCAGATTGCAACAACCGCGGCGAGGGCCATGGCGTTAAAGGTCTTCTCCCTAAACGCAGAGTCCGCCTTGGTGAGCAGAGCGTCGGAGCCGATGGCCCACAGCTTTACCTGTCCGACATGCTCGCCGGAAGACGTTACAATCTCGACGTTAGCAACGCTATCGGAGTCGGTTGGAGCAGACGAGACCGGGCTATGCGATGCTCTCTTGCCGCTCGTGTTGTCGGTCGTAGCCTGGTTTTCGCGTACATCGGCGGTGGCGCTTGCCGAGGGCCAGGAATCGTCATAAACGATCATGCCCTTTTTATTGACGACCTGCATGCCCAGATCGTCGGAAACCAAACTCGACGTTGCGACCGTGCGCAGTTCTCCCGCGGTCCAAGAGCCGTTTTCCTCATATGAGGTCGCCAACTTCTCGGCAGCGGAATTTGCGATTTCGACGATATTGGAGCGTGTGTAATCCGAAAAGACCGTGCCCCACACAACAGAGACAACGCCCACCAGCACCAATACCGTCATGAGCGATGTCAGAGCAAAAGCAAGTGCCATGCGCGAGGGATAGCTCATCGTTGGCCGTGAATCGGAACGAGGCGTGTTCCAACTAGCCTTGGAACCCGCCTCGCTCTCCTGCTTGTGCTTTTGTCCGATTTCAAAGCGCGCAGGTGTCATATGTGATTTCCCTATTTCTCGTCCGACTTATCGGTCTTGGCCGGAGCCTCGAAGCGATAGCCGACACCATGGACGGTGTAGAGCCACTTGGGCTTCTTGGGATCATCGCCCAGCTTGGCGCGAAGATTCTTCACGTGGCTATCGATGGTGCGCTCATAGCCCTCAAAGTCATACCCGAGCACTTTCTCGACCAGCTCCATGCGGTTATACACACGGCCGGGATGACGGGCAAGCGTGGTGAGCAGCTTGAACTCGGAAGCCGTCAGATCGACTTCCTTGCCCTCGACCAAGATCTTGTGGCCCGAAATATCGATGACCAGATCGCCGAAGTCGAGCACCTCGACGGCGGGCTCGTCGGCCTGATGGGCACGGCGGAATAGAGCGCGAACGCGGGCGACGAGCTCGCGCGGCGAGAACGGCTTAATCAGATAGTCGTCGGCGCCGAGCTCAAGACCGATAATACGGTCCTCGATCTCGCCCTTAGCCGTCAGCATGATGATGGGAACATCCGAGGTATCGCGAATGGTGCGGCAAACGCGCTCGCCGGGGATCTTGGGGAGCATAAGGTCGAGCACGACCAAGTCGAACTGATGCTTCTCGAACTCCTCGATCGCGGACTGACCGTCGCCGACGCCCACAACCCAGTAGCCTTCGCGCTCGAGATAGGCAGCGACGGCGTCACGGATTGCCTTCTCATCCTCGACCAGCAGAATCTTTTTTGCATCTGAAGCCATAACACGGCCCCCCTGTCTCAATTAGCTAAGAACAAGCCCATTTTAACGCACCTGAGCCCGCCAGATGCCGCTATGACGCGGCAGCTCGGCGGGCGGTACTCACAATTACAACGCGTTTATTCCCCTGTTGGCGCCTTTTTAACCCCTCTAAGCTTAAAGAGAGAACAGGCGTGCAGTGACCGTCTCTGGTATACCCTGGCTGTTGCGCACCGTGGCGTACGTAAGGAATGAGTCCGATTTTCCCGCCGTAGCTGGATAATCGCCATACTCCAAAGCGCGGTCGGGCGACAGCAGCGAGCCATAGGTCTTGGCAGAGGTGTCGATCAGGAAATGCGACGCCTGTACCTTAACAAGGTATTTATTCTTCTTGCCAGCCGCACATGCGAGCGGCTCGCGTGACAGGAAGAGGTACGGTCCTCCCTCATTACCGATATACGTGCCCATATTGCCCAGGCTGCCCACGCCGCTATAGGCCGCCTCGATAGAAAACACGAAGGTATCGCCCATATATACGGCCTCGAAAGGCGAGACTGACGAGGGAAGGACTAGCTGGGCACGTTTGGTGTTGTTGCCATCTGTCAGATCGATTGCCGTTATGCCGTAGTAGACGCCCTCGTCGTTGCGGACACGCGGCGAGATGGTCAAAATGCCGTCGCTCGCTCGCGGGGCCGATGCAAAGCGGCCCGTCGATTTCCAAATAACCTCGGCCTTGGATTCATCAAGCGAGCGACGATAGCAAAACGAATCACTACTCGTTTTATTGCCGCCTGCCGAAGGCATTTTATACCAGATGACTGATGACCCGAACGCCGTAAACAGGGGCGGGTCATAGTCCTTGCCACCTCGGTCGAGCTCAACCACGTCGCCAGAAAGCGAAGCGCCCGACAGATTTTGAGCGTAGAGCTTCCACGATGAATTGGCAAAGTTCATCTCAACCCACGCAAATACGCCGTCGCCGGCACGGACATCGTAAAATGCATATCCCGTGCCCTCGATAGGGTCCTCGATTAATGTGGTAAGCGAGCCATCGCCCAGGTTGAGCACACCGAGCGTGTTGGCATGCAGCGCCGATGCGGGTGCCATCATCGCCGCGGCGTAATCGCCGTCGCAGTAGTACAGCAGCGTACCCAGAGGCAGCGTCCACGACGCCGCCGGCTCAAGATCGATGTCGACTGCCTCGTACTCATCCGTAATCGAGATGATTTTGGAATCGTCCTTGATAACCTGCGGCTCGCCGGCGGCATCATCGCTGGTGCCCGTTTTTTTCGAGCATCCGGCAAGCACCGTGGCAGCGCCCGCGGCAGCCCCACCGAGCACAAAGCCGCGACGCGATATTCCGTTCTTGATGTGATCGGCGATACCCATTAGGCGATCTCGGCGCGAGCGGCCTCGATAGCGCGTGTAAGCTGGTCGGCGCAGGAGGTCTTTTTCATACCGCAGGTATTACCGGCGAGAACCTCGATTACGCGATCGGCAGGAGCGCCCTCGACCAGCTTGGAGATAGCCTTGAGATTGCCGTCGCAGCCGCCGGTAAACTCAACGCCCATCACCTTGTTGCCGTCATCGGAAAGGTCAAGGTGAATATTGCGAGCACACACGCCCTGAGGCTTGTAATCAAACGAAATCATGCGATCCCCTCTCAGAATGTTATTCGAGACGACTATTATCCCCGTCTTTCCCTAAATGCAACGAGGCGCTTTGCCGGCAACACACATTACCAGCAAAGCGCCCTAAAAAGCTAACGTTATGCCCGAACCTACTCGAAGCTCAGCTGCTCCAGACGATCAAAGACCGTGTCGATACGGGTGAGGAAGTCCCACGGATCAAAGATCTCGTCGAGCTTCTCCTGGCTGACGGTGCAGCGCGGGTCGGCCTCGAGACGCTCCTTAAAGGTGGGGCCGGAGACACAATCCTGCACCTCGTGCCAGGTTGCCATGGCGTTCTCCTGCACAATGGCGTACGCGTCCTCGCGGGTGACGCCCGTGTCGACGAGGGCGAGCAGCACCTTGGAGGAGAAGATGAGGCCGCGCGTCTTGTTGAGGTTGGCCATCATGCGGGCAGGGTACAGCTGCAGGCCGTCGATAACGCGAATGAGGCACTGGAACATGTGGTCGAGCGCGATGAAGCTGTCGGCCTGGGCGACGCGCTCGGCAGAGGAGTGCGAAATGTCACGCTCGTGCCACAGGGCGACGTTGTCGAAGGCAACCTGCGCGTTGGCCTTCACGACGCGCGACAGGCCGCAGACCTTCTCCATGGTGATGGGGTTGCGCTTGTGCGGCATGGCGGAGCTGCCCTTTTGACCCTTACGGAACGGTTCCTCGGCCTCGAGTGTATCGGTCTTCTGCAGATTGCGGACCTCGGTAGCGATGCGCTCACAGGTGGCCGCGGTGGTGGCAAGAACGCCGGCAAGGTAGGCGTGATGATCGCGGCTGATAACTTGCGTGGACAGCGGGTCGTGAACCAGACCCAGGTGCTCGCAGACATACTCCTCGACAAACGGCTCAATGGAGCTGTACGTGCCGACAGCGCCCGAGATAGCACCGAAGGCAACATTCTTGCGGGCGTCCTCAAGACGATCCAGATCGCGCTTGAGCTCCCAGGCCCAAGAGCCAAACTTCATGCCGAAGGTCATCGGCTCGGCGTGGATGCCATGAGTGCGGCCGGCACAGAGCGTGTTGCGCTCCTCAAAGGCGCGACGCTTGCAAATCTCGCCGAGCTTCTTGACGTCCTCGATGATCAGGTCGCAGGCCTGGGTGAGCTGGTAGCACAGGGCCGTGTCGCCCAGATCGGAGCTGGTCATGCCATAGTGAACCCAGCGGCTGGGCTTGGGGTCGCCCTCGGGAACATCGGCATCGATGTATTCCTTCATGTTGGTCAGGAAGGCAATGACGTCGTGGCGCGTGACTTCCTCGATCTCATCGACCTTCGCCTTCTCAAAGTTGGCATGGTCGCGGATCCACTGGGCCTCGTCTTTGGAAATACCGATCTTGCCGAGCTCCGCCTGGGCCTCGCAGGCCAGAACCTCGATCTCCTGCCAAATGGCGTACTTGTTCTCGAGGGAGAAGATGTGTCCCATCTCCGGGCGGGTATAGCGATCGATCATAGCGGCTCCTTTTTGGTTATTGGCACGTTGGTCGTAACCCAACCATTGTACCGTGCGCAGGTGCAAGTATGGGCAGCAGGCATTAACCTAACATTTTGCCGCAAGAGCGGCCATGGGGACATCCGCGTATTTGCTTCGCAAATCCGCACCGGCTTCAGTGGCATACCGAGACCCGGGGAAGTGCGGGGGCAAAGCAGGCTGAATCTACCATTCCCGAAATCTTCCTTGCTCCATGGAGCGGGCAACGGGACGTCCGCGCGTCCGCGTCGCGGACGCGGACCGGCTGCGGCGATCTCCTCGGATTCACGGAGACGATGGGGAAGACTTTGTTGAATTGGCCGTCCCGAGGTCTTCCGCGCTCGGTGGAGCGGGCAACGGGACGTCCGCGTATTTGCTTCGCAAATCCGCACCGGCTTCAGGCGTCTGTCGGCGCCTTCGCCTGCTCGCTGCAAACGCTTCGCGTTTGCTTAACGCTCGCACCCTGGCGGGTTCGAGTCCCGGCACTTTATTGAAAAAGGCACGGTAACGAAACGTTACCGTGCCTGAAATTCGAATGGAGCGGGCAACGGGACTCGAACCCGCGAGTGTCAGCTTGGGAAGCTGATGCCTTACCACTTGGCGATGCCCGCATATGTGGGGGATAGTATAACGCGGTTGTCTTGTTCGATACAAGGGTGGTGATGCTTGTTTTAGCTGTGGAGATTCGTTTGAAAATCGCGTCAATTGTGGAGACGAGGACCTTTGACTTCCTGTTCTCCCTATCTTCTACCTGCGCTTTTGCTTGATTGTTGAATTTGAGTTCAATTTGTCAGGAATTGGGCAAGCTTTTGGTCAGGCTCCGGTACTTACCCGCATGAACCTCGGGGGTAGCCTCATCCTACGCGTCGCAGCCTCCCCGTGCGGCGCACGAGGGATAAGGAGCAGCCATGTCCAACG
Source organism: uncultured Collinsella sp. (assembly GCA_900539035.1). Taxonomy (GTDB): domain Bacteria; phylum Actinomycetota; class Coriobacteriia; order Coriobacteriales; family Coriobacteriaceae; genus Collinsella. Next base: position 30,809 of record UQAU01000018.1, on the reverse strand, counting down.
CACCCACGCACTCTGTCCACAGCGCAATCGCAACAGGTCCGCTGCTCCTGCTCCTCTTCCTGCTTTTCGGCTGCCTAGCACCGGGAGCCGCATTTGCCGTCGATGGCTACGACCAGCTCGGCTTCCGCACTATTAGCGATGATTGTGGACCCTTCTTCATCGGCAAGTATGAAGCTCAAGACACCTCGATTGCCTACTGCATGAACCAGGAGCGCCCCGGCCCCACCAAACCGGGCGGCCCATGGCTCAACTTTGATCAAGGCTGGGTGTGGCTCGACGACGAGTTCGCGGCAATCGTTTGTCACGGATATCCTACCGCCACGTCGTTTGGCGGTTACCATCTTTCACCCGATCGCGCCCGCGCCGCCACCCAGCTTGCCGTATGGATGCTCAACGGCACTACCCATGTCGACGGCACCTACTCCTACACGACCGCTCAGGGTAAAACCAAGAGCGGACACTTTACCGCCGACAATGAAGTCGTGGCGGCTGCGCGGTGGCTCCACGACAGCGCAAAATCAGGAAGCATCAAAGCCGCTCCGCACCGCGCGCGACGCTATCTAGGGGCCGTATCGGGCGGCAGCAAACGTCAAGACATGCTCTATGTACTGCCGGCGGTCTCTGTTTCCTTCCAAAAGCAGTCTGCTAACACCGTTATTACCAGCGGAAACAATACCTATCAGTTTACCGGGGCAACATTCGATATTTTTGAGAGCGCCAGCGGCGCGCGTGTCGGCACCATCAAGATGGACAGCAACGGTCGAGCGCAAGCAACACTTCTGCCCAACACGGCATACTACCTAGTTGAAACGAAGGCGCCGGCCGGCTATGTCCCCCGCCACGATCGTATTGCCTTTACCACGGGGAATGACGGCGGGCGGGTCGCCATTGATGAACAGCCCGGCACCATCAACCTGCGTATCGTAAAACTCGATGCCGCGACGAATGCCGGCCCCCAGGTGGGATCTTCACTCGCAGGAGCAGAGTTCACGTGCGTATCACAATCAACCCCTGGATGGGCGCAAATCCTCACGACCGACGAAAGCGGTCGGGCCACTCTCGCCGATGTCCCCTTAGGAACCTTTACCATCTACGAATCAAAAGCCCCCGAGGGCTACCTGCCATCCAACGACAGCTGGACCTATACCGTTGGAGCCGACCAGCTCGGTGATTCAGGCGTGGTCGAGATCGAATCTCGCGTTTCCGATATCCCCATTGCGTTTGACCTTGAGATTTCCAAATTCAAGGATTACGGCAGTAGCGACCAATCCGGCCTAGAGCAGCCGGCGGGAGGTGTTGTCTTTGAGGTTGTCAGCAACAGCTCTCATCAGGTTGTTGGCACACTGACCACAAACATCTATGGCTTTGCCTCCACCAAAGATCAGCCCGAAGCATGGTTCGGCACAGGCAAGCGACCCGCCGGTGTCCACGGAGCCGTCCCATACGACCGTGCCGGCTACACGATTCGCGAGGTTCCAGAAACCGTCCCCGAGGGTTTTAAACGTGCAGGGGAATGGACCGTCGAGGCCAATCAGATTTCCGACGGCACCGAGCTTCAATATATCGTGGACAACCACGCGCTGTCGACGCATCTCCAGATTGTAAAACGCGATGCCCAAACAGGCGCTTCTGTTCCCCTAGCCGGATTCACCTTCCAACTCCTCGACAGCAATCACGAACCTGTCTCACAAACTTGCTGGTATCCAGCACATAACGTAATGGACACCTTTACGACTGACGCGACCGGCACCGTCACACTGCCCGAATCGCTCGTGCCGGGCACCTATTATGTACGCGAAACCTCGGCCAAAGAGCCCTATCTTGTCGGCGAAGAGATCAAGGTAAACATACCCGCCGATATAAACCTAACGCCCGTTGCAATCGCCTCGTATTATGACCACGCCGCGACCGGAAACATCAGGATCGTTAAAACCGATGCCATCGACGGCAGCAGCCTCGCGGGCGCCGTCTTTGAGATCCGTGCCTCGGGTGATATCGTGCGCCCCGACGGTAGCATTGCCGCACTCGACGGTGAGACTGTCGCTACCGTCACGACGGATGAAACTGGAGAAGCACGCGCGGACAACCTCCCACTGGGATCTGGCACCGCACGCTACGAGGTTGTCGAGACTCAAGCGCCGGCAGGCTTCTTGCTCGATCAGACAACCCATATTGTCGACCTTACTTATGCCGACCAGAAAACACCCGTTGTAGAAGCACGGCTTAACGTATCCGACGATTACACCAAGGTTGATATCTCCAAGGTCGATGCAAGCGGTGAGCAGGAAGTAGAAGGCGCACGGCTCACCTTATATGGTCCCGATAAAACCGAAATAGACTCCTGGACCTCATCCGACAAGCCACACCGCGTCGAACATCTTGCACCCGGCACCTACTCGTTGCGCGAAATGATGTCTCCGCGGACCTATGACCTTGCCGAGGAGATAACGTTTGAAATAAAGGATACGGGAGAAGTCCAATCCGTCGCGATGAAGGATGCGCCCATCGAGATCAAGGGGCAGGTCGACAAGCGTCAGGAACTTGTCCAACCTATCGAAAAGGGCCTGTTGGCTAACGGCGATGGTAAAAACCGTGCCGCGATGCAAACCAATACGGATGGGCTTTTCTCCTATACCATCGACGCTCGAAACGATTCAACTACCTGGGTTGATGAGTTTACAATTACCGATGATCTTGAGTGTGCCGAGGACGATACGGCGAGATTCGTCTCAATCGAAACCTCCGTCGCCATCGGCGACCTCAATGGTCTGTGCAACGTGTGGTATCGCACGACGCCGTTGGACTCGACAGACGTCGATGAGCCGGCAAACGCGACACTTGACGATGGGCACGAAAATCCTTGGCTTGAGTCCGACGAAGTAAAAGAGAGCCTTGGTGAGGACTGTCGCCTCGTCGATTACGACGGCTGGCACCTCTGGAAGGCGGATATCTCGACCACGGAATCCACCACACTCGAGGCGGAAGAGCTCGACCTTGCATCCAATACCGTCGTAACGGGCATTCGAATTGAATACGGTGCGGTAGCCGCCGACTTTACGACTCGAAGCGATGCGGATTCTTGGACCCGCGATGATCTCAAAGATGAGCACGACGACCTTGACGATGCCAAAGCAATCCTTGGCACAGACGCTCGGGGCGCAGTCGTGCACATGCAGGCAACGTCGGCTTATACGCCCCAAACCGCACTCACCAACAGCGCACGCGTCGATCTTTGCCGCAACGGCGGCGGCGATAAACTTGAGTCACATGACGAGGACCGTGTCATTCAACGCTGCACCCTACCGCAGGACCTACCGGCAACAGGATCAGTTCCCATCGCCGCTTGCATCACCGCGCTCCTGACCTCGGGTGCCGCAGCCCTATGGTTCGCTCGCCTTAGGTCGACCCCAAAGAAGCGCTAGCGCGATGAAAAAGCGGGCGAGCCAGTCCCCTGGCTCGCCCGCTTTCAATCATGTAAATCGCCGTATCTACTCTGCAGACGAAGATCCACCATCAACGATTGCCTGCTCGGACTCAGGAATCCCATCGGCACCCGTACTCTGTTCTTGCTCCACCTCTTCGCTGATTGCGGAGGCGGGGGTCGAGCCCTTTGCACCCACGATGTAGGCAGCCCCAAATCCTAACGCAATGGCAATCAAGGTCAAAATCACGTAGACAGGCCAATGGCGCTTAATATACGAAAACACGTTGACTCCTTAGAGCTCCGTCTACGAACGGCGGATAACCTCGGTCACGACCTCGGATACCGTGGCAATGTTCGTCGGGTTGACATTGTGGGGCAGGTCGTCCTCGGTACGAGCGCAAGCCAGACGCGTGCCGTCCACGCCGGCGATGGTGAGGGCTCGGCGGCTCGCCTCGAGCGCGGCATAGGCATCGGTCTTGGCATAGGGCATCTCGAGCGCGCCACAATCGACATGGAACGACTTGCACACCTTGCTGACCAGGTTCATGATGCGGCGATCGCCCTTGAGCAGCTGCTGTTCGCCCTCGACCGTCACCACCGAAAGCCTACCGGCGCCGACGGATTCAAGATTGATGAAGAATACGCCGCGGAGCTTATCGCGATGCGAAGCCAAGAAGGCCTTCATGCCGGCGCCATCACAATCCGAGGCGCCCGTTGCCACAAACCAGATATCGTGACCGAGCAGCTCATCATCGCCCATAGAGGCGACAGCCGAGAGCATATCTTCGGAAGAAGCGCCATCGGAAGACGTAGCGCCGCCCTTCCAGCCATCGTTATCGTCCTCGAAGTTATCCCACGAACCGATACCGCGACCGGACTTCTTGGCATCGTAATCGTCTTCGACGCCCAGCCAATCACTCATGCTGTCCTGCTCGTTTTTCCTTTTACGACCGAACAGGCCACCCAGGCCGCGCTTACGAGACTTGGGTGCCGCCGGGGCGGGAGCCGAAATGGTCTCGATCGGCTGCGCGCCCGACGCAACGGGCACAGGAGGCGCAACGGGTGCCGATGTGGGTTCGGAACCTTGGGCGGTAGCAAAGGGGTCGTTGACCTGGGCAGAGGGATCGGGAAGGTCGAACAGCGACGTGCGAGACGCAACGTTTGCCTGCTTCATAGACGGCAGCGACGGATCGGGGACCGAAGCCAGCGGAGACGAGGAGGGTGCAGGCGACGGTGCCGACGCCGGATCGGGAACATTCATCTGCGGACGCGGCGATGCTTGGGAGGAAATCTGGGCCATAAGGGAATCGACCGTTTCGTCCTGGGTGGGAGCGACATTGGCAACCGTGGCACCGGAACCACTCGGGGTCGGCATGGTGAAAATCTGCGTGGAGTAAGGCCTCGACTCATCCGTTTCGAGAGTCTCGGAAACCGCAGGCACTTCCTCCTGCTCGGCCTCGGTCGAATCATCTTGCTCGGCTGCCGCGTATTGCTCTTCGCCAGAGTTGGCCTCGACGGACTCGTCCTCGGCGGCATCTTGGATTTCGGCAGCATCAATAGGCTCGTCATCGTCTGCCGCGTCGCCCTGTTCATCGGAAACAGGAAGGGGCTCGGCAATCGCGGTGCCTTGCTTTTCAAACGTTATCGTGGAATCGAACTGCGCGGCATCAAACGACATGGTGCTATCGACGTGCTGCTGGGCCTCGAAAGACGTCGTCGCCTCAACAACATCCGCGGACGCCGGTTGCTGGGACTCAAAGGACGTTGTAGCTTCGGCGGCGTCGACGGGCGCGGACTGCATAGCCTCGTTCTGCTCGAACTCTTGCGCCGCGTGCTCACGTGCCGCCTCGGCTGCCTGCTGCTGAGCGATAGCCTCCTGCTCGGCAGCCTCGCGTGCGGCAGCGCGCTTCTCCTCGAAATCGTCGACAAATTTCTTGCCCTTTGCAAGCGCACCCTTAAAGAAGTTGGAAGCGCTGGCGCCAATCGACGAGAACGCGGATGCAATGTCGGCATGGGGCGTTGCCGCGGGAATCTCGGCCGAGAAATCAGTATCGCTCTCGTAAGACACGCACCTAGGCTGTTCAACGTAATCGCCGTCAGACTCGTCCGCAACGTCTTGCGCCGGCGCGGCGGGAGCCAAAACGTCCAGTCCTGCCGCGGGATCGATCGCGGACACCGCCTCGGGCTCGGCAACGGCAGCGGCAACCGCGGCAGACTCATCATCCACGGTGACAGCGGGCGCAGGTGCAGTCGCGACGGCGGCAGGCTCGGGTTCAAACGTCGGCTCCTCGCCCTCCTCGTAATCGAGCGTGCAGGACTCGGGAAGCATTCCGAGCGCACGGATGGCATCCGAACCAAAGCGGATGTTGCCGGCGGCATTGCGATAGAGCTTGGGCTCGGGCTCGGCCGCGACAGGCTCCTCCACCGGCTCGGCAGCGGGAACCTCGTCATTGAACTCTTCAGCCTGGACAGCCTGATTCTGATCCTCGGGCACGATAGCGCCGATCAGCGTCTCGTCGGCAGACGCACCCTCAAAGCCCTCGATCTGCTCGTCGAAAGCCTCATCCTGTTCGGGCTCGGCCTGAGCGTCGGGAGCAATCGGCTGACCGAACTCGTCCTCGACGTAGGTAGGCTCTTCGTACTCGATGGTGTTGCCGTAGTCGTTTTGCTGCTGGGCCGCGGCATACTCCGCCGCCGCGCGCGCCATTTCCTCGGCACGACGTTTCTGCTCCCCAAAATAGGTATCGAACGGAACATCGTCGGGAAACTCGTTCTCGCCCTGGAAGGGAGCAACGTTGTCCATAACGCCGAGCATAGCGGCGACAGAAGACTTGTTGCACACCGCGCCGGACGTATAGGGAAGAATGTGGCGGTTAGAGATGATGTTTGCCGCGTTGGCGAGTGCAACGAGGGAAGCGAGGATCGCGACAATCCACAGCAGAACCTTGAGCGCGCCGGGAAGCGGCAGGATGCGCAGGATGGCAACGGCAGCAGGGGCAACCGTGGCAACGGGCAACAGCTTGGCGATAAGCGCACGATACGAAGCATAGGGCTCACGGGCGAGCAGCTCAGCACGGGGAGAGTCGTAGTGTGCGACAACGACCACCGGGCGGTTGCGCGGGGACGCGAGCGGGCCCGAGGCTTTGTGGTAGGCGATGACATTTTGGCTCACGCCCGTCTTGCCCAGGCGCGAAACCACGGGGTGGCCCGTGCGCTCGAGCACGTAAAGAACGGCACCGACAATGGCCAGCAAGGTGCCGACCAAGCCGATACCGCCGCCGATGCCCATCAGCAGGGCGCCGGCAAACGCAAGAATACCGGTAACGGCAAATGCCAATCTACTGGGCGCCGGGGCATTGAACTCCTGAACCTCGGGATCAAAGCCGTGGTTGCGGAAGATCTGAGCGATATCCTCGGCAGCCAAGCGCTCTTCTTCGCTGCATGCCGGCGTAATGCCGGTGTTCTGCAGCAGGTGGTTAATATAGTTCTGGGTGTTCGCCATGTGCGCTCCACATCCATAATCCGACAAATAGGCCCAATGTATGCACATTAGAACCGTATATAGTCGAAAGTATACCCCGAGCGAGCGCAAACGACCGAATTCGGGCCATCTTAACGCCCTGAGCGGACAAGGATATAGCCTAATCTCCATATCGGACTAAAATCATGGCAGCAAACCACCTTCTCATGCGAGGACTCTATGACGGCAAGCGACACGACCGCGACAATTAAAAAGGGGAATTCGGAGCCCAGTTTCGATAAAACGGCTCAGCGCATCCTCAATCTTTTCTTTGTACTCAACAGCTCCCCCGAACCGCTGACGACCGAGCAGATCGTCTTGGATTCTGACCTGGGATATGGCTCGGGCAATATCGACTCGGATAAGCGCAAGTTTCGACGCGATCGTGACAAGCTGCTCGAACGCGGCATCTTAATCAAGGAGGTTCGCCCCGCCGGCGCGCAGGAGACCGAGGAAAGCTCGTGGACAATCGACCGCGAGCACACGTTTGCGGCAGGCGGCCTCATCACCGCAGACGACGCCGATATCCTGCTCAACGCCATCGACCAGACGCTAGCGGCCGGCTCATCCACCTTCTCCGCGCCGCTTGCCGATATTCGCTCCAAGATTGCCTATCTCACCGGTGGGACGACGGTGGACGAAACACCGATTCGCCGCTCTCCCACCGTCGATGCGGTATGGAGCGCCTTTGCCGAGCGATGCGCGCTGCGGTTTTTATATCAGAACGGACGCGGCGAGCAGAAAGAACGTACCGTCTGCGTCTACGGCATGTTCGAGCGCGAGGGCGTGGCGTACTTCTGCGGCCTCGACAATGTTACCGACGACATCAGGACATTCCGCTGCGACCGTATCGTTCGCGCTTGGCGTCCTTCGAAGGCCTACGCCATCCCTGCAGACTTCAATCTCAACGACTATCTGTTCTTTGAATTCGATTTTGCCGACCGACCGCCCGTTGCAGCCACGTTCTCGTTCGCCCCTCAGACGCAGATCGATATGATCAACGGCCTCACGCGCGGGCGAGGTGAGCTCGCACACACCGATGCGGGATGGACCTGGACCGTTGACGTGCGCGATCTTGAAGCCGCCGCCTCATTTTGCATGGCCCACGCCATGGACGGCATGAGGCCTGTGGCCCCCGAATCGCTCAAGCAGGCGTGGAACCACCTCATTGAAAGGACGGTGCACGAGCATGCCCGTGCGTAAACTCACCAGCGAGCAGAGGCTCTCCCGCGCCATCGACATCATGGAGGCCCTCTACGCCGCCGGCGAGAGCGGCATGACACGAACCGAGATTTGCAGCCGCTTTGACATCACGGGGGTGTCGCTCGGCGAGATTCTCGAGATCGTCTCGACGCTCGCGGACCGAGAATCGGGCGCACGCATCATCTGCGAATGCCGCGGCGAGCGTGTGGTCCTCACCGGTGACGCCGGGCGTGTGCTACCGTTGCGCCTGAGTGCCGCCGAGGGCGCTGTGCTCAACCATGAACTTGAATCGTTGGGGATCGAGCCGCAGACGGCAGCTCGGATTCGACATGCCCTTCTACCCGAAGAGCTCGGCTATAACCAGCGCGTCTTTGACGCCGTCAACCACGGGTCGCACTGGCAGCAGCTGAGCTGCGCCATTCAGGATGGCGTTCGCTGCCGCATCTCGTATCGCTCGATGGACGATGCACGGCCACGCGAGCGTCTGGTCGACCCCTTGCGCATTACGGCAAACGGCGACCAAACATACCTGATTGCCTGGGACGTCGCAGTCGATGAGCAGCGCATCTATCGCATGGATAAAATCGAGGGACTCACCTTGACGGAAGACTCCGTCGTGCCTCACGCACCGGACGTCACATCCCTCCACGATTCCCTTGCCCGGACGCAGCGTAGCGCAAAGCTCTTGATGCCATTCGATATGGCGGAGCATCTGGACTGGGCCGGCATCACTCTAATCGAGCGCAGCGGGGCAGACACGGCAATGGTAACCGTGCATTACGGCTCCGAGCGTTGGCTACTGAGCCAGGTAATCGCAGCGGGCGGAGCCATCCGCATCTTGGATGACCCCGCCCTGTCAAAGCGCCTGTGCGATATGGCAAAAACCCTCGTCTGTCCGCTTTAGCGCCGCCGCTCGTGGCGTGCGCGCCACAGTTGCAGATAGTGCCCGATCTGCGCCGATTCGATACGCTGGTAGGAGCTCGTGGGCAGCGACGTTAAGAACTTCTTTCCGTAGCCCTTCGTCACCAGGCGCGGGTCGGCCAGAATCAGCACGCCGCAATCGGTCGACGAGCGGATAAGGCGGCCGGCCGCCTGCTTGACCTCGAGCACCGCCTCGGGCAGCGAATAGCGCGCCCAAGCGCGGTCTTCGCGCAGGTTGCGCTCGCACGAGAGCGGATCCGTGGGACTCGAGAACGGAAGCTTGGGAATGATGACGCAGCGCAGCGTCTCGCCGCTGGCGTCGAATCCCTCCCAGAAGGCCTTAAGCGCAAAAAGCGATGAAGTCGGCTCGTTGATAAACCGATCGCGCAGGCGACGAGGAGATGAGTTGCGCTGCTGGCAGTTGAGCTCCAGACCCGCACGGGCCATCTTAGGCTCAACGCGGGCGTACAGGTCTTCCATGTCGCGCCGATTGGTGAACAGCGTGAGCACCGATCCGCCCATGGCAAGATGGGCGTCGACCAGCACGCGCTCGAGCGCCGTAAGATAGCTCTCACGATCGCGCGGATCGGGGATATCGCCCGCAACGACTACAGCCATGTTCGAATCGAAGTCGTAGCTCGAGTCCAAGTGCAGCGATGAGGATGTTGAAGCGCCGATGCGATCGAGGCCGACCGCGTGGTTAAAGTGTTCAAAGCTTTTGGACACCGTCATGGTCGCCGAGGCAAAGATGGCCGTGTGAACCTCGGGCAGCCACTCGGTTGCCAAGGCCTCGCCAATGTCGATGCGCTCTGCGGTCATTGACTCTCCGCCGGCACGCAGCCTGCGATTGACCTGCAGCGAATACACGTAGTGTTCATCGGTGCCGTCAATGATGAGTTTGAGGTTCTCGGCCAGCTCGTGTAGGCGGCGCGAGATATCACCCAGGTCGACAACAACCTCGGGCTTGTCGGCGGCGACGGCCTGCACCAGCGCGTCGACGCTCTTGTCAGCTTGTTCCAATGCGTCGATGGCAGTGTAGGCCGACGGTAAGAAATCATGCCAGTCGTCAGATTCGCGCAGCTCGGGGCCAATCCATAGATTGGCATTGTCATAACCCCCACGGGCACGGTGGCCGAGCTCGCGAACGCCATCGAACACGTCGGCGATTGCCATGCTCGCGCGCGCAACCGTCGACGTCGCCTTGGCAGTAAGGCCCAGATAGAGCGTAGAGCCCTCGGAGGTTGCCAAATCACGGGAAACCTGGCTTAGCGCGCCGGTGGTCGAGCCGCCCAGGCGCTCAAACAGAACGCGTGATTCGTCCGCCGACACCACGCGCGCCCACTGGCGGCGCGCCTCGCGCTCGATAGAATGGGCCTCGTCGATTACCCAATGACGAATCGGAGGCAAAATCCTGCCCTCGGCCGCGACATTGCGGAACAGCAGGGAATGGTTGGTGACCACCACGTCGGCATGCGCTGCACGACGGCGAGCGCCGTGGACCAAACATTTATCAGGGAAAAACGGGCAGAGGCGACGAGCACACTCGCGCGAGGCCGTCGTAAAGTCGGGGCGGTTGACGCTGCGCCACCGAATGCCGAGCGAGTCGAGGTCGCCATCGGCTGATTGGCAGACGTACGCCATAATGACCGCGACCGCCGTGAGCGTGTCCGCCGGATCGCGCTTGGTGGTAATCTCGACCTGGCCGCGGCTCATGCGCTCAAGCTTGCGCAGACACGGATAGTGGTCATAGCCCTTGAGAGCGCAAAATGACAGACCACCGTCCAGTTGCTCGGCAAGTTTTGGCAGCTCATGGTACATGAGCTGGTCGGCGAGATTGTTCGATTTGGTCGCAATACCAACCGTGATGTTGTTACGGCGCGCTGCCTCGGCAAAAGGTACCAGATAGGCCATCGATTTGCCGACGCCTGTGCCCGCCTCAATTACACGATGAGTGCCCGTGACCAGCGCATCGCGGACCTCGAGTGCCATCGCGATCTGCTCATCACGCGGCTCGTAGGTGGGATACATGCGATTGACCAGGCCACCTGGCGCATAGTCTGCCTCAATCTCCTCACGACTCGGCATCTTGAGTACCGGCAGTTCGTCGGCGTCCACCCGATCGTCGGCGCGATCGGCCTTGAGAACGTCAGCACGAGCGGCGCTGAGAGAGAAGATAGAACCAGGGTTCTGCCCCGCCAAGAATGAGAAGATAGGACGATAGGACCAAGGCACGTCCGGATGCATGTCGGCTAGGCGCGCCATGAGGCCCTGGGGCAAGTCGGTGAGCGCCACGAGCAACACGCGCCATACGCCACACAGGGCGTCGACGTCGGCATTGGCACGGTGTGATACCGAGTCACAGCCAAACAGATCGGCCATAAAAGACAGCTTGTGCGAGGCCAGGCGCGGAAGCGCGATGCGCGACAGCGCCAGCGAATCGATCCAAATATCGCTCACGTTGACGCCGCCTTTGACCGACTCGATAAACGAGCGGTCGAACGTGGCGTTATGTGCGATCACCGGGCAACCACCGACAAAATCGGCGAGAGCGGCGACGGCCTCAACGGCCGACGGGGCATCTGCCACATCGGCATTTGTAATGCTTGTGAGCTCGGTAATCTCGGCGGGAATCAGCTGCTTGGAATGCACGAAGGTATCGAAGCGGTCGACGATCTCGCGGCCCGAAAGACGGGCCGCCGAGATCTCGATCAGTTCATTGTCCTGCACCGAAAGACCTGTGGTCTCGGTATCGAGGACAATCACATCTTCCTCGATGAGGCCGAAGGACTGCGTTTTGGCGCGTTCGGCAAGCGTGGCATAGGAGTCGATGACAAACTGCGGCGTTCCTGACGAAACCGCGTCCTCGATTAGCATGCAATGCCCGCTCGACGAAGACCCATACGGATCAGGCTGTCACAGACCTGCGGGAACGTCATGTCGTCGGTGTGGCGGATCTCATCCGGATACAGCGACGTATCGGTCATGCCGGGAATGGTATTGGTCTCGAGGATAACGGGGCCGTCCTCGCTCACGATAAAATCGCTGCGCGAGATGCCCAGGCAACCGAGCGCCTTGTGAGCGGCACAGGCAAGCTCCTGGGCACGAGCGTAGTTCTCGGGTGAAATCTGCGCCGGAATGCGATGGATGTCCGTAGGGTCGACATATTTCACGTCCAGATCGTAGAACTCGCAGTCCTCGGGCTTACGAATCTCGACAATCGGCAGAGCGCGCACGTCATCTTCGCCGTACACGCCGACGGTGATCTCGGTACCCTCGATGCGCTTCTCGACCAGCACTTTGTCGCCGTACTCAAACGCCTTGGCGATTGCCGCGGGCAGCTCGGAGGGCTCATGGACCAGGGAAATGCCATAGCTGGAACCGTTGACGGCCGGCTTCACAAAGCAGCGCTCGCCACAAACCTCGACGATATGATCGATATCGACTTCATCGCCCACCTCGAGCGCGAGGCCGGGGGCAATGGGAATGCCCGCCTTGGCGTACAGGAGCTTAGAGACCTCCTTGTCGGCACCGCAGGCGCTGGCAAGCACGCCCGAGGCCGTGTAGGGGATACCCAGGGTCTCCATGGCACCCTGCATGGCGCCATCCTCACCGCCGGCGCCGTGCATGGCGATAAATGCCACATCGAAACCGCCAGTCGCCATGGTTACCATAAAGTCATCAGCGGCCGTGTCGAGCAGCTCCACCGAGGTGTAGCCGGCTTCCTTCAAGGCAACCACGACGTTCTTTCCCGAATTGAGCGAGATCTCGCGCTCGGCGGAATGACCGCCCGCCAAGACCGCTACGTGCATGTTCTCTAGGCTTTTACCCGGCATGGGCAGACTCCTCCTCTATAATTTCTGCAGCTGATACCATATTGTAGCGATACCCTCTACGTTTCCCCAAAATCGAAAGGCTTCCATGAATCCCAGGACTAAATCTCAGGACATTCGCGACTTGAGCCAAAACGATATTCGCGAGCTCGTGGCCGAACTTGGCCAGCCCGCGTTCCGCGCGAAGCAGCTCATCGAATGGGTCTTTGAGAAGAACGTTTGTTCGTTTGACGATATGACCAACCTTCCCAAGGCTTTCCGTGAGCAGCTTAAAGAGGCTTTTGACTTCGACACGCCGACTGAACTAACCAAGCAAGTTTCCAAAGATGGCTCTCGCAAGTATCTACTCGAGTACCACGACGGCGTTTCCGTCGAGACTGTCGGCATGCCCCGTCGTAACAAGCTTTCCGTCTGCGTTTCCACCCAGGCAGGCTGTGGCATGGGCTGCGCCTTTTGCGCTACTGGTCTCAACGGCCTCAAGCGCTCTCTGACCGCCCAAGAGATCGTCGACCAGGTGCTTCATGTATCCAACGACTTTGGCGAGCGTGCCACGAGCGTCGTCTTTATGGGCCAGGGCGAGCCGTTTGCCAACTACGACGAGGTTCTCAAGGCTCTGCGAATCCTCAACGACCCCGACGGCATCGGTATCGGCGCTCGTCACCTCACCGTCTCTACCAGCGGCGTTATTCCCGGTATTCGCAAATTTACCGACATCCCCGAGCAGTTCACGCTTGCCGTTTCCCTGCATTCCGCCATCCAGTCGACACGCAATAAGCTCATGCCCGGTGTTAAGAAGTACACGCTACTTCGCCTTCACGAGGCGCTTCAACTCTACACCGAGAAGACTGGCCGCCGCCCGACCTATGAGTATGCCATGATCGAAGGCGTCAACGATACGAATCCCGAAATGCAGGCGCTCTGCGACTTCTGCGAGGGAACGCTGTGCCACGTTAACCTCATTCAGCTTAACGACATCGAGGGTAGCCCGCTCAAGCCGTCGCCGATTCATAAGGTTGAGGATCTTCAGCGTCGTCTTGAGTCCCGTGGCATCGAGACCACGATTCGTAACTCCCGTGGTAACGATATTGACGCCGCTTGCGGACAGCTGAAGCAGCGCTTCAAGGTTCAGAAGAACGCATAGGGGAGTCGCACCCAAAACGTTTCATGTGAAACATCGAACGACCCCGGTTGCAGAATATGCAAGCGGGGTCGTTTCATTTATTGACCTTAATTTTGAATCAGCTGCTAACTGTCCCATTTTCTACGGCCAAAATAAAGGGTCCTTGTCTCGTGAATCAGACAAGGACCTCTCAAAATATGCTGAGTAATTGTTAGGTACCTAATAGCCTACATTTTCCCATTGGTTGCTAACCCAACCTTGATTAATCTTGGGATTCTTCGTTACCTGAGCAGTACGCATGGCAACATCTTCCGTCATAACATCCATTTTCTTTTTGGAAGTATCGACGATATCTTGCGCGCCACGAAGCAAACGACCTCGAAGTTCATCGTCTGTCGCAATCTTATAACCAGCAAAGGCACCAGCCGCGACAGTCGTCGCCAATGCAATCGCTGTTAAAATCTTATTCCTCATCTTGGCCTCCTTGATCAAACTGAATCATTTCGCCAAGAATACGAGAGAGCTCTTCCTCGTCTTTAAACTCAATCTCAATCTTATTCTTTCCACGCGAGCTCTTCACACGAACGTTGGTATTAAATACCTGACGGAGCACACGGGCAGCCTTTTTAAAAGACTGAGGCGTTGCAGGCCTCGGCGTCTTAGGTGTCTCTCCGGCAGAAAACAACGGAGCAAGATTTTCTGTCGCTCTTACGGAAAGACCCTCTGCAACAACTTTCTCTGCAAGTCGAATTCGAGCATCCTCATAGGGAACTGCAAGAATCGCACGTGCATGACCAGCAGTAAGTTTGCCCTCAAAAATCATCTGCTGAACAACTTCAGGAAGATCGAGAAGGCGCAGCGAGTTTGTAATTGCAGAGCGTGACTTGCTTACTGCCTTCGACAATGCCTCCTGCGTCATACCGCTGGCATCGATGAGCTGTCGATAGCCCTTAGCCTCTTCGACAGGATTCAGGTCAGAACGCTGAAGGTTTTCGATAAGAGCGAGAGCCAACATCTCTTCATCATTAACTTCTTTAATGATGACAGGCAGTTCCTCAAGACCAGCAAGCTTTGATGCCTGGTAACGACGCTCACCAGCGATGATCTCATAGCCGTTTCCATGTTTGCGAACCAAAAGTGGCTGCAAAACGCCATGTTCTTGGATTGACTCGCTCAACTCGCGAAGTTCAGTTTCGTTAAAGTGAATTCGCGGCTGGTTAGGGTTGGGAACAATATCCTCAATAGGTAGTTTTGTTTCAGATGATGCATTTGAACCCGCTGCAGCCGAACCACCGGTCTCATACTCGGCCTCTGAGACCAAAGCATTGAGTCCACGTCCCAATCCGCCACGTTTCTTTACACTAGGCACGCTTGATCACCTCTTTTGCAAGGTTCATATACGCTTTTGCACCCTTATTTTGAGGTGCATAGGTAATTACCGGTTCTCCAAAAGACGGAGCTTCGGAGATTTTAACCGTACGGGGGATCAGCGTCTTAAACGCCTTATCACCAAAGTACGATTGAACCTCCTCAACAACCTGATTTGATAGAGAGGTACGCGAGTCATACATGGTCATAAGCACACCATAGGTGTCTAAGCCCTTGTTCAAACGTGATTTGACCATTTTCATTGACTCAAGCAGCTTCGTAACGCCCTCGAGTGCGTAATACTCGCACTGGATCGGAATCAAAACGCTGTCTGCTGCGGTCAAGGCGTTGATAGTAAGCAGGCCGAGCGAAGGAGGACAGTCAATGAAAATAAAATCGAACTCGTCCTGAATCGGCTCAAGCAAATCTTTGAGACGGGTTTCACGAGCAATTGCGCTTACAAGCTCAATTTCGGCACCTGCAAGCTGAATTGTAGCCGGAATTACGAATACCTTTTTGCAATTTGTATCAAGAACAAGCGATTCTGCCGGCACATCGTTCAACAACGCATCATAGATGCAGTGATCAAGGTCTTCTTTTTCAATTCCGAATCCACTGGTGCTGTTTCCCTGCGGATCAAAATCGACAATCAGTGTCTTACGACCCTGCTCACCCAGTGCTGCTGCAAGGTTTACGGCCGTCGTTGACTTACCGACGCCGCCCTTTTGATTGATGATTGCAATGATACGCGTGTTTTTTGCGCTCTTAGAACGCTTAACGTCGCGAAATCCCACGGTCCCTCCTGGTGTGTATTAAAGCTGTCAAACGGAGGATGTTTCACGTGAAACATTCCGAATCGATATCAACCGCCATGTTTCACGTGAAACACTGCAAGTTGTTAGTATCCATTATGTTTCACGTGAAACATCTAGGCAAGCGGATTCTTCTTTGCCATTCCATTTGCACGAGGCAATGAAACGGATGCTGGATGACTCTTCTTAAGGACAATGAACTCCCTGTGACCCAAGCCTTCAGGCAAATCAATTGCGTCATTCAGAAGCAAAGTGAAGCCGCAAATCTTAGCTGCTGACATACCGGAAGTAAGCTCCTCATCCGAAGGATTGCCCTTGGTGATAACAAATAGCCCTCCATCCTTGAGGAACGGAGCCGCATACTCAACAAGAATCGGTAGAGGGGCCAGGGCGCGGGCGGTTACAACGGAGAACTGCTTCTTATGGCTTCGAGCATATTCTTCAAGACGATCGTGGACCGCATGAGCATGTTTCAGTCCAAGAGCATGAACAAAAGAATTGACAGCATCAACCTTCTTGCCAACAGAGTCAATATAAGTAGCTTTACGATGCGTGGATATGGTTAACGGAATACCAGGGAAGCCCGCACCTGTACCCATATCGAGTAAAGCTCCCTCAGGAGCCTTATTGATATAAGGGAGCAAAACAAGTGAGTCGAGGATATGAAGTACGGCAGCATCTTCTACGTTAAGAATACGGGTGAGATTGGTTGTCTTATTTGTTTCCAGAACCAAGTCCAAATGATGAATACATTTCCTAAGCTCAACATCAGTTACGCTCAAGGAATACTCTTTGCAATAGGAAGTTAGACGACTCAACATCTCGTCAGCCTGCTGATCGGTAAGTACTAACAACGAAAGCTCCTTTCTGACAAAAATCAGTGTATCGAGAACTTTTGACAAAAAAAGGGGACGTGGAAACCACGTCCCCTTAGCATAAGCTCGAGTAGATTATCGAGCAACAATCACCACATGGCGATCAGGGTCAGAACCCTCAGAATGAGTATCGACGGCATCATTGCCACGAAGTGCAATGTGAACCAGTCGGCGCTCGTAGGCATTCATGGGCGGAAGCGAAACACTCTTATGAGTGCGGATGGCACGCTCGGCAGCAGACTGAGCCATGGAGGCAACCTTGTCCTGACGGCGGCTCTTGTATCCCTCGACGTCCACTACAACCGGATACCTAAAGCCAAGCTTGCGGCTCACCAGCAAAGAGAACATAACCTGAAGGGCATCGAGGGTGCGACCATGACGGCCAATGAGAACAGCAAGATCGGGAGCCGTTACATCCAAAATCAGCTCACCCTCGTCACCCTCATACTCATCGATAGGAGAGTTGGCGGCATCGAAGTGCGAAAGGATGGAACGCAGGATGGAAATCGCAACATCGGCAATGGTGTCGAGCTCCTCATCGGTCAGCTCTTCACCAGCCTTGTAGCGCTGTGCAATCTCGGGATAATCGCCCGCGACCTGCGGGGCAACCTCCTCAAGCATATCCTCGATGATCTCTTCAGACATAACGTACTCCAAAAGTTAGGTACCTAAATAAGATTGATATCCCACTACTTCTTCTTGTGCGGGCGCGGCTTCTTCTCTCGACGAGTGACCTCAACCTGCAGCGGCGCGTTCTTAAGACGCTCCTCCTCATCGGCCTTCGCCTTGTCGATGACCTTCTGCGTCACAAAAATCTGCTGGATAACCTGCCAAGCAGACGAGACGTCGTAGTACAGCAGAACACCAACGGGAAGGCTCCAGCCCATCCAAAGCATCATGACCGTCATGACAACGGCCATCATACGCATGCTCTGAGCCTGCTGGCCGGTCTGGTTGCGCGACATGTAGAGCTGCGGAATCAGGGTCAGGACGGCGAACAGGATCAGGCAGACCAGCGCGGGCAGTGCAACCATAAAGCCATCGGCAAAGGAAGCGCTCGGCGTGGTGGTCAGGTCGGGCAGGATGTTGAAGAACGAGAACGTGCCCTCGTTAAAGTACTGCGGCAGGTTACGCAGCAGCGTAAACAGGGCACACAGGATAGGCATCTGGATCAACAGCGGCAGACAGCCAGCCATGGGGTTGAACTTGTTCTCGCTGTAGAACTTCTGCATCTCCTCGGCCTGACGCTGGGGATCGTCGGCATAGCGCTCCTGGATCTCGAGCATCTTGGGCTGCAGCACCTGCATGCGAGCCGTCGACTTGGTCGACTTGAGCATGAGCGGCGTCAGCAGCAGACGGATGATGACCACCAGGATGATGATGGACAGGCCCCAGTCGACCGCAAAGGTCTGGATGAGCTTGAGCAGCTCGAAAAGGATGTTAACGATCCAATCCCACATGTAAGTTTTCCTCCGATAGCGAGTGCCCGCTAGGGCACAGGGTCATAACCGCCGACGTGCAGGGGATTGCAGCGAGCGATGCGCCTCACGGCAAGCCAGCAGCCTCTCAAAACACCGTGCTTCTCAATCGCCTGGATGGCGTATTGCGAGCACGTTGGGTAATAAATGCAGGCGTCAGGCAATAAGGGCGAAATAACCTGTTGATATATGCGAATAGGAGCGATGGCAACACGTCGCAAAACGTGATTGCTCATCGCTCCTCCCCGGCAACGCCGGCGCGCTTCATAAGCGAACGCAACGCCTTGTCCATCTCCTGCGGCGAGGAAACCCTCGTCTTGGGAGTTGCAAACAAGATGATGTCATAACCCGCAACGGGAAATCCGCAGCTGCGGGCGGCCTCGCGCATCACACGCTTAGATCGGTTGCGCACGACGGCACAACCGAGTCGCTTAGCACCAACGAAGGCGACCCTTCCGGAGTCGCCTTCGCCAACCGATTCACATATGGTCATTCGAATCAGAGGGTGATTGAAACGACGCCCCTGACTGAACACATGCTCGAAATCTTGCCGAGACTTAATAGTCTTCATGCGAGATGTGTGTATCGCTGCTAGACAGTGAGACGCTTGCGGCCCTTGGCGCGACGACGGGCGAGCACGGCACGACCACCCTTAGTGGCCATACGGGCACGGAAGCCATGGGTCTTGGCACGCTTACGCTTATTAGGCTGATACGTACGCTTCATCTTAAGTTCCTCCTGCTGCATTTCGAGTGTCCGCGGGGACGCGGACGCAGATATAGACACGTGAGCTTGAAGATTGTAGGGAAATCAATGTTCAAATGTCAAGAAATCAAAGGTAAAAGGTTGCGCAGTTCACACGGTTCCCCCATAAGCACAACCGAAATTTGCGCCTCATGGCAACCTTTCACGATATTTCATCGAGTTTTCAACAGGTCATGTTGGCAATGTTGAGAACTTTTCGCCCGTTTTCCAAAGTTTTCAACAGGTTTTGAAAAGTTGTCGAAAGATGAGAAACGTTGCACGGTGAGCTACTATTTGTTCGAAACCTTTTGAAAGATTGCGAGCGGCATGTCTGACGACTTTTATACCATGGTCGATTCCGGAGACCCGGCACCCGACAACGAGCACATCACCGGCGTGCGCGAAGAGCGTGCGGAAGGCGAGCAGACGACCACGCAGGCGCCGAAAGCCATGTACGCCGCGCGCATCGCCGTCTATGACGACATGCTGTCGACACCGCGGGTGATCGTCATTGATCCGCAGGATGTCCGCACGTATTTGGAAGAGACGACCAACACCGTCTACCAGTGCATGAAAGAACAAGGTGGCCATATCTCGCTCATGGTCATCCGCGAAATTGTCGAAAACTTTATCCACGCGCACTTTGCCGAGCCCATCATCTCGATTCTGGACGGCGGAGACACCATCCGCTTTGCTGATCAAGGACCCGGCATCGACGACAAGGAGCGCGCTTTCGACTTTGGCGTTACCAGTGCAAACAGCAAGATGAAGCGCTATATCCGTGGAACCGGAGCAGGGTTTCCCATGGTGCAGGAGTATTTGGAAAACGCCGGCGGTGCCGTATCCATCGAGGACAACATGGGCAACGGCACCGTGGTTACGGTAAGCCTGAACCCTAAACGCGTGCAGGAAATCGAGCGTGCCGGCGGACGCGGTGCTGCCGTGCGGCCCGAGACGGAGCAGCCCACATATCCCCTGCCGGGAGCTTTTGCGCAGCAGCCCATGGCAACGCAGCAGATGCAGCCCCCCGTGGGGCAGATACAGCAGCCTGGAATGCTTCCTACACAAGAGCCCCGGGCGGCATCGATGTCGATGCCGCCAAACATGCCAGAGGCCATGCCGCTGGCGGATCAGGATGCAGCAGCAATGCAGCAGGCAACGGGGGCACCGGGCGGCCAGCAAATGGGCTATCAGCCGTACCAACAGGGATATCTATATCAGCAGATGCCGCCACTGGGGTATGGCCATCAGTTCCCGCAGCAGTACCAGCAGGGATATCAGCAGCCGTACCAGCAGATGCCGCAGCAGCAGTACAACCCTTGGGCCCAGCAGATGCCTCCGCAGCCTTACCAACAGTGGCCTCAAAGTTTTCAACAGCAAATGCCGCCGATGCAGAGTTCTCAACAACCAGCAGCTCAAATGATGTATCCTAATGCAGCAAATCAGTATGCGCAGCCACAACCGGACGTGTTCGTAAGCGATCGCGGCAACGCCGCGCTGGGCTATCTGGCGCAAAATCAAGCGTGCGGTGCAACCGATCTGGCGAGGGCGTTTGGAAACTCGGCCCCCACTTGGTCACGCACGCTCAATGACTTGGCGCAGGCCGGCTTGGTCATCAAGCATGGCCAGAAATACCATCTGACCGAACTCGGCGCCGCTCGCGTGCGAGCTCAGAGCTAAAGAACGGGAGAGACAGTGGACGAGGAAGCAAGCATCATCCTGGGGGATGCCATCGCCTTTTGCCAGCGCGACGGCCAAGATGCACGCCTCATCAACATGCTGGGGCAATCGCGCGCCATAAGCCTGACCGAAGATACGCTCACGATCGAGGCCCCCTCGCGCTTTGCCATCGCCCAGCTCAAAAAGCATCAGCCGACTATTGAGGCCTATCTGGAAGAAATCGCCTTTGCACCGATTGCGCTCGACATCGTGGCACCGCAAGGCGCCGCGACGGAATCCGCTGCCGCGACGGCGCCCGCCACGGCTCCCGCTGCTTCCCCGGCGGTGCCGGCCTCCGCAGGCGATGTGTCGACAATCGAGCACCAGCACAGCGATGTTTCCCGTGAAACCATGGCACCGTTGCCGACCGCGGCGGCGACGTCAACGAACGTACCCGTCACGCACATGCCCATCGCTCACGACGCAGCGGCGGGCGCGGATTCGGGCATTGCAATCAAGAACACGCTCTCGGCCGACGATTTTCGTCGCATGATGAACCAGATGAAGGGCGGAGCGCCGACTAAATCCACGCAAGCTGCGGCCCCCGCTTCACCCATGCCAGCACCGACCGTGCCGGCCGAGCAGAATACGGATGGAGCCCCGCTCGCCGCGAACTCAAAATTTACCTTTGAGAACTTTGTCTACGGCCCCGAGAACAGCCATGCCTATCGCTCGGCACTTAAGTTTGCCGCCCTCGCGGACGAGCGCGGCACGTGCACATCACTGTTCATCTATGGCAAATCGGGCCTGGGCAAGACGCACCTGCTACTTGCCATCAAAAACGAGCTCGCCGAGAAGTCGCCCGAGATCAAGGTCAAGTATGCCAACTCCCAGGCATATCTGGACGACCTGATGACCGAGTTCGACCGCCAAAAGAAGAGCAACGCTCCCATCATGCAGGCGTACCACGGCGTGGACGTGCTCATCATCGATGACATCCAAAACATCATCGGCAAGCGCGCGAGCGTGGACTACTTTTTCCAGCTCATGGACGAGTTCATCCGCAACAACAAGAAGGTCGTCATCGCGGCAGACCGCGCCCCCAAGGACCTGAGCATGGACGAGCGTCTGACCAGCCGCTTCAACGCCGGCATGCTCTGCCTGGTCGCAGAGCCCAGCTACGAGATGAAATACAAGATCTTGCAGCGCTATTACGAGAACACCATCGTCGCCGCTCCCGAGGCGGGCGACGACTCGCTGCTGGCGGCCTATGGGGGCGACGGCGGGCACCTGACCGACGAGCACTTTAAACACATGGCCGAGGTCTCGGGCACCAACATCCGCGAACTCGAGAGCTTTTGCGAGCGCTGCGCCGGCGAGGCGGGCGACCGCGAGCGCGAGGGCGGGGAACTCACCTTTGACGATATCGACGCCATCGCCAGCCAGTACTTCGACACATCGGCCAAAAAGATCAACGTCCAGACGGTTCAGTCCGTCATCGAAGAGCAGTACGGCGTGACGCACGAGGAGCTCATCGGCCCGCGTCGCAACGCCAATATCGCCAAAGCACGCCATATCGCTATCTACCTGGCCATCGAGATGTGCGAGATGACGACCACGGCGGTGGGCGCCGAATTTGGCAACCGCAACCACTCGACCGTCAGCACGAGCTACAAAAAGGTCCAGAAGATGATCCAGGAAGACCGCACCGTCACCGAAGACCTCAAGTCGCTGCGCGATAAAATTACACTACGCTCGTAGGGAAATAGAGACACCTGTTGAAAACTTGTCGAAACCACGGGCATAAGGTGTCTAAAACCCAACCCGCGGTGATGAAAAGTTTTGCGCAGGTTTTGAACGTGGAAAACCACCCCCGTTGCACACAGGTTGCTGTCGATTCTCTTTCTGGGTCTGACCTGCGTCTTTGGGAGTAATCAACAGTTTCGTCAGTGCTATTACTATTATTAAGATATTTATATCTATAGAAAGGTATTAAAAGATGAAGTTCACCGTCAGCCAGAGCTCGCTTACACAAGCCATCGGCGTCGTTATGAAGGGTGTCGCTTCGGCATCCACCCTTCCCATCCTGTCGGGCGTGCTCGTTAAGGCCCAAGACGGCATCTTGGAATTCCAGACCTCTAACTACACCATCTCGATTCGTCACCGCATCGCGGCGCATGTCGAAGAAGAGGGCGAGATGGTTATTCCCTGCAAGATGCTCTCCAACATCACCAAGACCCTCCCCGATGCTCCGGTCACCTTTGAGCTGTCCGAGCGCCAGGTGCTGATTGGTTGCGAGAAGAGCTCTTTCCGCCTGAACACGCTCGATGCCAATGACTTCCCCGAGTTTCCGGCCTATGCCATCGAGAGTGCCGTGGAGCTGCCGACCGATATCTTGTCCGAAATGGTCGGCCGCGTGTGGCGCGTCACCTCGACCGACAAGGCCCGCCCCATTCTAGGCGGCGTGCACATGAAGGTCGAGAACAACACCGTGCGCCTGGTGGCGACCGATTCCTTCCGCTTGGCCGTGTGCGATACGCAGGTCGAGACCTCGACCCTCGAGGGTTCCTTTGAGCTCAACGTTCCGGCCGACGCCTTTAACGACGCGCTGAACATCATGGCCAGCCAGGCGACCATCATGATCGGGGCTACCGACACCCAGGTCGTCTTCGAGGCCGGCAACACCACCTACGTGTCGCGCCGCATCGAGGGCGTGTACCCCAACTACAAGCAGCTCATCCCCGATTCGTGCGTGACGAGCGTCAAGATCGACGTCGCCGCCTTTAACGCCGCCCTCAAGCGCGTGGCCGTTATCGCGAGCGCCAACCCCGCCGTCAAGTTCGAGATCGATGTCGAGAACGGGCAGATGGGCCTGTCCTCCATTTCCAATGACCAGGACCTTGCGCAGGAGACGATCGATGTCGAGGCCGAGGGCGAGTCGGGCACCATCGCCTTCAACTACCACTACATCTTCGGGTGCCTCAATGCCCTGTCCAAGGAGAAGGAGATCACGCTGGAGCTCAAGAGCTACTCGCAGGCGGGCATCTTCAAGTCCTACGACAAGATCAACTACCTGTACCTGGTCATGCCGGTCCGCATCTAGCAACTGCCCTATGACCATGTTCGCCCGCGATCTTTCCGTCGCGCACTACCGCAGCTTCGATAGCTATCGCCTTGCCCTGGACGAGGGCGTGACGATACTTGCGGGACCCAACGCGGCGGGAAAGACCAATCTCATAGAGGCGCTGCAGCTGCTGACGAGCGGCGCCTCGTTTAGGCATCCGACCGCAGCCGAGCTCGTCCATGACGGCGTGGGCTCGTGCAAGGTCGAGCTGAGGCTCGAGGGCGACGGCCGCGTGCTTGATATGGGATTGAGCGCGGAGGACGGTAAGCGCTCGTTTAGCCGCAACGGCAAGAGATGCTCTGCCGCCGGTGTGCGCGGGGTTCTGCCGAGCGTGCTGTTTTGCCCCGACCATCTGGACATGGTTAAGCGAGGCGCCAGTGTGCGCCGCGCCGCCCTCGATGACTTTGGCATGCAACTGAGCGCACGCTATGCCGATCTTGCGAGCACCTATGGGCGCTGCGTGACCCAGCGTAACGCCTTGCTCAAGGAGACCTGGTGCTGCCGCGAGATGCTCGGCGCGTGGAACGATTCGATTGCCCGCGCGGGCTCGGCCCTGCTCGTGCACCGGTTGGCTCTGCTCGACCGGCTGGCGGGCCATATGCACACTGCCTACGGGCAAGTGGCATCCGGTGAGGCTGCCAACGTGACCTATACGTCCACGCTGGGGGATTTGCCCCAGGTCGATGATCGCGAAGAGCTGAAGGGCTGGGCGTACGAGCGCATGCTGGCTGCCCTTGATGAGCACGCCGACGAGGAAATTCGCCGCGGCGTGACGTTGGTGGGACCGCATCGCGATGAGATTGAGTTTACCGTGGCGGGTCGTTCCGCCCGCTCGTTTGCCAGCCAAGGTCAGCAGCGAACGTTGGTTCTGGCCTGGAAGGTGGCGGAGGTGGCCGTGGCTCGCGATGTCCTGGGCACCGCCCCATTGCTGCTTTTGGACGACGTGATGAGCGAACTCGACGGCGAACGCCGCGGTGCTTTCCTGCGGCTGATCGGCGATGATATCCAGACGGTCATAACCACGACCAACCTGGGGTACTTTACCGATGATCTGCTTGATCGAGCCAAGGTGGTGAGCATGGGTGAGATGTGCTAATTACGAGCGCGAGAGCGAAACGGTCACCTTTAGTGGGTTTTTGAACGCAGAGCGCCAGCGCATCCTGGCGGCCGCGACACCTGAGCGCCGCGCGCAGATGGAGACTGCAGAGGAATCTCGTGCGGTCTATCGCGCGTGGAATGCGGTGTGCTCGGGCACGCGCGAGGGGCGGCATGTGACGGGTTTGCGCTACCTGCCCGAGTCCAATGAGCTGCTGGTATATCTCGACTCGCCCTCGTGGACGCAGGAAATGACGCTGTTGCGCGAGATCATCCGCGCGCGTATGGAGCGCGCCGGTGCGCATGTGGACGGCCTGGTGTTCAAAACCACCGCGCCCGGTCACACGCCACCCGCCGCCAAGGAGCGCCTGCGCCCGGCGACGACCGAGCGCCCGCCGGCCCCGCACGCCGACCTAAGTGAGGCCGAGCGCACCGAGATCGAGCGCCAAGTGGCACCCATCGAGGACCAAAAACTGCGCGAGGCCCTCGAGAACGCCATGAGAGCCAGTGCCGAGTGGGCCAAGGGCGTGCAAAGCAAAAAAGAGCCTTAAATCGCATCTGGTGGCCTTGTAGAGCCAAATACCCTCGTTCCCGAGGGTATTTTTTTACGATAAACTAGTAAGGCTGTACACATTTTCTTGACTGAAGGAGGACGTGTGGCAAACGAAAACGATTACGATGGCGGCGAGATTAAGATTCTCGAAGGTCTCGAGGCTGTTCGTAAGCGCCCGGGCATGTATATCGGCTCGACGAGCGCCAGCGGTCTGCATCACCTGGTGTGGGAGATCGTTGACAACTCCGTCGACGAGGCCATGGCCGGTTTCTGCACCGAGATCCAGGTGACGGTCCACGCCGACAACTCCATCACGGTCGTCGACAACGGGCGTGGCATCCCCGTCGACGAGCACCCTGTTAAAAAGATCCCGACGCTCGAGGTCGTCATGACGATCTTGCACGCCGGCGGTAAGTTCGATAACTCGGCCTATAAGGTTTCGGGCGGCCTGCACGGCGTGGGCATCTCCGTCGTCAACGCACTGTCCAAGCGCGTGGTCGTTCAGGTTCGTCGCGAAGGCAACACCTACGAGATGGAGTTCTCGCGCGGCAAGACCGTCAAGAAGATGGAGGTCGTGGGCACCTCGGATTCGACGGGCACCACCGTCACCTTCTGGCCCGACGACGAGATCTTCGAGACCTGCATTTACGATTTCGATACACTGCACAACCGTCTGCAGGAGACGGCGTTCCTCAATAAGAACCTCAAGATCGTGCTGACCGACGAGCGCGAGGCGACTCCCCACGTGGAGGAGTTTTGCTACGAGGGCGGCATCATCGACTTCGTCAAGTTCCTCAACGAGGGCAAGGACGTCCCCGAGGCCTTTAAGGAGCCCATCTACATCGAGGGCAAATCGGACCCGGACGCACCTGTGGCCAAGATGGGCGAGGTCGAGGTTTCCCTGCAGTGGAATAGCGGTTACGGCGAGAACGTCATGTCGTTTGCCAACGACATCTACACCCCCGAGGGCGGCATGCACCTTGAGGGCTTCCGCACCGCGCTCACCCGCGTGATCAACGATTACGCGCGCAAGCAGAACCTGCTCAAGGAAAAAGACACCAACCTGACCGGCGACGATGTGCGCGAGGGCCTTTCGGCCGTTATCTCGGTCAAGCTGCCCGATCCGCAGTTTGAGGGCCAGACCAAGGCCAAGCTCGGCAGCTCCTACATGCGTGCGCTCACGCTCAAGATCGTGACCGATGGACTGACCGATTACTTGGAGGAGCATCCCAAGCCCGCCCGCGAGATCGTCAAGAAGGCGCAACAGGCCTGCAAGGCGCGCAACGCCGCCCGCAAGGCGCGCGAGGCGACCCGCCGCAAGAGCCTGCTCGAGACGGCGTCCCTGCCTGGTAAGCTCGCCGACTGCTCGGTGCGCGATGCCGAGCTGACCGAGCTCTTCATCGTAGAGGGCGACTCGGCAGGCGGTTCGGCCAAGGACGGCCGTCGCCGAGACATCCAGGCGATTCTGCCCCTGCGCGGCAAGATTTTGAACGTCGAACGCGTTGGTGACCATCGCGCGTTCTCGAGTGACACCATCCAGTCGCTGATTACCGCGATCGGTTGCGGCGTCACGACGAGTGCCGGCGACGGCGGCGACTTCGATATCACCAAGGCGCGCTACCACAAGATCATCATCATGACCGATGCAGACGTCGACGGTGCGCATATCCGCATCCTGCTGCTGACGTTCTTCTACAAGTACATGCGTCCGCTGATCGATGCCGGTTACGTTTATGTTGCCTGCCCGCCCATCTTTGGCATTAAGGTGCGCAACAAGATCCACTACGTGTATCCCAACGGCCGCCAGCCCGAAGACGAGATCCTGCGCGACACCATCCAGAGTCTGGGCCTGAACCCCGACGATAACGACGAGGACGGCAAGGCCAAGGACGGCAAGATCACCAAAAAGCGCAAGGGCTATACCGTCCAGCGCTACAAGGGCCTGGGCGAGATGGACCCCAAGCAGCTTGCCTCGACGACGATGGACCCCAAGACCCGCATCCTGCAGCGTGTGTCGATCGAGGACGCCGTGGTGGCGGATCGCGCCGTGCGCGAGCTGATGGGTTCCGAGGTCGGCTATCGCCGCGAGTACATTGAAAAACATGCGCATGACGCGCGTTTCCTTGATGCTTAAGAGGAGGTAACGTGGCAGACGATATCAACAATAACGGGGGTATGGACGAGGCCGGCGATGCCGGTATGCCCGATGATCTGAAGCGCCTGCTTGCCCGTGCTGAGCAGGGCGAGGACGGCGACCCGGACGCCTATAACCCCGATGCCGATGATGATGAGGAAGAAGACGACGCCGAGCTCGAGGAGAGCTTTGGCGAAGTCGACCGTGGCGCCTCGGCCGGTGAGGATATCAACGGCCGTCAGCTCCAGATTTCGGAGTTTGGCCGCGAGATGAAGCAGTCGTTCATCGAGTATTCGATGTCGGTTATCACGGCGCGCGCCCTGCCGGACGTGCGCGACGGCTTAAAGCCGGTGCACCGTCGCATCCTGTATGCGATGAACGAGAGCGGCATCTACCCCAACCGACCGCACAAGAAGTCGGCCTGGACGGTCGGCGAAGTTATCGGTAAGTACCACCCGCACGGCGACTCCGCGGTCTATGAGGCCATGGTCCGCCTGGCACAGTGGTTCTCCATGCGCACGCCGCTCATCGACGGTCACGGCAACTTCGGCAACATCGACGGCGACGGCGCGGCGGCCATGCGTTACACCGAGAGCCGCCTGGCAAAGCCCGCCATGGAACTGCTGCGTGACTTGCAGAAGGATACCGTCGACTGGCAGCCCAACTACGACGAATCGCTCGCCGAGCCCGTGGCACTGCCTGCGCGCTTCCCCAACCTGCTGGTCAACGGCAGCCAGGGCATCGCCGTCGGCATGGCCACCAACATCGCCCCGCATAACCTCACCGAGGCGATCGAGGCCACCTGCTACCTGATCGACAACCCCGACGCCACCGTCGACGAGCTCATGCAGATCATGCCCGGTCCGGACTTCCCCACCGGCGCCATCATCATGGGCAGCGCTGGCATTAAGCAGAGCTACGAGACCGGTCGCGGCTCCATTACCGTGCGTGCCAAGGCACATGTGGAGTCCACCAAGACCGGCCGCAGCCGCCTGGTCTTTACCGAGATTCCCTACATGGTCAACAAGGGCACACTGCAGGAGAAGATCGCCCAGCTCGTCAACGATAAGCGCATCGAGGGCATCTCTGATATGCGCGATGAGTCCAACCAGAAGGGCATCCGTCTGGTCATCGAGCTCAAGAAGGGCGTCATTCCGCAGGTCGTGCTCAACAATCTGTATAAGTACACCTCGCTGCAGACGACCTTTGGCGCCAACAACCTGGCACTCGTCAACGGCGTTCCCAAATGCCTGAGCCTGCGCGAGATGCTGCAGCACTACATTGACCACCAGGTCGACGTAGTCACCCGCCGCACCCGCTTCGACCTTAAGAAGGCCCAGGCCCGCGCGCATATCCTTGAGGGCTACTTGATGGCTCTCGACCATATCGACGAGGTCATTAGCATCATCCGCTCCTCGCAGACCGACTCCGAGGCCAGCAGCCGCTTGATCGAGCGCTTTGGCTTTACGCCCGAGCAGACCACGGCCATCCTCGAGATGAAGCTGCGCCGCCTGACCGGCCTGGAGCGCGACAAGATTCAGGAAGAGTTGGACGGCCTGCGCCGCGCCATCGCCTACTACGAGGACCTGCTGGCGCATGAGGAGAAAATCCTGGGCGTCATCAAGGAAGAGATGCGCGAGATCTCCAAGAAGTTTGGCGACAAGCGCCGCACCGAGATCAGCCAGGTTGAGAAGGACCTGGATGTCGAGGACCTCATCGCCGACGAGGACATGGTCGTGACCATCACCCACACCGGCTACGTTAAGCGTATCCCGGTGGCTGCCTACCGTGCCCAGAAGCGCGGCGGCAAGGGCGTGTCGGGCGTCAACCTCAAAGAGGATGACGTTATCGACGAGATGTTTATTGCGTCCACGCACGAGTACGTGCTGTTCTTCTCGAGCAAGGGCAAGGTCTATCGCCTGAAGGTGCACGAGCTGCCGGTGGGTACGCGTCAGGCCCGCGGCACCGCGATCGTCAACCTGCTGCCCTTCGAGGAGGGCGAGAAGATCGCGAGCGTCATCAGCTGCCGCGAGTTCCCTGCCGACGAGTACCTGATGTTTGCCACCAAGAGCGGCATGGTCAAGAAGACCGTGATGAGCGCTTACGATCGTAGCCGCCGTGATGGCCTGATCGCTATCAATCTGCGTGACGACGACGCACTGCTGAACGTGCGCCGCGTGCGCGAGGGCGACAAGATTATCCTGGCCACCACCGCGGGCAAGGCGATCATGTTCTCCGAGGAGCAGGTGCGCGCCACCGGCCGCGATACCAGCGGCGTTCGCGGTATCGGTATGAAGGACGGCGTGAGCGTTCTGGGCATGGAAGTCACTAACGGCAACGGCGATCTGTTCGTCATCACCGAGCGCGGTTACGGCAAACGCACACCGGTCGCGGATTACCCGGAGCAGAATCGCGGCGGCCAGGGCGTCTACACCATCCAAATGACCGAGCGTAAGGGTAACCTCGCGGCCATGAAGACGGTGGGCCCGCAGCACGAGCTGTTCATCGTGACGGAGGGCGCGACGGTCATTCGCGTCAAGACCGACGAGATCAGCCAGACTGGCCGCGCCACCCAGGGCGTCAAGATGATGACCGTCGACGACAACGACCGCATCTGCGCCGTAGCCCGCATGACGGCAGCCAAGGAAAAACCCGAAGGCGAGGGCGCCGAGGCCGCAGCCGACACCGAAGAGACCCCAGTCGACCTAGGCGACGGCAACGACTTGCCAGAGGATCTCCTCGACGAGTAAGTAGTCCTCTCCGGTCAAAAACATCAGACCCCATATATCGGCGGTCGGCGCACCTGCGCGCCGACCGCTTTTTTGAAAACCTAGGGATCCGCGTTCGCCCCGGCCGCCCGGCGGCATATGAAGTCGATCGCGAGTTCCGCACGAGCCGGAGAGCACTTAATGTGCTCTCCGTGCGAGTCAGGACTGTCCGAGCAGGCGA
>UQAU01000017.1 GCA_900539035.1 uncultured Collinsella sp. | reverse complement strand
CCACCGGTACGGCTCAATCGTATAACCGTGCAACGGAAAAGAGCCGCCCTTTCGGACGACTCAAACTGTAATGGGGCCCCAGATTGCCCGTGCGCGCAAAAGTGCGTCTCGGCAATCTGGGGCCCGTCCCCTTTAATATTTATAAATATGCAGGTCAGCGAGGTGCTAGCGATGTGCCAGCGGATGCGCCGCCAGATAGACCTCGGTCAGTTGCGTGCGGTCGACATGCGTGTAGACCTGCGTGGTCGAAATATCGGCATGGCCCAAAATCTCCTGCAGCACACGCAGGTCGGCACCGCCCGCGAGCATGTGGGTGGCAAAGGAGTGGCGCAGGGTGTGGGGATGGAGCCCAACCAGCCCCACCTGGCGCCCATACCGCTCGCATATCGCATGCACGGCCTGGCGCGACAGGCGACGTCCGTTCTTATTTAAAAAGACCGCCGAGGTCTCCGTCCCGTGAGCATGCGCGGCCAGGAGAGAGCGCCCGTCACCTATATAGTGTGTCAGGGTACGCGCCGCGCTTCCCACCAACGGGGCCAGACGCTCCTTGGAGCCCTTACCGCGCACCAGGACAAACCCGTCATCAATATGGATATCGCCCACATCGAGCCCAACCAGCTCACTCACGCGCAAACCGCATCCGTAGAGCACTTCCAAGATGGCATGATCGCGCAGTCCCATCTCGCCCTCGGGAAAGTCTTGATCGAGCAGTGCCGAGACATCCTCCACCGAAAGGTATTCCGGCAGGCGATCTGCCTTTTTGGGCAGGCGCAACGCCGCCGTCGGGTTTTGGGCCACGGCCCCATCGCGCACCAAAAAGGCATGCAGGCCCTTCACGGCAGCAAGCGCGCGCTCCACCGAGGCGTCGGAATAGCCTCCGTCGCGGCGATCGGCAACAAAGCCCTCCACGACCTGACGGGTCACCTCTTCAAAAGACACAATACCCGCCCGCTCTAGATATGCGCAGTACGTCGTCAGGTCACGACGATAGGCCGCAATCGTGTTGCGCGCCAAACCCCGCTCGACCGCGAGGTAATCGAGATACTCCCCCGCCGCTACGACGAGCGACGAGGGAGTAGCTTCAGTATGTTCCTTATTCTCCGGCACCCTTAGTCCGTAGCGAGGTTCTTGGGCGTCACCTGCAGACGGTCGACACCCTCGTGCTGGCCGATCGAGGCGCGCACGAACTCGCGGAACAGCGGCTGCGGGTTGGTCGGGCGGCTCTTGAACTCGGGATGAGCCTGGGTTGCCACATACCACGGATGTACGTCGCGCGGCAGCTCGACCATCTCGACCAGACGCTCGTCGGGCGAAAGACCCGAGATTATCAGACCGGCGTCCTCGAGCTGGTCGCGGAAGGCGTTGTTGAACTCAAAACGGTGACGGTGACGCTCGTAGACGAGCTCCTCGCCGTATGCCTCGCGCGCGAGGGTATCGGCGGCGAGCTTGCACGGATAGGCGCCCAGGCGCATGGTGCCGCCCTTCTCGGTCACGTCCTCCTGCGAGCTCATCAGGTCGATGACACTATACGGGCCGTCCGGATCGAACTCGGAAGAGCTGGCGCCGGCAAGGCCGACCACGTTGCGGGCGAACTCGCACACGGCTACCTGCATACCCAGGCAAATGCCCAGATACGGAATCTTGTGCTCGCGGGCGAACTCGGCCGCGAGGATCTTGCCCTCCAGGGCGCGCTTGCCAAAGCCGCCAGGGACCAAGATGCCCGAGGCGTCACCCAGGACCTCGGAGACGTTCTGCTCGTCGAGGCTCTCGCCATCGACCAGCTGCACGTCAACGTGGCGATCGTAGAACACACCCGCGTGGTGCAGGGCCTCGATAACCGACAGGTAGGCATCGGGCAGCTGCGTATACTTGCCCACGACGGCGATCTTCACCTTGTCGGCGTGATGGTTGGCGTGATTCTGCTTGCGCAGGAACTCGTTCCACTCGCTCATGTCGCGCTCACGCGGGTCCAGACCCAGGCGCTCGCAAATGCGCAGGTCAAAGTCCTGCTCGGCAAGCAGCTGCGGAACATCGTAGATGCTCGCGCAGTCCTCGTTGGTAAAGACACAGTCGGTGTCGACGTCGCAGAAGCTTGCGATCTTGCCGCGGATGGCATCGTCGATATGGTGGTCGGAGCGCAGAACGATAATATCGGGCTGGATACCAAAGCTGCGGAGCTCCTTAACGGAGTGCTGCGTCGGCTTGGTCTTGACCTCGTGGGCGGCGGCGATATAGGGAACGAGCGACACGTGGATGTAGCAGACGTTCTCGGGGCCGGCCTCCTTGCGATACTGGCGAATGGCCTCGACAAACGGCTGCGACTCGATGTCGCCGATAGTGCCGCCCAACTCAGTGATGACCACGTCGGAGCCGGTCTGCTCCTCAATACGACGGAACTTATCCTTAATGGCGTTCGTGACGTGCGGAATCACCTGCACGGTGCCGCCCAAAAAGTCACCGCGACGTTCACGGGCGATCAGGCTCTTATAGATGGCACCAGTCGTAAAGTTGGAATCGCGGGTCAGGTTCTCGTCAATAAAGCGCTCGTAGTGGCCCAGGTCCAGATCGGACTCGTAGCCGTCCTCGGTCACAAAGACCTCGCCATGCTGGAACGGGCTCATGGTGCCGGGGTCGACGTTCAGATACGGGTCGGCCTTTTGCATCGTTACCTTGTACCCGCGCGACTTGAGCAGACGGCCCAGCGAGGCCGCGGTAATACCCTTGCCCAGAGACGAAACCACGCCGCCGGTCACGAACACATGCTTGGTCATATTGAGTTACCTGCGCTTCCCGTAGAAGTTGTCCATACACATCTTACGGGTCTTCATTGTAATACTCGCGACGCGCGCCGCACGCAATTTTCTTTACGCGCAATCGCATTTCTCCATCTCGAAACAAAACGCCGTCCGGTTGCCCAGACGGCGTCGTTTCGACTATGAATGCGCCTTGTTATCGATCGGCGAATTCGTCCTTGATCAAGCCCTGCACGAGCATACCGGCACGGATGCCCTCTAGATACCACTCGCCACGCTCCGTGAGACAAATACCATTTGCGAGCTGGCCGCCGTCGTCGCTGTAGCGCGAGACGACCTCAATGATGTCTTCGGATTCCAGACGTTCAATTGCCGCGCGGGCGCGATACGGAGACACCCCTACACGCTCGGCAAGCGTCTTGCGCGAAAAGCCATAAAATCCGCCGTTGTCTTCGGACTGCCGTGCGATCTCCATCAGCACCTGCACCTCGACACGCTTCATATCGTTGACACTCGCACGACCCTTGCCAGCCATGGCAGCCTCCTCAAACCGAGCACGGGCATCACCTGCACCGTGCGCGACCGGCACACCCCATGATGGCCGGCAACATCCATCATGCGGCATCCCCGCAAAAGGATGAAACAGTTAGGGTTATTGTATACCGCCCAAATCGCTTATAGGCAGGTAAACGGGCTATTTTTAGGTTAAACGGTAGCTTTGTTGATAAAAGGGGCACACCGAATGCATACCCGATGCGCCCCTTTCAGACCAATTTATCCAGGCTTAGCGATGGAAGAAACCACGGCGCTCGAACTTGGGCTCGCAGCACACGTTGATGCCCAGCTTACGCAACACTGTCTCGTCCGTCGGCGAGATGATCACGCTAAAGAAGGCATCGCAGCCACGCAGCTGCTCCAGGCCCGAAAGGACGCGGGCCGCCGTCTCGCTCGTTGCCGAGGTGATCGAGAGCGCCATAAGCGTCTCGTCGGTGTGCAGGCGCGGGTTCTTGCTACCCAGGAAATGCGTCTTGAGCTTGCTGATAGGCTCGATCGCCTCATCGCTAATGACCTCGAGCTCAAGGTCAACGCCCGAGACATGCTTAAGGGCATTCATGATGAGCGAGCTCGCGGCGCCCAGGCGCGTGGAAGTCTTGCCGGTCACCACGGAGCCGTCGGGCATGACCATGGCGCCTACGGGGCCACCCGTCAGCTGCTCCCTGGTAAGGGCGGCCGAGCGCGCCGGCGAGTAGTTCTTGTCGATACCGGCCTTCTTCATAATGAGCTCGAGACGATCAACCTGCTCATCGCCCACACCGGTGCGGCGCACATTTTCGACCGCGGTAAAGTAGCGGCGGACGATCTCCATCTTGGAAGCGTCGCGGCAGGCATCGTCATCGGTGATGGCAAAGCCGACCATATTGACGCCCATATCCGTGGGGCTCTGGTAGGGGCTCTTGCCCAGGATCTTTTCCATCAGGGCACGGACCACCGGGAAGGCCTCGACGTCGCGGTTGTAGTTGACCGTGGTCTTGTTGTAGGCCTCAAGGTGGAACGAATCAATGATATTGGCATCGTCGAGGTCTGCCGTGGCGGCCTCATAGGCAATATTGACCGGATGCGTCAGAGGCAGATTCCAGACCGGGAAAGTCTCGAACTTGGCATAGCCGGCGGCGGTGCCGTGCTTGTGCTCGTGATAGAGCTGAGACAGGCAGGTGGCGAGCTTGCCCGAGCCGGGGCCGGGGGCGGTGACCACGACGAGCGGACGGGTGGTCTCGACAAACTCGTTCTTGCCATAGCCGTCGTCGGACACGATCAGGTCGACGTCGTGCGGATAGCCCTCGATGGGATAGTGCAGCTTGGCGGGAATGCCGAGCGCGTTCAGGCGATTGCGGAACACATCGGCGGCGGGCTGGCCGGCGTACTGGGTGATGACCACGGCCGCGACAGCAAAACCATTGCCGCGGAACAGGTCGACCAGGCGCAAGACGTCCTCGTCATAGGTAATGCCCAGGTCGCCACGGGCCTTATTCTTCTCGATGTGGTTCGCGTTGATCGCGATGATGACCTCAACGTCATCGGCAATGCTCTTGAGCATGCGGAACTTGCTGTCCGGCTCAAAACCCGGCAGCACGCGACTCGCGTGATAGTCGTCAAACAGCTTGCCGCCAAACTCCAAATAGAGTTTGCCGCCAAACTGCGAGATGCGCTCCTTAATATGAGCGGCCTGCAGCTCGATATACTTCGCGTTGTCGAAACCCTGGCGCATGTATGGCTCCCGTCCCGTTTCCATTTAATGTCCTAGGCGATTATAACGGAGCAGACCCTTCCCGAAGCCCAGGCCATCAACAGGCACCAACCAAACACGCCATCGATAAGTTGCGGTGAAATAGTTCCCGTTTAACCCCTCAAGACGGCCAAACAGGAACTATTCCACCGCACTTTCCCCTTTTTGGCGCAAACTAACCTGACCCCATTGCACCGCCCCATTACACCAACAACGGCAACATCGCAGGTGGAGCATAAGTCAGCGAACGGGCACCAGAGCGAGTAAGCAGCCCCCTGCACCAACAATGGCAGCGCCGCAGGTGGAGCAAAAGTCAGCGAAAGCCCGCCAGAGCGAGCAAGGTGACGTGAAAGAGGAGGGCATAGGCCTTTTGGCCATGCCCGACGATTGAACGTCAGATTGCCGCTCTGGCGGGCTTGCAGCGTCGACCGGTTCCGGCGTTTGGTAAAACGCCGGAACACAAGAGCGCCCCCTCCCGCGCACGGAACGGAAGGGGGCTAAAGGTAGGAGTCTACCGGTGGGTTGACCCCACCGGACAGACGATGACCAGGTGATCCTTTACAGGATCGTCAAGGTTTCCGTGGGGTACCCGTTGGGTACTTAGATCAACACGCAGGCGACGGTCAGGATGATGGCGCAGACGACGGAGAGCGCGACGATGAGCTTAAGGGCAAACTTGAGCCAGGTCGTCCACTCGATCTTGGCCAGGGCGAGACCGCCCATGATGGCGCCGGAGGTCGGGGTGAACAGGTTCACGACACCGATGGCGGCGGAGAAGATCATGACCATGACCTCAGGCGAGAAGCCAAGCTTAACAGCCAGCGGTCCCATGATGGGCATGGAGACGGTGGCCATACCGGAGGTCGAGGGGATCAGGAAGGACAGGCCGAAGTAGACCAGGAAGCTCATGGGAGCGAAGATCACACCGGACAGGCCAGCCAGGGCGTTGGCGGCAGCGTCGAGGACGTAGACGTCGAGGCCGGTGTTAGCCATGAGGACGGAGATACCACGGGCGAGGGCGATGACGAGAACAACGGACATCATGTCGGCAGCGCCGGTGATGAAGGTGTTAACGATCTGCTTCTCGGACAGGCCACCGATGATACCGATCAGGACCGCCATGAGGAAGAACCAGGTGGAAGCCTCGTCGAAGTACCACTGGCCAATGGGCAGGCCGGTGATCAGGGCAGACCAGCCCTGGACGACGGCATTACCGTCGGCGTCGTAGACAGCGCCAGCGTCGAAGAAGTTGGCGACGCCCTCGTTGAGGTCGGCCAGCGGAATGAAGCCGACGATCATGACGACGAAGGTGAAGGCGAAGGCGATCAGAACACCCTTCTGACGACCGGTGAGCTTGACCTCCTTGTGGACCTCGGAAGCAGCCTTGCCGTGAGCCTCTTCGGCGTCCTTGAGCTCCTGCATCGACAGGATGGTGGAACCCTTGTCAGCCTTGACCTTCTTGGCATAGTTCATCACGAAGACGATGGACATAGCGGTAGTGACAATCCACAGGACGGCACCGAGGCCGATGATGATGGACTGGTTGACCTCAATGCCAACGCCGGTCAGAGCGTCGACGGCAGCGCCGACGGCGAACGGGTTAACCGTGGAGCCCAGGCAGCCGCAGCCAGCGCCGAGCAGGACGGTAGCGGCGCCGACCATGGGGTCGAAGCCAGCGGCCATCATGGTAGCGGCGAGCAGGGCGTAGAAGGGAACGGTCTCCTCGCACATACCGTAGGTGGTACCACCGAGGGAGAAGATGAGCATCAGCACGGGAATGAGCATGATCTCGTTACCCTTAAGCTTCTGCACCAGGACGGCGATACCGTTGTCCAAAGCGCCGGTCTCGGTCATCATGCCGAGGAAGCCGCCCAGGATCATAACGAAGAGGCAGACGGGCAGAGCGTCAGCGAAGCCCTTAATCGGGGCGGTGCAGAAATCGCTCAGACGGGCGGCAGTAACCGCGCCGCCGGACGTGCCGGAGACGATAACGGTAATCACTGCAACAATTGCCAGCAGAGCTAGAAGAATGGTGAACGATGAAGGCATACCGCGCTTTTTCTTAGCGGTCTCAGTCATGGTTCTCATCCCCCCTTCATAAATCATTTAACTTTCTCGCGCGAAGCGGATCTTCCGTGCCGTGCCCACCGCCCGACGCGAGATATTTACCAGACAAAGCCGCTCGGGGTGTGCAGCAATACACCCCGAGCGAGATGCTAGATGCTCTTACTTGAGCGTGGCGTACATGACAGCCTTGATGGTGTGCATGCGGTTCTCGGCCTCGTCGAAGACCTTGGAAGCGGGGCTCTCGAAGACCTCGTCGGTGACCTCCTGCTCGGTGATGCCGAACTGCTCGCACTTCTCGGCGCCAATCGTGGTGTTGGTGTCGTGGAAGCTGGGCAGGCAGTGCAGGAAGATGGCACCCGGGTTGGCCATAGCCATGACCTCGGAGGTAACGCGATACGGGGTGAGCTGAGCGATGCGCTCGGCCCAGACCTCGTCGGGCTCGCCCATGGAGACCCACACGTCGGTGTAGATAACGTCGGCACCGGTGACGCCGTCCTTGACGTCGGTAGTCAGCTTGATGGTGCAGCCGTTGGCCTCGGCGATGGGCTTGCAGGCCTCGATGACGTCATCAGTGGGCATGCACTCCTCGGGGCCGCAGGCCACAAAGTTCATGCCGAGCTTGGAGCAGCCGACCATGAGGGAGCGAGCAACGTTGTTCTTGCAGTCGCCCATGAAGACGAGGGTCTTGCCCTTGATGTCGTAGTTGAAGTTCTCCTGGACAGTCAGGATGTCGGCGAGCATCTGGGTGGGGTGCCACTCGGTGGTCAGGCCGTTCCAGACGGGCACGCCGGACTTAGCAGCGAGCTCCTCGACGTCGTCCTGGGCAAAGCCACGGAACTCGATGCCGTCATACATGCGGCCGAGAACGCGGGCGGTGTCCTCGATGGACTCCTTCTTGCCCATCTGCGACGAACCGGGATCGAGGTAGG
This sequence comes from uncultured Collinsella sp., assembly GCA_900539035.1. Classification (GTDB taxonomy): domain Bacteria; phylum Actinomycetota; class Coriobacteriia; order Coriobacteriales; family Coriobacteriaceae; genus Collinsella. The sequence continues at coordinate 35,925 of UQAU01000017.1, read as the reverse complement.
TGACGCCCATGCCCAGATCCATGCCGCCGACCTCGAAGGCGCAGCGGGTACGAGTGGAGGTCTTCTGGAAGAGCAGGACGATGTTCTTGCCCTCGAGATAACGGTGCGGAACGCCAGCGCGCTTCATGTCCTTGAAGTTCTTGGAAAGCTTGAGCAAGTACTCGATCTCCTCGGTGGAGAGGTCGAGGAGCTTGAGGAAGCTACGGCCGGAGAGGTTAACACCCATGGTTCGTTTCCTTTCGAAAAAATGAATTACGTAAGTTATTAGTGTTGCCCGTTTGACGGGCGAAACCGGTGCGGTTGTAGGGGGACCGCACCGGAAACGGAAAGACTTAGAGGTCCTCGCGCCAGAAGGGCATGCTCATGCAGCGCGGGCCGCCGCGGCCGCGGGAGAGCTCGGCGGAGGGCACGACGAGAAGGTCCAGGCCCTCCTTGTACAGCACGTCGTTGGTGACGGTGTTGCGGGCGTAGACGCAGATCTTGCCGGGCTCGACGCACAGGGTGTTGGAGCCGTCGTTCCACTGCTCGCGGGAGGCCGCGATCGGGTCGCCGCCGCCGCAGGGGATCAGCTTGACCTGGTCGACGCCGGTGGCGTCCTCCAGGACGTGCTCGAGGGTGTCCTCGATCAGGCGGATGTTCACGTCGCCCGGGTTCTTGCCGGCGGTCAGCTCGTAGACGCGCAGGGTGCCCATGATGGCGGGGTGGATCGTGAACTTATCGACGTCGATCTGGGTGAAGACCGTGTCGAGGTGCATGAAGGCGCGCGAGACCGGGATGTCGAAGGCCAGGATGCGCTCGACCTTGGAGTCGGAGTTCCAGAAGATGTTCTGGGCCATGACGTCGATGGCCGCGGCCTGGGTGCGCTGGGAGATGCCGACGGCGAGGGTCTTCTCGTTGATGTTCAGCACGTCGCCGCCCTCGGTGTGGAACTGGCAGTCGCGGCGGAAGTACAGGGAGACGTCCTTGTAGTCGGGGTGGTACTTGAAGACGTACTTGCCGTACAGGGTCTCGCGGTTGCGGGTGACCGAGTACATGCGGTTGAGGTTGACGCCCTCGCCGACGACCGCGAACGGGTCGCGGGTGAAGTAGAGGTTGGGCATCGGGTCGATGATCAGGTCGGACTCGGACTCGGAGTTGACCAGGGAGTCGAGGGTCGTGGACGCCGTGAGGGGCAGGTCGATCTCGGCCTTGGTCATGCCGGCCATGGTCTTCTTTACGAACTCGAGGTTGTCCTCGATGGAGTCCAGCTTCTCGCGGACGATCTGCGGCATGTGCTGGCCGCGGATGCCGGCCTCGGCGATGTACTGGTCGGTGAACTCGGCGCGGGCGCCGGGGACCTGGTCGAACACCTCGGCGACGAGGTTCTCGAGGTAGAGGACCTCCACGCCCTGGTCCCTCAGGATCTGGGCGAAGGTGTCGTGCTCCTGCTGCGCGACCTCCAGGAACGGGACGTCGTCGAACAGGAGTCGCTCGAGCTCGTCGGGCGGCAGGTTGAGGAGCTCGTCGCCGGGACGGTGCAGGCAGACCTTCCTGAGCTTGCCGATCTCGGAAGGCACGTGCAGACCTTTCGTCATGGCCTCCTACCTTTCTTTCGGGCCCCTGTCAGGGCCGATTCGTTAGCGCCCCTCCGTGTGAGGCGTTATTGCTGACGACATATTTATATCCAAAATTAGTTCATACTTCCACCTCGCCCACGAACGGTTTTATATGAGGGGTGAACGGCATACACATATACTTCACGCATGGCACACTTTGATTTAATAAAGTGTATTTACGTGCTTAAACGCCTTTTTAACCGAAAAATCGATTGAAACTAATCTTTGTTAAACCACCCTCAAATTGCATATTTCGCGCAACGATATGAATAGAATTCGCAATTCTCGCTACGTCTCAACCATTTTGATTTTTATTCAGAAAAAAGTTCGTCCTATTCATTTTTGGCAAACAGATTACCGTTTACCAGACACTGGATACCGTTCACCGGAAGCTCAGTATAAGGCCCGTCGAATACCCGATCGATCTTGCGTCTCCATTTGTAACAACTTGACTTCTCGGTATAGAAAAAAGGACCCGATCCCCGAGGGAAACAGGTCCGTTTTCGATTATTGTCGGCCAATTTGAATACGGCCTTCGAAGGGAGTCGTGATCCTAGCGATCGAACTCCGCCAGCGCCTCGCCCAAAAGCCTTAGGCCCTCGCGCAGAACGTCCTCGCTCGCGCAGTAGCCCAGGCGTGCGCCGCAGGGAAGCTCAAAGCGGCTGCCGGGCACCAGCAGCACTCCCCTCTCGGCCATCAGGCGCTTGCAGAACTCCTCGTCATCCTCGGGAATGTCCAGCTGGATAAACGAGGTGGACACACCCTGCGGGGCCGTCCAGGAGACACGATGCTGCGTGTCTATCCAAGCCTGTGCGATATCGCGGTTTCCAAACACGATCTTGCGATTGCGCTCGAGGATCTTGTCCTTGTGCTCAAGCACATAGGTCGCCAGGGCATCGTTGAACACGCCGCCGCAGATCATGGTGTAATCGCGATAGGTACGGATGCGGTTGGACACCTCTTCGTCGGCCACGACCCAGCCCACGCGGGCCGCAGGCGTCGAATAGGTCTTGGACACCGAGTTGGTGACGATGGCTTTCTCGTACACATCGGCCATCGACAAAAAGTCCTCGGTGTTCTCAAGCGGCAGGTACACCTCGTCGCACAGCACATAGGCGCCAACCGAGCGGGCGATCTCGGCAATCTGGCCGAGCGTGTCGGCATCGAGCACCGTTCCGATGGGGTTCGATGCGTTATTGATGCAGATGAGCTTGGTGTTGGGGCGCACCAAGCGCTTGAGCTCCTCGATATCGGGTTTCCATCCGAGCTCCTCGCAAAGCTCCCAATACTCGACCTCGGCGCCAAGCGTACGCGGGATCTCATAGAGCGGCGCATAGGTAGGCCACTCGGCGATAACGTGGTCGCCGGGCTCGACTACGGCCATGATGGCGTTGAGGTTCGCGCCCGTGCAGCCATTGGTCTGCAGAATGTGATCGGGATTGACCTCGCGACGATACAGCTTGGCAACCTCGGCCTTAAACTCAGGCGAACCCTCGATCCAGCCGTAGTTCATCTTCTCGCGATCCAGGCGCTCGTAGAACGTGGCGCCGTCCTGCTCGTCGAGCGCGCGCAGCTCGCCCATGGCAAGCGAGGAGATCGTCGACTGGGCGATATCCCACGTGGCGCTCTTCTCCCAAACGTTGAGCCATTCCTCAACGCCGATTGTCTTGATATCCATGGCCAAGCTCCTTACAAAAGCAGTCATCCAATCGAGTTGACGTTCCTCATACAAGAATGGGGCGGTGCGAAAACCCGCACCGCCCCATTGGGAGACATCTAATGGCAGCTAGATGTATGTATTAAGACCTGTACGGGTCCTTGAAGACCTTAGAGGTCCTCGCGCCAGAAGGGCATGCTCATGCAGCGCGGGCCGCCGCGGCCGCGGGAGAGCTCGGCGGAGGGCACGACGAGAAGGTCCAGGCCCTCCTTGTACAGCACGTCGTTGGTGACGGTGTTGCGGGCGTAGACGCAGATCTTGCCGGGCTCGACGCACAGGGTGTTGGAGCCGTCGTTCCACTGCTCGCGGGAGGCCGCGATCGGGTCGCCGCCGCCGCAGGGGATCAGCTTGACCTGGTCGACGCCGGTGGCGTCCTCCAGGACGTGCTCGAGGGTGTCCTCGATCAGGCGGATGTTCACGTCGCCCGGGTTCTTGCCGGCGGTCAGCTCGTAGACGCGCAGGGTGCCCATGATGGCGGGGTGGATCGTGAACTTATCGACGTCGATCTGGGTGAAGACCGTGTCGAGGTGCATGAAGGCGCGCGAGACCGGGATGTCGAAGGCCAGGATGCGCTCGACCTTGGAGTCGGAGTTCCAGAAGATGTTCTGGGCCATGACGTCGATGGCCGCGGCCTGGGTGCGCTGGGAGATGCCGACGGCGAGGGTCTTCTCGTTGATGTTCAGCACGTCGCCGCCCTCGGTGTGGAACTGGCAGTCGCGGCGGAAGTACAGGGAGACGTCCTTGTAGTCGGGGTGGTACTTGAAGACGTACTTGCCGTACAGGGTCTCGCGGTTGCGGGTGACCGAGTACATGCGGTTGAGGTTGACGCCCTCGCCGACGACCGCGAACGGGTCGCGGGTGAAGTAGAGGTTGGGCATCGGGTCGATGATCAGGTCGGACTCGGACTCGGAGTTGACCAGGGAGTCGAGGGTCGTGGACGCCGTGAGGGGCAGGTCGATCTCGGCCTTGGTCATGCCGGCCATGGTCTTCTTTACGAACTCGAGGTTGTCCTCGATGGAGTCCAGCTTCTCGCGGACGATCTGCGGCATGTGCTGGCCGCGGATGCCGGCCTCGGCGATGTACTGGTCGGTGAACTCGGCGCGGGCGCCGGGGACCTGGTCGAACACCTCGGCGACGAGGTTCTCGAGGTAGAGGACCTCCACGCCCTGGTCCCTCAGGATCTGGGCGAAGGTGTCGTGCTCCTGCTGCGCGACCTCCAGGAACGGGACGTCGTCGAACAGGAGTCGCTCGAGCTCGTCGGGCGGCAGGTTGAGGAGCTCGTCGCCGGGACGGTGCAGGCAGACCTTCCTGAGCTTGCCGATCTCGGAAGGCACGTGCAGACCTTTCGTCATGGCCTCCTACCTTTCTTTCGGGCCTTACTGGCCGAATGTATCGGCGCCCCTCCGTATGGGACGCTGCTTGCTGACAGCTCTAGTTATATCCAAAAACCACCCGCAATTCCACCTCGCCCCCGAACGGTCAGCAAAGTGCGATGAACGGTATATCGCATATGATTCCCCCATGATGCACTTCAGTTTTCTAAAGCATGTTTTCAAAGGTAAACGTTCTTTTTTCTAAGGAATTAAGCCAGATTGCACAAATATTTTCATGTTTAGGAATTGCATAGCTAAAACGGTTTTCTGCATATATATGTCGTTTGTCCGCGATTCGATTTGGATTCGATTATATTCAGCTCGCAATCATTCTTATTCATACATCCTCACCAGTTGAGTATGGATATAGATTGTTTTCAAAACGAGTCAGGCAGTTAGTTGCATGCTTGACAGCGTAAGAAGTAGGTAAAGATACCGTTCGCACAATACGTCCGTGCCGCAAGTCGACTAAATTGAGACAATAGTGAATAGTGTTAGGCTACCGTCCCCTGCGGGGACTGAACGGACAGATGCATATGCCGAGCAAAATCGAAAAAAAGCAAGCCGCCGCAAAGCTGCGCAAACCGCCGCGCGACTTCTCGTACACGCAGAACCGAGAGCTCAGCTGGCTACGCTTTGACAACCGTGTGCTCGACGAGGCTTTTGATGAGTCCGTGCCGCTGTTCGAGCGCCTTAAATTCGTCTCGATCTTCGAGTCCAACCTCGACGAATTCCTTATGGTACGCGTGGGCGGCCTGTCCGACCTGGCAGAACTCAAAAAACAGCCTGTCGATAACAAGAGCAATATGACCGCCTCCGAACAGGTCGATGCCGTCATGGCAGAGCTGCCCGGGCTCCTTACCCGCTGGGAGTCGATCTTTAAGAGCATCGAGGGCAAGCTCGACACTCTGGGCGTTCACCGCGCCCGCATCGATTCGCTTACGCCCGAGGAACGCACCTTTGTAACCCGCTATTTCCAGGCCTACGTATCGCCGGTCATCTCGCCGTTGGTCATCGACCCGCGCCACCCCTTCCCCAACCTGCGCAACGGAGCGCTCTATCTGGCTTGTGGCCTGGACGGCGTCACCGACGAGGAGAGCCTGCTGGGCCTTATCGAGATTCCCGCCTCGATGAACCGCGTGGTCGAGATTCCCTCGCCCACCGGCACCTACTCCTACATTCTGCTCGAGGACGTCATCCTCGCCTGCCTGGACAGCTGCTTTGGCTCCTATAAGCCGCTCGACCGCGCGCTCATCCGCGTCACCCGCAACGCCGATATCGACCCGGACGGCGAGGGCGTCGAGGAGGAAGAGGACTACCGCCAGCATATGAAGCGCATCCTCAAGAAGCGCCTGCGCCTGCAGCCGGTAGTGCTCGCCGTCTCGGGCTCACTCGAGAAGCAGACGCTCAAGACTATCCGCAAGGCGCTCGAGCTCTCACGTCGCTCGGTCTTTACCTGCGATATCCCGCTCAACCTGGGCTATGTCTTCGGCATTGAGGGCAAGATTCCCGAGCACCTGCGCAACGAGCTGCTCTTTACGCCGTTTAAGCCGCAGCCCAACCCCACCATCGATATGACCCGCTCCATCCGCGAGCAGGTACTTCAGCACGACAAGCTGCTCTTTTATCCCTATGAGGCCATGAACCCCTTCCTGGATCTGGTGCACGAGGCAGCCTACGACCCCGAGTGCATCTCGCTGCGCATCACGCTCTACCGCGTGGCCAAGCAGAGCCGCCTGTGCGAGTCGCTGATCGATGCCGCCGAGAACGGCAAAGAGGTCACGGTGCTCATGGAGCTCCGCGCCCGCTTCGACGAGCAGAACAACATCGAGTGGGCCGAGCGTCTGGAAGAGGCAGGCTGCACCGTCATCTACGGCTCCGAAGGCTTTAAGTGCCACTCCAAGATCTGCCAGCTCACCTATCGCGAGGGCATGGCACTTACACGCCTGACGCTGTTGGGCACCGGCAACTTTAACGAGAAGACGGCCAAGCTCTACAGCGACTTTATGCTCATGACCGCCCATCCCGGCATCGGCGAGGACGCCAACTTGTTCTTCCGCAACCTGTCGCTGGGCAACCTGCGCGGCGATTACCGCTTCCTGGGCGTGGCGCCGGTCGGCCTGAAGCCGCTCATCATGCGCGGCCTGGATCGCGAGATCCAGCGCGCCCTCGCTGGCGAGCCCGCCCGCGTGTTCTTTAAGCTCAACTCGCTCACCGACCGCGAGGTCATCGACAAGATCGCCGAGGCGTCGTGCGCAGGAGTCCGCGTAGACATGATCATCCGCGGCATTTCGTGCCTCAAGCCGGGCGTTCCGGGCAAGACCGAGAATGTGCATGTCCGTTCTATCGTCGGACGCTTTTTGGAGCATGCGCGTGTTTACGCCTTTGGCGTGGACTCGGACATGATCTACCTGAGCTCGGCCGACATGATGACGCGCAACACCGAGCACCGCGTCGAGATCGCCTTCCCCGTACTCGACCCCACCTGCCGCGCCCTGGTGCACGAGTACATGGGCATGCAGCTGCGCGACAACGTGAAGGCCCGCAGCCTCACGAGCGACGGTACCTGGGTCCCCGTGGAGCGTGCAGAGGGTGAGAAGCCCTTCAACTCTCAGGAAGCTCTGCTGGAGCGCGCCTATCGCAACGCCGAGGCGGCCGCGCAGCAGCGCGCACAGGAAAAGGAGCACGCGGCCGAGGAAGCTATTCGGGCCGAGGTTGAGCGCGAGGCAGTTGTCGAGCCCATTGCCGAGCCGGAAGCAGTTGCCAAGGCAGATCCCGCGCTCGCGTCCCAGCCTGAGCCCGAGCCGCAGCCGGCCGCACCCGAGGTCCAGAAGGTCCAGGCAACCGTCATAGAGCCTGAGTCCGAGCCTGCTCCTCGGCCCCAACCGCAGGCGGCCAAGCCCGCGTCCGAGAAGAGCGCCCGCCGCGATAAGCCCACCGGCAAGACCAAGGCCATCGAGCGCCATCGCCCCGGTCGCGTGCGCATGGGTCTGGGCCTGATCGGCCTGGGTCTTAAGACGCTCATTACCGGCAAGACGAAATAGTCTTTTGTAGAAGCAGTTTGTAGAAGCGTCCCGCATTTGAGGAAAGCCTCAGATGCGGGGCGCTTTTCCCTGCTACCATGGTGCGAACAACAACGCGAATGACAGGCAGGGATATGAAGCTCACTATAGAATCGATGACCTACGGCGCCGACGGGCTGGCGCACGCCGACAACGGCAAGGCCGTCTTTGTGCAGGGCGCCGTGGCAGGCGACACCGTCGAGGCCGAGGTCATGCAGGACGGCAAGTCGTTCATGCGCGCCCGCGCCACCGAGATTCTGGAGCCAAGCCCCGATCGCATTCAGCCTCCCTGCCCCTTCGTGGGCATCTGTGGCGGTTGTTCGTGGGGCAATCTCTCGCGCACGGCACAGCTCGCCGCCAAGGAGCAAAACCTGCGCTCCACGCTCGAGCGCATCGGCAAGTTCGCTCCTGAGCAGGTCGATGAGTTGGTACAGCCCATCTGCCACACCAAGGACGACTGGGGCTACCGCAATAAAATCGAGCTCGAACCGACCGTCGTCAACGGTCGCGTGCGCCTTGGCATGCACGGTGTCGACCCCAGCAAAATCGTGACCGTCGATACGTGCCCGCTGTTCGACAAGCGCTTCCCGAAGGCGCTCAAATCGGTCGTCGGCGCACTCAACTATCTGAGCGGCAGCCATGACTTGGGGCTCGAACGCGTAGGCATTCGCGCATCGCGCCGCACCAAGGCGCTCGAGGTCGCACTCTGGACGCCCACGGGTTCCTTCCCGCGCTCGCAGGTCTCCCGCGTGCTGGCGGATGCCGCTCATCCCACGAGCGTGGTGCGCGTGATGAGCAAGGGCGAGAAGAAAGCCCGCCGCGTTTCCAAAGTCGAAATGCTCGCCGGAGAGGGCTCATGGACCGAGAATATCGCCGAAGGCCAGATGCGCCTGTCTGCTCCGTCGTTCTTCCAAGTCAATACCAAGGGCGCCGAGATTTTGATTGAGCTCGTTATGGACGCCCTCGACCCGCAGGAAGACGAGCTGGCCGTGGACCTGTACTGCGGTGCCGGCACCTTTACCCTGCCGCTCGCCCGCCGCTGCGATTTTGTCGCCGCCGTCGAGGCCTATGGCCCGGCCGTGCGCGATCTACGCCGTAACCTGGAGATCAACAAGCTCGATAACGTCGACGTCATCGGCGGCGACGCGGTGCGCGAGTTCCCCGATCAGGACGCCGACGTCTTGGTGGTCGACCCGCCGCGTGCGGGCCTCGCCCCCGAGGCGATCGACCTCATCGCGAGCACGAGTGCCCGCGATGTCGCTTACGTGAGCTGCGACCCGGCGACTCTGGCCCGCGACCTCAAGCGCTTTGTCGAGGAGGGCACCTTCTCCCCCGTCAAGATCACGCCGGTCGACCTATTCCCGCAAACCTTCCACTGCGAAACCGTCGTCCACCTCAAGCGCAACTAGACTGTTTGCCCAAGACCACGCCCGATGATTTTTCTGAGACGGGGATAAAATAATCAATTTGCACCGAATGATTATTTAATCCCCGTCCCGAAATTGAACCGCCCCCTCATTTCTTGAACATTAGAAATGGGGGCTTCTTTATGGACGGGAGAGTCAGGCACGACGCCACGCTGAGGACTCTTGCAGCAGAGCTTTGCGACAGGGGGGGGTACGGGCGCGCCGAAGGCCGGCGGGAGGCCGAAGGGTGCCCGGACCCGGCCGGGGCCGGCGGCGTGCGAGGCAAGCTCATGCGACGGAGCTGCTGCCCGGGCGCCTGAAGGACGAGTTCTACAGGAACCGGACGTGGCGGAGCTTCGAAGAGTTCAAGCGGGACCTCGAAGCCTATACCGTTCACTGGAACAAGAGGAGGCGGGTTAAGCAAAAGGGACTGACCCCGGAGGAGTTCCGGAATCAGTCCCCATGTGCGACATAGGTCGCTAATTGACCCGTCCAAGTATCGGGGCGAAGTTCATTTCAGCGCCGTTTGGGAAAACTAGACGCCTTCGGGCAGGTTATCCCGGACACGGGGCGGCCGCCTCGACCGACCTCGGCCCTCGCCCACCTCAACTGCTCCTCAATTACATAGAGCTGGTCGAAAAGGGCGCAAGCTAGCGGGCGCCTTCCTCGTCGTCGTTGGGTCGGTAAGTGATGAACTCGATAACAAAGGCCAGAACGGCAGAGACGAGTGAGGCGATGATCGCGTAGATCATGTGGGAGATCCCGGCGCCACCAGGGGTCCCGTCGATGAAGTTGAGCAGGTTGAAGACGCCGAGGCCGCCCGAGATGTACATGAGGGCGCCCGTCATTCCCACGATGGCGCCGCCCACGGCGGAGCTCAGGCATGCCACGACGAACGCGCGCTTGTTGGGCAGGGCGATGCCGTAGATGCCAGGCTCGGTGACGCCGAAGAAGAAGGCGGAGATCATCGCGGGAAGGGCGATGCCGCGGAAGCGCTCGTCCTTGTTTCTGAGGTACATGGCAAAGATGACCGCTCCGAGCGCGAACCCGTGGCCGATGGTGGCGGCGAGCACGCTGTCGTGGCCGAGGGTGTTCAGGTTCATGATGGAGATGGGGATGAGGCTCCAGTGGAAGCCAAAGATGACGAGGCACATCCACAGTCCGCCGACCAGGGCGCTGCCCAGGACGGAACCAACCACGGGGAGCTGGAAGATGAACGAGAACGCCGCGCTCAGCAGGTTGGTGATGAGGGTGGCCACCGGACCGATGACGAGGTAGCCCAAGACGATGGAGACCGTCATCGTGGCGAGCGGGACGAGGAACATCTTGAGCGCAACCGGCATCCAGCTCTTGAGCCAGCGCTCAAGGATAGAGCCGAACCACACCATGAGAAGGACGGGAATCACCGAGCTCACGTAGCCGGACACGGGCATGATGATAGGGAGCCCGAGGGCGGTGGCGTACCACGAGAACGTGCCGGCCACGCCGAGGTCGATGCTGCCGAGCGCCTCACCCGAGGTCAGGGCGACCATCGTCGGGTAGAGGAGCGCCACGCCGATTGCCACGCCGGTGAACTCGTTCATGCGAAACTTGCGCGCGGCACTGAACGCCAGGGCGACGGGGAGGAAGTAGAAGAAGCCGTCAGCCACGGTGTAGAGCAGCGTGTAGAGGCCGTCGTTTGCAAAGGCCGGGACGAAGTAGGTGATGAGGGCAAGCAGTCCCTTCATGATGCCTGCGGCGGCAAGCGGTCCCAGGATGGGCTGGAAGATGCCAGAGATGAGGTCGATGACGACGGAGGCAACGGTCTTATCGCCCTGGGGCTCGTCGTCGGCGCTTGCGCCGCCCGAGAAGTTGCCGGCCTCCAGGACCGCGTCGTAGACGTCCTCGACGATGTTACCCACGACCACCTGGTACTGGCCGTTGGCCTGGATGACCTGGATGACGCCCTTGAGGGTCTCAATCTTGGCCGTGTTGGCGCGGGACTCGTCCTTGAGCTTGAAGCGCACGCGCGTGATGCAGTGCGCGACGCTGGCGACGTTCTCGGCGCCGCCTACGTTCTCGAGTATGGATCTGGCCAGGTCGTCGTATTTTTCAGCCATTATTTTCTCCTTAGTGATATTGCCCGGGCGGCTAGCCCAGGTCGCCTCCGTTGGTGGCGATGGCCTGTTGATACCAGTAGAAGCTCTTCTTGCGCCTGCGCTCGAGCGTGCCGTTGCCCAGGTTGTCGCGGTCCACGTAGATGAAGCCGTAGCGCTTCTCCATCTCGCCGGAGCCCGCGCTCACGAGGTCGATCGGCCCCCAGGTGGTGTAGCCGAGCATCTCGACGCCGTCCTGCTCGATGGCGTCGCGCATGGCCTCGATGTGCTCGCGCAGGTAGGCGATGCGGTAGTCGTCCTCGATCGTGCCGTCGGGAAGCACCTCGTCATAGGCGCCGAGGCCGTTCTCCACCACAAAGAGCGGCTTCTGGTAGCGGTCCCAGAGGTCGTTGATCGTGATGCGGAACCCCAGCGGGTCGATGACCCAGCCCCAGTCGCTCGTGCGCACGTAGGGGTTCTCCACGCCGGCGAAGGCGTTGCCCTCGGCGACGCCGCCCACGGAATCGGGGTCGCCCGCGGTACAGCGCGAGGAGTAGTAGCTAAACGAGATGAAGTCGACGGTGTTCTCCGCAAGGATGCGCTCGTCCTCGGCGGTCATGCCCACGTCGATGCCCTCGCGCTCGAGCATCTTAAGCGCGTAGCCGGGGTAGCGCCCGCGCGCCTGCACGTCCACGAAGAAGAGGTCCTCCTGGTTTTTGACCTGTGCCGCGCGAACGTCCTCGGGACGACAGGAGTAGGGGTAGTAGCTTCCCGCGGCGAGCATGCAGCCCACCTTGTTCTCCGGATCGACCTCGTGGGCGATCTTGGTGGCCCAGGCGCTCGCCACGAGCTCGTTGTGCGCGGCGCGGTACTCGGCCTCGCGGGCATTCTCCCCGGGCTCGAGGACGATGCCGGCACCCATGAAGGGACGGTGCAAGATCATGTTCATCTCGTTGAACGTGATCCACCAGTGCACGAGGCCGCGGTAGCGGTTGAAGAGTACCGTCACGAGCCGCTTGTAGAGCTCGATGAGGGTGCGGTTTCGCCAGGCGCCGTACTTCTTGACGAGGTGGATGGGGCAGTCGAAGTGCGTGATGGTCACGAGGGGCTCGATCCCGTGCTCGCGGCAGCAGCGGAACACGTCCTCGTAGAAGGCGAGCCCGGCCTCGTTGGGCTCCTCCTCGTCGCCGTTGGGGAAGATGCGGCTCCAGGCGATGGAGAGGCGAAAGACCTTAAAGCCAATCTCCGCGAAGAGGGCTATGTCCTCGCGGTAGTGGTGGTAGAAGTCGATGCCCGTCTGGGCCGGATAGTAGTACCCGGGCTCAAAGTCGAGCATGCGCCTCAGGCCGCGACTTACGTCGTTGCGCTCCGGCCCGTGTGGGATGACGTCGACGTTGGCAAGGCCGCGGCCGCCCTCGTCATAACCTCCCTCGCATTGGTTGGCGGCGGTGGCTCCTCCCCAAAGGAACCCTTTTGGAAATGGCATGGTGCCTCCTTCTCTCTGGCGCCCCCACCTCTGCGGGGGACGCTTTATAACGTCCTTGCGACCTCGCGCGCCGGGCCCGTGCCCCTTTCCCTGATGCGCGCGGGCCGCCCGTGAAGGGGTGACTAGCTGACGGCTTGTCCCGCGGCGGCGCGACGTGCCTCCCGGCCTTCGACCAGGGAGGGAGCCTGTGCCAGGCATACGCCGGCGAGGATGATGGCGACGCCCAGCCATTCGACGACGCCGAGCGGCTCGCCGAGGACGATCATGGCGATGAACAGGCCGGCGGGGAGTTCCGCGGTGGCCATGACGGTGGAGAGGCCCGCGGGCAGGTGCGGAGAGCCCATGCCGAAGAGCAGGACCGGGCAGAGCATGCCAAAGAAGCCGGCGATGACGGCAAAGGGCAGGATGCCCTGGGCGAGGACGCCCGAGACGACGTAGTCCGGGCACACCGTGAGCGACATGACCACGGAGCCCGCGCACACGATGACGCCGCGCTGCTCGGACGAGCAGGGGGCCTCGACCCTGCCGGAGAGGGTGACAAAGAGGGAGCAGGACACGGCCGCCCCCAGCGCGCAGAGCAGGGCCACGGGGTCGTACCCGGTGATGCCGGTCTTGTAGACGCCGCTGGCGAACACCGTCCCGAAGACGATGACCAGGGCGGAGGCCACTTGGAGGAGCCTCGGCGGCCGGCGCGTCATGACGGTCTGCCACACGAGCCCCAGCCACGTGAACTGGAAGAGGAGCGTGAGCGCCACCGGGGCGGGCAGCACGCTCATGGCGTAGCAGTAGAGGATTGAGGTGAGGCAGGTGAGGGCTCCCAGGCCCATGAGCTTGAGGGCGAGCTTCCAGCCCACGCGCTGCCAGCGGTGCCCGAGTGCGTGCCCTGCGAGCGTGGCGAGGGCGAAGAAGAGGCAACCGAACCACGCCTGGCTCGCCACCACCTGTGCCGAGGTGAAGCCCGCGGCGTAGGCGAGCTTGTAGGTCGTGGCCATCGCGCCGTAGCAGGCGCCGCCCGCAAAGACCTGGAGCGCCGCCTTGGCCTGTCCCGCGCCCGTGGCTCCTGCCCCGGCGGCCTGTTGCTTGATTGTGTTTGTTCCTGCCATTAGGCTCCCTTCCGTCTGCTGTCTTGCAGATGCACGTCTCGTGCGTCTGTTCCCTGCAGTCGGAAGGTGGGCTCGTGCGGTCTTCTGGCGGTGCATGTGGTACCTGCTGCCAAGACGAAAAAAGCCACGCAACCGACTGCTCGGTTGCGTGGCAAAAAGGTGGCTAGCGCCCAGAAAAGTCCACGCGTTTTTAGACTGGGACAAAGTACTACAACAGGTGAGATTCCGTCAAGAAAAACCGAGAAAAAAGTGAGCCTCTGCCCGCCGTACCTGTGGCGGTCGTTCCCCGAACGGGGCGGTGCTGTTGGGGACTGTCTCGATCTGTAACAGTAAGACCCGGTTTTGGTCCGTAGATGTTACAGATTTAGACGTTTTGTCGGGGCAGTTTCCGTTTGTCTTGATCTGTAACAGTTAGGGGTCAAAAGTGGGTCTAGATGTTACAGATTGAGATTGTTGAGGATGGGTGAGGGTAGCTAATTCGGACGGGGCTATTTTAAACATTGGGAAATCGAGCGTGGCAAGCGGAGGTCTTCGGGGTATAAGACGGCTAATTGTATGCCGCCTATGAAAGGAACCCTCATGCCCAGCGTTGCCGTTCTCGCCGCCGATGGCTTTGAAACTATTGAATGCTTGACCATGGTCGATGTCATGCGTCGCGGCGGCGTGCGCGCCACGCTCGTCTCGATCATGCCCACGCGTGAGGTCGTAAGCTCGCTGCAGATCCCCGTGACCTGCGATGCGCTCTTTGATGAGATCGACTTTGACGAGTACGACTGCGTCGTGCTGCCCGGCGGCCTACCCGGTGCCACCAACCTGCGCGCCGATCAGCGCGTCTGCGACGTGGTCTGCGAGTTCGCCGCGACCAAGCACGTCGCCGCCATCTGCGCCGCCCCGTTTATCCTGGGCGAGCTCGACCTGCTCGAGGGGCGCCACGCCACGTGCTTCCCTGGCTTTGAGAAAAGCTTCCCCGAGGCCGCCTATACCGGCGAGAAGGTCACGCAAGACGGCAACATCATCACTGCCAGCGGCATGGCACAGTCACTCCCCTTTGCATTGGAGCTGCTGCGCACGCTCGCCGGCGACAAGGCCGTCGAGAAGGTCGCCGAGGGCATCCAACTATGATTTTGGCTTCGCAATCACCGCGACGCATCGAGTTGATGCGCGAGGCGGGCTATGACATTCGCATCATTCCTGCCGATATCGACGAATCGCCGTTTGATGGCGAGGCCCCACTTAAGCTCGTTGAACGCTTAGCACGCGCAAAAGCCGCCGCCGTTGCCACCGAGCATGCCGAGCCCAATGAGCTGACGGTCGCGGCCGACACCATCGTCACCTTTGACGGCAAGATTCTGGGCAAGCCGGCAACCGAGGACGAGGCGCGCACCATGCTCCGTGAGCTTTCGGGCCGCACGCACCAGGTCGCAACCGGCGTCTGCATCGTTAAGGCAGGCGATACGGCCGCCCCGCATGCCGCCGAGAGCCTGTCCTTTGTCGATGTGACCGACGTGACGTTCTACGAGCTCACCGACGAGCAGATCGAGCACTACGTCGCCTCGGGTGAGCCCATGGACAAAGCCGGCGCCTACGGCATTCAGGACACAGGAGGACGCATGCTCGTGCACGATATTTCGGGCGACTTCTATAACGTGGTGGGCCTACCCATCGCCCGCGTCGCGCGCGCGATTCAAAAACTCTCGTAATTGCATCTGGCGCTGGGTATTCCCCAGCGCCTACAATTTTGGCGTACCGTACGGATCCCGACCGGGCACAAGGCGCGGCGGAAAACCGATAGGAGTTAAACATGGATACACTGCTCGAGGCCATTGACGTCTGCGATGTCGATGGCTTTTGCTATGGCAACTATACGGACGAGGGGGCCGGCACCGGTTGCACCGTAATCGTGGCGCCCGAGGGTGCCACCGGCGGTGTTGACGTTCGCGGCGGTGCTCCAGCATCGCGCGAAACCGACTTGCTGCGACCCGAGAACACCGTCGACAAGGTCCACGCCGTCTGCCTTTCGGGTGGATCGGCCTTTGGCCTCGAGGCTGCAAGCGGCGTCGCTCGCGAGCTTGAGAGCCGCGGCATCGGCCTTCCCGTCGGCCCCACGCAGGTGCCTATCGTGTGCTCGAGCTGTATCTTCGACCTCGCCTTTGGTAACCCCACCGTTCGCCCCGACATTGAGGCCGGCATCGCCGCCGTGCGCGAAGCACTCGACAACACCCCCACCAAGCTCGAACAGGGCAACGTGGGCGCCGGCACGGGCGCTACCGTGGGTAAGCTCATGGGCCCCGCTACCTGCATGAAGGCCGGCCTTGGCGCTGCCGCTTTGGCTCTCGGCCCCATCAAGGTGGGCGCCGTGGTCTCAGTCAACGCCTGCGGCAACGTTGTCGACCCCTTCACCGGCGAGTGGGTCGCCGGTATGCGCGCCGCAGCCGATAGTGACCAAATCGTCGACATGGAACTCGCAGCCTTTGCCGCCGCCGGATCCATGCAGATGCCGCTCGACCGCACCAACACCACCATCAGCTGCATCGTCACCAACGTGGAACTCACTAAGGCACAAGCCACCAAGGTCTCCCAGATGGCCGCAGACGCCTACGCACACGCCATCCGCCCCACACACACCACCAACGACGGCGACACCATCTACACCCTCGCCAGCGGCAAACAGGGCGCCCAGGCAAGCGCCGCCGATCCCCTAGACCTGCTGGGCATGCTCGCAGTAAGGGCCTTGGAAACTGCCATCATAAACGGAGCCAAAACCGCCAAAACCTCCCACGGCATCCCCGGCGCCGCGAAGTAGCCTAACCTGACCGGTTGCCCGGTGGGGCTTGGTTATGTTTGCTGCTCTACAGTCCTGGCTCGCACGAAGAACACATTAAGTGTTCTTCGGCTCGTGCGGAACTCGCGACAAACATAACCAAGCCCCACCGGGCAACCTACCAACCAGATTCTTTTCAGCCCAGGCCCCTGTGTACCGCGCGTCGAAGATCTTCAAATTCAGGCAGCCTGACAATCGATTCTTATAGCAGAGGCCCCTTGGCCTTTAGTTTGATACAAGTTCCGCACGAGCCGGAAAGCACTTAATGTGCTTTCCGTGCGAGCAGGACTGTTCGCAGTAGCAAACTAAAGGCCAAGGGGCCCAGTCAACCTATCAGCAGCGATTACTCAACAGTTAGTTGAATTTGAAGATCTTGGAGGCAAGACGGTATAGGCCGAGCGTGGTTTTGTCTCCGGCCCGTCCGCGCAGATTGGTGAAGAACCCGACCACGCCGTAGCGGGCACGACGATACATGCGCTCGTCGTAGGCCTTCAAATCATTCCACAGCGTCTTTAGGCGCACGTCGGCGCAATCTTCCTCGGAAAGCTTGGTGAGCACCGAGCAGATCGCCATCATCATGGTGAAGTAGCCCATCATGTACGAACGCAGGCGCGACGACTCAACATCGCTGTACAGGTGGTACGACTCCATCATGATGCGCGTAACACGGAACTGCTGGTCCAGACGCTTGACCATCGTTGCCTCGTTGACGCTCTGACCTTCGCGACCGATAAAGTAGCGATAGAGGTCGATGTCGGCGTAGTACATGGTCTTGCAACGCGGCAGCGGCACGTAGGCGTAGATGTTGTCCACATAGAACGTGTGCGGCGGCATGGGAAGGTTGGACTCGCGCAGCACATCCGTGCGATAGCACAGGCTGTGCATAAGTAGGTTCTGGTCCAGGCGGAAATGACCGATCTGATCCCAGGAAAAGATCTTTTTGCGCGGCAGGGCAAATTTGTAGCCAATAGCGGTATGCGTGCCCTCATAAACCTTCTCGTACACGTAGTTCGAGATAAACAGGTCAACGCGCTGGTCGCGCTCCTCAAAGCCACGCAGAATCGACAGCATGGTCGAAAGGGCAGCGCCGTCAAGCCAGTCGTCCGAGTCGACAACCTTGTAGTAGGTGCCCTGCGCCTCGCGCAGACCCGAAAGGACGGCAATACCGTGGCCGCCGTTCTCCTGGTGCACCGCGCGGATGATACCGGGATAACGTGCCTCCCACTCGTCGGCCTTGGCGGCAGTCTCGTCCTTGGAGCCGTCGTCCACCACGATAATCTCGATATCGGTGGCGTAATTGCTCCCCTCCAAGATGGAGGTGATGCAATGGTCCATGTCCTTGGCGGCGTTATACGAGGGAATACCGAATGTTATGAGTTTATGCATGGCAGGCGATAATCTCATCCGAAAGATCGAGGGCGGAATTGGTCACAGCGTCCATATCGTAGTAACGATACTCGGCCAGACGACCCACCGGGTGGAAGTTCGTCAGGTTCTGGACGCGCTCAAGATAGCGCTCATAGAGCTCACGGTTCTCGGGCTCAAGAATGGCGTAGTACGGCGTCTCGTCCGAGCCGGGCGTATAGGCCTTGGAGTACTCCTTCATGATGGTGGTCTTGCCGGGCAGGACCTGACCGGTCATGTTCTTGAACTCGGTGATACGCGTGTAGTCCCCGCTCGTGGTGTAGTTGACGGTGCCCACGGGCTGAAACTGGTCCATATCGAGCGTCTCGAACTTCATATCGAGCGTGCGGTACGGCAACGCACCCAAGTCGAGGTTGAACAGCTCATCGAGCGGACCGGTATAGACAATCTCGCCGCCGTAGACCTTGCCACCGATCTTGACGGTGGTCTCGTCGATCTCAAAGAGATCGCGGGCGTCCACGTCGCAGAACACGTCAATCAGGTCGTGGTCGAGCATGTGCTCAAAGAGCGCCGTGTAGCCCTCCTGCGGCATGCCCTGGAAGGGAGCTTGCGGGAAGTAGCGATCATCATCGCCCACAAAGACGGGAACGCGGCCGGTGATCGAGGGGTCGATCTGATCGGGCGTCTGGCCCCACTGCTTCATGGTGTAATGCAAAAAGACGTTCTCGTAGACGTAATCGGCGACCTCGGCCAAGTCGGGGTCGTTCTTCTTACGCAGCTCCATAATGGGCACCTTGACATCCTTGCCAAAGGTCTCCACGAGCTTCTGATACAGCTCCTCGCCGCGCTCGTCACCAAAGGCGAGCTTGAGACTCGCATGGTTGAAGGGCACGGGCATAAGGGTACCGTTGATGTTGGCGAGCACCTTGTGCTGATAATCCGTCCACTTGGTAAAGCGCGACAGGAAATTGTGCACGCGCTCGTTAAAAGTGTGATAGATATGCGGACCGTACTCATGGATCAGGATTCCGGCCTCGTCAGTGCAGTCATAGGCATTGCCCGCAATGTGGCTACGGCGCTCCAAAACGGCAACACGATAGCCGATGGTCTCGGCAAGACGGCGGGCGCATACGGCACCGGCATATCCAGCACCGACGACAATCATGTCGTACGCGCCGGCGTTAAAGCCTTCAGGCAGGCCTGAGGTAATCTGCATCGATACTCCTTGTCAAAAGCCACGGGCTCGTTAGCTGGGCTTTTCTCGAACATTCTTCGAGACATATTTATCAGAGCGATTATAGCGCTAATGCGTCCTATAATGAGCTTGCCACACAAGGAAAGCTCAAGCACCACGGCGAACATAATTGAAAGGTAAACCCGCTAGCAGCGGGTTTATTCGTGAACAGCCGGGCGCCTGGAGCTTAGCGAAACGCTTGTAAGGAGTAACATGAGCGATTTCCTAAACCGTATGAAGTCTGCCGCCAAGGCCGACCTTAAGACGATCGTCCTGCCCGAGGGCGAGGATCCGCGCACTATCGTCGCGGCCACCAAAATCATCGAGGAGGGCCTGGCAAAGATCGTCATCCTGGGCAACCCCGACGAGATCAACGTTCCCGGCGCTACCGTCATCGACCCGCGCAATGCCGAGAAGCACGAGGAGTACGCGCAGAAGTTTGCCGAGCTCCGCGCCAAGAAGGGCGTTACCATCGAGCAGGCTCGCGCCCAGGTGATGGATGCCACCTACTTTGGCACCATGATGGTCAAGATGGGCGACGCCGACGGCCTGGTCTCCGGCGCCTGCCACTCCACCGCCGATACCCTGCGCCCTGCGCTTCAGATTCTCAAGACCGCCCCGGGCACCAAGCTGGTCTCGGCCTTCTTCGTGATGTGCACCGACACCCCGCAGTTCGGCACCGACGGCACGCTGATCTTCGCCGACTGCGGCCTCAACATCAACCCGTCCTCTGACGAACTCTCCGAGATCGCCATCGCCTCGGCTCACTCCTGGTCCATCTTCATGGGCAACGTTGAGCCGCACGTGGCCATGCTCTCCTACTCCACCATGGGCTCCGCCGGCGGCGAGGTCGCCAAGAAGGTCCAGGAGGCTGTGAAGTTCTGCAAGGAGAAGGCTCCCGAGCTCGCCATCGATGGCGACCTGCAGCTCGATGCCGCTATCGTCCCCACCGTCGCCCAGCTCAAGGCTCCCGGCTCCTCCGTCGCCGGTAAGGCCAACGTGCTCGTGTTCCCTGACCTCGAGGCAGGCAACATCGGCTACAAGCTGGTCCAGCGCTTCGCTGGCGCCGACGCCTACGGCCCCATCCTGCAGGGCATCGCCAAGCCGGTTAACGACCTTTCGCGCGGCTGCTCTGCCGACGACATCGTGGGTGTCGTGGCCATCACTGCCGTCCAGGCTCAGATGGCTGAGTAGCGCACGCACTCGCCCGAAGGCCGTACGGGCTAACCCCTGAAAACGTCCTCGACCAATGAAACGCCCCCGTTCTGCTCCTCCGGAGCTACGAACGGGGGCGTTTCTGGTCTGCGGATTGTTTTCAGGGGTTAGCCCGTACGGCCTTCTACCGCCACGTAGCAATCAGGGTATCTGGGGTGGACGGCGGCTTGGCTACGAGCTGGAGCTGAAAAACTGAATGGATGAGTGCCGTTGCTGGAGGGTCAAACGATGCAGATATGGTCACTTTGGGACCGAAATGTTGGCTGCGGTCTGATGTCTAGCCCGCCGGAAAGTGTGTCCCGGTTTGGAGGCGGATTGTGGGATGCAGCTTCCGCTTGGGGCCTGTTTGGGAAACCGTGGGACGGAATTATGCTTTATTGTGGGTCACACTTTCCGCAACATGCCTCAACTGGAAAGCGTATCCCGGAATTTGCGCTCGAAATGGGATGGAGTTTCCGCCGTCCGCCTGCTAGCAAAAGGCCTCCGGAGCTGTTGCTCTAGAGGCCTTTCGTTCAATCGCAAGCGAACGCGTTAGTTGTTCTTGGTCAGGCGCTCGACGTCGTGGGCGATCATGTATTCCTCGTCGGTGGGGATGACCATGACCGTGACGGCGGAACCGGCGGCACTGATGACCTGCGGGCCGTTGCCCACGGCCTCGCGGTTCTTGTTATTGTCGATGCGTACGCCCAGCCACTCAAAGCAGTCGCAGAAGGCCTTGCGGATCGACCAGTCGTTCTCGCCGATGCCAGCGGTAAAGGTGATGGTATCCACGCCCGCCATGGAAGCGATCATGGAGCCGGCCTGCTGCATAGCCTTGTAGGCGAACATATCGAAGGCGAGCAGGCAGCGCTCGTCGCCCTCGGAGGCGCGAGTACGGATGTCGCGGGCGTCGTTGGAGATACCCGAGATGGCAAGCAGACCAGACTGCTTGTTCATCATGTCATCGACTTCCTGATAGCTGTAGCCGCCCTCGCGCTGGAGGTAGCACACGGTGGCCGGGTCAATGGAACCACAGCGGGTGCCCATCATCAGGCCGTCGAGCGGCGTGAGGCCCATCGTGGTGTCGCGGCACACGCCGTCCTCGATGGCGGCGAGCGAAGCGCCGTTGCCCAGATGGCACGAAAGCAGACGGTGGCAGCGCGAGCCCAGGATCTCCTTGGCCATCATCCACTCGTAACGATGACTCGTTCCGTGGGCGCCATATTTGCGCACATGATACTTGTCGCACACGTCCTTGGGCAGGGCGTAAGTGTAGGCAACCTCGGGCATGGTCATGTGGAACGAGGTGTCGAAGACCGCCACGTTGGGCAGCTCCGGATACTTCTCACGGCAATACTCAATCGCCGCGGCCTCGCCGTAGTTGTGCAGCGGAGCAAGCGGTGCCACCTCAAGAATCTTGGCCATAACCTCGTCGTCGACAACTGCGGAATCATCGAAGTGCCAGCCGCCCTGAACGATACGATGGCCAATGCCATCAATCGTAAAGTCGGTCTTCTCGAGCTCCTCGAGCACGCGAGCGATAGCAGAGCGATGATCGGGGAAAGGGGCCTCCTCGGTCTGCTTGGCGCCACCGTTCTCGGAATGGCCAAAGATGCCCATGCCCGAACCGATACGTTCGCAGTTGCCCTTGGCGAAAACCTCGCGGGTATCGGTATCCAAAAGCTGATATTTAAGGCTTGAGCTACCGGCGTTGACAACAAGTACGTTCATGAAACTCCTTCGTGATTACAGTACGGTCGGCAAACCCATAAGGCGGCCGTATCCTTAATAAGAAGTTATCAGAATTCAATAAAAATCTATTAAACTCTTCGCCCAAAGAGCGTAAAAGGGGGCTGAACGGCACAAGGCCATCCAGTCCCCTCCCCTTGCATCAATTACTTGCCGTTGACGATGCGCTCGACGTCGGAAGCGATCATGAACTCCTCGTCCGTGGGGATGACGAAAATCTTGACCTTGGAATCCTTGGCGGACAGGCACCAAGCGCCGTCGCCGCGCAGGGCGTTGCGGGCATGGTCCATCTTGAGGCCCATAAAGGCCAGACGGTCGGCCACGCCAGCGCGGACAGCCGGAGCGTGCTCGCCGATGCCGGCGGTAAAGACCAGGGTGTCCATGCCGCACATGGAAGTGGCCATCTCGGCGGCCTTGGCGGCAATCTTGTAGACGAACATATCGAAGGCGAGCTGAGCCTCGGGGTCGCCGGCGGCGGCGAGCTCCTCAACGTTGCGGCAGTCGTTGGTCTTGCCGCCGGTCACAGCCAAAAGGCCGGACTTCTTGTTCATCATCTCGTCGACCTCGTCGAAGGTGTAGCCGCCTTCGCGCTGCAGGTAGCACACGGTAGCAGGGTCGATGGAGCCGCAACGGGTGCCCATCATGACACCGTCGAGCGGGGTCAAGCCCATGGTGGTGTCCATGCACTTGCCGTCCTCGATGGCGCACAGGGAAGCGCCGGAACCGATGTGGCACACGACGACCTTGCGAGCCTCGCCGTTGGTCATCTCAGCAACCTTCTTGGAAATGTAGCGGTAGCTGGTGCCGTGAGCGCCGTACTTACGGATGTGCAGCTTATCGCAGACGTCCTTGGGCAGGGCGTAAGTCTTGGCGACCTCGGGCATGTTGAAGTGGAAAGCAGTGTCGTAGACCGTGACGTTGGGCAGGTCGGGATACTGCTCGAGGCAGTACTCGATAACGTTGGCCTCGGGGTTGTTGTGCAGCGGAGCGAGCGGGGCGACCTCGCGGATCTTGGCGAGAACGTCCTCGTCGACGAGGGAGGAATCGCCGAAGTACCAACCGCCCTGAACGATGCGGTGGCCGATGCCCTCGATCTTGACGCCGTTGGCCTCGAGGTCCTTCAGGACGACCTCGATGGCGACCTTGTGGTCGGGGAACTCGATGTTCTCGGTCACCTTCTTGGAACCGTTGGCAGCGTGAGTGAAGGTACCGCCGGTAAAGCAGACGCGCTCGCAGGAGCCCTTTGCGGACACCTTGTGGGACTTGGTATCGATGACCTGATATTTAAGGGTCGAAGATCCTGCGTTGACGACCAGAACGTTCATGTGTCTCCCTACTAACAGGCGGTGTGGCGCCGCCAGGTTACATACGCTTCAATAATAAACCCAAACGCCCTCGCGCTCGGGTTTAATGCGTTGATATATAAGTTATCGATGCACGAATACTCATGTCCTTTGGCCTGTAAGACGAAATAGCGCGGGGATATACACCAAAGAAGAAATCCCGAGCGCAACAAGCAATACGACTCGAATGCCCGCAACGCTACTCAACACAGCGTTGAGCAGATAGAAAAGAACAGCACCCACCGCCACCATCTGGCTTTGAACCGAAATCAATGAACAGCGCATCGAAGAATCGGCAGCATTTTGAAAAATTGAGTATTTAATTGGAGCAAATAACGAGTAAGCGACCGTCTGCAACACATAGAACACGGGCAGCAAATTAGCCGGAGTAAGAGGAATCAAAAACAAAGCTGTCAATACTAAGCGAATGATGCCGCATATACGCGCAAAACGGCCCTTGTCGACACGAGTAATCGCACTGGGCACAATAAACCCTATGGAGGCGGAAGCAAGGAGCTGGACCGCAATGGTCACGCCTGAAGCGACGGCATTCATTCCGCGACCCGCAAGCAGCAGTGAGAAAAAGTCTTCCAAGGCGACAAAAGCAAACGCCTGAGAACAGTCCATGATGAACGCTGAACGAAGAATGCCATTGCACGCAATAGCGGCACCGATCATCTTCGGGCTAATTCCACGCTCAGGTGTCCCAGCAGTGCCCCCTCTTCGCATCTCAGGAATGCAGACAACGACAACCAACGTCAACACCATTGCGATGATATCTGCCGAAAGACCAATGAGATATGCACCGACAGACGAAATGAAACCGCCCACGCAAGCGGAGATGGCATAAGAGGCATAGAAAACAAATCGCTCAACGACATTAAGTCTTACGAGCTGGTCCTGAGAGACGCTGTCAATGTAAATCGCTTCTATGGATCCGCTCACACATGCAGCGGCAAAACCTTTGAGAGCAAACGCACCGATTAAAAGCAGAGGAGAACGGACGAGGAGTAGGGCGGCGTAGTATCCAAGCATTCCCACAATGCCAACGAGGCCGCTTGTCTTTCGTCCAAACCTGTCAGAAATATAACCAGTAGGAACCTCAAGGATGAACTTGCTCACTTGATATGCAATCATCATGCTAGAAATCGCCACCATCGAGAATCCGACGAATTCAAGGTAAACCGTCAGAAAATACAAAATGGTGCTGAAGTTCGACAGAAAAACGAACGTCATATAAAGCAAAACCGTACGGTTTTTCATGCTCCGCCCTCCAAGAGTCAACAATCTAAATCGGAATCTTGGAAAAGCATGAGGGCAAAGCCGTCAGTCATGTGTTACAAGGCGTCAACATTCACTTGACGCCACGAGGCCAAATGGCCTCACGAAGCGAGATGACGCAATAGGTGAAGAAATACCGTCTGGTGTCGATCGGTCCAGGCGTTTTGTCGATAGCAAAAGTAGATGGGCAAGGCTACGTCATGCGAGCCTTCAATGGAGCACTCGCTCACTTCCAATCCATCTGATGCGAGAGAAGAGCCAGAAAAACTCAATATCAATCCCCCGGCTTGAAGAAACTCAGCCTGCGCCCTGTTTCCGTATTCGATGTCGCGGAAGCGGAAATTAACCAGCTGAGCTTCGGGACATTGATTGATTGCATTGAGACAGGGTGACAAATTAATGGGAACAGCGAGCCTGCCGCCCAGCAACTCACGAACGGTCATAGCACCCACAGATTGATGACCCGCTGGGCATGAAAGAACCCTGAGCTCCTTTTCACCCATATATTTTGAAGAAAGGACACTGTCCCGTGGTTCCTCAAACGAGATAGCCGCGTCCGAAATTCCAAGTATAAGTGATTCAAAGCATGTTGCCGTTGGCTGATGCCACACATCAAGATGAATCTGAGGGTGCGAGCTTTCAAACGAGTCGTACCAGTTTTCGGAAAAAAGGCGCCCCCGCCCGTGAAGACAGGGGGCGTAAAGACGGAAATGGCCGTCGGGCGAAACGCCGCCATTCCCCGATTGAGCGTACTTTTTGAGATCGTCGACATGCGCCAGGATCACGCGTGCACGACGCGCAAATTCTCTGCCCGCCGGAGACAAAACAGCCTCCCCCGCCGATCGGTCGAGCAAAACAATCTGATACTCAGATTCCAACTTTTTTATTGCCGACGAAACGGCCTGCGGACTCACGTGAACGGCGCGAGCTGCTTTGCGCACGCCGCCATAGTTCGCTACCGCTTGAAGGTATTCGAGTTGAGAAAGCTGCATAGATTACTCCAAAGGCAGCCAAGTCGACGGCCTACGCGCCCTCAGATGAGGTTCTCGCCCAGGTTCTTGCCGCCGAGAACGTGCATGTGGAAGTGCATGACGGTCTGGCCGGCGTTGACGCCCTTGTTGGAGATGACGCGGAAACCGTCCTCCAAGCCCTTGGCCTTAGCGACCTCCTGGATGGCGTGAGCCATGGCGCCCATGGTCTCGGCAGGTACGTTGTCGGCGATGTCACTGTAGTGCTTCTTGGGGATCACGAGCGTATGGACCGGCGCCTGGGGGTTGAGGTCGTCGAAGGCGATGACCTGATCGTCCTCATAGACAACGGTCGAGGGGATCTCGTGGTTGGCAATTTTGCAGAAGATGCAATCACACATGGCTGGTTCCTTTCTTACAGACCAAGGTAGTCTTTTTGGGACGGGGCTTTTTTGACTACTTTTTCGCAAACGCAAGTGCTCGGCGAGCCGTGCCAAAGGGTAGTCAAAAAAGCCCCGTCCCAAAAAGACTACCCCAAAGTGGGCTGTGAGATGGTTAGAACGAGAGGCTGTCGTCCGTGTTGGCGGCTTCGCCATCGGCGAGCACGTCGTTGCCGTCGACGTCCTTAAGGAGCACCGAGACCTTCTGCTCGGCATCGGACAGGCGGGTGCGCAGACTCTTGAGGAGCTCGACGCCGCGGGTATAGCTCTCGAGCGACTCCTCGAGCTCCATATCGCCAGACTCCAAGCTGCGGATGATGAGCTCCAGCTCCTGCGAGGCCTGCTTGTACGTAAGCTGCTCAACCGGGGTCTTCTCTGCCATATCTGTTTCCTTTCCTAAAGGTTTATCGCTATGAAACGCGGTCTACTCGACCGTATCGACCGTTGCTGCCACGTTGCCGTCTGCCATGCGCACGCGGATGGCGTCGCCGGGCTTAAAGGTCTTGGCGCTCATAGCTACCCCATCATCGCTGTACGCGATGGAATAGCCGCGGGCAAGCACCTTGAGCGGCGACAGGGCATCGAGCGACGCGGCAGCTCGGCCCAGGTCGGACGCGGGCTTGCTGAGCATCGAACGTCCCTGATGCTCCAGGCGGGAGCTTGCGAGCGTGAGCGCATGGCGCTTGCCATCGAGCCCTGAGGTGCTTGCGACCAAGCGCTCGGGCAGGTGCTCGAAGTTGGAGCGGAAGGCCCCAACCGAACGCGTTATGGCGCCGGACAGGCGATCGGCAGTCAGCGCAAGCTCCGATTCGCGACGCTCGACCATAAATGTGGGGTCGTTGAGGCACGGGCGGCACGCAGCCGCATCGAGCGCATCGCCCAAGCGAGCCGTATAGGTATCCCAGGCACGGCGACCGCGCTGATCGAGCATCTCCAGGTCGACCTGGGCCGACCCAATCATCGATGCCATCGCGGCACCCAGACGCTGATGGCGCGCCTCGAGCACATCGGCCAACTCCGTCATAGCCGGCGCCACCGATTCTGCCGCCGCCGTGGGCGTGGAGGCACGTCGGTCGCTCACCATGTCGCAAATCGAGGTATCGGGCTCATGGCCGATACCGGTCACCACGGGCACGGGACAGGCAGCCACTGCACGGGCAAGCTCCTCGTCGTTAAAGGTCATGAGGTCCTCGAAGGAGCCGCCGCCGCGCACCAGCAAGATGCAGTCGGGCGCCGGCGTGATGGTGGCGGCACGGCGCAGACCCTCAATGAGCTCGGCCGGCGCACCCTCGCCTTGGACCTTAGCGCCCGCGCAGACGAGCTCGACGAGCGGGTTGCGACGACGCAATGTGCGCTTGACGTCGTCGATTACGGCACCCGAAAGCGAGGTAACGACCGCCACGCGGGAGCAGAACACCGGGATGCGGCGCTTGCGCGCTTCGTCCATCAGGCCCTCGCGGCGTAGCTTTTCGGCCAGTTGCGCCACTTGTTGACGCAGCAGACCCTCCCCCGCCAGCGAAAACGAGCGAGCGACAAAGCTCATGCGGCCCGTGGCCTTATAGAGATTGAAGCTGCCCTTAAAGCTCACCTGCATGCCGTCGCGCAGATCGAACGTGCGCTTGAGATAGGCGCCCTTCCAGATGATGCAGTCGACGGCCGCCGAGTCGTCCTTGATCTGGAAGTAGCAGTGGCCGCTTCGGGCGTTGGGACCACGGAAACCCGTGACCTCGCCCAGGACACTCAGCTGCGGAATGGCATCGAGCGCACCGGCAGCGATTTCTACCGCCTGGCTCACGCTGAGCTCCTTGCGCTCCTGCTCATCCGAACCGTCAAACTCGGCGGAAACGGCATTGCCGGTTAGATTCCAGCCTGCCACGCAGCCTCCTTTCGTCATCGTGCACAAGGGCTTCGGCCCTGCGCAAATTCAAGTCCAACACATACTACAGCGCCGCGGGGACACGAATCCCCGCGGCGCCCAGCGACCCAATTTGTTATCGATTGGAGTTTCTGTTGTAGCGAGCCATAAGATAGAGCAGCTGAATAATCGAGGTGAGCGCAGCGGCAACATAGGTAAGCGCGGCGGCCGTCAGCACCTTCTTGGCACCGTTGACCTGCTTGGAACTCATGCCCGACTGCTCAATATATGCCACGGCGCGGCGGCTGGCATCAATCTCGACCGGCAGCGTAACCAGCTGGAACAACACACTAAACGAGAAGAAGACCAACGCGAGGGATGTGAGCCCGGCAATGTTCATAAACAGGCCCAAGAGTAACACGATGGTCCAAGTGTTCTGGGTAAAGTTGACAACCGGCACGAGGGCGGTACGCACTTTCATCATGGCGTAGCCGCTTTGACGCTGGGCGGCGTGGCCCGCCTCGTGACAGGCGACGGCAACGCTTGCGACCGACCCGCCCGAACGGTTAGCATCCGACAGATACAGGTTGTTGTCCTGCGGGTTGTAATGGTCGGTGAGCTCGCCAGCGACACCCTTAATACCCACGGCGTTACAACCGTTGGCATCGAGCATGCGGCGAGCGACCGTGGCGCCCGTATCGCCGTCCGAGCGAACCTTGGACCAGGTTTTGTACGTCGAGTTGATATAGTTCTGTGCGGCAAGGCCAAGCACCGTGCAGACAAGAACAACCAGCAGGTACAGCGGGTCGATGCCAAAGCCGTATCCATAGTAATAAGGCATGCGAATTCCTCCGAATCGAGTTACACGTTGGAGGCATTTTACCCACTCAAACGGCTAGGCTTCCTTACAGCAATTCGATTTTTCCGTCCTTCACCGTCAGCCCCATATTGCCCGAGAGCAGATCGTCCAGGCGCGAGCCCACAAGCTCAAAGCGCCAGCCTTCGCGCAGGCGGCTCTGCTCGGGATGCTCAATATAGTCGGCCAGGTCATCGCGCGAGGCAATGACCGAGGTCGCAACGCCAGAGCGCTCGGCAACCAGGCGGATAAGCGCATACATAAGGTCAGTCACGCTCTCCAGCTCCGGCGAAATCTGACGATGTCCGCGCACCAAGAGCGGCAGGCGATCGTGCGGACAGCTCGCACCGCGCTTGATGGCCATGAGCGCGCCGTCCACGTCGCGCTCCCCCAGCTGATCGGTACCGCGGATGCTACGGAACTCCTCAACACGCACGGGATTGCGCTTGACGAGCGCCAGCAGCGTATCGTCGGACATGACCCACTTGCGCGGGATGTTGCGCCGCTCGGCGCGGTCCTCACGCCAGGCGGCAAGCTCGCGCGCAATGCCCAGCTGATGGCGGCTGCACGAGTTGATGCGCTTGACCTTGCGGAATGCCTCATGGCGGTCGGCGAGGTAGTGCGACTCGTCTGCCAGAGGACGCAACTCGTCGAGCACCCAATCCACACGGCCCAGCTCGCGCAGGCGGCTCATCATCTCGGTATAGGCGACGATCAGGTACTTGACGTCATCGATCGCGTACTCGATCTGCTTATCGGTCAGCGGGCGGCGCGACCAGTCGGTCAGCGACTCGGTCTTGGGCAGCGATACGCCGCAAAACGCCTGCACGAGTGCGCCGTACGAAACCTGCTGGCGCTCGCCCAAAAAGGCGGCGGCCACTTGCGTGTCAAAAATCGGACGCGGCAGCACGCCCACGGTATGGAGCATGACCTCCATATCCTGCGAGCACGCGTGGAAGACCTTGGTCACGCTCTCGTCGGCCATAAGCTCGGCCAGCGGCGATAGGTCGTCGATTACCAGGGGATCGACCGCGACGCTCTCGGCAGGGGTGGCAATCTGAACCAAGCACAGACGCGGATGGAACGTGCGCTCGCGCAAAAACTCGGTATCGACGGCAATCGCGTCGAACTCACGGGCGCGCTGGCAAAAGTCGAGTAGAGCCTGATGTGTGGAAATGTACATATCAACCCATCGAATAAGGTTAGGCCCGAAAAACACGGGTAGGATATCGGCATTGCCTTACAACTATACTCGGTTAGTCACAGAACGGGAACGTAAGTATGCGCTGCCTTATCATCCACAACCCGGCATCGGGCCCCAGCTCAGATGAAATCTACGCATTCACGCACGCCCTCGCGCAGGGCGGCGACGAGGTCGTGATGCGTTTTATCGGCGATGGCATGGAGCCCGAGGACGCCGTGGCGGACGTGCGCGAATTCGATCGCGTGGTAGTCTCAGGCGGCGACGGCACCGTCTCCAACGTGCTCGATCAGATGCGCGGATGCAGTGTCCCCACGCTCGTCTTCCCCTCCGGCACAGCCTGCCTGTTCTTCAACAACATCGGTAATGCCCCCGAGGCAGCGGCGCTTGCCAAGGCTTGCCGCGCCGGTCGCACGGTCAAAGTCGACATGGGCGAGCTCTTTTGGCTCGACGAGAACGGCAACGAGAGGCGCCACGGCTTTATCATCATCGCCGGCTCGGGCTTCGACGCCGAGATCATGATGAAGGCCGCCCCCACCAAAAACGACATCGGCGAGATCGCCTACTTCCTCTCCGCGCTCGCCACGCCCAATCCCACGGTGGCGCACTTTACGATTGAGCATGACGGCATTGTCGAGGAGCTCGACGGCATCTGCTGCATGGCCGGCAACACCTCGGTCATCCAAAACGACATCAACCTGTTCCCCGACTGCCGTATGAACGATGGCATGGTCGACATTGCGGTCATCGAACCCGTAAAAACTGTGCAGCTTCTACCGACTGTGATCACCGCCGCACTCGACCCCGCCGGCAAGGTACTCGGCCGCCCGCAGTTCAAGATCATCCAGACCAAGGAAGCCAAGATCACCTGCACCCCGTCGCTGGGCATGCAGTTCGATGGCGAGATCATCTCCAGCAACTCGGGCGTCTTTGGCGCCCGCGCGCTTCCGCAATGCCTCGACCTCATCGTCGACGAATTCTCCCCGCTCGGAAAATAGGAGGACCCCATGAACGACAATCCCCTGCTCGGCTTTATCGTCATCGTTTTGGCCATGCTCGTAGGCTATGCGATCAACGTGATCCACCGTCGGAAGAAGTAATTCCACATTGGTATGATATTCATCCAATTATCGTCTCCCCCGCTGTTTATGCATTTGCCAAACAGCGGGGGATTTTTATTTTCGGTATTTCCAGACGCTTTATTGAGCTACAGTAATTGTAGGGCGTCTTTATTAAAGTAAAGCTACAAACTGAGTACAATTAACCGTTCATCGCATATTTCATCACGCTTATCGACTAAGTTTCTTTCATAGATGAATATTGTTTCCAGTTCGTTACGCTAATGAGGTGTCTTTATTGGCTGAAGCCCTCTGGCAACGGAGGGCTTTCGCACGCTGGGAGGGAATATGAGGAAAACTCACCCCGTCAACGCGCTCAAAAAGCTTGGCATAGGCCTCGCCTTTGGAGCAGCAACCATCATGTCCATGCCGACCTCTGCGCTCGCCTGCACGCAGATGTACATGGGCAAGAACCTTACGGCCGACGGTAACACGTACTATGGCCGCACCGAGGACATTGGCACTCGTTACCTCAAACACTATGGCATCGAGCCCTCTTATGGCCCTGGTCATACCTACAGCTCGGACGAGTCCGGATTCTCCTACACCTCGACCAAGACTACGTATCGTTACAGCTACGTGCGCGACCATCCTGCTGAGTGGGACGGACGCTGGGATGCCTACTCCGAGGCCGGCATCAATGAGAAGGGCGTCTCCTGCTCCGCAACACTGAGCACCTCCTACAACGACGATGCCAAGACAGCGGATCCCACGACCAAGCATGCCCACAAAGCAAATCCCGAGGTCAAAAATACCGGCATCGGCGAGTACAGCTACGCGGGCGTCATCTTGGGCGAGAGCGCAACGGCCCGCGAGGGCGTCGAGCTTATCGGCAGTCTGATTGACGAGCAGGGCGTCTGCTCCAACGACCAGATTGTCATCGCCGACAACACCGAGACTTGGCTGTTCGCCGCGCTTTCCGGCCACCAGTGGATCGCTATGAAGCTGACCGACGACGTCGCTTCGGTCAACCCCAACATTAGTAACCTCAATTTCCAGGTCAATCTTGACGATGCTGAGAACTGCCTCCACTCTGAGGGAATCCAGACTATGCCCGAAGAGAAGGGCTTCGCCAAGTACTTTGAAGACGGACAGTTCGATGTTGCCCAGACCTACGGTGCGTCCATCAACAACACGGGCATGGGCTCTTGGGCGCGCTATATCCAGGGCCGCGACTACTTTATGGCTCCGCTGACCGAGGGCACCGACTACGAGATCGTCAAGGACAAGGACAAGAATGACGCCACGCTCGGTGCCATGGTTCATGAGATGCAGCCGCTGTTCTTCCAGCCCGGCAAGTCCGACTGGAACACGTTTGAGCTGATTCGCGCCTTCGGCAACCGCGGTGAAAAAGTCCCCGGCCTTAATGCCAATACTGACGGTGTCAGCAGCATCGGTTCCGACCGCAACGCCGAGGCCAACCTCTTCCAGATTCGAAAGGGCTATGACCCCGAGGTTGCAACCATCCAGTGGGAGATGCTCTCCTGCGCCGAGTTCTCCGTCGCTATCCCGCTATACTCCGCTCTGATGACCGAAGTCAGCCCCTACTTCAGCGACCAGACCGTTGATTATGGTCACTGCAGCGAGACGGACATCGTGAACAACGAGGAGCCTGAGAACTCCATTAACTACGTCCTGATGGACATCAACTCGCTTTGCTTCGCGAACCGCGCACAATTCGCCACCAGCGTCCGCGCCTACCTCGACGCGCTCCAGAACGAGCTTATCGAGCAGAACAAGGAAGTCGACACCGCCATGCTGGCCGAGACGACCACCGAGGGCCGCACCGCCCTGGCCAACAAGGCCGGCAAGGCTGCTACCGAGAACACCTACGTCAAGTGCAAGGCCCTGCTCCAGGAGATGCGCGCTTATCAGAAGGCCGAAAACTTCGACCAGCCCTTCACCCCGAGCGACCTGAACACCGAGACCAACGGCCTCAAGGTGTCCATCACCTACGCCAAGGACGCTCTTGCCACCGACCCGGTAACCCCGGATCAGCCTGGCACTCCCGAGCAGCCTGGCACTCCCGAGCAGCCCGGTACCCCCGAGCAGCCCGCTAAGCCCGAGCAGCCCACCACCAAGCCCGAGAAGCCTGGCAAGTCGGACACCACGACCACGGTAACCACCAACAAGACGAACACCAAGGGCGGCCTGCCCACCACCGGTGATCGTTTTGATGGCCGCGTGGTGGCTGCATTCGCCATCGCTGGCGTTGCCGTCATCTCCGCGGGCGGCTACTTCCTCTACCGTCGCAATAAGGAGTAACGTCTTAGCTGAGCGGGCGGGGCACATGAATCATCCCACCCGCTCAGCCTGCCCTTTTGACCGGCAGGAAACGCCGCCGAAATCTTTTCAAAAAAGATTTCCCCGCACACACTTCGCTGTGCTATAGTGCAGCGCAACAGCAACTAGGTGCGACCGCGCCACGGCATCACGAAAGGAGCCACCAACATGAAGAACACGATGAAGTCTCTCAACAACTGGTGGTGGCGTGATGCGAATACGATCGGTCGACAGTGAGTCCCTCACGCCTGTTTTTGCGCTCTAGGTGATTGGAAGGCCTCCGGTTTCGACCGGGGGCCTTTTTCTATCTCGAGCCCGATCGCATTCGCATCACGCGCCTCCGCTTTTCTCTTGCACTCCCCTTCCGAAAGGATTTTCACCATGTCTCAGAACACCGCCGCCACCCAGCCCCGCACCGTCCAGACCGCCGACCGCGGCAAACTCGATGTCCGCGCCCTCGTCCTGCTTGCCATCCTGCTCGCTGCCGGCTTCATCCTCAACTTCACCGTCGGCAAGGCCATCTCGGGCATCTCGGGCGGCATGATCAGCCCCGAGTTCATCATCTCGGCCTTCTGCCTCACCATCCTGGTCGTTCGCCCCAACATCGGCCAGGCGCTCGTCATTGGCCTCATCTCGGCTGCCGTGATCCAGATCACCACCACTTCGCCGTTCGTAGATTTTGCCGCCGAGGGCATCGCCGCCATGCTCATGGCCGGCATCGTCAACGCCGCCGGCAAGAACGGTCAGGTCAAGCCCGCGACCGCCATTGTCGCAACCTTCCTGACCACCTTTGTCTCCGGCGTCATCTTCATGGTCATCAAGATGGCCATGCTCGGCGTGGTAGGCGAGCTCGCCGCCGCCATGCTGCCCGTCGTCGCCATGACCGCCGTCTTTAACGCCATTCTGGTCGGCGCCCTCTACCTGCCCATCCAGAAGGCCCTGAAGCTCAACTAACCCGCTCGGCTTTACGAGCCACCCCATCTTGGCGTTCATTCGTCGCTCGCGTACCCAAGTACGCTTCGTTCCTCTTTCGCGCCAACCTGGGGTACCTCGTAAAGCCGTCTCCGTGCTTCACCATCAAAGACCGTCCCAAACGACTAGCTCTTGGGGACGTTCTTAAACGACTGGTCATTTAAGAACGTCCCCAATGACTATGAAAGGTATCCATGGAAACGATCATCAACGTCGACGATGTCTCGTTCTCCTATGGCACGCAGACCGAGCAGGCGCTCAGGCACATCTCGCTCAGCGTGAACAAGGGAGATTTCATCGGCATCATCGGGCCCTCGGGCGCCGGCAAGTCCACGCTTGCCGCCTGCCTGTCGGGCGCCGTGCCCCACCACTACACCGGCACGTTCTTTGGGTCCGTCATGGTCGACGGCCACGACACCTGCGAAGTCTCGCTCACCGACGTGTCGCAAATCGTCGGCAGTGTGCTACAGGATATCGACACGCAGATGGTCGCTTCGATCGTCGAGGACGAGATGCTCTTTGGCCTCGAGAACTTTGGCGTTCCCCACGACCAGATCGAGCAGCGCGTGAGCGAAACGCTCGAGACCGTCGGCATCAGCGACCTGCGCGACCGCGAGATCGCCACGCTCTCGGGCGGACAGAAGCAAAAGGTAGCCATCGCCGCCATCCTCGCCATGCGCCCGCGCGTCTTGGTTCTAGACGAGCCCACCGCGGCACTCGACCCCGCCAGCTCCACGTTGGTCTTCGAGACGCTGCGTGAGGCAAACCGCGCACTTGGAATCACCATCGTCGTCGTTGAGCAAAAGGTCGCCCTGCTCTCGGAGTACTGCAACCGCGTGCTCGTGCTCAACCATGGCGAAATCGCGCTGCAGGGCGAGCCACACGAGGTCTTCGCGCATACCGACGAGCTCCGTGCCATCGGCGTCGACTGCCCTCGCGTCACGCGTATCTTCAATAGCCTCGAGGCCGATGGCCTGGTAAGCGGTACCCCTTGCTTGGATGTCGATGAGGCCGAGCGCATGATTTCGGGCATCGTCGACCCCGCACACGCGGTCAGCGAAGCCCAAGCGCCCGCCGGCTCCCCGCATGCACCGTCGTTGCGCCCTCATGCCAAGGACGCCGAACCCGTACTCACCTTCGACCATGTTGAGTTTGCCTATCCCAATGGCGGCGCCGCCGTACACGACCTTAGCCTGACGCTCTATCCTGGCGAGCTCGTGGGCATCGTCGGCCAAAACGGCGCCGGCAAGACCACGCTCACCAAACTGCTCACAGGCCTGCTTAAGCCCGCCTCGGGCAGCGTGCGCGTCACGGGACTGGATACCGCAGCCGTTCCCACGAGCCGCATCGCTCGCGAGGTCGCGACCCTCTTCCAAAACCCTGACCGCCAGATCTGCAAGGACACCGTGCTCGACGAGGTCGCCTTTG
>UQAU01000016.1 GCA_900539035.1 uncultured Collinsella sp. | reverse complement strand
AGGCGCCCGGATGCGTCATGCCGAAATGGCGCGAAGCACGCGGTTGACAAAACTATAGAGACACGTCCCAAAAAGACTGGTTACAATTACGTGCAGCATACAAACACCGGGAGGGATCGTGGCAAAAAAGCCTCAGCACGCTCAGAACAACCAGCGCAGTCAGCAGGGCAAACAAGGCCAGCAGCAAAAGCGCGGCGGTAAGGCGCAGGGTAGGCACACCACGCATACCCCAGCAGCGCCCACACGCCCCTGGCGTCCGGGCCGCGACAAGTTCCTCCCCGTCAGCCGCGCCGATATGGACGCGCGCGGCTGGGACCAGTGCGACTTTGTCTACATCTGCGGCGACGCCTACGTGGACCACCCCAGCTTTGGCATGGCCATCATCAGCCGCGTCCTCGACGCGCACGGCTACAAAGTGGGCATCATCTGCCAGCCCGACTGGACCGACCCCGCCAGCATCACCGTGCTCGGCGAGCCGCGCCTGGGCTTTTTGGTCAGCGCCGGCAACATGGACTCCATGGTCAACCACTATTCGGTGACCAAGCACCGCCGTCACACCGACGCCTACACGCCCGGTGGCGAGGAGGGGCGCCGTCCCAACCGTGCCGTCACGGTCTACGGCAACCTCATTCGCCAGACGTTTAAGGATGCCCCCATCATCATCGGCGGCATCGAGGCGAGTCTGCGCCGCCTGGCCCACTACGACTACTGGCAGGACAAGCTCAAGCGCTCGGTACTGCTCGACTCGGGCGCCGACATCCTCATCTACGGCATGGGCGAGCACGCGATTGTCGAGATCGCCGACGCGCTCGACGCGGGACTGCCCGTCGATCAGATCACCTATATCAACGGCACCGTTTACCGCACGGGTTCGCTCGACGAGGTCTACGACTACGATCTGCTGCCCAGCTGGGACGACCTTGCCGCCGACAAGCTCAACTACGCGCGTAGCTTTAACGTGCAGCAGCAAAACATGGACCCCATCACCGGGCATCGCCTGGTAGAACCCTACCCCAACAGCGTCTATGTGGTGCAGAACCCGCCGTCGGCGACGCTCACCACCGATGAGATGGACGAGGTGGCCGAGCTCCCCTACGCACGTGATTGGCATCCCGACTACGACGCGGCAGGCGGCGTGCCGGCCTTTGCCGAGATCAAGTTTTCCATTAGCTCCAACCGCGGCTGTTTTGGCGAATGCTCGTTTTGCGCGCTCACCTTCCACCAGGGCCGCGTGCTGCAGATGCGCAGCCACGACTCGATCATGCGCGAAGCCGAGCTGCTCACACACGACCCCGAGTTTAAGGGCTACATCAACGACGTGGGCGGACCGACGGCTAACTTTAGCCGCCCGGCCTGCGACAAACAGCTCAAGCACGGCGTGTGCAAGAACAAGCGCTGCCTGTGGCCGAGCGTGTGCAAGAACATGGTGGTCGACGAGAGCGGCTACACGCAGCTGCTGCGCGACCTGCGCCAGCTGCCGGGCGTCAAGAAGGTCTTCGTCCGCAGCGGCATCCGTTTTGACTACACCATGGCCGATGCCTCGGACGAGTTTTTGCGCGAGCTGCTGGAGCACCATGTCTCGGGCCAGCTGCGCGTAGCGCCCGAGCACGTGAGCGACGCGGTGCTGAGTGTGATGGGCAAGCCGAGCCGCGCCGTCTACGATGCGTTCTGTCGCAAATTTGAGCGCTTGAACCATGAATACGGACTCAAGCAGTACGTGGTGCCGTACCTGATCTCGAGCCACCCCGGTTCAACCATGAAGGAAGCCGTGAACCTTGCCGAAGCCGTGCGCGACATGGGCTATATGCCCGAGCAAGTGCAGGACTTCTACCCCACCCCGTCCACCATGTCGACCTGCATGTACTACACCGGCGTGGATCCGCGTACTATGCAGCCGATCTACGTGGCGCGCGACCCGCACGAAAAGGCCATGCAGCGCGCGCTCATTCAGTACCGCAAGCCCGAGAACTACAAGCTCGTGCGCGAAGCATTGGAAAAGGCCGGGCGTCGTGACCTGATCGGCTACACCAAGCATTGCCTGATCCGTCCCGTACCGCCGCGCCCGGGCGAGACGTCTGCTGGCGGCGGACATGGGACCGGCAAGAAGGGCGGCAAGGCCCACGGTGGCGCCGCCGGCAAGGGACCCAAGGGTAGCAAGGGGCACGGCGGCATGTCGCGCGCACAGAACACTGCTGGGCGCAACCGTGCAGCTCAGGGGCGTCAGGGTGCCAACGGAGGCGGACGCCGCAATTAGTGCGGGAATGCGGTAGGTGCGCTCGCAGCGCTCTGCTGGCACGCTTGGCGCAGCGAGCACATTGCCTCCACCAGGATCACGCCGGCGATCGCGACCGTGATTATCACGTCGAGCGGCGTGTTCACAAACCACAGCAACGTCATGAGATACGACCCGGCGTTAAAGGCAAAATGCAGCAGGATCGTGTAGCGGAGCTTTCCGGTGGTCACGAGCGCCCAGCCAAAGACCAGACCGGCGGCGCCGGCGTAGCAGCCCTGCACCCAGTTCATATGCATAAAGCCAAAGATGGCCGCCTGCAGCACAATCGCCGCGGCGATGCCTCGCTTGTCCGGCGCCGCCCAGGGCACCATGGCGACGCCTTGCGCCCGCGCGCGACGCCGACGCTTCCAGAGGGGACGGCACTGCGGGTTAAATGCTCGGAGCGAAAACTCAAAAATGATACCGCGCACCAGCAGCTCCTCGCAAAACGGAGCGCCGATCACCGTGGTCAGGACGGCCAGATAGCTCGTGTCGCCCATGCCTGTTTCCTCGACAAGCTCGCTGTAGTCGGCCGCCGCCTCGGGCAACAGCGACAGCACAGCATCGGTCACGTAGCCAACGACCACCTGCAGGGCAAGGCCGATCACGATAACGCAGGCGATGCGTTTCCACGCCCCACGCGCTCCCCCGCCAAGCGGGCGCTCGCCCTGCCAGCGCGCCACAAACGAGCGCGGCCACAGATAACGCCACCACAGCAGCGCCATCAAAAACGACGCCGTCTGAGCAGCAGCCTGGAACCATTGGATATCGAGATTGTCGATCGGATAGCCCGTCAGCACCGACACGGCATCGAGAACTGAAAACAGAACCGCGCTCAGGGCTATATCGGCAGCGACAACGCCAAAACAGGCAAGCGCCCAAATCATCGCATTGAGCATGCCAACCTCCTCAAAACCGTTCCCTAGTTCTACCACAACTCGGCAGAGAGCTGATCCCATGGGGACGGAGGAAAACGGATCATTTTGTTGCTGAGTAAGTATTTAGAGCGTGATGATGTCCGAGATATTGAGGGCCTGAGCGTCGACGGCATCGTGCGTGGCAAGCAGCAGCATGCGGCCGTCGAGAAAGTCGAGCACAGTCTCGGCCGTCGCATCGCGCGCGGAGGCGTCCAGGCCGGTAAAGGGCTCATCCAGAATGACGGCACAGCCACCACACAGCAGGGCGCGGGCGATCTCGACACGACGGCGCTGTCCACCCGAGAGCTCGACCACGCGCGCATGCACATCGATTCCCGGCACCAGCAGGCGCAGCAATGCCGCGGCGCTCGAAGCATCCACACGCGCATCGGCGCACACCAGCACGTTATCCAGCGCCGAGGCGGACTCGACCAAGCGTGCATCCTGAAACACCATCGAGCACGGCGCGCACTCCCCCGCTGCCAACGAAAGCAGCGTCGACTTGCCCATGCCCGAAGCACCCATCACACAGATACGCCCACCCGCGGGCACATTGAGCACCAGTCCGTCCAGCGCCGGCGCCCAGGGTGCGCGATCGCCCACGGCAAGTGCAAGCTCCGCTGCAGCGCCATCGCTCGCAGCCCCCACACGCCCGCGCAGTCCATGCCCATGCGCCCGCACCGCCACGCGCCACGCCGCGGGTCCCGAAACCCGCAGCAGCCACACCAGCACGCGCTCACATGTCCACGAGGCGGCAACGACTAGCACGGTCCACGCCAGCAGATCAGCCGTCTCAATCAAAAGCTTTGCCTGATAGATGCGCTCGCCCACGGTGCCCACCGCCATGCCAATCAGCTCCGCCGCCACGCCGGCCTTCCAGCTCATGCCGATCACGGCCCGGGCGCACGAAAGCGCAAACGGCAGGACTTCGCGCCAGGTGTGGGCGCAAAACAGGCGCCAGCCGCGCACGCCATGCAGACGGAACATCTGCTCCAGCGGTTTATTCACCTGAGCCAGCCCTTCGGCCAGCGAAAAATACACGCCCGGCAGCGCCATCAAAAAGACCGCCGCGATGCTCACACGTGCCGATCCCAGCCAAATAAGCAGCAGGACAACCACGCAGGCAACCGGCGTCGCCTTAACAAATGAAAGCGCCGGAGCCACCAAGCGGGCAAACGCCCGCGAGCGCGACGAAATTCCGGCCAGCAAACCGCCGCACACCGCGGCAAGCGCCAGCCCACCCAGTATCCGCGCGCCCGAGCCCGCCAAAATCGCCCAGGCACCGCCATCGCACACCAGGCGCAGCAGCGCCAAGGCAACAGCACCCGGCCCCGGCAAGATCAGCGGTTGCGCCACCAGCGCCGCCGCGAAGACCCACACGGCAAGCCAAAAGGCGGCGACGGCACCTGCTGCCGCCACCGCCTTCATACGCTCTGTCATTTGTCGAGCAAACGCACGCACGGGCTACTCCATGTAGTAGAAATCATCGGCCGGGAGCTTGCCGCCCACGGCGCTCGCGTCCGCATCGGCCAGCACCTGTAGGTACCCACCGAGCGCCGCCTTCATATCCTTCCCCGTCTGGCACATGAGCATGCACCCGGGAATCGCCTTCTCGGCGATCTTGGCGTTGTCCACGATGCCCGCATCGACCACGGCCTGCGCCCAGTCCGCCGGCGCCGCATTGACGGCCTTCACGCTCGCCGCATGGCAGCGCAAGAACTCCGCCACGGCCTCGGGATGTTCCTCGGCAAACGCGCGGCGCACCACAGTCACGCCCGTCAGCAGGCGCGAGCCAGTGTCACCCGCCAGCTCATCCCACACATCGGTCAGACTTACCGGCGCTGACAGCTTGCCTTCGCTCTTTGCGATGACGGCGGTCTTGAACGGCTCGGGCAGCACGCCCACGGCAGACGGATCGGCAAGCAGGGCCGAGAGCACCTCGGTGGGCTCGCTCTTAAACTCAAGCGTCACCTGGCCGGTCAGGCCCGCGCGCTCCAACAGGTAATTCATGACGTACTCCGGCGTGGTGCCCTTGCCCGTCATGTAGACGGTGCGACCCGCCAGATCGCCAAACGAGGCCACATTCGCGTCGCCCGTCACAACGTTCAGCACACCCAGCGTGTTGATGTCGATGACCTGCACCGCGCCCTCGGTCTTGTTGTAGAGTACGCTCGCCACGTTGGCGGGTACCAGGGCAATGTCGATATCGCCCTGAATGACCTTGGGCACAATCTCATCGGCGGCAGTATTCATCGCAAAGTCGAACTCATTGTCCGTCTCGCCATCGGCCGCCCGGTCCATAAACTGCACCAGACCGATCGAGGTCGGCCCCTTGAGCGAGGCGACGTGCACCTCGACCGGCTCTGCAGCAGCACCGGCGCCGTCCGTGGCAGCCGAGCCCGCGGCGGACCCGGCACCGGCAGCCCCGCCGCCACAGCCCGCGAGCGCAAGCGACAGGGCGCCCGCGGCGAGCGCCGAGGCAAACCCCCGGCGCGACAGCTCAACATTAAACGCGCGCATCGCTAGCACGTCCCCTCGTTGGGCATCGACCAGGCGTGATGATCGGTATGCAGCAGCTCCTCGGCCAGCGGCGAGAGCGGTGCGCCCAAAAACTCGCTGTAGCACGCCTGGACATCGGGATTCTCGTGCGAGAAGCGAATGTCCGCCTTCGCATCCAGGCCCCACAGTACCTGGCCGCGCTCGGCCGCCAGCTCGCAGCCGTCGTGGATGGGCTGACCGCCGCCACCGACGCAGCCGCCCGGGCATGCCATAACCTCAACGAAGTCATAGCTCACGCGGCCGTCGCGAATCGCGTCGAGCAGGCGGGCGGCGTTGCCCAGCCCGTGCGCCACGGCGACGCGCACCTTGGTGCCATCGATATCGGCGACAGCTTCCTTCCAGCCGTCGAGTCCACGCACGTCGGTAAAGAAATCCGCATCGGGGTTCTTGCCCGTCACCAGGTAGTAGGCCGAGCGCACAGCAGCCTCCATCACACCGCCCGTGGCGCCAAAGATCACACCCGCGCCCGTGCCAAAGCCCAGCGGCGTGTCGAGCGGCTCCTCGACCAGCGTGTCCACGCTCACGTGGCTCGCGCGGATCATGCGCACCATCTCGCGCACCGTCAGCGCAACGTCCACATCGGGCGCGCCGTCCTCGCCCACCATGCTCGGCAGCGCGCACTCGGCCTTCTTGGCCGTGCACGGCATAACGGACACCACGAACAGGCGCTCAGGCTCCACACCCAGCACCCTGGCGTAGTAGGTCTTGGCAATAGCGCCGAACATCTGCTGCGGCGACTTGGACGTGGACAGGCTGTCGACAAACTCCGGATAGCGCGCCTTCACAAAGCGCACCCAGCCCGGGCAGCAGCTCGTAAACATGGGCCAGCCGCGGCTGTCACCCTCGCCCTTGGCGGCGGCGCCCAGGCGCTCGAGCAGCTCGGAGCCCTCCTCCATAATGGTGAGATCGGCCGAGAAATCGGTGTCGAACACGTACTCAAAGCCCACGCGGCGCAGCGCGCAAGCCAAGCGCTCAACGGTGGCCTCCTCGCGAGATATGCCGAGTTCCTCGCCCCAGGCGCTGCGCACGGCAGGCGCGATCTGCACCAGCACGATCTTGTCGGGATTTGCGAGCGCGTCAAACACGGTTTCGGTATCGTCGCGCTCGCGCAGGGCGCCCGTCGGGCAATGCGTAATGCACTGGCCGCACGCGACGCAATCGGTCTTGCCGATCGGTGCGCGCCCGCGGGTACCCACGGCGGTATGCGTGGCGCGGTTGGTCAGGTCCCAAATCCCTAAGCCCTGCACGCTCTCGCACACCTTGATGCAGCGCATGCATTTAATGCACTTGTCGTTTTCGCGGATGATAGGAAAATCGAAATCCCAGCCCTCGCCCGCCAAATGCCTTTGATACGGCAGATAGAAAATACCCAGGTCGTTGGCGATGGTCTGCAGGTTGCAGTTACCGCTGCGCACGCAGCTCGTGCACTGCGAATCATGCTGGGACAGCAGCAGCTGCACGTTGGTGCGACGGGCCTCGCGGGCCTTGGGGCTGTTGGTGTGGACCACCATGCCGTCGAGCACGTAGTTGTTGCAGGCGGCAACCAGCTGGTCGCAGCCCTCAACCTCGACCACGCACACGCGGCAGCCGCCGATCTCGTTTAGATCACGCAGGTAGCACAGGGTGGGAATCTGAATGCCGACGGACTTGGCCGCATCCAGGATCGTGGTGTGCTCGGGCACCACGACTTCGCAGTTATCGATAATGAGCCTGACCATGTTATGCGCTCCGTTTTCGCTGTTGTCGCCGACGGTGGTTTTGTTGAGCTCTACCATTCCAGGTTCCTCCCTCCGCGGAACGCACCAAAGCCAAAGTGGTCGCAACGCAGGCAGCGACTCGCCTCTTGGCGCGCCTCTTCCTCGGTAAGGCCCTGTTCGACCAGATTCCAATCGTGAATGCGCTCGCCGGCCTCGCGCTCGCCCAGCTCGCAGCGGCCGCACTCGTGCTTGCCCTTAAACTGAACGGTCGGCAGCTCCACGTCGAGCTTAATCTTGTGGTCGAAGCCCAGGTAGCGGTCGATATTTGCCGAAGCCACGCGGCCGGCGTTGATAGCACGGATAACGGTGGCGGGGCCGGTCTGGCAGTCGCCGCCGCTAAAGAGGCCATCGAAGTTGGGCACGGCGCCGTCCGAATCGGTGACGACGCGACCCCACTTGCAGGCGATGCCCATGTCCTCAAACGGCTTGGAGTCGATATCCTGACCGATGGCTACGAACACGCGCTCGCAGGGAATGACCTGCTCGGGCGTGGCGGCGGCACGCGGGGCCGGGCGCCCGTGGCGGGGCTCGCCGATAATCTGCGGCTGCACGCGCAGGCCGCTCACGCAACCGTCCTCGCCCGTCTCGATACCGAGCGGGGCCGTGAGCTCCAGAACCTCGCAGCCCTCGGCCTGGGCGCCGGCAATCTCGGCGTCCTGGGCCGTCATATCGCAGATGCGGCGGCGGTAGACGATGCTCACCTTTTGGGCACCGCAGCGCACGGCAGAGCGAGCCACGTCCATGGCCACGTTGCCGCCGCCGATGACACACACGCGCTGGCCGCTCAGGTCGGGTAGCTCGTCGTCACCGATGGCACGCAGCATCTTGACGGCCGACTCCACGCCGGGCGCCTCTTCGCCCGGAAGGCCGAGCTTCTTGTCGCTGTGGGCACCGATGGCCAGGTAGACGGCATCGAACTCGTCGCGCAGGCGAGCGAGCTCCTCGCCGTTCACGGAGTGATCGAGTTCCGCATCGATGCCAGCGCTCAAGATCCAGTCGATCTCGGCCTGCAGGCGCTCGCGTGGCAGACGATAGCTGGGGATACCGTAGCGCAGCATGCCGCCCAAGTGGTGGCGCTGCTCAAAGATGGTCACCTTGTGGCCCATCACGGCCAGGTAGTAGGCACAGGAAAGGCCGGCCGGGCCGCCGCCGATCACGGCGACGCGCTTACCGGTGTTGTCCACTACATGCGGTTTGTGGTCGTTGAGGTCGCTGTGCTCAACGGCAAACCGCTTGAGGGCGAGGATGTTCATGGGGTCGTCGACCATGCCACGGCGACAGTGCATCTCGCAGGG
The DNA here is from genome assembly GCA_900539035.1 of uncultured Collinsella sp. Classification (GTDB taxonomy): domain Bacteria; phylum Actinomycetota; class Coriobacteriia; order Coriobacteriales; family Coriobacteriaceae; genus Collinsella. Next base: position 39,032 of record UQAU01000016.1, on the reverse strand, counting down.
ATGCTCGCACACCAGGCCGCAGACGAGCGGAAGCGGATTGTTCTTGCGGATGACCTTGACGGCATCGGCATAGCGGCCGGCCTCAACGAGCGAAATGTACCCGGGAATGTCGACGTGCGCCGGGCAGCCTGAGACGCACGGGACACGGGCCTCGCGGTCAAAGCCACAGGAGTGCTCACGAATGTGGTGCTCAAAGTCGTCGCGGAAGCCGCGAATGGCCGCGAGCGCCATGGCGCCGGCCTCGTAGCCGATGGCGCAGTCGCTCGAAAGGTAGATGGTGCGGGCCGTGCGCTCAATAAGGTTGAGCGTGGACTCATCGGCGCGCCCTTCGAGCACATCGGCGAGCAGGTCGCTCAGCGCGCTCAGGCCCACGCGGCAGGGCGTGCACTTGCCGCAGCTCTGGGTGGAGCACAGGTTGACGAGCGCTGCCGTAAACTCAACGGGACACGGAGCGAGCGAACTCACCGCCAGACGACGTCCGAGCGCATCGTGCAGGTCGTCCATGACGGCCTGAGCGTGGCTGCGTTCCATTACATGCAGTCGAGCCATAAGATCCCCTCTCACATGGCAGCCCGGAGGCGAGGCCGGGCGAAATTGCTACACGCAACACACTGACCTATAAAGTTGTTTGGCAGCAACACGGTTCGGCAGGCGGTATGAAACGTCGTCCTCAGCGGTGAAATAGAGCATTACCGCAGATAAATGCCATATTTGATAAAACGCGTTACCCACAATGCGGCACTTGGGGACACTCCTCACTCTGGTGCATCGTGGACAGGTTTGTTTGCACCAATCATGAGTTGCGGTGAAATAGGGACTGAAAAGCCGCTCAAAAGGCCAAAACAGTTCGTATTCCACCGCAACTTCAAGACGTTGGTGCATATGAACCTATCCCCCTTGCACCAAAAAGGGCTCCGAGCAAAAACATGCCCGGAGCCCTCTGGTCGCCTCGACTTAGAGCGCGACGCGTATGTTACTTGCGCTTGCCGCCGCCGTCACCGGGGCGACGGGAGCTGCCGCCGCGCTTGCCGCCACGGCCGTTGCCATAGCTGCCACGGTTATCGCGGCCGCCGGCGCGGCCGCCACGGGAGCCGGCCTGGTTGCCGCCGCGACCACCACGGTAGCCGCCGCGACGCTCTTCGCGGGTATCGTCGTAGTTGCGCCAATCATCGCGGCGATCGCGGCTGGCACGCGGATCACGACGATCGCGCGATTCACCAGAACGCCCGGCGCCGCTGCGGGTGCCATTAGCGCGAGCGCCCTCGCGACGCTCGCCACCGCGGCCACCGCGCTCTTCAAAGCGCTTGCCGCCACGGGACTCACCGCTGCGGGCGCCACGCTCACCGCGACCCTCGCCGCCGCGACGCTCGTCACGGCCGCCGCGCTCGTCATCGCGACCGGAACGACGACGGTTGCCCGCACCACGCTTGCCGCCACGCGAGCCACGGCCCTCGTCTTCGCGCTCAACACGACGACGACCGCCGCGGTCCTCGTCCTCGCGGCGACGGCGATGCGCCTCGCCCTGGAACTGCTTGGCACGGCGCTCGGCACGGTTGCCGCGCGGGGCCTGCTCAACGACACCAGCACCGCCGCGCTCCTCGGCAGCCACCTCGCGGGCCACGCTCTCCACAGCCTCGTCCACGCGAGCCTGAACGCCCTCGCGCACGCGGGTCTTGCCGCCGCGCTTGGGACGGCTCGGACGCTCGCCATCGCCGCGGCGCTCGTCTCGACCGCGGTTGGAACGACCGGCCACATCACCGTAATCGTCGCCGTTGCGTTTGCCGTCGCGACGTGCCTGCTCAAGCTTCTTCTTGCTCTTGGACTTGCCGCGCTTGGTCTTCTTCTTCACCTTAAAGGCCGCAGGGTCGCGCTCGGGGTCAACCGCGGGCGGATTGGGACCCACATGCAGGTCGCCGGCCTCGTAGATGTCGGCCGTCTTGTCCATGAGCTTCTCAATCTCGTAGAATTCATCGACGTCCTGCTCGGTCACAAACGTGATGGCCCAGCCTAGCTCGCCTGCGCGGCCCGTACGGCCAATACGGTGGATGTAGTCGGTCGGCTCGGCCGGCACGTCAAAGTTCACGACGTAGCGCACGTCGCTGATGTCGATGCCGCGGGCGAGCACGTCGGTTGCCACCAGCACGTCGACGGTGCCGTCGCGGAAGGCCAAAAGCGCGCGCTCGCGCTGGGCCTGGCTGCGGTTGCCGTGAATCGCGGCGGCCTTGATGCCCTTACGCTCCAGACGACGGCAGCAGCTGTCGGCGCGGTGCTTGGTGCGCATAAAGACGATGGTGCGCTCCGGGCCCTCCTTCTTGAGGAACTCGGGCAGCAGGTTGTTCTTGGCCTCGATGGACACCGGGAACACAAACTGGTCGACGGTGTCGGCGGTCGACGTGGCCGGCGCAATCTCCACACGAGCCGGGTCGCTCACCAGGTCGGTGATCTCGCCCACGGCCTCCTCGTCGAGGGTCGCCGAGAACAGCAGCGTCTGGCGCTCGGCCGGCGTCTCGCGCACAATGCGGCGGACGGCGGGCAAAAAGCCCATGTCGAGCATGCGGTCGGCTTCGTCGAGCACCAGCACCTTGACCTCGTTCAGGTGGCAGGCGCCCTGCTCGATCAGGTCGACCAGACGGCCCGGCGTGGCGACCAGGATATCGCAGCCGTACTTGAGTGCCGCGGTCTGCGGCTTGTAGCTCACGCCGCCCACAACGGTCACGGCAACATGGCCGGTGACGTCGGCAATCTTGCTCGCAACCTCGTCAATTTGCTGGGCAAGCTCGCGCGTGGGGGTGATGACGAGCATCACGGGACCGCGGCCGTTGCCCTCGGGCTTCTTGGCACCGCGACGGCGATTGCGACCGCCACGCTCGTGCACGGGCTTAGGCGGAGCGATGTGCTCCAGGTTGTTCATAGTCGGCAGCAAGAAGGCGGCCGTCTTGCCGGTGCCGGTCTGAGCGGCGGCAAGCAGGTCGCGGCCCTCGAGCACCACGGGGATCGAGCCGGCCTGCACGGGCGTCGGCGCCGTGTAGCCCAGGTTCTCGATAGCACGAAGCATCTCTTCGGAAAGCCCCAGCTCGTCAAAGGCGGGCAGGCTCTCGGTAGCGGACTCGACGGCCTGGGCAGCATTGGCCTCATCGGCAGCATCGAAGGCAGCCTGGGTCATGGCCTCGCGGGCCTCGTCCAGGATCTCGGCGTCGGTGACGTCGGATACAGAATTACGCATATGTTGTTGTTCCTTATCTGCACGCGTCATGGGCACGGCATGCGGCCGCGCGGGCGTGCTTGGTAGTGCGCTAATACATACAAAAACGGGTGCGCACAGAGAGGACGTTGCTCAGCACGCTGGCGATCGCTTTGGCAGCCCTATCACGCGCCGTCCAGACGCAGCAGCTCTAAGCGATGGAGCAGATTCGCCGCCGGTTAGTATACCCGTGCTTCGCATGCCCCCACGTAAACCACAGATGACGAGGCGGACGAGGTGAGCCCGGCTGATTGTCTCAATCTGTAACATCTACAGGGCAAATCTTCCTCTACGTGTTACAGATCGAGACAAACGGTCGACACGGTTCACAAACGTCTCAATCTGTAACAGTTGCCGAGCAAAATCGGTCCCAATTGTTATAGATCAAGACAAAGGGGGATTTCCGTCCAGTCCAAACCAAATCTCTCAGTCTTCCTGCAATTTCGAACATGTGGCCTATAATGTTGCTTTGGTTACACTATATATTGCGCAGCCATTTAATACGTCGCCCACCGGGGGCCATTAATTCCTATCGCCATATTGGCTAGGAAGCAATCAAAGGAGGTATCCGTGGCAGCAGAGACGCCTTGCTCGGTCCTCTATAACGATATTCGCTCGTTCGGCGGTCTTAAACATCTCGAGATCGCCCGAATGCTCATCAATGGAAACTCTTATCTCGGCAGCACCCTGCTCGAGAAATGCTCTTCCAACCGCTCGTATCTCACCCGTTACATCGTTCATCGCAAGCCTGACCAGTGCGCGCCCGCCATCTACAGCGACTTTACCGTCACCACGCTCAACCTTTCCGCGGCAATCTGCAGCAAGCTCGACGGCGGCGAGTCCGCCTATCAGGCAATCGCCGAGCACTATCGCGGTCCGGCCGCCAACGAAATGATGTCGGCTCTCGCCAGCTACAAGCTGGACAGCCGCCTATATGCAAATGCCCTCAATCGCATCGACAACTTTGACGGCAATGCCGTGCGCGAGAAAAGCACGCTTTACCTTATGCTCTTTGTGGCAACGGGGGCGCTCGCCGATCCCGTTCAGGGCGTGGCCACCGTCGAGCGCTTTTGCGACAGCAAGACGGGCGGGCACTTTGGCACCACCGAAACTACCGTCGGACGTGGCTTTATGAGCAGCCTGGAGCAGCCGCGCACCGTCGCCCCCAACCTCGGTCTGCTCAGAACCCATGCCGACAACTGCGCCGACATGCAAATCCATCCCCTCACACGCGATCCGCGCGGCACCGTGATTGGTTCTTTGCCCAAAACCTCGCCCAGCATCACCGATGTGGGCGCCGACGCATCGCGCGAGCATCTTCGCATTTGGCTTGAGGGTGAGCACTGGTACGCCCAGGGCCTTGGATCGACCAACGGCACGGTACTCGAATCGGGTGCAGGCGACGGCGATATTGTGATTGAGCCGCCGCGCAACCAACGCGAGCCCGGCAAGATCTATCCCCCAGTAGAAATCGAAAACAGCGACAGGCTCCATCTGGGTCTCTACACGACATTCCTTGTCATTGTGGACTAGCGCGGACGGCGATCGAAAGACGGCCGCCGTCCGTCTTTCGTCTTCTACCTTCTGCGTCGCAAACGACAATACTCAGCGGTATACGTGGGCAGTGCGGCTATCATGGTACTTTACCGATATCCGCACTGCTCACGTATGCGTGCGGCAACCCATGCCAGACAAAGGAACGCCATGGATACTACCAATAGCGCCTATGGCGACAAACTCATCCGTCTTGACACGTTCGACACCGCCGTGGCGGTCGACCCCAGCGCCGAGGACGAGGCCAAGCGTCGGTTTATGACGCTTATTCTCCAGACGGCCCACCGCAACAACGGCAACATCGGGCACGTGCTGCGCGCGACCAACACGAGCGGCGAGGTCTTTGCCGTCAAGCTACTCAAGGACAACGCCGTCCTTTCCGGCCAAGCCCCCGACCGCTCCGCCGAGCAATCGGCCGCTCACCTGGCCAACACCGCCGCGCTGTTCGAGGAGTACCGTCATCTGTGTACCGTCTCGTACCTGCGCGGATTTCCGCGCGTCTATGGCTACGGTTCATGCGAGGACGACCCGCTCATCCTCATGGAGTGGGTCGAGGGCACCTCACTCAAGCAGGCGCTGCCCCTGCTTCCGCACGACGCCTCGGGCGGGCTGACCACCCAGATGGTCGCCGCCGTCGGAAACGCCGTGCTTCGTGCGCTCTTGATGACCCAAGGCCTCGTGAATCCGGTCATCCATCGCGACCTGTCGCCTGCCAATATCATGTTCCGCACCACCAGCCGAACGCTCGAGCAGCAGATTGCTGATTGTTCCTTTGACCCCTGCCTCATCGACATGGGCTCCGCGACCATGGCTCTCGGCGACGACACGATCACCCGGCGCGCCGACATCTGGCGCTTTGCCACGCCCGCATACGCCGCGCCCGAGATGCTCACGCAGGATATCGAAGGCATCGCGGCCCTTCGCCGTTCGCCGGCAATCGATGTCTATGCGCTTTCGAGCATTCTGTACCAGCTCTACAGCGGTCGCAAACCGTTTGACTTTGAGTCGACGGACGCCGCTGCAACCGGCTCGTTCTATCTCGTAAAGACCAAGACCAAGCCGGCACCGCTCGAGCCGCGCTGCGAGGGCGATGAAGCGCTCGTCCAAATCATCATGAAGGGTCTCTCAGTCGAGCAGTGCGATCGTCCCACCGAGCAGCAGATGCTCGAGGTGCTCTCGGCATACCTCACCGATGCCGAATCCGAGGGCCGCGAAGGCGCGGGCAGTGACGCCGCAATCGACATCGACTCCGGCACGCACCTTAAGGTCGACGTCGCCGGTGAGCGCGCACGAGAGATCCTGGAGCAGGCCCGGCACGATGCCATGACCCGCCGCCGCTTTATTATCGGTGGCGTCGTTGCAGCCGTTGCGGGGCTCAGCGTCATTGGGGCGGCGACCCATGGCTTTGGCATCCCCGACTACCTGGACGGCATCCGCGGTTCGCTTGACGACTACACTTGGGATCAGCTGCAGGAGATTTCGCTCAAGATTAAGGCCGCCGAGACCCGTAGCGAGGCACGCGAGATTGCCAAGCGCTATCACCTGCTCGATGCCGATGGGCATATCCCCTATCCGTGTACCAAGCGTGTCACGCTCACCAACGGGCAGCAGGTTGGCGCGCAGCTCGTGGGCATCCGCCACGACGAGCTTCTAGACGGTACGGGCAAGGCCGGACTGACGTTTATGTTCGACGCGGGTATTGCCGAGCGCAACGCTGCGGCTGAACCGCCGAGCGCCGGCTGGGCAGATTGCGAGCTGCGGGAATGGCTCAACGGCGACGGCCTTAAGCTGCTGCCCAACGAGTTGCGCGCACTCATTAAAGGGGTCAAGAAGGTCTCGAACAATGTGGGTGCCGCCAACAGCGCATCGTGTCTGAGCGAGTTGCCCGCAACCCTTTGGCTGCCCGCCATGGTCGAGCTGTGCGGTACGCAACCGCCCTATTCGTTTGCCAAGGACTATCACTACCTGGCAGACATCTACAACGGCGAGGGCAAGGAGTACCAGCTCTTCCGCGAGCTCAAGGTGAGCCCGTATTCCACGAACGAGACGATGGTCCGCCAGTGGAAGGGCAAGGACACCTGCTGGTGGGAGCGCACGGTGAGCCCCGACTCATCGGAGACCGAAGGCACGCTCTATTTGAATCGCGTGGGACACGACGGCGACGTCTTTACGTACGCAACGCCTGCGGAAAAGCCAAATAAGCGAACCTGTGTGATCCCTGGGTTCTGTATCTAGGCGGTGGGCGTCTTGCCGTGACGGGACCCCTCCCCGGCAATTGTCTCGATCTGTAATACTAGCTCGGCAGATACGGGTCTAGATGTTACAGAACGAGACAAGCCCCACCCCCCCCCCGAGACAACATCTCAATCTGTAACAACTAGGACCCAAATATCGGTCTTACTGTTACAAATCGAGATGTTCAGGTTACCCTCTAATGGTTTGTCTCGATCTGTAACATCTAGCAGGCAAAACGGTCCTCAGATGTTACAGATTGAGACGTTAAGTTGTGGCTCGATGTAATGTCTAGATTTGTAACAGTTACTCGATAAAAACGGGTCTAGTTGTTACAGATTGAGACATTAGACCGGCTACGGTCCGCCGACCTGGCTATCACCTCGGCCAATAACAGAATGACATACATTTCAATCTCCACTGGACACCCCCAGGGGGTATGGGTGTATAGTATCGGCAGGTTAACAATTCCAACACCAAACTACAGAAAGGAGAAGCCGTGGCTCAAGATAAGTTTGACGTGGGCGGCATGACGTGCGCCGCGTGCCAAGCGCACGTGGACCGTACCGTCAGCAAGCTCGACGGCGTCGAGAGCGTCGCGGTCAATCTGCTCGCCGGCTCTATGCTGGTGGACTACGACCCTGCGCAGGTCTCCCCCGACGATATCTGCACCGCCGTCGACCGCGCAGGCTACTCGGCCTCGCCCATCAGCACGGGCACCGACGCTGTCCAAAGCGGAAGTGAGCAAGCCAGGTCCGGCGCCGCCCATATGGAGTCGCCGACCAAAAAGTTGGAGGCCGCCGCCTCTGCCATGCGCACCCGCCTCATCGTCTCGATCGTATTCCTCATCCCGCTGTTCTACATAGGCATGGGGCACATGCTCGGCTGGCCGCTGCCCAGCATTTTCACCGACCATTCCCACAGCACGACGCTCGCCCTCACTGAGCTCGTCCTGCTCATCCCCATCGTCTATGTCAACGACGCGTACTTTATCAACGGGTTTAAATCGCTCGCGCACGGCGCGCCCACCATGGACGCCCTTATTGCCGTGGGCGCCACCGCTTCCATCGCCTGGTCGCTCTACGCCATGTTCATCATGGCCGACCAGCTAGCCGCGGGTCAGGTCCACGAAGCCATGATGACAGGCATGGACAATCTGTATTTTGAGAGCGCTGGCACGATCCTGTCGCTCGTCACCGTGGGCAAATATCTCGAGACGCGCAGCAAGTCCAAGACCGGCGGCGCTATCGAGGCGCTCATCGACCTGGCACCCAAGACCGCGACTGTCGTGGCAGAGGACGGCACCGAGACCACTGTGGACGTCGACGCCATCCTTCCCGGCCAGGTCCTGCGCGTGCGCCCCGGCGAGTCCATCCCCGTCGATGGCGTGGTGCTCGAGGGCAGCTCGGCCGTGGACGAGAGCGCGCTCACCGGCGAGTCCATCCCCGTGGAAAAGACCGCCGGCGACACCGTCAACGCCGCCACCGTCAACCGCACCGGTTCGTTTACCTTCCGCGCCACACGTGTGGGCGCCGAGACATCGCTTGCCAAGATCATCAAGCTCGTCGAGGACGCCAACGCCACCAAGGCGCCCATCGCCCGCATGGCCGACAAGGTCGCCGGCGTGTTCGTGCCCGTGGTGTTCGCGATCTCGGCCGTGACCTTTGCGGTGTGGATGGCACTGACCGGCAGCATAAACGAGGCGCTCACCTCCGCCGTGGCCGTGTTGGTGATCAGCTGTCCGTGTGCACTCGGCCTGGCCACGCCCGTCGCCATCATGGTGGGCACCGGCAAGGGCGCCGAAATGGGCATCCTGTTTAAGAGCGCCGAGGCGCTGGAGAACCTGCGCAGCGTGGGCACCGTGGTGCTTGATAAGACGGGCACCGTCACCCGCGGCAAGCCGGCCGTGACCGATATTGTGGTTGCCGCGCGCGCCGACGGCTCGCCCGCCATGAGCGAAAAGGCGCTGCTCAAGCTGGCCGCTGCGCTGGAGCGCTCAAGCGAGCACCCGCTGGCCGAGGCGATTATGGCCGAGTGCGAGGCGCGCGGAATTGTCGCGCGCATGGTCGAGGACTTTGCCGCCGTGCCTGGTCGTGGCGTTACGGCGCGCGAGGGACAGAATGTCATCGCCGCCGGCAACGTGCGCCTGATGGACGAGCTGGGCGTTACCGTGCCCGCGGGCCTTGCCGAGCAATTTGCCTCCGAAGGCAAAACACCGCTGTTCTTTGCCAAGAACGGCGAGCTCGTCGGTACCATCGCCGTGGCTGACGAGGTCAAAGAGACGAGCGCCGAGGCCATCACCGCGCTCCGCAAGCTCGGCGTCGACGTGCGCATGCTCACCGGCGACAACCGTGTGACGGCCGAAGCAATCGCCCGCCGCGTGGGACTGAACAGCAAGCAGGTCATCGCCGACGTCCTCCCCGCCGACAAGGAGCGCCACGTGCGCGAACTGCAGGATGCGGGCGGCAAGGTCGCCATGGTGGGCGACGGCATCAACGACTCCCCCGCCCTGGCGCGCGCCGACGTGGGTCTTGCCATCGGCACCGGCGCCGACATCGCCAAGGAGGGGGCAGATGTGGTGCTCATGCGCAGCGATCTCATGGACGTTGCCCGCGCCATCGAGCTTTCGCGCGCCACGATCCGCAACATCAAGCAGGACCTATTCTGGGCGCTGTTCTACAACGGCATCGGCATTCCGCTGGCGGCGGGCGTGTTCTTCCCGCTCACCGGATGGCAACTCTCGCCGATGTTTGGCGCCGCGGCCATGAGCCTGTCGAGCGTCTGCGTCGTAAGTAACGCGCTGCGCCTGCGAACCTTTAAGCCGAAAGTGGCAAAATAGGCTCACCATTACGTCCATTTAGAGCGGGTTTTCCAGGTGCCCGAGATTGGCCTGAAAGAGGAGCGACGCGTACTTTGGTACGCGAGCGACGGTTTGAAGGTCAAGGTCGGGTGCCTGGGAAAGCCGACACAACAGAGAGGAATACCCATGCGTTATACAATCAAGACTTCCGGCCTCATGTGCGGCCACTGCGACGCCACCGTCGAGACGGCGTTGCTCAACGTGGCCGGCGTGACCGACGCCGACGCCGATCACGAGACCCAGACCGTCCAGGTGGAGTGCGCCGACACCGTGACCGCCGAGCAGCTCGCCGCCGCTGTCGAGGCCGCGGGCGAGAAGTTCCACGCCCTTTCAGTGACCGCCGCATAACGACCCGCGCGTACCCCTCCCCCGACCAGAAACGAGGACCCGCCATGATGGCAGACCATAAATCGGTGACCCGCATGCTCAAGACGGCACGCGGCCAGATCGACGGCATCTTGCGGATGGTCGATGAGGACCGCTATTGCGTCGACATTTCCACACAGCTCATGGCCACACAGGCGCTCCTCGCGCGCATTAACGCCGACGTGCTCAAGGCGCATATCGAGGGCTGCGTGACTTCGGCAATCGAATCGGGCGACGAAGACCTCAAAGCCGCCAAGCTCGCCGAGATCGAACGCGTCGTCGACAAGCTCTCCAAGTAATTGGGGCATTGGGGACAGACTTCTTTGCACCGTCTTGGTGTTCCGGGGACAGGTATGTTTGCACCACCTTGATGCAGATTAACCTGTCCCCCTTGCTCTAAATCGGGTATAAAGGCGTGCAGCATATCAAACGAAAGGCAATTTGCATGAATGACTTTATGAAGGGTCGCAATGGCGCTGACGAGCTCACCATCGTAATGGGTTTTGCCGGCATCGTCATCGCGATGATCGGATCGATAGCCCGCATCCAGTGGCTCAGCTGGATCGCCATCGCCGTGATCGTGCTCGGCGTGCTGCGCGGCCTGTCCAAAAACATCGATGCACGTCGCAAGGAGAACGAGGCTTTTGTCGCCGCGACCGCGAACGTCCCCGGCCTAGGTAAGTTCGTCGCCAGCTTGGGCGGTGGCGCTGCAGCGGCCAGCACCTCACGCGCGGCCGGCACCAGTAAGGAAGATTTTGAGCGTGCCAAGCGCACGGCCAAGAAGATGTGGAAGGGTCGCAAGACCACGGCATACCTCAAGTGCCCCAATTGCGGTCAGATGCTCTCCGTCCCCAAGGGCAAGGGCAAGATCCGCGTCACCTGCCCCAAGTGCCACGCCAAGATGGAAACGCGCTCGTAGCCGCCACGCCATAGGACAAAATAAAAGCCGAGGCCTCGCACTGAGACCTCGGCTTTTTTGAATGTGACAAGGGGACCGTCCCTTTGTCACGTCTACGCCACGCCGTCGCGGGCCAGCTCCTCGGCAAGCGCTTCTGCCGGCATGGCCATAATCGCGTCGAGCTCGGCATCCACCTCGGGAATACGCTTCACCTTGAGTTTGCGCACCAGATCACCACGACACATCACGTGCATCGGCTCACGCAGGGCGCACAGGTCATCGAGCGGGTTCTTGCGCGTCACCAGGATATCGGCGGCCTTACCGCACTCGATCGTGCCGGTCTCGCCGCCCAGCCCCAGCAGCTCGGCATTGACCTGCGTGGCCGTATGCAGAGCGAAGGCGTTGCTCACGCCGACATACTTGGCAAAATAGGCCACCTCACGCCACATGTCGTACTGCGTCACGAACGGGCAGCTCGAATCTGTGCCAAGCCCTACCTTAACGCCAGCTTCCAGTGCGGCACGGGCGCTCTCGATAATGCCCGAGCACACGATGTCGCCGTTCTTCTTTTGTGTATCGGTCGAATGGGTCTTTTCCGGGTCGAGCAACACAAACGGCAGCGCCGGGCTGATCGTACAGGTAACGCTGGGCACACGCCCCTCAAGCTGCGTACCCGCGGCACCGTGATACAGCTCCAGGATCTCGGGGGTCATCGGAGCGCCGTGCTCGATTGTGTCGACGCCGGCCTCAAGCGCGGCCTTCACACCTTCGGTACTCTCGACATGGGCCATAACCGGAAGACCCATATCGTGTGCCGCCTTGCACGCCGCTGCGGCAACCTCCACGGGCATACGCAGCACTCCCGGCTCGCCCACCTCGGTCGCGTCGAACACGCCGCCCGTTACGAACAGTTTAATGACGTCGGCACCGCGCGCATACAGGTCGCGCACCTGTTCGGCTGCCTCGGCGGGACCGTTGGCCACCTGGGCGAACAAGCCTGCACCATGGCCGCCCGACACCGTGACGCCCGTTCCCGGCGCCACCAGGCGAGGACCTTGATACTTGCCGGCATCGATAGCATCGCGCACGGCCAGATCGGCAAACAGCGGATCGCCCGCGCCGCGCACCGTGGTCACGCCACTTGCCAGTTGTTGTTGGGCGCTGCCCTTAAGAATATGGCGCACGATGGCGCGCCCCACGGGATTATCGAGCTTCTTCATCAGCGCGCCCGCATCGCCGGCCGAGACAGGCTTGCCCGAGCCGCACAGGTGCACGTGCATATTGATGAGACCGGGCATGAGATACGCACCGCCCAGGTCGATAACCTCGGCACCCGCGGGCGCCTGCGCCACAGCACTCGGCCCCATCCAGGTGATGACGCCGCGCTCAACAGTCACGGCCATATCGGGTTGCGGCTCCATATGCTCCGAACCATCCAGAATGGTCGCATTGATAAACAACGTGGAACGATCGGCAGACGCCATATCGAGCTCCTCCCTCACGATTAACTTGAACATTTGTCCATTATTACCTAATGCAGCGACCTAAAGTCGAGCATATCGGTTAACGGAGGGAAGAGGGGATGTGGGGGACGGAATACGCTGCAGTCCCACCCCAGCGACACCAGGGAAATGTCTCGATCTGTAACAGGTACAGGGTTATTGGGCCCCTTGATGTTACAGATCGAGACATTCGGTCGACGTTTCACCGGCTTGTCTCGATCTGTAACAGTTACGAGCTCAAACAACCTCTAAACGTTACAGATCGAAACAAAACCTCTCAGCGCCCATACCACTGGCGTCTCCACTCCTCAGCCAATTCAGCCTGCCGAGGAATACCCGCCAACCTCATTTTCTCGACCAGCTTCCCCGGGTCTTTGAGTTCGTTAAACGTAAACCGAAACACCTTATGCCCGAGCATTGTCAGATGAGATTCCCGCTGACGCTCTGCCACGAATGGATCGACCGGCTCCCGACCCTCGCCGTTCTGCAAGGTGTACTTCCCCTTTCCGTCGAGCTCGCCGATGACACACGTCCCGTCCTCGAGCTGCCAAAAATAGTCGACGCGAAATACCTGGCTCGGATCGAGCGGGTCGCGAAACTCCACCTGCAGCTCCGGAACCGGAAAGCCGTACGCAATAAAGAACGCTCGGAACCGAGACTCGCCGCCGTTTTCGGACAGCCCGTCCGCATGCGACGCAATCACCTGTGCCCTGCGATATCCTCGCCTGCCCTCGCAATCGGCCTGGAGCCGTTCGCAGAGGTCGCCACGCGACATGCTCTTCGCCCGCAATGCAGAATCGGCGATCGCCAACCCGTAGGAGAACGGCGCACGCAGCAAGCAATCCTCCACCGTGCGCCAAAACGACGTCACCCGCACGCCATCGACACGCTCGAGCGCGCCCGCCATCTGCGGACGCAACAACCTGCACCCGTTGCTCAACGTCACCGAACAACCCGTCTTAACAAGATAACGCGGCCCGAGCAGATCATTCGGCACTTCCAAACCCCACAAAAGCGCCGCGTCATAGCCCCAAAACGCCCAATCGGGATGAAATTCCGCAAGCCCTTTGATAGTCCTCAACGCTCGCTCCGCCGGCGTCAATGCATCCCAATCATGCTGAAAACAGAACAGGTACGGCTCGGGCTCGGCGATATCGTCGGTTCCAACATGGCGTCGCAGCCACATGAGCTCGGTATTGTCATGCGTTGCGAGCAGCGCACCTTGCTTGGCCGTCTCCGTGAGCCGCGCGAGCATCCTATTCCGCGCCAACGTGTTGCGAGTCGCATGTTTGTGTTTGAGAACGGTATTAGACACTTTCGTCACCACCACGTCAGACAAATGGACCATCGTCACCGTTGCCTCCGCTGACAAATGTCTTGATCTGTAACAGGAAGACAGTCTTTGAGCCTCTAGTTGTTACAGAACAAGATCTTTCGACAGCCGCCAACCTTCCGTCTCAATCTGTAACAGTTACGGGCTCAAACAGCCGCTAAACGTTACAGATTGAGACAAAGTCAGGGCTGTAGGGCGACACCAGTCACATCCCCTACTCCCATTCTTGTTCGTAGATGTTGAGGGACTTTACGTAGCGCCCCTGGGCGCCCATGATGTCGCGGACCAGGCGCAAAAAGAAGCTGATGCACGAGGTGTCAAAGCCATCCTGCAGATCCTCGGGATGCACCGCACCCGGTCCATCGACCGCCGTGTCACTCAGGCGTGCGATGTCATACAGATAGAGTTGTCCCGCCGTCAGCCAGACATCGTCGACGCAGGCGAGGCGCACCGCAATCGCTCCGTCGCTCCAATGCTCCTTTTGCACGATATGCGGGTCGTAGACATCAAAACGACGGTCGGTGCGCGTGTCCTTCAGCGCGACCATACCAGTCGCAGGATCCTTGTCAAAAATGCCAAAGCGCGAGAAATACTGCGTGTCGCGTACCTGCTCGAGCCGCTTGAGCGAGGCAGGCGAAAGCGATGCCGGCGGCTCGTCAACATACAGCTCGAGCAGCGTCTTGCCATGGCGATAGGGGCGCTCGAAGAGCAGCCAATCGGTAAATGCCATGTTATAGGCCATGATTTCGTTTTGCGAAGGCTCGGTGCAATAGCCGAGCCACGGGTCGACAATGATCTCGAACTGTTCGCGCGCCGGCTCCAAAAACTGGAACTTCCGCAGCATCCAAAAATGGGCCATGTCGGCAATATCGTTGCCGACGGCTTCGGCTAGCTGCGCTCGGTCTAAAGCGTGGTCAGTCATGGCATCCTCCTCAAACTGATAGACCTCAATTTGAGCTTACGAGGAGGGTGGTCGGCCACGGCCAGCGCGGGCAAAATAGGCCTCCGGCTGCAAACCAGATGCTGACCAAACACTTGACGGGATGCTTGACCGAAAATGCGCACCGCAAAGAAACGGCAGGTAGATATAGACAGCCGACCCGCCATTTTGAGCCAAACGCCCGCTGCCACCACAGAAACAGCAGAGCACCACAGGCGCAAACGTCGGCGAATGAACGCTCGAACGTCAGCAAACGAGCAAATCGGTCGCAAACCCGCAAGGAGTGTCCCCAACGACCAGACAAAAAAGAACGTCCCCAACGACTAGTCGTTGGGGACGCTCTTAAATGACTGCTTTACAGCTCCAGCGCGTCGGCGACTTCGGCGGCGCAGGCGAGGGCGTCGGCCATGGCGCTTACCACGAGCGAGCTGCCGTTGCGAGCGTCACCGGCAACATACACCGGCGCGGCATCCGCGGCGACGCCGTCGACACGCGCCGCAAGATGCGAGCCCCCGGCGGCCATCACAGGCAGCGGACGGCCAGCGGTGGCAACAGGCACGCCCACCGCATCGAACACGCCATGCTCAGGACCCGTGAAGCCACAGGCAATAAGTACCAGCTGTGCCGGCACCTCGTGCTCGGAGCCCGCGATGCGCTCGGGCTTGCCAGCCGACCAATCCAGATCGACCACGCGCAAGCCCGCGGCCGCGCCCTTCTTGTCCAGCAGTACCTCGAGCGTATCCACGCCCCAAGCGCGCATCTCGCCACCCATGGCAGCGATGGCCTCCTGCTGGCCGTAATCGGTCTTCTTCACGTTGGGCCACTGCGGCCAGGGGTTGCTCGCCGCGCGCGCATCAGGCGCCGCCGGCAAGAACTCAAACTGGCGCACGCTGCGCGCACCCTGACGTACCGCGGTACCCACGCAGTCGTTACCGGTATCGCCGCCGCCAATGACCACGACGTCCAGGCCGCGTGCATCGATGGTAGGCTCGCCGCCATCGAGCACCGAGACGGTCGAAGCCGTCAGGTAGTCCACGGCATACACCACGCCCGGGGCATCAATGTTCGCAGCCGAAAGCCCACGCGGAGCACGGGCGCCGGCAGCCACCACGACAGCGTCAAAGTCATCGAGCTTGGCCGCCACCGCAGGGTCCGTCACGTCGGCACTCAGCTCAAACACAATGCCCAACTCGCGCATGAGCGCCACGCGACGCTCGACCACGGACTTCTCGAGCTTCATGTTGGGAATGCCGTACATGAGCAGGCCGCCCGGGCGGTCGTCACGCTCAAACACCGTCACGCGGGCACCGCGACGCGCAAGCTCCCATGCTGCCACCAGACCAGCGGGACCGGAGCCCACCACGGCAACCGTGGGTGCGCCCTCCCCTGCCGGCTCAAAGCGGCGCGGACCGCCGTTGGCCCACTCATGGTCGCTGATCGCACGCTCGTTGTCATGGATCGTCGTGGGCTGGCCGTCAACCGAACCCAGGTTGCACGCGGCCTCGCACAGCGCCGGGCACACGCGACTCGTGAACTCAGGCATGGGCGAGGTGAGTGACAGGCGCTCGGCAGCCTCGTCCCAGCGGCCGCGGTACACCAGCTCGTTCCACTCGGGAATCAGGTTATGCAGCGGGCAGCCGCTCGGGCGTGCCTTACCAAAGCTCGCGCCCATCTGGCAAAACGCCACGCCGCACATCATGCAGCGGCTCGCCTGGGCGCGACGTGCATCGTCATCGAGCTCCATGTACAGCGGATCAAAATCATGGCTGCGCTCCTCCACGGGGCGCAGCTCGTGGGTCACGCGATCGATATCAAGAAAAGCACCGGGCCTACCCATGGCACTTACGCCTCCTTCTTGGTCGAAGCAACAGAGCTGGCCGCCGCGGACGTAGCGCCCGCAGCACCGCCCGCGACATCAAAGCGAGCGACATCCGCGGCACTCGCGCGACCGGTCACGATGTCAAACGCCAGCTCCTCAGCCTGCGCATGCGTCTTGCCGGCAGCCTCGCCCGCGGCGACAATCGCCAGCACGCGCTCGTACTCAGTCGGAATGACCTTCACAAAGTGTTTGCTCATCGTCTCAAAGCTGTAGAGCAGCTTAATGCCGCGCGGGCTCTGCGTCGCGTCCACGTGCTCCTGGATGAGCTCGCGAATCTGCGCCAGCTCGCCAGCCGTCGGGGCTT
This sequence comes from uncultured Collinsella sp., assembly GCA_900539035.1. Classification (GTDB taxonomy): domain Bacteria; phylum Actinomycetota; class Coriobacteriia; order Coriobacteriales; family Coriobacteriaceae; genus Collinsella. The sequence goes on along the minus strand of UQAU01000016.1, from coordinate 21,923 downwards.
TAAGCTCAACGCTCTCGTGGTTCACGCGGGCACCGAGTGTGCCGTACTGGTCAAAGACGTAGGCCACGCCGCCCGTCATGCCGGCGGCAAAATTCTGCCCGACCTCGCCCAGGATGAGCGCCAGACCGCCCGTCATGTACTCGCAGCCATGGTTGCCGCAGCCCTCGACCACCACGGTGGCACCCGAGTTGCGTACGCCAAAGCGCTGGCCGGCAAGACCGTTAATGAAGCCGCGGCCGCTCGTGGCACCAAAGAACGCAACGTTGCCCACGATGATGTTCTCGTCGAACTTGTAGGTCGCATGCGGGTTGGGGCGCACCGACACCTCACCGCCCGAAAGGCCCTTGCCAAAGTAGTCGTTGGCGTCGCCGCACACGTTGAGCGTAATGCCGCGCGGCAGGAAGGCGCCAAAGCTCTGACCGGCCGAACCGTCGCAATCGATGGTGATGGAGCCGGCGGGCAGGCCCTCGGGATGCGCCTTGGTCACCGCGTTGCCCAGGATGGTGCCCACGCAGCGGTTGACGTTGGCGATATCGGCGCGGAAGCGAATCGGACGCAGATGCGCACGGGCATCGGCCGTATAGGGCACAAACAACGTGGAGTCGAGCGTCTTGTCGAGCTCGCTGTCCGCGGCCATCTGCGGCAGGAAGTGGCGACCGTCGGCGCCCGGAATATGGGCACCGAACTCGCAGGTCACGCTCGCCAGCACGGGCGACAGATCGAGCAGGTTTGCTTTGCGGTTACCCGGGACCTCGATCTGGCGCAAGCACTCGGGATGGCCGACCATCTCGTCGACGGTGCGGAAGCCCAGGCTCGCCATGACCTCGCGCAGCTGCTCGGCAACAAAGAGCATAAAGTGCTCGACGTGCTCGGGCTTGCCGCGGAAGCCGCGACGCAGGCGGCAGTTTTGCGTAGCGATGCCGGCCGGACAGGTGTCCTGCTGGCAGTCGCGCTGCATGAGGCAACCCATGGAGATGAGCGGCATGGTCGCAAAACCAAACTCCTCGGCACCCAGCAGGCAGGCGACGGCGACATCGGTACCGTCCATGAGCTTGCCGTCGGCCTCGAGCACCACGCGTGAGCGCAGGCCGTTTTGCAGCAGCGTCTGCTGGGCCTCGGCAAGGCCAAGCTCCAGCGGCAGACCCGCATGCCAGATAGAGTCGCGCGCAGCGGCACCCGAGCCGCCATTGTGGCCGCTGATCAAGATCTTGTCGGCAGCACCCTTGGCCACACCGGTGGCGATGGTGCCGACGCCGGCCTCGCTGACCAGCTTGACCGATACGCGCGCGCCGGGGTTGGCGTTCTTAAGATCGAAGATCAGCTCTGCCAGGTCCTCGATGGAGTAGATGTCGTGGTGCGGCGGAGGCGAGATCAGGCCAATACCGGGTGTGGACTGACGGACCTCGGCAATCCAAGGGTAGACCTTCTTGCCGGGCAGGTGGCCACCCTCGCCGGGCTTGGCGCCCTGGGCCATCTTGATCTGAATCTCGAAGGCGCTGCACAGGTAGCGGCTCGTCACGCCAAAGCGCGCGCTCGCCACCTGCTTGATGGCGGAGTTCTTGGAGTCGCCGTTGGCCAGCGGGGTCTCGCGACGCGGATCCTCGCCGCCCTCGCCGGAGTTGGAACGGCCGTGCAGGCGGTTCATGGCAATTGCCATGCACTCGTGTGCCTCTTTGCTGATGGAACCATACGACATGGCGCCGGTGTTAAAGCGGCGGACGATGTTGAGCGCAGGCTCGACCTCGTCAAGCGAAACCGGCGTGCGGCCGCTGGCATCAAAGTCCAGCAGGTCGCGCAGGCGCACGGCACGGCCGGTGCGGTGCAGGCGGGCGCTGTACTCCTTAAAGGTGTCGTAGCTGTCCTCACGGCAGGCGATCTGCAGCAAGTAGACAGTCTGCGGATCGATGAGGTGATCCTCGCCGTCGAGCGGGCGCCACTTGGTCAGGCCCAACGTGGGCAGCTGATCGGGAGCCGGGCTCTTAAGGATGGCGAGCGCGGCGTCGTAGCGCTCGTTTTGCTCGCGCTCGACGTCCTCGACACCCATACCGCCCACACGGCTCACCGTGCCGGCGAAGTACGCGTTGACGAACTCCGGCGTAAAGCCCACGGCCTCAAAGATCTGCGCCGAATGGTAGCTCTGCACCGTGGAGATGCCCATCTTGGACATGATGGAAACGATGCCGGCAGTCGCAGCCTTGTTGTAGTTGGCGATGCCCTGCTCGGCTGTCACGTCCAGATCGCCGTGCGCCGCCAAGTCGCGGATGCACGCATGCGCGTTGTACGGGTAGATGCCGCTTGCGGAGTAGCCCACCAGCGCCGCAAAGTCGTGCGGAGACACGGCGTCGCCGCACTCCACCACGATGTCGGCAAAGGTACGCACGCCGGCGCGGATCAGGTGGTTGTGCACGCAGCCCACGGCGAGCAGTGACGGCACAGGGACCTCGCCCGCCGCAGCACGGTCGCTCAACACCACGATGTTCACGCCGTCGCGGACCGCAGCCTCAACATCCTCTGCAAGCTGCTTGAGCGCAGCCTGCAGCGCGCCCTCGCCGGCATCGCGGCGGTAGACGGCACGGAAACGGCGGGTCTTAAAGCCCACGCGGTCGATGGCGCAGATGCGGTCGAACTCCTCCTCGCTCAGCAGCGGGCGCTCCAAGCGCACCAGCTGACAGGCCGTACGAGAGTCCTCGAGCAGGTTGCCGTGGTTGCCCAGGTAGAGTGTAGTCGAGGTGACCATATGCTCGCGAAGGGCGTCGATGGGCGGGTTCGTGACCTGAGCGAACAGCTGATAGAAGTAGTCGAAGAACGAGCGCGTCTTCTTGGACAGGCAGGCCAGCGGCGCATCGATACCCATCGAGGCGAGCGGCGCCTTGCCCTGCTGGGCCATGGGACGCACGACTTCGTCAACATCATCCCAGTGATACCCGAGCTTGGCCATGCGCACGGCGGCGGGCACCTCGGTATCCTCGGCGGGCGCGGGCGCGGCAGGCTTGTCGAGCGCGTCGACGGTCAGCGTCTCCTCGGCGATCCAGTCGCGATAGGGCTTTTCCTTGGCGTAACGGGCGCGCAGCTCGTCGTTGTAGATCACGCGGCCGCGGGCAAAGTCGACCTCGAGCATCTGACCCGGTCCCAGGCAGCCGCTCGTCAGGATGTTCTCGGGGCGCACCTCGATGGTGCCCACCTCGCTCGCCAGCATAAAGCGGCCGTCGCGCGTCACGTAGTAGCGGGCGGGGCGCAGGCCGTTGCGGTCGAGGGCGGCACCCAGGGTACGGCCGTCGGTAAAGGCGATGGCCGCCGGGCCATCCCACGGCTCCATGAGCATGGACTGGTAAGCGTCGTAGGCGCGGCGCTCCTCACTCAGGCTGTCGTTGTGGTCCCACGGCTCGGGCAGCAGCATGGATGCGGCACGCGTGAGCGGACGACCGTTCATGACCAAAAACTCAAGCACATTGTCCAGAATCGCGGAGTCGGAGCCCTCGCGGTTGATGATGGGCATCACGCGCTCAAGATTGTGCTGCAGCACGGGGCTGTACAGGTTGGGTTCGCGGGCGCGAATCCAGTTGACGTTGCCCTTGAGGGTGTTGATCTCGCCGTTATGAATGATAAAACGGTTGGGGTGCGCACGCTCCCAGCTGGGCGTGGTGTTGGTGGAGTAGCGCGAGTGGACGAGCGCCACGGCCGTCTTGACGGCGGCGTCGTTGAGATCGATGAAGAAGCGGCGCATCTGCGTGGCGACCAGCATGCCCTTGTACACGATGGTGCGCGAGCTCATGGAGCACACGTAGAAGATCTTGTCGCGCAGGGCGAACTCGGCGTCGGCCTTCTTTTCGATGGTGCGGCGGCACACATACAGACGGCGCTCGAAGGCGTCGCCCGCCGGCGTGTCGTCCGGACGGCCCAGGAAGGCCTGCAGGATAGTGGGCATGCAGGCGCGGGCCGTCTCGCCCAGGTCGTGCGGGTCGACCGGCACCTCGCGCCAAAAGAGCAGCGGCACGCCGGCCTCGGCGCAGCCCTCCTCAAACACGCGACGGGCATCCTCTACGCCCTTGTCGTCCTGCGGAAAGAAAAGCATGGCCACGCCATAGTCGCCCTCTGCCGGCAGGATCTGGCCGCACTTTTGAGCCTCTTTACGGAAAAAGTGATGCGGAACCTGGAACAGGATTCCGGCGCCGTCGCCGGTGTTCTTCTCGAGTCCGGTGCCGCCGCGGTGCTCCAAGTTGACCAGAATGGACAGTGCGTCGTCCAGAATCTGGTGATGGCGCTCGCCGTTGATATCGGCAAGCGCGCCGATGCCACATGCATCGTGGTCGAATTCGGGGCGATAAAGGCCCTGCTGCTGAGCGGAATCTGCCTGCATCGCGATCCTCCCCTAGATATTAGACAGTCAGTTGAATAGGCATACTAGGAGCATCGCCGGCCCGTTGTGTTTCCCGCCCGTTTCGAAACAATCGCGTAACGCACGCCCTACGAGTGGGTGCCGCCGACCTCAAGGACGACAACAAGGGCCCCAGGTTCGGCCTGTAAGCTCACCGCTTCAAACATCTCAATCTGTAACAGGAAGACCCAATTTTGGCGCCTAGATGTTACAGATTAAGACATTTCGGTAATCCCCTTTCACCATCCTATTCAAATACAACAATTTTGTTAGTCTTGGTTAACTTTTGAGCCTAAAACGGGTATCCTTTGCGGCGTCAAGCAAACGGCACGCGCGCCGTGCCAGATCAAGGAGGCCCCCATGGCACGCCAGAAAGACCAACAGACGATGCAACTTGTCCTTATCCGTCACGGAGAATCCGAGTGGAACAAACTCAACCTGTTCACCGGCTGGACCGATGTTGAGCTCACCGACACGGGCCGCGAAGAAGCCGCCGCAGGCGGTCGAGCCCTCAAAGAAGCGGGTTTCGACTTTGACGTCTGCTACACCTCGCGCCTCAAGCGGGCAATCCATACCCTCAACATCGTGCTCGCCCAGATGGACCGCGAATGGCTGCCCGTCATCAAGTCCTGGAAGCTCAACGAGCGCCACTACGGCGCGCTGCAGGGTCTCAACAAGGCCGATGCCGCGGCGGAGCACGGCGACGAGCAGGTACTCATCTGGCGCCGTTCCTTCGATGTCTGCCCGCCGGCGCTCGAGCCGGGCGATAGTCGCGACCCCCACACGCAGGAGCAATACCGCGACATCGCGCCCGACCAGCTACCCTACACCGAGTGCCTCAAGGACACGATTGCCCGCGCCTGGCCCTATTTTGAGGACGAGATTCGCCCGCAGATGCTCGCCGGCAAGCGCGTGCTCATCGCCGCACACGGCAACTCTTTGCGCTCGCTCGTCATGAAGTTCGAGCACCTCACGCCCGAGGAAATCCTCAAGGTCAACATCCCCACCGGCGTGCCGCTCGTCTACACCTTCGACACCGATTTCAACGTCCTCGACAAGCGCTACATTGGCGACCCGGCAACCATCGCCGCCAAAATCGACGCCGTGGCCAATCAGGGCAAAGCGCACAAGTAGCCCCAACCTAAACCGAGCGCGCGGCGCCGCATGACCCAAGCGCGGCACCGCGCTGACCCTATGCAGGAACCGACCATGATCAACCATCTCAAACAACACTTTGGCTCCCGACGCACTGGTGGTCACGGAGGCCTGGACATTGCGCGGCATATCGGCCCCGGGCTGCTCGTGACCGTCGGATTTATCGACCCGGGCAATTGGGCCTCCAATATGGCCGCCGGCTCGCAGTTTGGCCACGCGCTGCTGTGGATCGTCACGCTGTCCACGATCATGCTCATCGTGCTGCAGCACAACGCGGCGCACTTGGGCATCGCCACGGGCATGTGTCTTGCCGAGGCCACGACGCGCCACCTGCCCCGCCTCGTCGGGCGTGCGATACTCGGCAGCGCGTATCTAGCCACGGTCGCCACTGCCATGGCCGAGGTCCTGGGCGGCGCGATCGCGCTCCAGATGCTCTTTGGACTGCCCGTGCGTGCGGGCTGCGTCATCGTGGCGGCAGTATCGATGGCGATGCTTATGACGAACTCCTACAAGCGTGCCGAGCGCTGGATCATCGCCTTCGTGGGCGTGGTAGGACTCTCGTTTTTGGCCGAGCTTGCACTAGTCAAGGTCGACTGGCCGCAAGCCGCCACAAGCTGGATCACACCCAGTATGCCCACCGGCTCGGCCGCGATTATCGTAAGTGTCCTAGGCGCGGTCGTTATGCCCCACAACCTCTTCCTGCACTCCGAGGTCATCCAATCCATGCACTTCGAAGGCCAAGGCGAGCAGGCTATCGAAGAACGTCTGCGCTACGAGCTCTTCGACACGCTCTTTTCGATGGGCGTGGGCTGGGCAATCAACTCGGCCATGGTCATCCTGGCCGCAACGACCTTCTTTGCGCACGGCATTGTCGTTGACGACCTCGCCGTCGCAGCGGCTACACTCTCCCCCATTCTGGGACCGGCAAGCTCGACCATCTTTGCGGTGGCACTGCTGTTTGCGGGACTATCGAGTAGTGTGACGGCGGGCATGGCGGCGGGAACCATCATCGCGGGCATGTTCGACGAGGAATACGACATCCACGACCGACATTCCTCGATCGGGGTGGCGGCCTGCTTCGTCGGCGCAGTGGCGGCGTGCTTGGTCGTCCCGAATCCTTTTGAGGGTCTCATTTGGAGTCAGGCGCTGCTGTCGCTTCAGCTGCCAATTACGGTCTTTGTGCTCATACGACTCACCAGCTCACGCCGCGTCATGGGCAAATACGCCAACTCGCGCCCGCTCAACGCGCTGCTCGTAGGGATCGGCGCCATCGTGACGATTCTCGATGTCGTGTTGTTGACAGGGATGTAATGGGGCGTGGTACCTACCCAGGCAAACGTCTCGATCTGTAACATCTAGACACGCTTTTGATGTCTAGATGTTACAGATCGAGATCATTCCGAGGGATAGCTCCGTTTGTCTCAATCTGTAACACGTAGACCCCGTTTTCACTGCTAGATGTTACAGATCGAGATCTTCTGCCGGACGGTTTTGGTTTGTCTCGATATGTAACAAGTGGGCCCAATTTCCACTTCTACATGTTACAGATCGAGACATTTCTTCAGCTCCAACCTTTTGTCTCAATCTGTAACAGAAAGACCCGTTTTGAGCCGATAGATGTTGCAGATTGAGACAAACGGTCGGCCGGACTCACGACAGACAGGATCGGCTAACAGTAGCCGTGATCCCTTGGGGACGGAGGAAAAGGGCCCCGGCCGGAATATCCGACCGGGACCCTTGGACAGAGCTATGTGTTGCTGCAAGTCGTGTGTCTACGAGCTACTCCTCGACGAGCTCAAACTGATCGGGACCGACACCGCAGACCGGGCACACGTAGTCCTCGGGCAGCTCGGGCGTGTCGACCTCAACCTCGTAACCACAAACGACACAAACGAACTTATACGTCTTCTTCTCCTCAGCCATGATGTTCTCCTCTCGAACGTGACTGCTGGTGTACTTGCTTATTAGTATATGTTCTCAATAATATAATGCAAGTATTTTTAAAACATTTCTAGCCTTGATACGAGGACGCCTTCGGAGGCGTCTTGCCCTTCAGGACCTTATGGTAGTAATCGTAGGTGAGCGGCGTCTCGTCGCTCAGGCGCTCGGCATCCTCGACCTCGCCGATAAACAGTAGATGCGTGCCGACATCTACAGTGTCAATCAAACGGCAGCTAAACAGGGCCGCCGCATGCTCGGAAACATAGGGCATGCCCAGTGCGGTCTCGCGCGTCTCGTACTTAGCAAATTTGTCATAGTCGCTGCTGGTACGGAATCCAAAGTTGCCAATGTAGAGCATATCGGCCGTCTGATCGATCACGGTCAGCGCAAAGGCCTTGGCAGACGCAATAACACCAGACGTGACATTTTCCTTGTTCACGGCAACCGAGATGCGCGGCGGCGCGGACGTCACCTGCACCGCCGTGTTGATGACGCAGCCGGCACGCAGCCCGTCGGCCGCGGCACTCACCACATACAGGCCGCTCGGCATCGTAAAGAACGCAGTTTTGTCCATAACGATCACTCCCCTAACCCGGGTTGGAACCTCATGAATGTATGTACCCACAAAAAAGGCGGCACCCATAACGGACGCCGCCTTTGAAACATATGTGTCAGAACAGTGAGAAAGATGAGACGCCCGTAGTTGCGGTGAAATAGGGACTGAATAGCCCCTCAAACAGGCAAAACAGTCCGTATTCCACCGCAACTTATATAGAGCGCCTACCGGTTGCGCTCCTTGAGGGCGCGGTCGATCTCGCGTTGGACATCACGCTTGGCCATGTCCTCGCGCTTGTCGTAGAGCTTCTTGCCGCGACCCAGACCCAGCAGCAGCTTTACGCGGCCGTCGGTATTAAAGTAGAGTTCCAACGGAACCAGCGCATAGCCACGGTTGCGAAGTTTGCCGTCAAGAAAGTCGATCTCCTTGCGGTGCAGCAGCAGACGACGCCGACGATCGGGATCGCGATTCCACACGCCACCATGGCTATAAGGGTGGATATGCAGTCCGACGAGCCAGCACTCGCCGCCACGAATCAGCGCAAAAGTGTCAGTGATCTGACAGGCGCGCTCGCGAATCGACTTGACCTCGGTGCCGCTCAGCTCAATACCGCACTCAAACGTCTCATCGATAAAGTACTCGTGATGTGCCGAGCGATTCTTGGAAATGAGTTTGCGCTCGCGCTTACTGGGCATCGCCGGCCTCCTTGGCTCCATCGGCGTTTGAGCCCGCAGCCTCACGCTTTGCCTTGCGCTCGGCATTGAGCTCGGCATCGCTCTCGCGCACCAGTTTGATAATCGCCGCGCAGGCCTCCTCGCCCACCAAGTCGCGAGCACGCACCGTCAGGCGCGTCGCCTCCTGCTTGTCGCCGTCACTTGCAGCATCGGTCGCGCACATAATCAGGCAGATGGCAATCTCGGCCGAAGGCGAGGTCGGCACGCCTTGCAGGGCCAGTTCACCCATCACGTGGTCGTCGCTCTCATCAGCGGCATCCGGATAGGTGGTATGGATCTTGTTGAGCAGGCGCGTCGTATGCGCATCGTTGGGCGCCAGGCGCAGCGCCAGACGCGCGCAGCCCACGGCAGCCGAAACGTTCTCGGTCTCGGGCTCCAAGAAGTACTGACCTAGATTGGCGTAAGCGCGGGCGACGCACTTGCCATCGCTTGCACGCTCCAGCACCGAGAACGAGAGCGATGCCCATTCCTGCTTGTCTTCGAGTGCGCGGAACAGCTCGGCCAAATCCAAGCGATAGTTGCAGTTCATGGGGTCCCAACGCACAGCCTGCATCAGGGCATTACGAGCGCTCACATAATCCTGCTGGCGAATGTAGGCAAACGCCATGTCAGAGTACAGGCGGTCAAACGGCACCTCGACCTGCACGAGCTCGCGCGGATCCTTCTCCACGCGGCGATAGGCCAAGCGCTCAAACTTGCTATCGAAGCTAAAGTATTGGCGCTTCTCCTCCGTCTTGCACTCAGCGTCGATATACTCCTCGGCAAGCTCAACCAGGCGCTCCAGCAGCGGCGTCGCCGTAGCCAGGTCACCCTGCGCCAGATAGTTCTCGGCATACGTGATGTCTTGCAAGCTGATGGGCAGATCCATGGCTACTCCTCGATCTGAGCGAAACACGGCAGGCGCCGTATATACGGTCAATACACAAAACCCGGGTCTCTTACGAGGCCCGGGCGTTCAATTTTGGTAGCCCGTACCAGATTCGAACTGGTGATCTCCGCCTTGAGAGGGCGGCGTCCTAAACCGCTAGACGAACGGGCCATATGTAGCAAATGCAATGGCTGGGATGGAGGGAGTCGAACCCCCATTGACGGAACCAGAATCCGCTGTCCTGCCATTAGACGACATCCCAATGACTGCATCGCTGCGCTCGGCTGTGCCGTTGCGCAAGAAAGAAATATACGGGAAGTCTCGCCGTGACGCAAGCCCCAATTTTGACTTTTTTGAAATTCAGTCAAATTGGCCTAATTTAGTCCAACCCGTGAAGGACCTGTGAAGCTGACCGCTGTACACGAAGGGCAAAACGCCGCGAGCGGTAGCCGTCAACCGTTGGCAGATTCTACCGCGAAAACGATAGCACCAGGCAACACAATCGAAGTATCAATGATTGCGTAGATATCGAGGCGCCATGGACGAAGAGCTTGATTACCTATGGGAGACCCTGGGCCTCGAGATCACTGCCGACCTTTGGCCTGAACGGGACAAAATCCATCCCACACTGCGCCCCGCCATCACGGTGATGCAGGCAAAATACCGCCGCGCCTCGTTTTTGATCATGCGGACGACATGGCACGCAGGGCTCCCCGACCTCAAGCGCATCCAGGCAAGCTTGGTCGAGCTGTCCGGCATGCCGACCGTCATATCCGAGGCGCACCTGGAGCAGCGCCAGCGCGAGCGACTGCAACAGCAGCGGATTCCCTTTATCTGCCCCGGCGTTCAGGCATATCTGCCCTTTATGGACGAGGAGTACTGGAGCGGCAAGCCCAACAAGCACGTAAAGGTCTACGATCCGCACGAATGGGCGCGGCTGGCGGACTGACTGGGGCAGGCCCGCCGGCGGAAAGTGCGTCCCACTCTGAGACCCCTTCCGGGACACAGTTTCCCATAGAGCCCTCAACCGGAAAGCGTGTCCCAGAATTAACGCTCAAACTGGGACCCGCTTTCCCCTAGAGGCTCGGTACGGAAACCGCATCCCACAATCAACGCCCAAAACGGGTCGCACTTTCCGCAGCCGCTACAGCAACGCCTCGGCCCAAGCCGCTTCCCTAAAGCCGGGAATCGCAAAGTCGTCGCCCACCAGCAGCGGACGCTTGACCAGCATGCCGTCGGTCGCCAGCAGCTCGTAGCACTCCCGATCCGTCATGCCCGCATCCAGACGCGCCTTCAGGCCCAGCTCTCGATATTTCATGCCCGACGAATTAAAGAAGCGCCGCACCGGCAGCCCCGAGCGAGCAATCCAGGTCGCAAGCTCATCAGCCGTGGGATTGTCCAAAACGATATCGCGGTCGATATACTCTACCCCATGTTCGTCCAGCCATGCCTTGGCCTTCTTACAGGTCGAGCACTTGGGATATTCAACAAACAGTACGGTCACGGGAATCCTCCGAATATAGATCGGCCAACGCAGGCACACGCCACACGAGGCGCCTTCGTATGATGGGCCAATTGTAGCCCACGGGTCACACGCTAAACGAACCGTACCCCGAATCCGCGTTTGATGAACGGCAGCAGCTCCATTGCCTCGGGCGTGATATGGCCCGCAACGTTCATGCGCTCGTCACCGGGAAGATCGACCCGCGCAATCTCAAGCTCGCCTTCGTAGCGCCCATATCCGCTATTGCTCACAGCGATCGACCCCGCCTTTCGCGGCAGGCCGGCTCCGGCATCCGTCGGCACGGAATCCGGCTTATGCGTCGTACGTGACTCCTGAGACCTAAAGATGAGGACGCTCGAGTCGGGCCGGTCGTGATGAATCTGCCCGCGCACATAGGCATAACCGGGCTCAAGCTCACATTGCAGGTCCACGTATCCGGCGGAAACTTGAGCAAACTGCGCCCAGCCCGCATCGGATAGATCGGGGTCGCCGACCAACACAATGTCGCAATCGGCGCCATGTGCAAGCTCAAGCATATTGAGAGCAACCTTTGACGCGCGACCGCGCTGCGCCTCGACCGTCGGCAGTCCCTCGAATACCGGCCCGCGAACGTTAGCATCACCCGGCACAAAAGCCATGATTTCGAATCCAAGCGCCGCAAGACGAAGATTCACCCGAGCAATGTCCTCCAGAGCTAAACCGGTATAAGGCTTGGGGTAAAAATTGTGGCAGGCGGCAAAACGAGTCACATCGGCACCGGCCTCACGCCACGATGCGATTTCATCAGAACTCACTGTCGATGCATTGACCACAATGCGAAATACACCGGACAGCTCCGCGACCCGTTGGGCGCTAAAGCCATAGTCCAAACGAAGGTATTCCAACCCCAGATCGCGCAGGTCCTCGATGCGCTCAAGCCCGAGCAAATCGCACGTGCGAGGGCCCACATCGGCAATGAGCGCAATGCCGCGGGCGGAAAGCAGCGACAGCACATGACGGACCTTATCGGCATACGTCGCTCCCCCATCCTCGGGGATATGCAGTGAGGTAAACGCATAGCGCGCACCCGCCTCGGCACCACGCTCAATCGTCCGCTCAATATCCTGCAAAGGGCTGGAAAGATAAATCGAAATACCCGTTTTCACGCTTCAACGCTCCTTTAAAAAAGGCCGGCGGAGCAGTTAGCCCCGCCGGCACAACCATAGCATCAAGAAATCTGCCGCGCGCCGCGAGCCCCGAGCAACACGGCTCGCGATATCAAACTACTCGCCAAAGAACTCGTTGATCTTCTGCTCGTCGACGCCAAAGAACCACGTCAGGACAAAGCCGGCGGCATAGGCAAGCAGCATGGCGGCAACGTAGCCGAGCTGCTGGCCAGGAACGACGATCAGCAGGCCAAACAGACCGGAAACGCCCTGAGAAACCGTGCCGATGTGAAGCAGCGCCGCGAGCGCGCCGCCAAATCCGGCACCCAGGCAGGCCGTCACAAACGGACGAACGAGCGGCAGCGTAACAGCATACATCAGAGGCTCGCCCACACCCAGGATTCCAACGGGAATGGACTCTGCGACGTACTTCTTGAGCTTGGCGTTCTTGGTCTTAAAGTACAGCGCCAGACCGGCACCGACCTGGCCGCCGCCAGCCATCATAAGGATGGGAAGCAGGTAATTGATGCCCTTGGTAGCGCCGTCGGGATCGTTGAGCATAGCGTGGATCGGCGTGAGCGCCTGATGCAGGCCGACGGACACCAGCGGCAAGAAGCCTGCCGACAGGATATAGCCGCCCAGGACGCCCAGCTTCTCGAAGATAAAGGTCAAAACGCTAAAGATGGCAGTCGTCAGCCATGCGCCAACCGGCTGGATGACGAGCATCAGAGCAAAGGCGCCGATGATGAGCACCAGCAGCGGGGACAAGAACGTGTCGAGTGCGTTGGGCATAACCTTGCGAATCTTACGCTCCATCCAGGCAAAAAATGCGCCAGCGATGAGAGCCGCGATCATGCCGCCCGCTGCGGGGTTGTACTGTGCACTGGTGAGCGGCAGCAGAATGGCAGTGGCAGGATCAGCCGCGCCAGGCGCAAGCAGGGGCATGGCGCTGTTGGCGATACACATCATGCCGGCGATGCCGCCCAGCGCAGCGGAGCCACCAAACTCACGTGCCGCGTTATAGCCCACCAAGATGGGCAGATAGGCAAACAGGGCCCAGCCCATGGAACGAATGCCCTGGTACCACCACTCGCCTGCAAGCGCACCTGCCGTCGAGACGTTAATGACGTTGCAGATACCGTTGATGAGGCCAGCCGCAATGATGCCGGGAAGCAGGGCGACGAAGACGTTGGAAATCTTCTTAAGGAAGGCCTGAACCGGTTTGGACTCGTACTTGGCCTTCTGCGCGGCTTTGTTTGTGGCCGCAGCGTCAACCACGCTCTCATCAGCAACGCCTTTCGCAAGGCCGGTGAGCTTGGAGAACTCCTCGAGCACCTTATTCACCTTGCCCGGACCCAGCACGATCTGCATCGTGTCGTCCTCGACCAGGCCCATCACGCCGTCGAGTGCCTTAATACCCTCCGTGTCGACGTTGCCCGTGTCTTTGACGGTCACGCGCAGGCGCGTCATGCACGCCGCGTTTGCGAGCACGTTGTCTTTACCGCCCAAAAGGTCCAACAGCTTTTGGGCCAGCTCTTTGTTCGTCATAACTCCTCCTTGTATTGGGTATCTCGTCTGGATGTCATATCAGCTCACGCCGCGCACCTATTGGGCGTCGGCATTGCTCTTCTCATGGCCACTCACCGCAGCACGGACATGGCCTCGTGCCCGCTCAAGAGCCACCGCAGCCTGCTCGGCATCGCAGTCCAGCAGTATCGAGACAATAGCGGTTTTTACATGGCCGCCGGCATCTGCAAGCGCCTGAACAGCGCGCTCGCGCGTGCAGCCGGTCGCCTCCATCACGATGTTCTGGCCGCGCACCACCAACTTCTCGTTCGTCTGCTGCACATCGACCATCAGGTTTTGGTATACCTTGCCGATCTTGACCATGGCACCGGTCGAAATCATGTTGAGAATGAGCTTTTGAACCGTTCCCGCCTTGAGCCTCGTTGAGCCGGTCAGCACCTCGGGACCGGGCACGGGCTCAATGGCAAGATCTGCGCTCTCCCCGATCTTCGACCCTTGGTTGCAGGCAATTGCAATGGTCTTGCACTCAGCTGCCTTGGCATACGCAAGGCCGCCCACCACATAAGGAGTACGACCGCTTGCCGCCAGGCCAACGACAAGATCCTTGTCCGAGAGTCCACGCTCTCGCAGGTCGCTCGCGCCAAGCTCCTCGCTGTCTTCGGCACCTTCGACAGCCTTGATAAACGCCGTCTCGCCTCCGGCAATGAGCCCGACAATCAGGTCGGGTGACACGCCAAACGTGGGCGGACACTCCGAAGCGTCGAGTACGCCCAGACGACCGCTGGTGCCTGCGCCCATGTAAAAGACGCGCCCGCCGCGCTCGAGTGCCTCAGCAGCCCAGTCGATTGCTGTGGCAACCTGGGGCAACACTTTCGTGACCGACTGGACGGCACGAAGATCCTCATCGTTCATCGTCGTGACGATTTGCAGCGATGTCATCGTATCGAGGTCCATTGACCTTTGATTACGCTGTTCGGTCGTGAATTTTGTTAAATCGAGCATTTCATTCACCTCATCTTTCCTGTTTCTCGATGTAGTTTTGCTTAATGACATGCGTCGCCCGTTCGTAGTCACTGGCAACGTAAGCAGCGTACAGGGCATCGACAACCATAAGCTGGGCCATACGCGAAGCCATGGCACCGCTGCGGACCAAGGGTTCACTCGCAGCGACGCCGAGCACGGCATCGGCCATGGTGGCAAGCTTGGATGATCCATCTACTTTGGTAACGGCCACGACGGGACAGTTGTGACGTTGAGCCTCGGCGGTGCAGTCCAGCACCTCTTGCGTCAAGCCCGAGTAGCTAAAGGCGATTGCCATATCGCCCTCATGCATGTTCTTGGCACACAAGAGCTGATCATGCCAGTCGTCGTACAGATGGCACTCTTTGTCGACACGCATGAGCTTTTGCGCCAGATCGTGCGCGACCAAACGAGAGGCACCAATACCGAACAGATTGACCGCACGTGCCCGCTTAAGACGGGCCGCACATCGCTCCAAGACGGTGTAATCGAGCGTTCGCGCCGTCGCCTCGATCGTACGCACGTTGCTTTTCATCACCTTCCCCACGATACGTTCGACGCTGTCATCCATGGAGATGTCCTCGAGGGCTACGTCTTTCTTGTCACCTAAGAGCGCCAGCTCGGCAATCAGTTCGCGCTGGAACTCCTTGTAGCCCGCAAAACCCAAACGCTTGCAAAAGCGCAAAATGCTCGAGGGCGAGGAGAACGTGACACCGGCAAGACCGCGGACGGACAGCCCGACCACCTCGTGCGGATGAGCGCTTACATATGCGATGACATTGCGTTCCGCCGGGCTCGCGCTGAGCTCACGCTCGCGAAGCCGCAAAAGCAATCCGTTTGCCATCTCAAACACCTCCGTTGAGAAGAATTAAAGACCAACGAACGATTCGTACCGGATACAAACAGCTTTTGCGGTACATTGTGCCGCATCGTGGCGCACAAAGGGCGAGCGTTCTACCGCTCGCCCCTCAAATCCGACCGCTCGGAAATACGCGCGACACATAATAATTCAACGAGGTCGCATTATCAGAAACGGGTTTGTTGCCGGCTAGCGCCTCGCATGGGCGCCGATCGGCCGAGTCGCATGGCGCACCAACGCCGCTGCCAGCAATACCAACAGCATGGCGGTGATATAGCCCGCAGCATCGAATCCTAAATCGATAACGTCGAAATGCCTGCCGGGAACAAAGATCTTATGCACCTGATCGCCAACGGAGCAGGCGGCGCAAAAGAGCAATACGGGCACGCAACGGGAGCATACGCTCCACGGACGCCTGGAAAAGCAAACCACGACCACCGAGGCGAACAATCCGACGAAGAAATACTCTACGGTATGGGCAACGCGACGGACGTTTGTGCCCACCCACATGCGAATGGAAGCAAGTCGGCCAGACCGGACATTCGAGACAGCCGAATCGGTGCCCCCGGTCATTCCGTTCTCCGCCTGAGCTTCACCCGTGGCATCGACAGCCTGAACGCCCGTAGCCTGGCCCTCCACCACACGCGCGGTGGACTCGCTCAGCAACGACGTCTCCGCCGCATTTTGCTCCGTCAGCACCCAGATACCCGCCAGCGTTGCAGCGAACAGAACGATCGCGGTCCATCCGATTATTTGTTTTACGCGCGCCAAGGGCCAACCTCCTTTTTTGAATATCAGCGAGTGTAGCCCCAAATGGCATCGTCACCGTATCAAAATTTGAATCGCAACAGGAAGCGACAAAGCGACGCAAACCCCTACCCCGCCTCGCGCATCCAGCGATCGAACGTCCCCACGCACACGCCCAGGCACTTTGCCGCCTGGCTGCGGGTAATATCGCCTGCCTCATAGCTATCGCGCACCAGCTCAAACTGAGGAGGGCACGGCTTGCGAGGTCGACCGAAACGAACCCCTCGCGCCCGCGCCGCTGCAATTCCCTCCGCCTGGCGCCGATGGATATTCTCGCGCTCCACCTGCGCCACGTAGCTCAGCAGTTGCAGCACAATATCGGCAATCAGAGCGTTGGTCACATCCGGCGCGCCGCTGGCCCTAGCGCGCGTGTCAAGCAATGGCATGTCCAACACCACGATGGCAACCCCGAGCTCCTTGGTAATGCGTCGCCATTCCTCAAGAATCTCGGAGTAATTACGACCAAGTCGGTCGATAGAAAGCACCACCAGCACGTCCCCGTCTCCCAGGACGTGCAGCAGCTCGCGATAATGCGGTCGATCGAAGTCCTTGCCGCTCGCATGGTCGGCATAAATATTCGCTGAGCCCACGCCATAGGCGCCCAGCGCATCCAGCTGCCGATTCAGATTCTGATCGCGCGAACTCACCCGCGCATAACCGTACACCGTCGCCATCTCATCCCCGCTTTCTTGTAAACCTACCAAAAAGGGACAGGTTTATTTTGGTAGGTTTTACCTCTCAAATAGCAGGTAAGCGGGCGGCCGAGCAGACGGTAAGGTAGCCACGATTCAAATGCGAAGGGCGGTCCCGAAAGGCCGCCCTCCGCTCCCCCACCATGAGTCGGGATTTGGCTAATGGATAAGCTTAAAGTCCAAGTGCCCACGCGTGGTATTGACGCGCGAGACCTCGACAATCACGCGCTGACCCAGTTCATAGCGAGTCCCCGTGTCGGCGCCCGTCAGCGTAAGCGCGTCCTCGTCGAACTCGAACCACTCGTTGCCCAGGCTCTTGATCGAAACCAAGCCTTCGACCTGCGTCAGGTCCAAGCGCACAAAGAGGCCCATGCTGCTAATCCACGAGACGGTTCCGGCATAGCGCTCGCCCAGACGGTCCTCATAGTACTGGGCAATCTTGATCTTTTGCGTCGCATGGCTGGCGGCATCTGCCGCGCGCTCGGCATCGCTGCATGCGCGGCAGATCTGCGGCAGAATGCGCGGCAGCGACTCGCGCCCCTTGCCGATCAGCCGCGGCGTACGGACCAAGGCGCCCTTGCCGCCGAGCTGCTCATAGGCCAACTGCAGTTTGAGCACGCGGTGCACAACCAGATCGGGGTAGCGACGGATGGGACTCGTAAAGTGACAGTAGCACGGCGCGGCGAGCGCAAAGTGGCCCTCGTTGCGCGGCTTGTACAGCGCGCGCTGCATGCTGCGCAGAAGCAGTGTGTTGACGAGCGGTGCGTTGGCCGTACCGGCGGCAGCATCAACTGCAGCCTGCAGCTCATCGGGACTCCCCAGGGCAATACCGGCAGCGCGGCGATCGTCGATGATGCCTAGCTGCGCCAGCGCAACGGCGGCACCGTGCAGGCTATCGGGGCTCGGATCCTCATGCACGCGATAGCAGGCCTCGATATCACGGTCCGCCAGCCACTCTGCAACGCACTCGTTGGCGAGCAGCATGGCTTCCTCGATAAGCGACGTGGCACACGAACGTTCACGCGCCACAATCTGCACGGGCACTCCGTCCTCATCCAATAGAGCGCGAATCTCGGCCGTGTCAAAATCGACTGAGCCGCGGGCGCGACGAATGCGACGGCGAAGTTCGGCGAGTTCGTTGGCGGCGACAAGGAAATCGCCGAGGTCGACGTTGTAGCCGCGGGCGGCCTCCTCGCACGCAAGACCGCGCTCAAGCGCTTCCTCGCGCGAGGCCTCGGCAGCCGCAACATCCTCGGCCGCACCCTCCAGCACCGAATACTCAACCGCGCCGGCACGCACCAGCAGCGCCTCGGCGCCGTCATAGTCCATACGCACACGCGAGCGAATCACGCTGGGGTACGGATCGTAATGCCGCACGCGGCCCTGCGCATCGAGCTCGATATCGACGGTAAACGCAAGACGGTCCTCGTCAGGGCGAAGCGAGCACAGATCACAGGACAGCCGTTCGGGCAGCATGGGAAGCACGCGATCGGCCAGGTACACCGATGTCGTACGATGGCGAGCCTCAAGATCGATATGCCCGTCCCAAGCCACATAGTGTGAAACGTCGGCGATATGCACACCCAGCTTGTAGCCACCCTCGGGCGTGCGCTCCAGCGAAATGGCATCGTCAAAGTCGCGCGCGTCGACCGGGTCGATCGTGATGACAAAGCGGTCGCGCAGATCGCGGCGGAGCGGGTCCTTAAGCGCCGCGGGCACATCGAGCGAAAGCCCCTCGGCCTCGTCCAGCGCGGCCTCGGGATAGCTATCGGTATAGCCGTAGCGAGCCATCACATATTGAACGCCCAAATCGGGCGCGTCATCTCCGCCAATGCGGCGTTCGATCGTCACAGTGCCCGATTCCAGGCGCGTCGGGTAGGTCAAAATGCGCGCGACAACAGCATCACCCGGGTGGACGCCCAGGCGATCCGCCGAGGTATCCTCGGGCAAAATGAAGAAGTCGGCCTTCAGGCGCGAATCGAGCGGCTCGATCACACCGAGCGGACCGGCGGTCTGGTACGTACCCACCACGCTTATGGCTGCGCGCTCAACCACGCCTTCGATCACGGCGCGCCGCTCACCGTGCGGGCTGTTCTTAATGCTCACGGCAACGGTATCGCCATCCATGATCTCGCGCTTACCGCGGCCCATGACCTTGTAGTCGCCATTCTCGGTTATGACATAGGCACTGTGCTCATGGAGCTGCACGCGCCCGGTCAGGCTCGGACGGCGTTCGCTGCGTACCGGCCCGCGCTTATTGCGAGCTCCACGCTTATGCTTGTTATTGCGCCCCATGGCGCCTCCTAACTATCGATTGCGAACTCCAAAGAGTCTACCCAAATGATTCGCTTTCCTGCCGTCCCCTAGGGATCAAAAAAAACGGGCCGCCCCATAAGAGACGACCCGTTGGAAGGGATGAATTCCAGGCATGCCTACACGCGCAGGTAGCGGCGCATGGCGATGGCAGAACCAAAGAGACCGATAATCACGCCGACCAGAATCAGCGCAGCATAGGTCACCAGGTAGTATTGCATCGGCAGGGCAAACGACATCCAGCCGATGCTCTCCTGCAGACGCGGAATCATCAAATTGCGCAGCAGCTCCAGAACGCCGATGGAAAGCAGCGAGCCCAAAATGGCCTGCAGTACGCCCTCGGTGATAAACGGGCCGCGAATGAAGCCGTTGCTGGCGCCGACCAGACGCATAATCGCAATCTCACGACGACGCGCCGTGATGGATAGGCGAATCGTGTTGTTGATGAAGATGAAAGCGATAAAGGTCAGAAGGCCAACGAGCACCACGGCGGCGATGCGGATATAGTTGGTCACCTGGAACAGGCGGCTCACTTCCTCCTGGCCGTACAGCACGCTCGCGTTGACGTCGCCGTCATCCGCGATCTTCTGGAAATCGGCATCCTTCTTGAGCTTTTTGGCCGTGCTCCCGACCTTGGACGGATCGTCCATCTCAATTGCAAACGAAGCCGGCAGCGGGTTCTGGCCATCGAGCGCGCTCATGGTGGCGTCGGCGTTGCCCGACATCTTGCTCGTATACTCGGCCAGCGCGTCGTCCTTGTCCTTATAGGTCACGGACTTGACGTTATTCCACGTCTTAAGCTCGGCCTCAAAAGCCTGAACATCGGCCTGATCGGCGTCATCGCTAATGAACGCGTTGATGACAACCTGATCCTCGACGGTGCCGATCACGGAGTTCAGCATCGCGGAGCCCATGATGAACAGGCCGATGATAAACAGCGAAAGGAAGATCGTGATGACGGCGCCGAGCGAGGTAGTCCAGTTACGGAAGAAGTGGCTGATTGCCTCTTTGAAGGAGTAGCCTACGTTAGTTGGTGCCATAGTTGCCGTAACCTCCCCTCTCCTGGTCGCGAATAACGTGGCCGCCCTCGAGGGCGATCACGCGACGGTGCATGCTATCGACCATCTCGCGGTCGTGCGTGGCGACGATCACGGTGGTGCCGGTGCGGTTAATACGCTCGAGCAGCTTCATGATGCCCAGCGAGATCGCCGGGTCGAGGTTACCCGTGGGCTCGTCGCAGATCAGCAGCGGCGGACGGTTGACCATAGCGCGGGCGACGGCAACGCGCTGCTGCTCGCCACCGGAAAGCTGGTCGGGCAGCGAGTCCATCTGATCGGCCAGGCCGACCAGACGCAGCACCTCGGGCACCTGGCTGCGAATGACGCCCTTGGGCTTGCCGATGCACTGCAGGGCAAACGCCACGTTTTCGTAGGCGGTCTTTTGCGGCAGAAGCTTAAAGTCCTGGAACACGGCGCCAATCTGGCGGCGCAGGAACGGAACCTTGCGGTTCTTGATCTTCATGAGGTCCTGACCGGCAACCAGGATGCGGCCGCTCGTCGGCTTGACGTCGCGGTTGAGCGTAGACAGCAGCGTGGTCTTACCCGAGCCGGAGTGACCGACCAGGAAGACGAACTCGCCCGGATAGATCTCGATGTTGATGTCGTCGAGTGCAGGCTTGTTGGGCTGTGCCGGATAGATCTTGGTGACATGCTCCATAAGGATGACGGGCTCGACACCGGCCTGCTTGGCCATCTTCTTGCGGCTGGCCTGCGGATCGATGGGCGCAAACACCGACGTAAAATCGGGGTTGTTGAGCGCGTTATCGAGGCTTGCGACCTCGGCTGCTTGATCGCTCTCGACCACCGGGGCAGCAGGCTGCGTGGGGTCGGGAATAGCAGCAAAGAGACCTGACTGCGCAGGCTGAGGAGCCGGCGTCGCAGGGGCCATGGGGTCGGGAATGCCGGCCATGGTAGGCTGCGGCGTGGCGGCACCAGCCTGAGGCTGCTCCACGCGAGCGGTCACGGCCTGAACGGGCTCAAAACCCGCCGTGCCGGAAAGCGCGACATCGCTGGTTGGATTGTAGGCAAAGGGATCGGATGCCGGCTGTGCCTGATCTGCCGGCTGAACGGGGGCCTGAGCAACAGGCTGGCCCTCTGAATCCGGAGTGGCGAAACGACTGCCCTGGACGCCTGCCTGCGTCTTGGGGGTATCATCGCCCGCACCGGAGGTACGGAAGTGGTTACCCACTGGTGCTCCTTATCGTCGTGCGTTTAAACTACATGAGCGCTTTGTATTTTAGCAGTATTAGCTTTGCTGCACATAAGAAGCATGGCGGGGCCTGGTCCCTCCGGCCGCGTACAGGGTTACCTCCCAAATCGTCCTCGGACATGTCGGAGCCCCCGCTGCGCGCTTCGCGCTGCGGGGGCT
>UQAU01000015.1 GCA_900539035.1 uncultured Collinsella sp. | reverse complement strand
TCCGGGTTGCGGTGCTTCCCGCCGACAGGCTGCTCTATGCGGAGCTTTACCAGACAGGGGATAAGAAGAAATGTACCCCTGAGCGACATTATGAGTTGGGTGAGTGCTGGCGGTTCGCTTATGCTCGCCATGCCGCCGGATAACTCGAGCTATCTGCAAGTGATTGCCTCCAAGCTTGGCATTGAATCGGCCGGATATGACTATGTAAAAGCCGAAAGCATTGTGCCGAGCGAGGACTTTATGTTGGGCGGAGGAGAGCGCTACGAGTTCTCGGACCCCTTTGATTCGTCGCTTTCAGTATCGCTGCGCGAGACGGCGCGTGAGTGGGCTAAGACTGGCGATGCGGGTGCCCCACTCATTTGGTCTAATGACTGCGGTAGCGGGTGCACCGTGGTGTGCAATATTGGTATCTATGACAAGGTCATGCGCGGTTTTTACGCCGCGGCGATCAGCCTGCTGGGTGATGCCACGGCCTATCCGGTCATCAACAGCGCCGTGTTCTATTTGGACGACTTTCCCAGCCCCGTGCCCTCGGGCGATGGTACTTATATCAAGCGTGACTACGGCCTTTCCATTGCGGATTTTTACACCAAGGTCTGGTGGCCCGATCTGCAAAAGCTCGCGCAAAAATACGGCATTCGCTATACCGGCGTGATGATCGAAAACTACGAGGACGCGGTCAACCAGACCGAGCCCGCGCGACAGGCCGATACCACACAGTTCCGCTATTTTGGCGGCATGCTGCTGCAGATGGGCGGCGAGCTGGGCTTTCACGGCTACAACCATCAGCCGCTCGCGCTCTGGGATACCGACTATGGCTCTCTGTATGACTACAAGACCTGGAAGAACAAAGAGACGCTCGTCGCTTCGCTCAACGAACTTATCGCGTTTCAGGACGAGGTCCTGCCCAACGCGCACGGCTCGGTTTACGTACCGCCCTCAAATATCCTTTCGGCCCGAGCGCGCAAGATTATCTGCGACGATGTTCCGCGCATTAAGACTATTGCCAGTACGTACTTTGAGGACGGTACCGACCTGCCGTACGTGCAGGAGTTTGGCGTGGCGAGCGATGGCATTGTGGAGCAGCCACGCATTGTCTCGGGCGGCATGGTCGACGATTCCTATATGCGCCTGGCTGCCGTGTCCGAGCTCAACATGCACTACGTGAGTACGCACTTTATGCACCCGGACGACCTGCTCGATCCGGATCGCGGCGCCAAAGAGGGCTGGGAGGTCTACAAGGGCGGCCTGACCGACTACCTGGAGTGGCTTACCAAATCCGCGCCCGACCTGCGGCACCAGACGGCGTCGGAGTGCTCCGGTGCCATCCAGCGCTTTTCGTCGGTTACCGTGAACGTGGATACCAGTGCAGATGCCTGGACGCTCAACCTGGGCAATTTCCACGACGAGGCGTGGCTCATGTTCCGCGTTAATAATGGCGAGCCGGGTGCGGTGACGGGTGGCGAACTGACGCACCTTACGGGCAGTCTGTATCTGCTCAAGGCAAATGATAAGACCGTGACGATTGAGCGCAAGGAGGGCGGCGACAAATGAGGATCTGCTTGGTACTCGAGGGTTGCTACCCCTATGTGCACGGCGGCGTATCTACCTGGATGCATGGCTATATCCAGGCCATGCCTGAGCACGAGTTTGTGCTGTGGGTGATCGGCGCGCATGCTGCCGACCGTGGCAAGTTTGTCTACGAGCTGCCCGGCAACGTGGTCGAGGTGCACGAGGTGTTCCTGGACGATGCCCTGCGGCTTTCGGGTGAGCAGCACGAAGCCAGTTTTAACGACCGTGAGCGCGAGGCGCTACGCCGCCTGGTGTCGCTCTCCAATCCGGATTGGGATGTTCTGTTCGATATTTTCCAGCGCCGTCGCGTGCATCCGCTCTCGCTTTTGCAGAGCCGCACGTTTATGGATATCTTTCGCGACGTGTGCCTGGCCGAGTACCCCTACACGCCCTTTGCCGATGCATTCCACACCATGCGCTCCATGTTGCTGCCCGTGCTCTACCTGTTGGGCAGCGAGGTGCCGGTGGCCGATGTGTACCATGCCATCTCGACCGGCTACGGTGGCTTGCTCGCCTGCCTGGGCTCAAGCGTTCACCATGCGCCGGTGCTGCTGACCGAGCATGGCATCTATACCCGCGAGCGCGAGGAAGAGATCATTCGCGCCGACTGGGTGGTGCCGTCGTTCAAGGACCGCTGGATCCGCTTTTTCTACCTGCTTTCGGAGGAGATCTACCGCCGCGCCTTCCGCGTGACGAGTTTGTTCCATAACGCCCGCAAGACGCAGATCGATATGGGCTGCGATGCGGACAAATGCCTAGTCATCCCCAACGGCATCCAGTTCAACCGCTTTAAGGATATTCCCTTAAAGCCCGATGACGGCTGGGTGGACATTGGCGCGGTGGTGCGCCTGGCACCCATCAAGGACGTCAAGACCATGATTTATGCCTTCTTTGAGCTGCACGAGCGCCTGCCCAAGGTGCGCCTGCACATCATGGGCGGCGTGGACGACGAGGAGTACGGCGCCGAGTGCCACGCGCTGGTCGATACCCTGGGCGTGCGCGACCTGATCTTTACCGGCCGTGTCAACGTGGTCGAGTACATGGAAAAGCTCGACTTTACCATTTTGACGAGCATCTCCGAGGGCCAGCCGCTCAGCGTGCTGGAGTCGCTTGCAGCGCGCCGTCCCTGCGTGACGACTGAGGTGGGCTGCTGTCGCGAGCTTCTCGAAGGCGCCCCGGGCGACGACTTTGGCGTGGCGGGTTTTGTGACGCCGCCAATGTATCGCAAGGGCTTGGCCGATGCCATGGAACGCATGTGCACAAGCCGCGCTCGTCGCATTGAGATGGGGGAGCGCGGGCAGCGTCGCGTTGCCACGTACTTTTTGCACGAGCAGATGCTCGCCAACTATCGCGCGCTGTACGACGAGACGGCGCGTGCGTTTAGCCTGTCCAGAGAGGGGGAGTAGCCGGTGGCCGGAATTGGTTTTGAGCTCAAGCGCCTGTTTAGGCGCAAGGGCCTTTTTTCCACGATGCGCGCTTACGGCTACGCCGGCATTGTGTGCACGGGTCCCATGCTGTTGGGCGTTCTGCTTCAGGTGGGTATCTTGGTGCTGTGCGGTCTGTGGGGTGTGGGCCGTGCCAACCAGGATCTGCTGGTGTGCATGGTGACCTACACACTGCTGGCTTCGCTTACGCTCACGAGCTTTTTCTCCATGCCGGTCACGCGCTTTTTGGCTGATATGTTGTTTGCCGAGCGCGAGGACGAGATTCTGCCTTCGTTTTGGGGCTCCAACGCCATCATGCTCGTTGCGGGCACGGTGCTCTACGGCGTCTTTTTGCTGTTCTCGGGCGCCACGCTGCTGCAGGGGCTGCTGTGCCTGTGGCTGTTCAACATTATGATCGTCAACTGGAACGGCATGAGTTACCTCACGGCTATCAAGGATTACCGCGGCATCCTGTGCAGCTTTGCGGCTGCCATTGGCGTGGCGTGCCTGTGCGCCCTGACCGCGCTGGCGCTGGGACTGCCGCCGGTCGAGGGCCTGTTGGCATCAATTGCTCTGGGCTACGGCGTCATGCTCGCCTGGGACGTGGTACTGCTGTACCGGTATTTTCCTCAGAGCGACCGCAGCCCCTGGCCCTTTCTGCAGTGGCTCGATCAGTTTATGCCGCTGGCGCTCACGGGCCTGTTAACCAATCTGGGACTCTTTGCGCACCTGGTGATTATTTGGGCCGGTCCCATTGGCGTGCAGGTCAAGGGCTTGTTTTATGGTGCGCCCTACTACGATGTGCCGGCGCTCATTGCGTTTTTGACGATCCTGGTCACGACCGTCAACTTTGTGGTCTCGGTCGAGGTCAACTTCTATCCGCGCTACCGCGACTACTACAGCCTGTTCAATGACGGCGGCGTGGTAGGCGACATTGTGGTGGCCGAGGAGGAGATGCTCTCTACGCTTAACAGCGAACTGCGCTTTTGTGCGCTCAAACAGCTGTTTGTGACGGCGGCGGTCATCTCGCTCGAGACCACGGTGCTGTCGGCCCTGCCGTTGGGCTTTAACAACCTGATGCACGGTTATTTTCGTACGCTGTGCGTGGGCTATGGCCTGTATGCCGTGGGCAATACGGTGATGCTTATCTTGCTGTACTTTACCGACTATAAGGGGGCCGTGCTGGCTTCGGGTCTGTTTGCCGGTGTGGCTGGGCTGGCGACTGCGGTGTCGTTGCTTTTGCCGCAGCAGTTTTACGGCTTTGGCTTTTTGTTGGGTGCGGCGGTGTTTTTTATCGTGGCGCTGCTGCGACTCGATACCTATACCGCCAACTTGCCGTATCGTATCCTGAGCCAGCAGCCCATTGTAGCGACCGACAAAACGGGTCGCTTTACACAGCTGGGCTGCTTGCTCGACCGTGCCGAGCAGCGCTATGAGGAACGCCGTCAGCAGGGCGAGCCGCATGGCGCGTTTGAGCGCGCGGTGGTTCGCTTGTATCAAAAGCATTGGGGAGGTCCTGATGACCGATAGAATGATGTCTCGCCGCTGCCTGATCGAGGCGGCTGCCGGTGCGCTGTTGCTTTCGGGCTGCTCGGTGCAGGATGACTCCTCGACCAAAAAGGTCAAAAAGCAGGATAAGATAAAAAAGGCCGAGGCCTCCGACCAGTCCAAGCACCTACGCGATAAAGATGAGCTGTACGAGGTCTACGACGACTCGGGCATTGTGACCATGTACCTGACGGTCTCGCGTGGCAACAGCTCCGAGAACACCGACCACAGCTGGGCCGAGATCAACACGTATTCGGTGTATGACTATGCCGACATGGGCGTGACGCGCTATCAGGTTATGGGCCTGCTGCAGCCGGGCGACGAAGACGGCCCGGTGGTCGGCGAGGTTGGCTATGGCGAAGAAGCGCCCAATGCCACCGTGCAGGTGCGCGGCCAGACATCGAGCATGAACTCGCAAAAGAATTACAAGGTGGAGCTCAAAAAGGGCAAGGGTACCTGGCGCCAACAGCGCGCGATTGCGCTCAACAAGCACATGGGCGAGGGTATGCGTTTTCGCAACAAGATGGCCTACGACCTTATCCGCGGGATTCCCCAGATGATGGGCCTTCGCACGCAGTTTGTGCATCTGTGGGTGTGCGACCAGACCGAAAAGTCCAACGACACCTTTGAGGACTACGGCCTGTTTACGCAGGTGGAGCAGCTCAACAAGACGGCGCTTAAGGCGCACGGCTTGGATAAGAGCGGGCATCTGTATAAGGTGAACAGCTTTGATTTCCATCGCTTCGAAGACACCATTAAGCTGGCGGATGACCCCGACTACAACCAGGCAAACTTTGAGGGCATGCTCGAGATTAAGGGCGATTCGGACCACACCAAGCTCATCGAGATGCTCGATGCGCTCAATGACGAATCGCAAAAGATCGATGATGTGCTCGATACCTACTTTGATACCGAGAATCTGGTCTATTGGCTGGCGTTTCAGATTCTGACGGGCAACTGCGATACGCAGAACCGTAACTGCTATCTGTACAGCCCTCTCAACTCAAATACCTGGTACTTTTTAGATTGGGATAACGACGGCATGCTGCGTAAGCTGGAGCTTTCTCTTACCGGGTTTTCGGACTACGCGAGCTGGGAGCGCGGCGTGAGCAACTACTGGGGTAACATGCTGTTTAACCGCGCGCTGCGCAGCAAGTCGTTCCGCAGCGAACTCGATAGCGCCGTCAAGGACCTGCGCTCGTATTTGACCGAAGAGCGTCTGAGCAAGATGGTCGAGCATTATCGCGAGGTCACGGAGCCACTCGTCTTTGCTGCGCCCGACCTGGAGAATCTGCCCGTGACGAAGGACGAATACGAGCAGATTGCCGCGGCGATTCCTTCCGAGATCGAGGAGAACTATAAGAGCTTTCGCGAGAGTTATAAAAAGCCCATGCCGTTCTACATTGGCGTGCCGCAGATCGATAACGGTAAGCTGCGCGTGAATTGGGACGCGTCCTACGACTTTAAGGCACGCGACATTCGCTATACCGTGGAGTTTGCGCGCGACTATGCCATAAGCGATGTGGTCTTTAAGGCCGAGGACGTGCTGCTTCCCGAGGTGACCTGCGATGCGCCCGATACCGGCCAGTATTTTGTGCGCGTGCGTGCCACCAACTCCGACGGCTATACGCAAGATGCGTTTGACTACTATGTGACCGATGACGGCAAGCACTACGGCATGAAGTGCTTTTACGTACAAGGCGGCGGTAAGGTCGTGGAGGACACGTATGAGGAGGGCTAGCGCGCTGCTTGAGCGCTTGGCGGCCCCGCCTGTGCGTGCCACGCAGGAGCGTTACCGCCACGAGCTCAAATATCTCATTAACGAGGGCGAGCACGTTGCGCTTGCCTGTCGCATGGCGCCGGTGTTTAAGCTGGACAAGCATGCGCGGGCGGGCGGTTACACCATTCGCAGCCTGTACTTTGACGACTACTGCAACTCGGCCTACGAGGAAAAAGACGCCGGTATTCTCATGCGCAAAAAGTATCGCGTGCGCATCTATAACGGCAGCGACAAGGTGATTAAGCTCGAGCGCAAAAAGAAGTACGGCAGTTGGATCTACAAGGAGGATGCGCCACTTACGCGCGGCGAGTTTGAGCAGATCATGGCCGGCGACTACGACTTTTTGCTGAGGAGCCCGCACCAACTCTGCCGCGAGTTCTACATCGAGTGTATCTGTAACATGATGCGCCCGCGGACCATCGTGGATTACGAGCGCGAGCCGTGGGTGATGGACGGGGGCACCGTGCGCATCACGTTTGACATGAACGTGCGTGCCGCGGTGGGAAGCTTCGATATCTTTGATGCGACGCTGCCCGCGCTGCCGGTCCTGGAGCCTGGCAAGCTGGTGATGGAGGTCAAGTTTACGGAGTTTTGCCCACAGCTGGTGCGCGATATGGTGCCGCCGGGCGCTGCAGAGCTCACGGCGGTCTCCAAGTACTGCCTGTGCTATGACAAGACCGCCTACCTGCGCGGATTTAACTACTGGGAATCGGATTTTGAGAACCGAGGGGATATTTAGACCATGAGCACCAGGGACTTTTTTAAGAACTCCGTTTTGGAGGCGTTTGGCCAGGTCGACCCTGCCAAGATCGGTCTGTCGCTGCTCGTGGCGCTCGCCATGGGCATCCTGATCTATTACGTCTACAAGCGCTTTTTTACCGGCGTGGTGTATTCGCGCAGCTTTGCCGTGACGCTTGTGGGCATGTGCGTGCTCACCTGCATGGTCACGCTCGCGATCTCGACCAACGTGGTCATCTCGCTCGGTATGGTCGGTGCTCTGTCCATCGTGCGTTATCGTACGGCGGTCAAGGACCCGCTCGACCTGCTGTATCTGTTTTGGGCCATTACCACGGGCATTACGGCCGGAGCCGGCATGTATGCGCTCGTGGGGCTCACGGCGGTGGTGATCGTGGTGATGATTGCCGGCTTTGCGAGCCACCAGGACAAGTCGCGCGTATACATGATGGTCATCCACTACACGGGCCAGACCACCGGCGACGATATCGTGCGTGCATTTGGCCGCACCAAGTTCACCGTCAAGTCCAAGACCATGCGCGGCGACAAGGTCGAGATGGCCGTCGAGGTGTTCTCGGACGGCGTTGACATGCCCTACGCGGACGCCATTCGCGCGCTCGACGGCGTTGAGGACCTCACGCTCATCCAGTACAACGGCGAGTATCATGGATAGTTGGGTATCATGGTGCTTGTGAATTCGTTGACAGGGGTGCTTTTTGGTACGTATGAAAGATGTGGCCGAGTTGGCTGGCGTTTCGAGCGCCGCCGTCTCGCGCTACCTCAACGGTGGATATATCTCGGTGGACAAGGCCGAGCGCATTAAGCATGCAATCGAGCTGACCGGATACGTGCGATCCAGCCAGGCTCGCGCGCTGCGCACCGGTTCCACCAAGCTCATTGGCGTCATCGTGCCCAAGATCAACTCGGAGTCCGTGAGCCGCATTACCGCCGGTATTGGCCAGGTGCTCGGTCGTCGTGGCTACCAGATGCTCCTTGCCAACACCGACAACGCGGCCGATCGTGAGCTCGAATACCTCGATTTATTCCAAAACCACCCGGTCGATGGCATTGTGCTGGTGGCAACTATGATTACCGATGAGCACCGTCGGGCGATTGAGTCGTGCCGCGTGCCCATCGTGCTGATCGGCCAGAATGTCGAGGGCACGGCTTGCGTCTATCACGACGATTACGAGGCTGCCTTTGAGTTGGGCCGTGCGCTTGCGGGTCGCGTGGACGGCAAGATCGCCTACATTGGAGTTACCGAAGAGGACCGCGCTGCTGGTTATGACCGCCGTCGCGGTTTTGATGCCGGATTGCGCGCCGCGGGTAACCCGCTCGATGCTGCCTTGATTCGCCTGGGCTCGTTTACGCTCGACTCGGGCTATAGTGCGGCGCGTGAGCTGCTTTCCGTCGCTCCCGATGTTTCGTTTATCGCGTGCGCGACCGATACCATGGCGGCGGGCGCGCTTCGTGCCATCGATGAGGTTCGCGGCGTGGGCGAGGGCATGCATCACGTAAGCGGTTTTGGTGACAACGCGTTTTTGCGCGCGCTGACGGGCGGCATTCCCACCGTGCATTATGGCTACCTGACCAGTGGCGTCGAGGCGACCAATATGCTGATCAACACGCTCGATGGCGTGGAGGGGGAGAGCGGTCTAAAGACGCTCAAGCTGGGCCATCAGCTTATGAATGTCTAGGCCTTGGACGTCTGCCCGCCTCTGAGTCGTCTGTTTTTGCCTTAAAACTACCATTCGCCGGCCTATTCCTACCGTTCACCCTAAAGTGAAAACGATTACAGACATATGAAACTGAAAACGATTACAGTGTAAGTGTCAAAGATGGCCGGGTGCACATGCGCCCGTTGGAGGAAAGGGAAGTCATGGACTACCGCAAATCAGCCCAAGAGGTGCTCGACAACATCGGTGGCGCCGACAACGTTGTTTCGGCCGCGCACTGCGCCACGCGTCTGCGCCTGGTGATTGCCGATAATTCCAAGGTTAACAAGGAGGCCATCGAGAATGTCGATGGCGCCAAGGGCGTCTTTGAGGCCCAGGGCCAGCTGCAGATTATTTTTGGCACCGGCACCGTCAACAAGGTCTACGAGGAGTTCATCGCGCTCAGTGGCGTCGAGGCTGCCACCAAGGCCGAGGTCAAGGAGGCCGCGGCGCAGCAGCAGAACATCTTTATGCGTGCCATTAAGGTGCTCGGCGACGTCTTTGTCCCCATCATCCCCGCCATCGTGGCTTCGGGCCTGCTGCTGGGCATTATGAGCGCCCTCAACTTTATGGCCTCCAACGGCTTTATCGCGCTCGACACCAATAACTTTATTTACAAGATCGCCGACCTGGTCTCGGGCACGTCCTTTGGCATTCTGCAGATCCTGATCGGCTACTCCGCCGCCAAGGCCTTTGGCGCCAACCCGTATCTGGGTGCCGTCGTCGGCGGTGCGTTCATTAACTCCTCGCTGCAGAGCGCCTACACGGTTGCCTCCGAGGGCGTTCAGACCATGGTCACCGTCATCCCCGGCGTCTACAGCTTTGAGTGGGTCGGTTATCAGGGCCACGTGATTCCCATCGTCATCGCCTGCGCCATTCTGGCCTTCCTCGAGAAGCGCCTGCACAAGATCGTTCCCGAGATGTTCGACCTCTTTGTGACCCCGCTCGTCTCCGTGTTCGTGACCGTGCTCGTGACGCTCGTTGCCGTCGGCCCCATCTTCGTGTGGGCCGAGAATGCCATCCTCGGTCTGATCCAGGCCCTTCTGACCCTGCCCTTCGGCATCGGTTCCTTTATCGTCGGCCTGTTCTATGCTCCCACGGTCGTTACCGGTATCCACCAGATGTACACCGCCATCGACCTGGGCCAGCTCGCCCAGTATGGCGTGACCTACTGGCTGCCCATCGCCAGCGCTGCCAATATCGCCCAAGGTGGCGCCGCGCTTGCCGTTGCCTTTAAGACCCGCGATGCCAAGATTAAGGGCCTGGCGCTTCCTTCGGCCCTGTCCGCCTTCATGGGCATTACCGAGCCTGCCATCTTTGGTGTGAACCTGCGCTTCTTTAAGCCCTTCATCGCCGGCTGCATCGGCGGCGGTTGCGGTGCCCTGGTCTGCGCGCTCACTTCGCTGGCCGCCTCCGGCACGGGCGTTACCGGTATTTTCGGTATCCTGCTGTGCCTGGCCCAGCCCGTGCAGTACGCGATCATGTTTGCGGTCGCCGCGCTGGTTTCCTTTGGCGTCTCGTTTGTCCTGTACAAGGACGAGCCCAAGGCTTCTGAGCAGGCCTAAGAGCTTTTGATTGAGGGGTGCCCGCGGGCTGTATGCTCGCGGGCGTTTCCCGTATCTGGCGCCTTGTTACTTTCGATCCGTTAGGACTTTGATATGTCTAATGCACTTGGTCGCGATCTTGAAAAGCTGGTTGCCGCTGTTGACGCCGCCGCCACTGAGTGCGGTCATGGCGCGTATGGCCAGCGCTTCCATATTATGCCGCCGGCGGGTTGGCTCAACGACCCCAACGGTCTTTGCCAAGCGGGCGGCGTGTTTCACGCGTACTTCCAGTATGCCCCGTTTGATGTGAACGGCGGCGTAAAGATGTGGGGCCATGCCACAAGCCGCGACCTTATGAACTGGGAATATGTTGGCGCTCCGCTGCTGCCCGACGAGCCGTTCGATTGCCACGGTGTGTATTCGGGCTCCGCGCTTGCCGAGGACGGTCGCATTCGCGTGCTCTATACGGGCAACGTTAAGCTTTCCGATGCGGACGGCACGTACGACTACGTCAATACCGGCCGCCGCGCCGATACCGTCTATGTCGAGAGCGTTGATGGCTTTGCCGGTCGTGAGTTCAGCCAAAAGCGCGTGGTGCTGGCGTCCGAGGATTATCCTGAGGATTTGACCTGCCACGTGCGTGACCCCAAGGTGTGGCGCGATGATGATGGGCGTTACCACATGGTGCTGGGCGCGCGTCGTCGCGTGGACGGGCCGCATGTCGAGAGCCGTTTTTGCGCCATGCACGGCGAGGGTGCCGGGCGCGATGTGGGCGAGATCCTGGTGTATGGCTCGGCCGATATGCTGTGCTGGGAGCTCGAGAGCCGTGTGTCTACGCCCGAGCGCTTTGGCTTTATGTGGGAGTGCCCGGGATACCTGGAGCTTGAGGCGGATGGCGGCGCACCGACGAAGTTCCTTTCCTTCTCGCCCCAGGGGCTCGAGGGCGGTCGTTGGGATCGCGGCAATGTGTATGCAGCGGGCTACATGCCTGTAACGGGCGACATTACGGGTGGCAATGACGCTTATGAGCTGGGCGAGTTCCGCCTGTGGGACGCCGGTTTTGACTTCTATGCTCCGCAGGAGTTCACGGCCGAGGACGGTCGCCACATTCTGATCGGCTGGATGGGCATGCCCGATGAGCCGACCTATGGCAACGCGCCCACCGTGGCGTGCGGCTGGCAGCACTGCATGACGGTGCCACGTGAGCTTACAGCCGGTACTGGCGGCGTGGTGCTGCAGCAGCCGGCGCGCGAGATCGAGCGCCATTATGCCTCGGTACGTGTGGGGGAGGGCTCGTTGGAGGTTGCCGGCGATGCCTGCTTTGACGTTGTTGTCGACGGTGTCGACGGCGCGTTCACCGCGACCGTTGATGGCGAGCTGAAGCTTGCGTTTGTTCCCGCTGAGGGCGAACTGCCCTCGCGCTTTGAGATGCGATTTACCGATGAGAGTCGCGCTTCTGCCGGCTGCGGTCGTACCGTGCGCTGGGAGCCCGTCGACGAGGTGCGCAATGTGCGCATTGTTGGCGATGTCTCTTCGGTCGAGGTGTTTGTGAACGATGGCTCGCTCGTGTTTTCGACGCGCATCTATCCCGAGGCCTATGGCGTGACCGTTGACGCTCCGGGCGCGGATGTGACCTACCACGCGCTCAACATCTAGGCGATTCGTCGCATATCGGCGCTATACTGCAGCCGTTGCCCACGATGCGGGGAACACCCGCATCGTGGGTTTTTGCTTATGAAGGGGCGGTGCCTTGTGGATGTACAGCAGCTAGAAGAGGCCTGGGCTGTAAGGACTGGCGCGCGAGGGGCGCGACTTGTTGCGGCCTCGCATGTGCCGGCGGCGCTGTCGCAGCTGGGGATTGTACGTCCCGGCGATCTCCTGGTTGCGTTTGCCGATGACTTTACCGATGCGTTTGCGAGCGGCTTTGATTGCTGCGATGTCGCGCTGGTGGGCTCGCCGTCCGCCGAGGCGTTTGCCGCTGCGTTCGAGGGCTTTGATGCTTCGTTTGATGCCGAGGGGCCGCACCTGTGGTGGTTCGTTAACTCCATCGGCGGGTTTGGTCTGCGTGTGCCCGATCTGCGTGCGCTGGGTCGGGCGGCGCGTGAGGCCCATGCGCTGCTGGTTGTTGACAACACCGTGGCGTCGGCTTTTGGCTGTGATCCGCTGCGGCTGGGTGCCGTGCTGTCGTTCGAGGCGCTCGACCGCGTATGCGCCGGTGATGCTCCGCGCAAGTTGGTTGCCGTATCGGTGGCGCGCTCGCAGCTCAAACGCCATCATGTGGATGCTGCTGCCGAGTGCGCGCATGCCCTGCTTGAGGGCTGTGGCTTGGCCAAGCTTGATATGCCTGCTGACGAGGCCGGTGTACTGGAGCGCGGGCTGGACTCGCTCGATGTCCGCATGCAGGCGCATTTCGATCGCGCCCGTGCGCTAGCCGAGTATCTGGCCGCCAACGAGATGGTGCGCAGCGTGCGCTATCCCGGACTGAGCTCGCATCCCGATCATGCCATCGCGACCGGCACCCTGGAGCACGGTTTTGGCCCGGCAGTAGAGTTTGACCTGATGGACTGCACCGCGGGCGAATTCTTCAGCATACTGCCGGACGAATTCCGCACATCGCCCGCCGGCGGTGCAACGACGCGTCTTTCGGCCCCACGTGGCAAGCAGGGGAGCACCATCCGCCTCTACGCCGGCACCGACAACCCACTGGTTGTGGCGTCAACCCTAGATAACGCCCTTCGCAAATTAGCTACTCTTTGATGCTGGCGATGAGGTCGTTGGCTTTGGAGGCGATGACGTCGTTGATTTCTGCCTGCAGGGTTTCGTAGACTTCGATGGCTCGCTCACCGGCGGGGGTGAGGGTGGATCCGCGGGCGCCGTCGCGCTCGATGAGCTTGCAGCCCAGCTGACCTTCTGCCTCGTTTACAATGCGCCAGGCCTTGGAATACGCCATGCCCATGCTCTTGGCGGCTCGGTTGAGCGAGTGCTCGCGGGCGATACCCTGCAGCAGCAAGACGCAGCCGTGGCCGAAGACGCCCGGCAAATCCTTGTCGCACGCTTGAATGACCAACTTTGCCGTCGTCTTGTACTCCATGTGCTCCACGTCTCCCCGCTAAAGTGTTTGCTGGGCAAACGCAAAGCCTGCGTCAAACCCTCGTGTGCTCTTCTTAAATCATGCATTGTAGCAGTCAAAGTGCGTTAAGATACTTCCCCAGTATTGGGCGCCCAAGGTTGGGCTGGGTCCTACGAGGCCTGCAGCCGACCGGTCGCATGGAAAAAGGAGAAACATGGCTACGTTCTTTCCCGGTGAGTCCCACACGTTTTCGGAGTATCTGCTGGTCCCTGGTTACTCGTCCTCGCAGTGCATCCCCAACAACGTCTCTCTTAAGACGCCGCTAACCCGCTTTAAGCGCGGTGAGAAGCCGGCAATCACCCTGAACATCCCCATGGTTTCCGCCATCATGCAGTCCGTCTCGGGCGTCGACATGGGTGTCGCGCTCGCTACCGAGGGCGGCCTGTCCTTCATTTACGGTTCCCAGAGCGCCGAGTCCGAGGCCGCCATGGTCAAGGCCGTCAAGGATCACAAGGCTGGCTTCGTTCAGTCCGATTCCACGCTGACCCCCGATATGACCATGGAGCAGGTCATCGAGCTCAAGGAGAAGACCGGTCACTCCACCATGCCGGTTACCGACGACGGCACTCCCAAGGGCAAGCTTCTGGGCATCGTCACCAGCCGTGACTATCGCCCCAGTCGCGATGACCACCAGACGAAGGTCTCCGAGTTCATGACCCCGCGTGAGCAGCTCATCGTGGGCGACAAGAACATCAGCCTCAAGGTTGCCAACGACGTCATCTGGGACAACAAGCTTAACGCCCTGCCCATCGTCGACGACAATGATCACCTTATGGGCATTGTCTTCCGCAAGGACTACGACAGCCACAAGACCAATCCCAACGAGCTGCTCGATAACGACAAGCGCTACATGGTCGGCGCCGGTATCAACACCCGAGACTATGCCGAGCGCGTGCCGCTGCTCATCGAGGCCGGCGCCGATGTCCTGTGCATCGACTCCTCCGAGGGCTTCAGCGAGTGGCAGAAGCGCACCATCGAGTGGATTCGCGCCAACTACGGCGAGGACGTCAAGGTCGGTGCCGGTAACGTCGTCGACGCCGAGGGCTTCCGCTTCCTTGCCGATTGCGGTGCCGACTTCATCAAGGTCGGTATCGGCGGCGGTTCCATCTGCATTACCCGCGAGACCAAGGGTATCGGCCGTGGCCAGGCTACCGCGCTGATCGACGTCTGCCGCGCTCGCGACGAGTACTACGAGGAGACCGGTGTCTACGTGCCCGTGTGCTCCGACGGCGGCATCGTCTACGACTACCACATGACGCTCGCCCTTGCCATGGGTGCCGACTTTATGATGCTGGGTCGCTACTTCGCCCGCTTCGACGAGAGCCCGACCGAGCGCGTCAACGTCAACGGCCAGTACATGAAGGAGTACTGGGGCGAGGGTTCTGCACGTGCCCGCAACTGGCAGCGTTACGACCTGGGCGGCGCCGCGAAGCTCAGCTTCGTCGAGGGCGTCGACTCCTACGTTCCCTACGCCGGCTCCCTCAAGGACGGCGTGGGCGGTACGCTCTACAAGGTCAAGTCCACGATGTGCAACTGCGGCGCTCTCTCGATCCCCGAGCTCCAGGAAAAGGCACGCCTAACGCTGGTCAGCTCCACCTCCATCGTCGAAGGCGGCGCCCACGACGTTGTCGTGAAGGATTCTCAGCAGTCCGTATCTTATCGATAAGGTAAGAGCCTCATATAAAGGTTGAGTTTCAACCACGTTATTTAGATAAAGCGAGATGCCTACAAGTCGCAGGCATCTCGCTTGTCGTATTTGCTATCATCAGTCAAGTTAACCTTAGGGTCGGGCGGCTTGGCTTTGTTCGCTACAAGTTCCGCACGCAAAGAAGAGCACTTAATGTGCTCTTCGTCTTGCGCAGGACTGTCCGCAGTAGCGAATAAAGCCAAGCCGCCCGACCCCAGCTAAGATTAAAGGAGCTGATATGTGCGATTGCACAGATCATAAGGACGAGATCCCTGCCTACGACGCGCAGGCCATTGAGTCCAAGTGGATGAAGGCCTGGGAGGACTCCAACCTCTTTGCCGTCGACACCGACGAGAGCAAGCCCAAGAAGTATGTGCTCGAGATGTTCCCGTATCCGTCGGGCGACCTGCACATGGGCCACGCGCGCAACTATACCATCGGCGATGCCATGGCCCGTCAGGCCCGCATGCGCGGCTACGACGTGCTGCACCCCATCGGTTTTGACGCCTTTGGCCTTCCTGCCGAGAACGCCGCTATCAAGCACAACACGCAGGCTGCCGCCTGGACGTATAAGAACATGGACCAGGCGCTCGCCACGATGAAGCGCATGGGCTTCTCCTACGATCTGGATCGCATGGTCAAGACCTGCAGCCCCGACTACTACCGCTGGGGCCAGTGGATTTTTGAGAAGATGTGGGAAAAGGGCCTGGTCTACCGTAAGAAGAACCCGGTCAACTGGTGCCCCACCTGCAAGACCGTTCTGGCCAACGAGCAGGTCACCGAGGGTAAATGCTGGCGCTGCGGTACCGAGCCCGAGAAGCGCGACCTTGAGCAATGGTACTTCAAGATCACCGAGTACTCCCAGGAGCTGCTCGACGATCTGGAGAAGCTCCCCGGCTGGCCCGAGCGCGTCAAGCAGATGCAGGCCAACTGGATCGGTCGCTCCGAGGGCGCCGAGGTCGACTTTACCCTGTGCGACCAGGATGGCGAGCCCATCGAGGGCGACGAGGGCAAGATCACCGTCTTCACCACGCGTGCCGATACCCTTTTTGGCGTCTCCTTCTTTGTCCTGGCTCCCGAGTACGCCGGCCTGCACGAGCTCGTCGAGGGCACGGAGTACGAGGAGGCCGTCACCAAGATCGTCGAGGACTCCAAGCATATCTCTGCCGTCGAGCGTGCCCAGGGCACCCTCGAGAAGCACGGTGCCTTTACCGGCCGCTACGTGGTGAACCCCGTGAACGGCGAGAAGGTACCCGTGTGGGTTGCCGATTATGTCGTTGCCGACTATGGCACCGGCGCCGTCATGGCCGTTCCCTGCGGCGACCAGCGCGACTTTGAGTTTGCCCGCAAGTACGACCTGCCGATCGTGCCGATCATCCTGGACGATGACGATCGCGCTGCCGTCGAGGCCAGCGGCGAGACCATCGATACCTTCCATGCCGAGACTGTCGACTGGGATTGCGCCCACGCTGCCGAGGGCACGCTCGTCCAGTCCGGCAAGTACACCGGCATGCGCGGCGGTAAGCACTCCGAGGGCGAGGCTGCGATCGTGGCCGACCTCGAGGCCATGGGCTGCGGTCGTCGCAAGGTCGAGTTCCGTCTGCGCGACTGGCTCATTTCCCGTCAGCGCTATTGGGGCAACCCCATCCCGGCCATCCACTGTGAGCACTGCGGCATTGTGCCCGTGCCCGAGGATCAGCTGCCGGTGACGCTGCCCGAGAACCTGGACCTGGGCGCCGGCGAGACCCTCGCCGAGTGCAAGGAGTTCTACGAGACCACCTGCCCGGTCTGCGGCCGCCCGGCCAAGCGCGAGACCGATACCATGGACACCTTTACCTGCTCCAGCTGGTATTACCTGCGCTATACCGATCCGCACAACACCGAGCTGCCCTTCTCCCGAGAGGCCGCCGACCGTTGGATGCCCGTCGATAACTACATCGGCGGCATCGAGCACGCCATCCTGCACCTGCTCTACAGTCGCTTCTTTACCAAGGCACTGCGCGACCTGGGCCTGCTGAGCGTTGACGAGCCCTTCACCAACTTGCTGTGCCAGGGTATGGTCAAGGACGAGAACGGCGACACCATGTCCAAGTCCAAGGGCAACGTCGTGCCCCCGAGCTCGGTCATTGAGCCCTACGGCGCCGACACCATGCGTTTGGCGATCCTGTTTATCGCCCCGCCCGAGAAGGACTTCGACTGGGATCCCAAGGCCGTTGAGGGCGCCAACCGCTTCATCAAGCGCGCCTGGCGTATCGTTTGGCAGCTCGTCCAGTCCGGCGATGCCAACGTGGCCTTCGACAAGTCCGCGCTCGACGAGGTTGCGATGAAGCTCTATCGCGAGCGTCACCGCACCATCGCCAAGTGCACCGAGGACTTCGATCGCGGCCAGTTCAACACCGCGATCTCGGCCGTCATGGAGCTCGTCAACGCGGCGAGCGCCTACCTCAATGCCACCGAGGATACCGCCCGCGACAAGGCGCTGTGCTACGGCGTGGCTAAGGATATCGTGAGCGTCCTTGCCCCTATCTGCCCGTTCTGGGCCGACGAGCTGTGGCATGAGGCACTCGGCTGCGAGGGCAACGCCTACACCGCCGCCTGGCCCGAGTTCGACCTGGCCGAGTCCGTTGAGGACACGGTGCAGATCGTGGTCCAGGTGCTCGGCAAGGTTCGCGGCCGCGTCGACGTTGCCCGCGATGCCTCCAATGAGGATATGCAGGCTGCCGCCGAGGCCGCCGTCGCCAAGTGGCTCGAGGGCAAGACGGTCGTCAAGGCCATCTGCGTTCCCGGCAAGCTGGTCAACCTGGTGGTCAAGTAAGCACTGCGCGCTTAACTGGCGCATAAAAGACGAGGGGCGATCCGATTGGGTCGTCCCTCGTTTTTCATGTACCTGCCCTGATGTCTGCGGTCAATTGTCCTATTCTTGTGGAGAAGCTGTGCGCACGCTGACCTGCAGATTCGTACTGTGCTTGCACGTTTCCGCAGCTATTGGTATAGTTTGCTTGCAAATGAAGTTGTAATTGAAAGAAGTGGGGTTTCGGCCCCGCTTCTTTTTTGTATGGATGGAGGTGCCGCAATGGTCAAGACCAAGACCGAGCAGGCGATCATCGACGCGCTCGAGGCCGTCGCTCCCCAGCACGATGTCGATATCGTCGACGTCGAGCTCGTGGGTGCCACCAAGGCCCCCTGCGTGCGCGTGCGTATCGAGGGTGCCGAGGGTCAGAGCCTGTCGCTCAACGACGTCACGGCCAACACCAAGTGGGTCGGCGATGTGATTGAGGAGCTCGACCCCATCTCTTCGAGCTATACGCTCGAGGTGTCGAGCCCGGGTATGGCGCGCCCGCTGCGCCGCCCGTGCGACTTTGCCCGCTTTGTGGGCGAGAACTGCGAGCTCACCTCCACCGCCACCGAGGGCCGTCGCAAGTACGCCGGCAAGATTGCCTCCGCCACCGAGACGAACGTGACCCTCGAGCTCGAGGACGGCGAGTCCGTCACCCTCGATTTCTCTGATGTTAAAAAGTGCAAGTTGAAGCCCACCTACGACTTCAAGCCCGCGAAGGAAGGAAAGTAAGATGGCAGCATCCGACATGATGTCCGCCCTGATGGAGCTTTGCCAGGAGAAGCACATCGACCAGCTCTACCTGATCGACCGCCTGGAGCAGTCGCTCGCCAAGAGCTATGCCGAGATCCTGCATCTTGAGTGGGGCGCCAAGGTGACCATCGACCGCACCACCGGCAAGATCTACGTCTACCGCCTGGAGCCGATCGACGATTCCATGGACGAGGAGGGCAACTTCACCGAGTTCGAGGAGATCGACGTCACCCCCAAGAACACGAGCCGCATCGCTGCCCAGCACGCCAAGGCCGAGATCAACGCCATCGTGCGCAACTCCGCCCGCGAGCAGATCTACGAGGAGTTCTCCGGCCGCATCGGTGACCTCATCAGCGGTACCGTGCTGCAGTCCACGCCCGACTTCACGATCGTCAAGATCCGCGAGGGCGTCGAGGCCGAGCTGCCGCACTTCGATCAGCGCCGTTACGAGAACGAGCGCAACGAGCGTCCGATGGGCGAGCGCTACCTACACAACCAGCACATCAAGGCCGTGATCATCGACGTTCGCGACCCCAACTCCAACCTGCAGCCGGTTCGTGGCGAGCACAGCCGTCCGCCGATTGTCATCTCCCGTACCCACCCCGAGCTCATGCGTCGTCTGTTTGAGCAGGAGGTGCCCGAGATCTATGAGGGCACCGTCCAGATCAAGTCGATCGCCCGCGAGCCCGGCCAGCGCTCCAAGGTCGCCGTCCACTCGCTCGACGACCGTCTGGATCCCGTGGGCGCCTGCGTCGGCCCCAAGGGCAGCCGTGTTCGCGCTGTCGTGGGCGAGCTCCGTGGCGAGCGCGTCGACGTCATCCTGTGGGATGCCGATCCTGCCGTCTACGTCGCCAACGCCCTGTCGCCCGCTAAGGTCACCCGCGTCCTCATCGACGAGGAGAAGGCCTACGCCGGCGTCATCGTGCCCGACGACCAGTTGTCCCTCGCCATCGGCAAGGAGGGCCAGAACGCCCGCCTCGCCGCGCGCCTGACCGGCTGGCACATCGACATCAAGTCCGAGACGCTTGCCGCCGACATCCTCAAGAATGTTCCCGTTCACGAGGAGCCCGCCGCCGACCTGATCGGTGACGAGGAGGACGAGGACGTCCGCCGCTGCGAGTATGTGTCCGAGGACGGCGTCCAGTGCCGCAACCAGGCTCGTCCCGGCTCCCGTTTCTGCGGTGTCCACGACACCGACGCCTTCGATGATGCGGAGGACCTGATCTAGCGCGCGGTCGCGCCGGGTGGGTCCCGGCACGTCTCCCACGCTCGTTCAGTCTCTAGGCACCCAAGGTGCCAGAAAGGGTAGGTGAAGTCATATGGCAAAAGTCCGTGTGTCCACCCTGGCCAAAGAGTTCGGCATGACCTCCAAGGAACTGATGGGTCATCTCGCCGATATGAAGATTCCCGCTAAGTCCGCTTCCTCCACCTTGGAGGACGCCTATGTCGCCATGGTCCGCAAGCAGCTCGCCTCGGTGATCGAGGCCCGCGCTCAGGAAGTCGAGGCCGCCAAGCAGGCCGAGGAGCAGGCAGCTGCCGCCGAGGAGGCCGCACGCGCCGCCGAGGCCGAGCGCGAGCGCATCGCCGCCGAGAAGGCACGCGAGGAGGAGCGTCGCCAGTTTGCCGCAGCCCAGGCTGCCGAGGAGGCTGCCCGCGCCGAGGCCGAGGCCAAGAAGAAGGCCGAGCAGGAGCGCCTTGCCCGCGAGAAGGAGGAGGCTGCCCGCGAGGCCCAGCGCCGCGCCGTTCCCGCTTCCGACTCCGGTTCGCGCTTCCGTTCGCTGCTTGACCAGATCGCCGCACAGGAGACTGTGCTCAAGGAGAAGAAGGACGCCGAGGACAAGGCCAAGGCCGAGCGCGCCGCCGAGCGCGGTAACCGTCGTGGCGGCAACAACGACCGCCGCGGTGGCCGTCGTAACGATCGTAACGCATCCGACAACAACTCCGAGCGCAACGCCTCCGAGAGCCGTTCGCACAGCCATCGCACCAACGCCAGCAACAACGTCGCTGCCGGCATGGACTTCCCCAACCCCGATAAGCAGGGTAAGGGCAAGAAGCGTAAGGGCGGTCACAACAACGAAGAGGACCACTACAGCCGTATGGCTCGCGAGGCCGAGGAGTACAGCCGCGAGAAGGTGCTCGAGGAGGCTCGTGCCGCCGTCGAGGAGGCCTCTCGCGAGTCCACCGGTCGCCGCAAGAAGCGCAAGGAGAAGCGCGAGCGCGAGGCTGCCAAGGCTCAGGAGGAGCGCAAGATAGAGGAGGCGCTGGCCCAGGGCGTGAACCCCGAGGACCTCGACGCCATCAAGGTCTCCCAGGGCGTTACCGTCCAGGAGCTCGCCGAGGCGCTCGACGTTCCCGCCAACGACATCATCAAGCGCCTGTTCCTGCTGGGTACGCCGCTCACCATGACGCAGTCCATGTCCGACGACCTTGTCGAGCTCGTTGCCGACGACCTGGGCCGTCAGATTAAGATCATCACCCCCGAGGAGGAGAACACCTTCTCGTTCTACGACGATCCCGCCGACCTTAAGCCGCGCGCCCCGGTCGTCACCGTCATGGGCCACGTCGACCACGGCAAGACGTCGCTGCTCGACGCCATCCGTCACACCGGCGTTGCTGCCGGCGAGGCGGGCGGCATTACGCAGGCCATCGGCGCTTCGCAGGTCATGATCAACGACCGCAAGATCACCTTTATCGATACCCCGGGTCACGCCACCTTTACGGCTATGCGTGCCCGTGGCGCCAAGGTGACCGACATCGTCATCCTGATCGTCGCCGCCGACGACGGCGTCATGCCCCAGACGGTCGAGTCGATTAACCACGCCAAGGCTGCCGGCGTACCCATCGTCGTTGCCGTCAACAAGATCGATAAGCCGGGCGCCAACCCCGACCGTGTGCGTCAGGAGCTCACCGAGTACGGCGTCATCCCCGAGGAGTGGGGCGGACAGAACATGTTCGTCAACATCTCGGCCAAGCAGAAGATCGGTATCGACGACCTTCTGGAGACCGTGCTGCTCCAGGCCGACGTGCTCGAGCTCAAGGCCAACCCGGACACCTTTGCCTCCGGCAACGTCCTTGAGGCCAAGCTCGACAAGGGCCGCGGCTCGGTCGCTACCGTGCTCGTGACCCGCGGTACCCTGCACGTGGGCGATACGCTGGTCGCCGGCCTTACCTACGGTCGCGTCCGCGCCATGCTCGACCCCAAGGGTCGCGCCGTCACCGAGGCTGGTCCCTCCGACGCCGTCGAGATCCTGGGCCTGCAGTCCGTGCCCAACGCCGGTGACGAGTTCCGCGTGTTCGAGGACGAGCGCGAGGCTCGTGCCCTGGCCGACGAGCGTTCGCTCAAGGCCCGTATCGAGGAGCAGAGCCGCGTCAAGCACGTCACGCTCGAGAACCTCTTCGAGACTATTGCCGACGCCGAGGTCAAGGAGCTCAACCTGATCATCAAGGCAGACGTCCAGGGTTCCATCGAGGCCCTTCAGGACTCGCTCGACAAGATGGATCAGTCCGAGGTTCGCATCAACACGATCCACTCCGCTGTCGGCGCCATCAACGAGACCGACGTCGTCCTGGCCGACGCCTCCAACGCCATCATCATCGGCTTTGGCGTCCGTCCCGACGGTAAGGCCCGCTCCGCTGCCGAGCGCGAGGGCGTCGAGATCCGTTGCTACGACGTTATCTACAAGTGCCTCGAGGAGCTCGACGCCGCCCGTATCGGCATGCTCAAGCCCACCGAGGTCGAGGTCGCCACGGGTACCGCGACCGTCCTGGACACCTTCAAGGTGCCCAAAGTCGGTATCGCCGCCGGTGTCCGCGTCGAGGAGGGCGAGATCGCCGCGACCGATTCCGTGCGTCTGGTGCGCGACGGTATCGTGGTCTTCAACGGCAAGATCGCCTCGATGCGCCACTACAAGGACGAGGCCAAGAGCCTCAAGAGCGGTTCCGAGGGCGGCATTGGCCTGGAGAACTTCCAGGACATCAAGCCCGGCGACCAGATCGAGGGTTACCGCATCGACCAGGTTGCCCGTACCGAGTAGGGGGTAGCGCTATGAAGCAAACGCAGGCAACCCGCCGTCTGGGCGAGCAGCTTCGCGAGAAGCTCGGTTATATCCTGCTCTTTGAGGTTTCCGATCCGCGTCTCGACCTGGTTACTTTGACCGCGGTCGAGGTCGCGGTGGACCGTTCGTTCGCGCGTGTGTACGTGTCGTGCGATGCGAGCCGCTACGACGAGGTCA
Organism: uncultured Collinsella sp.; assembly: GCA_900539035.1. GTDB lineage: Bacteria > Actinomycetota > Coriobacteriia > Coriobacteriales > Coriobacteriaceae > Collinsella. The sequence continues at coordinate 27,151 of UQAU01000015.1, read as the reverse complement.
TGGAGGCGCTCGCAAGCGCCAAGGGCCGCATTCGTAGCCTGTTGGCTCGCTCGCTCGATTGGCGTGTCACGCCCGAGCTCGATTTTCGCATCGATCGCTCGACCGATGAGGCCGAGCGCATCACGCGTGCGCTGGAAAACGTTCCCGCCACGCTTGCGATCGAAAAGGACGAGGACGGCTATCCGATAGCGGATGCCGCCCAGGAGGCAGCTTTAGATGACTAATTCCGCCGACCTCGCCTCGTGCGAGTCTGCAGATATTCAGCGACGCATCCTCGAGCTCATCGAGGGTGCGTCCTCCATTGCGATTTCGGGACATACTTCTCCCGATGGCGACGCCTTGGGCTCCGTATTGGGTCTGGGCCTTTCGCTCATGAAGTTTTTCCCCAACAAGGACATTGCGCTGCTGCTGGCAGACGATGACCCGGTTCCGCGTATCTACCGCTTTATGGAAGGCTCCGATCGCCTGGTGCCGGCATCTGCGTACGCCGGCAATCCTGACCTGTTCATCTCGGTGGACGTACCGGTCGTCGAGCGCCTCAATAATTCCGCCGAGGTGCTTCGTCGCTCCAAGCATGTGGTGTGCTTCGATCATCATCCGGCGCGTGAGGAGTTTGCCGAGCTCAGTCTGAGGCGCGTCGATGCCGCGGCCTGCGCCATGATCATCGACCGTTTCTTGGACAATTGCGGCATTGTCGCACGTGACGGCGTCGCGACCTGCTTGCTGTGCGGCTTGGTGACCGACACCGGTCGTTTCCAGTACCAGAACGCCGATGCTGCCGCGTTCCATGCTGCTTCGCGCCTGGTGGCGCATGGCGCCAATCCGGCGCGCGTTGCGCTCGAGGTCTACCAGAGCATGCGCGTTGAGTTTTTGCACCTCAAGTCCATTGTCATGGGTCGCATTAAGACGGTCGCGCATGGGCGCGTGGCGTATAGCTATGCCTACCAGAGCGACCTTGAGGCCTGCGGTGTCACCTCGGACGAGTGCGACGGCCTGGTCGATGTGGTGCGTTCGGTGATGGGCGTCGAGGTTTGCATGTTCTTAAAGGGCATTGAGGGCGATACCAAGGTGCGTGGCAACCTGCGCTCCAAGGGCGACCTCGATGTGTCCGAGATTGCTGCCAACTTTGGCGGTGGCGGGCATCATGCCGCCGCCGGCTTTTCCAACAACGGAACAATTCGCGAGACGCTCGCCGTGGCACTTCCCATGCTGGCCGAGCTGGTGGGGGAGGATCCCGCTTCGGTGACCGTCGAGCTCTAACTTATTGGATGGTACATGGCTCGTCGAACGCCTTCTCAACTGAATATGCTGCTCGCCGTCGATAAGCCGGTGGGCTGCACGTCCCACGATGTGGTCTCGCAATGCCGACGCGCCCTCCATGAGCGGCGCGTCGGCCATGCCGGTACGCTCGACCCTATGGCATCGGGTGTCATGGTGGTGGGCGTGGGTCAGGCCACCCGTCTGCTGGGCATGCTCACGCTCGATACCAAAAGCTACGTCGCCGACATTTCGTTTGGCGCCGAGACCAATACCGATGATGCGGAGGGCGAGGCCGTCCGCACGGTGGCTGTTGCCGACGAGCTCCGCGATCCTGCCTATGCCCGCGAGCGCTTAGCCGCCATGCTGGGCCCGCAGATGCAGGTGCCGCCGGCTTTTTCGGCTATCTCGGTTAATGGCGTTCGCGCCTACAAGTCTGCTCGTGAGGGCAATGCGGTGGACCTACCTCCGCGCCCCGTCGAGGTCTATGCCGCCGACCTGATCGCCGTGGGCGGCGAGGGTGATTCATGTGTGTGGACCGTGGCGTTCTCGGTGAGCAAGGGCACCTATATCCGTGCGCTCGCTCGCGACTTGGGCCGTGCCTGTGAGAGCGCCGCGCATATTTCCGCGCTGCGCCGCACGGCCTCTGGTGTTGTTTCCATTGGCGCTTGTCATGCGGTCGAGGAGCTTTCTCCCGAGTCCGCCGCTGGCTTTGCCCTGGATCCCATTGCGGCCTTGGGCGCCACGCGTGTTGACTTGCCGGGCAATCTTGCCGACGACCTGCTCTGCGGCCGACGCATTCCCGTTGAGCGTGCGCTTGCCGATTTCGATGCCTCGAAGGCGCCGTTTGCGCTGGTGCTCGATGGGGGACTCAAGGCGCTCGCCCGCATTGAGGGTGGCCGCTTTGTCATGGAGCACGTGTTTCCGCAGGCAATCGGCGGTGTTCGATGATGTTGTCCGCTCGCGAGCTCGCGCGTGTTTTTTTCGCGGGCGAGTCGGACGAGGCTCGCATCGTTACTGCCGATACGTTTGATGAGTGCGAGCACCTGGGCGCTGCCTCGATCGCCATTGGCGTGTTCGATGGCGTGCACCGTGGACACCAGGAACTCATCGAAGCACTTGTCCGTGATGCCCGTGCCCATGGCTGTAAGGCGGTCGTGGTTACCTTCGATCCCGACCCGGACGTCGTGGTGAGCCCTTCGCCAGCTCAAAAATTGATGACGACGGCCGACCGTCTGCATGCTTTGGCTCAAACCGGGGTCGATGCGGTGGTGGCCGTTCCCTTTACGCCTGAGGTTGCGGCGCTTGACCATGTTGACTTTCTCTCGCTGGTGTCGCGTCTGGTCGACATTCGATCGATTCGCGTTGGCAGTGACTTTAGGCTGGGTCGTGGCGGTGCATCTGGTGTTGCCGAGATGCGCGCCTGGGGTTCCGAGCACGGCGTTGACGTGTATGGTCACGACCTGCTTTGCGAGGGCGGTGAGGCCATTTGCGCCACCCGCATTCGTCATGAGTTGGGACAGGGCCATGTGGAGCTTGCTGCTGAGTTACTCGGCCGTCCGTATATGGTGCGTGGCGGTGTTATTCGCGGCCGTCACGAGGGTTCTGGCATGGGCTTTCCCACGGCAAACCTACAAGTTCCCGACGGCATTCAGGTGCCTGCCGATGGCGTGTATGAGGGTCTGGTGCTGATCGATGACACCGTGTGGCCCGCTGCCGTGAACGTCGGCCTGCCGCCGACGTATGCTGACGATGCGGCATCTGCGCATCTCGAGGCTAATTTAATTGGTTATACGGGCGACCTGTACGGCTCTTCTGTTTCGCTGGCGTTTACGCGCTGGCTGCGTCCCTCGCGTCTGTTCGATTCGCTGGATGAGTTGATCGCGACCGTCGAGGGTAATATCGAAGACATTCGTCACAACTTGGGTGAGCAGGGGGTGAACATCCGTGATTAGCGATGAGGAAAAAGACCAGGTACGCGCTGCGTCTGACCTGGTTGCCATCGTGCAGGAAACGGTTGAGCTCAAGCCCCGCGGCCACGAGTTTTGGGGTTGCTGCCCCTTCCATGGCGAAAAGACGCCGTCATTCCACATTATTCCCGCCACGCAGGTGTGGCATTGCTTTGGCTGCGGCGAGGGTGGCGACGTCTTCACCTATATCATGAAGCGCGAGAACCTGAGCTTTCCCGAGTCAATCCGTTATTTGGCCGATCGCGCGGGTATTGAGTTGCATGACACCGGAGATCGCCGCGAGCGCGGTACCAAGCGTGCCCGCATCTACGATCTGTGCGCCGAGACCGCCCAGTTCTACCACACCATGCTTATGCGCGGTAAGGACGGCCGTCCGCGCGAGTACTTTGCCAGCCGCGGCATGGGTGGCGACGTTTGCCGCCGCTACTGCCTGGGTTTTGCGCCGGGCCGTAACGCGCTGGTGTCGCACCTGTCCCAGGCGGGTTTTACCCCGCAGGAGATGATCGACGCCAATGTTGCCGTGAGCCGCGGGCGCGGGCAGCTTGCCGACCGCTTCTACGACCGCGTGATGTTCCCCATCTTTGACGAGCAGGGCCACAATATTGCCTTTGGTGGTCGTATTATGGGCGACGGCCAGCCTAAGTACCTCAATACCGCCGAGACGAGCGTGTTTCATAAAAAACGAAACCTCTACGGTTTTAATTGGGCCAAGGAGTTTATCGTCGCGCAGGATACCGCCATCGTGGTGGAGGGATATACCGACTGCATCGCCTGCTGGGAGGCGGGGATTAAAAACGTTGTCGCCACACTGGGCACGGCGCTCACGGAGCATCACGTCAAGACGCTCACCCGTTTTGCCAAGCGCATTGTGTATATGTTCGATGGCGACGCCGCCGGTCAAAAGGCCGCCCGTCGCGCGATTCAGTTTATCGAGCAGGATTCGATGGACCTTCGCTGCGTGGTGCTGCCTGACGGCAACGATCCCATGGAGTTTATTACAGCGCACGGTGGCCAGGAGCTGCAGGCGCGCATCGACGCGGCCGAGCCGCTTATGGACTTTGTCTACCGTTCGCTGCAGGAGTCGAGCGACATCACCACGCCGGGCGGACGTGCCAAGGCGTTGGAGGATGCGCTGACGCTTATCTATCCACTGCGCAATAGCTATATGATCGATACGTACTTTATCCAGATTGCCGATCTGCTGGGCTTGGATCTGGAGACAGTGCGTGCGAGCTCGGGCCGCGTGTTTCGCGATGTCGCCAAGCGCGAAGATGCGGAGCGGCGTCGCGAGCAAAACTATGAGCGCCAGCGAGCACAGGCTGAGCGGTCCGGTAGCGCGGGCGGTCGGGCATCGGGTTCTCGTGATGCCGGTCGCGGTGCTTGGGCATCGGGCGTGACGCCGCCGGTGTCCGCGCCGGTCGAAGAAGAGCCGTACGACTACGTCCCGCTCGATGCCTACGGTGCTGCGCCCGTGGAGGTCGTCGACGACCTGCCGCCGATCGATGTGCCTGATGGTATGGGCGCTGTGCCTGCGGCTGACGGTTCGGGCGCACCGGCTGCGGCGGCGCCGATGGTTCTTACCGATCTTGAACGCAAGTCCTTGGCAGGGGAGCGCGAGCTGTTGACGATGCTCACGAGCTACCCCGACCTGTTCCGCACGTATGCCGACCGCATCTGCTCCATCGAGTGGGTTGACCCACGTCACGAGTCCATCGCATGGGCTGTTCTGGCAACGCCGCCGGGAACCGATCCTGCAGCCTGCATGGATGCGGCGCGCTCAGTGTGTCCCGAGGCGGCAACGCTTGTGAGTGCCGGGCGCATCTCGGCGACGAGCAAGCATCCCACCGAGACGAACATCGTGTTTATGCTCGATACGCTCGAGCTCTACACCATTAAGCGCCGCATGCGTGCCGCACAGGCCAAGCTGCGCCAGGACCGTTCGCTCGATGATGAGGCCCGTCGTGCGCTGACCGTGCAGGCCGCGCAGGACTCGCAGCGTCAGCGCGAACTGCAAAAGTCGATCGGCGGCGTGGCGGACCCGTTCCGTTTGATCGGTCTGGAGGCCGCAGGCACCGAACAAGTCTAGATGTTGTGGTCAACCAGCGTATTCTCGCCTATATCCAGTCGTCTTTTTGGGTATAGACGTCAATGTGTGTGCTAAAGTATTGAGTCCTGTGGACTATGAAGGGAGAATCTGTGCCAAAAAAGACTGAGAGCACGGGTACTGGGCTGGAATCCTACGTTGCAAAGCTTATGGGCAACGGCTCAAACAGGACTTCGGTAACCGAGGACGAGATTCAGGTCGCCCTGAAGGATATCGATGTTTCTGACGAGCAGCTCACCGCGGTGTATTCCGCGCTGCGCAACAGCGGCATCCAGATTATCTCCGCGAGCGGTAACGACGACGCCCCCATGGACGTCGACGATGACGATAACGATACCGATACCGACGATTTCGATGACGACGACGAGCACGATTCCGGCTCGCTCGACGATCATGAGCTCAAGATGGCCCGTCAGGCCGACGCCGAGATGGGTTCTTCCAAGAGCAAGAAGAAGCGCACCGTGCGCACGTCCCGTTCACGCTCCCGCGTGCGTGGCATCGATGCCTCCACGGTGATGCTGACCGGCGATCCGGTCCGTATGTACCTCAAGGAGATCGGCAAGGTCGACCTGTTGACCGCCTCCGAAGAGGTCGATCTGGCCATGAAGATCGAGGCCGGTCTTGAGGCCACCGAGAAGCTCGAGGCTGCCGATGCTGGTGAGCTCGAACTCACGCGTGCCGAGATACGTCGTCTTACGCGCATTGAGAACGTTGGCCTCGAAGCCAAGCAGGCGCTCATCAGCGCAAACCTGCGTCTGGTCGTCTCCATCGCCAAGCGCTATGTCGGCCGCGGCATGCTGTTCCTGGACCTGATCCAGGAGGGCAACCTCGGTCTGATCCGCGCAGTCGAGAAGTTCGACTACCAGAAGGGCTTTAAGTTCTCCACGTACGCCACGTGGTGGATCCGTCAGGCCATCACGCGCGCTATCGCCGACCAGGCCCGTACCATCCGTATTCCCGTGCACATGGTCGAGACCATCAACAAACTCGTCCGCGTGCAGCGCCAGCTCCTTCAGGACCTGGGCCGCGACCCGACCCCCGAGGAGATCGGTGCCGAGATGGACATGAGCGCCGACCGCGTCCGCGAGATCCAGAAGATCTCGCAGGAGCCCGTGTCACTCGAGACCCCCATCGGCGAGGAAGAGGATTCCCAGCTGGGCGACTTTATCGAGGACTCCCAGGCCATCGTTCCGCCCGATGCGGCCAGCTTCTCCATGCTGCAGGAGCAGCTCACCCAGGTGCTCGACTCGCTTGCCGATCGTGAGCGCAAGGTTATCGAGCTGCGCTTTGGCCTTGTTGACGGACATCCCCGTACGCTCGAGGAAGTCGGCCGCGAGTTTGGTGTCACGCGCGAGCGCATCCGCCAGATCGAGTCCAAGACCCTGGCCAAGCTCCGCCACCCGAGCCGCTCGAGCAAGCTCAAAGACTATATCGAAAGCTAGTCAAGCAAGAGGCGCCCTCAAGCACATTCGCTTGGGGGCGCTTTCATGTAGTCGTTGGGGACGTTCTTGAATGACTAGTCGTTTAAGAACGTCCCCAATGACTGGGTCGGAAAATTTCTTAAAAAAGTTCTTGCCCTAAGCTGATTCGTCCGTATAATAAACTTCGTTGCTTGAGAGCACGCACCTATTCCTCGGTAGCTCAATGGTAGAGCACGCGGCTGTTAACCGCGCTGTTGTAGGTTCGAGTCCTACCCGGGGAGCCAGGTTGTAAAACCCGTCGTTTATGCGGCGGGTTTTTTCATGCCGCGATCGCCGTTCGCGAACGTTACCGTATCAACATTTCGTGTCGAGGATGTAATCCCGAGGCCCGCCACCTCAACATGGCGCGGTCGTTGTAGAATATTGCAATGATTGCTCCCACGACATGGTGCCGCGAGCACCAAGAAAAGGAGATTCTTGTGTCTGAGACCATTAACGGCAGCCTGAGCGTCTCGAACGACGTTATTGCCGATATTGCCGGTTATGCCGCGATGACGTGCTATGGCGTTGTCGGTATGGCTGAGCAGCTCCAGGGCGCCGAGAGCGTGCGCCTGCTTGCCGGTCAGCGCCTCCGCAAGGGCGTGCTTGTCTCCGCCGACGAGAACGGCCTTACGGTCGATCTTCACGTCGTGCTCGAGAACGGCGTCAACATGAAGTCCGTCTGCCACAATCTTTCGAGCTCCGTTGCCTTCACCCTGCAGGAGATCGCCCAGATCGATCCCGCCAGCCTTAAGATCGGCATCCATATCGACGCGCTCAAGAGCCGTCTGAATTAGCATCCGAAAACGGAGATTCAAATACCCATGATTGCAAAGACCATTCGCACCTGTTTTCCGATCGCTGCGGCTGCCGTTTCCGACAAGGCCGAGGAGATCAACAAGCTCAACGTCTTCCCCGTACCCGACGGCGACACCGGCACCAACATGTCGCTCACGCTCGCCTCGGTGACCAAGGAGCTTTCCGCCCTTCCCGCCGATGCCGATATGGAGGCCATCGCCGGCGCCATCACCCATGGTTCCCTGATGGGAGCCCGCGGCAACTCCGGCGTCATCACGTCGCAGATTCTGCGCGGCGTGGCCGAGGGCCTTGTCTCTGCCGATGAGCCCATTACGTCCGCCAACATTGCCTTCGCTTTCCGTCGCGCCGTCAAGGTCGCCTTCCAGGCTGTCCGCAAGCCCATCGAGGGCACGATCCTCACGGTCCTGCGCGATGTCTCGACCAAGGCCGATGAGTGCGAGAAGAAGAAGTTCTCGGCTGAGGATGCGCTCGATGCCATCGTCGTTGAGGCGTACCAGTCCGTCGCCCGCACGCCCGACCTGCTGCCCGTTCTGAAGGAGAACGGCGTGGTCGACTCCGGCGCCTTTGGCTTTGCCATCTTCCTGGAGAACTTTGTGGCTGCCGCTCTTGGTCGCAGCACCGTGGTCGAGGATTTCTCCGCCACGTTTGACTCCGTTGGCTCTGCCCGCGACGCGGCCCTTGGTCGCGTTGAGATCGAGGCCAACGACGATTGGGAGGGCTCGGAGTTCCGCTACTGCAACGAGTTCCTGTTTAAGGCCGACGCCCCCTTTGACGAGGATGAGTGCCTTAAGTTCCTGGGTTCCATGGGCGACTGCGAGCTACTCGTGGGCGCCTATCCCGACTACAAGATCCATGTGCACTCCAACACCCCCAACCTGGTGCTCGAGCACATGCTGCAGCTTGGTCAGATCTACGAGGTCTTTATCCACAACATGGAGATGGAGGCCCACGACCGTACCGCCAAGATTCACGAGGACCAGGAAAAGGCCGCCGAGCCCGCCAAGGCGCTGGGCTTTGTCGCCGTTGCCGCCGGTTCCGGCGAGGCCGACATCCTCAAGTCCCTCGGCGTCGACGTGATCGTGTCCGGTGGTCAGACCATGAACCCCTCGACTGCAGACCTGCTGGGCGCGGTGGACCAGGTCAACGCGACCTCGGTCATCATCCTGCCCAATAACGGCAACATCCGCATGGCCGCTGAGGCTGCCGCTTCTGCCTGCACGGACAAGAAGGTCGCCGTCGTTCCCACCAAGACCGTCCCGCAGGCGTTCTCCGCGCTGTTCGCGGTCCTGCCCGATTCCGAGCTCGAGGACGCCGTTGCCGCCATGGTTGACGCCATCAGCGAGGTTCGCGATGGCGAGGTCACTCGTGCCGTGCGCGATTCCAGCGCCTCTGACGGCTCGCCGATTCACTCCGGTGACGTCATGGGTATCATTGCCGGCTCCATCGACGTGGTCGGCTCTGACGTGAAGCAGGTCACGCTCGATTGCATCAACCGCATGCAGGAGGAAGAGGAGGGCGACGCGCTGACGATTCTGGCCGGCGAGGAGCTGTCCGATGAAGCCTTCCAGGAGATCGTCGACGCCATCGAGGAGGCTCAGCCCGACTTGGAGATTGATGCCCATCGTGGCGAACAGCCGCTCTATCCCGTGATCTTCTCGATCGAGTAGGCATCTGCCCATGTCCGAGCTGTGCTCCGTGCCGCGCGTCTCGGAGCGCTTTGCCCAGAGCAATGCGCTCGACGAGGATATCGCGCGACTTAAATATGTTTCGGGTAAACGTGAGGAGGCCCTTCGCCGTCTGGGAATTCGGACGGTGGGGGACCTCCTTCTCCATATCCCTCATCGATATCTCGACTTTACGCGCTCCTGGTCTATTGAGATGGCGCCCATCGGTACCGTGTGCACCATCATCGCCACGGTCGATCGTATCGTTCAAAAGCAGCCGCGTCCGCGCATGCAGGTGACCGAGGTCTCACTCGTTGACGAGACGGGCGTGCTGCAGGTCGCCTTTTTCCGCCAGCCCTGGATTGCCCAGCAGCTTAAGCAGGGCGACCGCCTGGCCGTGATGGGCAAGGTTGAGTTTGCCTACGGTTTTAAGCAGATGGCCTCGCCGCACTTTGAAAAGCTCGAGGAAGGGCGTGCCGCGGGCACTATCCTGCCGGTTCATTACGTGAGTGATGGCGTGAGCCAGGCGTGGATGCGCCGCATCGTAAGCGGCGCGCTCGAGGTCGTCGGTAATCCCTTTGATCCCATTCCGGCACGCTTGCGCGTTAAGCGTCGCCTGATGAGCAATGCTCGTGCGCTTCGATCGATCCACTTTCCCTCGAGCATGGCAGAGCGCGATATCGCGCGCGCACGGCTTGCCTACGAGGAGTGCCTCTACCTGCAGCTGGCGCTGCGCCTGCGCAACGATGGCGGCCTGGTCGATGTGGTGCCCTATGTCCACACCGCGGGCGAGCACCTGGTCGCGCTCAGGGAAGCCCTGCCGTTTTCGCTGAGCGAAGAGCAGGAGGCCGCGTTCCAGGATATCCTGCGCGATATGTGCGATGGCGGGCGCGTGATGAACCGCCTGCTGCTGGGCGATGTCGGTACTGGTAAGACCGCCGTTGCCGCCTGTGCGCTGGCTGTGGCTGCCGATAGCGGTACGCAGGCCTGCGTTATGGCGCCCACGGGCGTTCTGGCGCGCCAATATGCCGATAAGACCGGCCCTCTGCTCTCGCAGGCCGGCATGTCCTGGGCGCTTCTGACGGGTGCCACGCCGGCGGCCGAGCGCGAGCGGATCCATGCCCAGCTGGAATCGGGCGAGCTTGATGTGCTCTTTGGCACCCACGCGGTCCTTTCGGATGACGTTACGTTCAAGCATCTGTCGCTCGTGGTCATCGATGAACAGCACCGGTTTGGCGTCGGCCAACGCAACGCCCTGCGCGCGAAGGGCCCCGGTGCCGATCTGCTCGTTATGACGGCAACGCCCATCCCGCGTACGCTGGCGCTTTCGGTTTACGGCGATCTTGACACGAGCATCATCCGCCATCGGCCCGTTCCTGGCGCTGGCGTGACGACACGCGTACTCACCGAGTCGAGCCGTGACCTCGCCTATGGAGCCATCCGCGAGGCGCATGAAAAGGGTCAGCAGGCCTACGTGATTTGCCCGCTCGTGGAGCCGAGTGACTCGGCCGATGAGCTGGAAGACGTGCCCGGTATTGCCCGCGACGATGAGGGCCGCGTAACCGTCCCCGTGCCGCTGCACGATACGGCGACCGAGCTCGATCGCCTGCGTCTGGCGTTGCCGGGTCTTGCCATCGAGCGCCTTCACGGCCGTATGCCAGCGGGGGAGAAGGACCAGGTTATCGATGCCTTTAAGCGTGGCGAGATTGACGTGCTCGTCTCGACTACGGTGGTCGAGGTGGGCGTCGACGTGCCTAACGCCACCGTCATGGTCATCGAGAACGGCGAGCGCTTTGGTTTGGCTGCCCTGCACCAGCTGCGCGGTCGCGTGGGCCGTGGCAGCGTGTCGGGCACGTGCCTGGTCATGACGCACTCCAAGGGCAACGGCGGCGCGTCGGCAGCACAAGATCGCCTGCAATCGCTCGAAAAAACTTCGGATGGTTTTACGCTTGCCCAGATGGACCTGCGTTTGCGCCACGAGGGTGAAATCCTGGGGTACCGCCAGCATGGCGGTGTGACCCTGCGCTTCGTCGACCTTGATGCCGACGAGGAACTGATCGAATGGGCCCATTTGGACGCGGTCGAGCTCTTGCGGTATGCTTGCACCCTTGACTCAGTGGCGACGCGCCCCCTGCGCGACGCGGTCGCCATGCGTTATCGACATATCTTTAAGGAGGTCAGCGGAGGATGAGAATCATCGGCGGCGAATGGCGCGGTCGTAAGATCGAGGAGCCTCGTGGTCGCGATGTCACCCGCCCCACGACTGATCGCGTGCGCGAGGCGTGCGCATCTATGGTCATGTCGGCATTCGATTTCGATTTGGACGAGGTTCGTGTGCTGGACGCCTTTGGCGGCTCCGGTGCCTTAGGGTTAGAGATGCTCTCTCGTGGGGCCCGCTCGCTCACGACGTTTGAGATCGATCGCAACGCCGCGCGGCTCATTACCAAGAATATCGAGTCGCTCTGCCGTGACCGTGCGCGTTGGCGCGTGGTCACGGGCGACATGCTGGCGAGTGCCTCGCGCGGTCGTGTACCGGGCGGCCCCTTTGATCTGGTTTTGCTCGATCCTCCCTATGCGTTTGGCGCCGAGCCGGTCGAGAAGCTGCTGCAGGACCTGGCTCAGCAGGGTTTACTTGCGTCTGGCGCTTACGCCCTGTTTGAGCATGCCGCCGCCGATGCGGGCGCGCATCCGGCAGGCTTTGAGACTGTACGTGAGAAGCGCTACGGCATTACCTCGGTCGACCTGCTTCGTTGGGTCGGCGATAGCAAGGACGGCGGCACTGATGCTAACGAAAATGACGAGGCAGTATCCCCGGAGGACGCCCATGAGTGACACTATTAATCGCGTGATCGTCCCGGGCACCTTCGATCCCATCACGTTTGGCCATATCGATGTGATCCGCCGCGCCCGCCGCATCTTTCCCAGCGTGATCGTCGCTGTTGCCGAGTCGCAGGGTAAAAACGGTGTGGGCACCACGTTTATGCTCGATGAGCGCGTGGCGCTGGCCCGCGAGGCGCTCGGTGATATCGACGGCGTCGAGGTCCTGCCCTTTACCGGCCTCTTGGTCGACTTCGCTCGTGAGCAGGGGGCGGGGGCCGTGGTCAAGGGTCTGCGCGCCATGACCGACTTTGAGTATGAGCTGCAGCAGGCCGACCTTAACTATCGCCTGGATAGCGAGCTGGAGTCCATCTTTGTCATGAGTGCGCCGCAGTACGGTTACATCTCGAGCTCGGTGGTGCGCCAGATCGCTTCGCTCGGCAGCGACGTGTCGACGTTTGTCCCGCCTAACGTGGTCGAAGCGCTCAAATATCGCTTTTCTTGACGTTTCTTATTGCCTGGTGGCATGTGGTAAACTAGCACGATGATATGTTACCTATGAAAGGAGACCGGATGCCGGGCGAGAATTTTCCTGGCGATAGGATCGTCAGCTTGGTCGATGAGCTCGAAGGGCTGATCGAGGAAGCCAAGCCGCCTTTCGGCAAGAACGCTCAGTTCAAGGTCATCGACGCCGACGTGTTCTTCAACATCCTCGACGAGATCCGCATGAGCTATCCCGAGGAGTGGCAGAAGTCCCGCCGTATCCTTAAGGAGCGCGAGGAGCTTATGGCTTCCGCCGCCGCTCAGGCCGATTCCATCATCGCTGACGCTCAGCAGCAGGCCCTTACCATTGCCGGTGAGCAGGAGATCGTCCGCCTTGCGCAGCAGCAGGCCGACGACATCCGCGATCGTGCCCAGCAGTACGAGCGCGAGACGCGTTATGCTGCCGAGGACTACGCAGAGCAGGTCTTTACGCACCTGGAGGAGAACCTCAAGAGCCTGACCGGCACCGTTACCCGTTGCCGTCAGCAGCTCAACGAGGGTGCCGCCCAGCAGAATGGTCAGTGGTAATGGCTGAGTTCCCGAGCGTTACCGTCGATCTTTCCGAGCAGCTCGAGTTTCCTGGAGATTCGTATCCGCTGACCGGTAAGGTCGATGTCGCCACCTACACGGTGGGCGAGAAGGAGTACCAGCTACAGGACGGCATCGACTACGACGTTGTCTTTACCAATGCCGGTACCGGTGTCTTGCTCACGGGCATGGTTCGCGCGCACGCCACCGGCGAGTGCGACCGTTGCCTGGAGTCCGCCTCGTTTGATATCGCCGGCGAGATCGAGGAGTTTTATCTCTTTGAGGAGCCCGAGGATCCCGAGGCCTACGAGGACGGCTATGAGCTTCTGGGTGAGGACCGCATCGTCGATCTGGGTGAGCCCATCAATGACGCGGTCGTTATGGACACGCCGTTTGTGGTGCTCTGCAAGCCCGATTGCCGCGGTCTGTGCCCCACTTGCGGCTGCAATCTCAACGTCGAGCAATGCGATTGCGCCGCCCAGGCAGAGGCAGAATGGGCCGCTGCCACGGAAAATCCATTTGCAGCATTGAAGAATCTCAAGCTTGATGAGTAAAACTGTGGTAGTATCGCTACTTGCGCGTAATCGCCACACTGGATAGTTCATAAGGAAGGTCACTATGCCCGTACCTAAACAAAAGCAGGGTCGTATCCGCACTCACACCCGTCGTTCCGCCAACATGAAGATCTCTGCTGCGGCTCAGTCCACGTGCCCCCGTTGCGGTGCTGTCAAGCTCCCGCACCACGTGTGCCCCAGCTGCGGTTTCTACAAGGACCGCGAGGTTATCGTTACCGAGTAACGGTATACTCTGGATGCGATGCCGTTCCAAATGGAACCACAATGGCCGGCTCAATGAGTCGGCCATTTTTGTATAAGGAGCATGTATATGAGTAACGTTCGCGTTTGTGTAGACGTTGTGGGCGGAGACGAGAAACCTCAGGTTGTTCTCGATGGTATCGAGGCTGCGCTTGCCGCCGATCCCGATATCGAGGTCTTGGCAGCTGGCCCCGCCGAAATCGTCAATCCCTTTGCAGCTTCCCATGCACGTGTTGAGGCCCTTGAGGCACCTGACGTTATCGCCATGGATGACGATCCCATTCGCGCCGTGATGACCAAGCGTAAGTCGTCGATCGTGCTTTCTTGCCGCGCCATTAAGAAGGGCAACGCGGATGCGTTCTTCTCCGCCGGCTCGACCGGTGCCATGACCGCCGCTGCCACCGCCTACGTGACGCCGTTTAGATATATGGCCGAGGGTAAGAAGCAGCCGGTGCGTCCCTGTCTGACCAATGCGCTGCCCAATCGCGCCGGCGGTCTGACGGTGCTGTGCGATATGGGCGCCAACCCCGATGTCGAGGTCGATGACATGGTGCGTTTTGCCCAGATGGGCAGCGCCTATGCCCGCGTCGTCCTGGGCATCGAGCATCCTCGCGTGGGCCTGCTTGCCAACGGCACCGAGGACGAGAAGGGCTCCAACTTTACCAAGGCCTGCTTCCCGGCCATGAAAGCCGCCGTTCCCGGCTTTGTTGGTAACTGCGAGGGAACGGACATCACCTCAGGTAACTTCGATGTCATCGTTGCCGATGGCATGTCGGGCAATATTGCGCTCAAGGCCACCGAGGGCGCTGCCAAGTTTTTGCTGCAGGAGCTCAAGGGCGTCTTTATGTCTTCGCTCGGCACCAAGATTGCCGCGCTGCTCATCAAAAAGCAGATGCGCGAGATTAAAGCTAAGCTTTCGGGCGACGCCAAGGGCGGCGCGATTCTTTTGGGCCTGCGCGGCGTGGTCCTGATCGGCCATGGCGCCACCTCGGTCGAGGCTGTCAAAAACGGTACGCTCGCGGCGGCCGAAGCCGTGCGCGCCGGGCTGGTCGAGAACGTCGCCAACTCTATGGACGGTATCGTTTTATAACAGCGGCGTTATGCGTCTCGGGGCGTGCGTCGTGGGGTAGAATCAGAACCGTGTCTTGGTACCGCCCGGGCGGTACCATTCTTTTGGTATTCATGCACTATGAGAGGAAGCGCTATGGATCGCTCCGAAATCTTCGACAAGATCGCCGAGGTCGCTGCTGACGTTCTGGGCGTCGATGTTGCCGAAATTAGCGATGAGACCACCTTTGACGACCTCGATGCCAACTCGCTCGAGCGCCTGCAGCTGGTTACGGCTATCGAGGACGAGTTCAACCTCGAGATCGATGACGAGACCCTGCTCTCGCTCAACTCTGTCGCCGACGCCGTCGACGCGATCGAAAACGCCAGGGAGGCCTAGGTCTTGGCTTTGTCTGAACGACTTACGCGCGCCCAGGAAATTCTGGGCCACGAGTTCAATAATAAAGTGCTGCTGCGCGCGGCGCTTACGCATCCCTCGGCAGTCGAGGGCCAGCCGGTTTCTGCCAGCTATGAGCGCCTTGAGTTCTTGGGCGATTCCATTTTGGGCGCTGTGGTCGCACGCTCCCTGTTTGAGTCCTATCCGGAGTTTGACGAGGGCAAGCTCACGCGCCTGAAGGTGTCGCTTGTCTCGGGCGCTACGCTGTCCGAGGTTTCTCACGAGCTGGGCATCGACGACATCATCATCTTTGGTGCCTCCGAGACCGGTACCGGTGCGCGCGGCCTGCATTCGGCCCTCGAGAACGTCTATGAGTCGCTTGTGGGCGCGTTGTACCTGGATGCCGGCTGGGATGCCGCGGCGGAGTTTATTCACCGCACGCTTAAGCCGCACTTGGCTTCCGAGCGTGCCGAGCACCCCGCGAACCCCAAGTCGTTTTTGCAGGAGTGCGTGCAGGCCGACGGCCACGAGCCCCCGGCGTATAAGCTGGTTGGTTCCGAGGGGCCGGCACATGCGCCTACCTTTACCGCCGTGGTGTTGATCGATGGCATTCGCCAGGGTCGCGGCACCGGTTCCTCTAAGAAGGAAGCTGAGGCAGCCGCTGCGCTCGAGGCGCTCGACCGTATGGGTTACACCACCAATGGCGTGATTCTCAACAAGAAGCACGTATAAGCGAGGAACCGTGTATCTCAAGTCCCTCACGCTCAAAGGGTTCAAGTCGTTTGCCGACCGCGCCCATATGTCATTTGAGCCGGGCCTGACCGTCATCGTCGGTCCTAACGGCTCCGGAAAATCGAACATCTCCGACTCCATCCTGTGGGTCCTGGGCGAGCAGAGCGCCAAGCAGCTGCGCGGCCAGGCCATGGAGGACGTCATCTTCTCGGGCTCGTCGGCTCGCAAACCGGTTGGTGTTGCCGAGGTCACGCTGGTGCTCGATAACTCGGACCATATGCTGCCTGTCGATTTTGACGAAGTCGCCATCACCCGTCGCATGTATCGCTCGGGCGAAAGCGAGTACCTCATCAACTCGAGTCCGTGCCGCCTGATGGACATTCAGGACATCCTGCACGATTCGGGCCTGGGCAAGGATACGCATTCCATTATTAGCCAGGGCAAGCTCGACGCCATTTTGCAGAGCCGCCCCGAGGAGCGGCGCGCCCTCATCGAGGAGGCCGCCGGCATCTCCAAGCACAAGCGCCGCAAGGAGCGTGCGCTCAAAAAGATTAAGTCGATGGACGAGCACCTGACGCGTGCCCGCGACATCAACAAGGAGATTGCCCGCCAGCTGCGGCCGCTGGAGCGTCAGGTCGATCGCGCGCGCAAGTACAAAGAGCTGTCCTCGCGCGCGAACGAGCTTACGCAGATGCTGGTCGTCGACGAGCTTCGTTCGCTGCAGTCGCAGTGGAACGACCTGGAGAGCCGCTCCAAGGAAGGTGCCGCCGAGCTGGAGCTTGCGCAGTACCGCTTGGGCGAAAAGGAGCGCGAGCTCGAGAAGCTTCAGGTCATGCTCGAGGAAAAGGGCCTTTTTGTGGGCGACCTAGGCGAGCAGCGCCGTCATATGCAAGATGTGGTCGGCCGCATTAACTCCGACATGCGCTTGCTCGAGGAAAAGGGCCACAACATGGTGTCGCGCCTGTCTGACATGCGCGGGCAGATTTCGAGCTCCGAGCATCAGCGTCGTCGCGTGGTCGAGGAGCTTGAGGACGCGCGTGCGCAGCTTGAGGAAGTGACCGGTGCGCATATACAGGCCCAGGAGGACGTTGACGCCGCTGGTCCTGCCGCCGCTGAGCTCCACGAGCGGCGCGTGGCGCTCGATAATCAGATTTCGCAGCTTACGCGTGAGCAACGCGATGTGCAGCGCGTGGCCGATAACGCCGCGCTCGAGCTCGCCAAGGTGAAGGATTCCTTGAGCAATGCCGAGGTCGAGGACAACATGTATGCCTCGCGCCTGGAGCAGATCGACGAGCAGCTCGAGGAGGTCATGGCCTCGCTTGAGAGCCGTCGTGACCGCGCCGAGGAGCTTGAGGGTGCTCTTGAGGAAGCGCGCCAGGCTCAGGTCGATGCGCGTGAGGCCACCGAGGTCGCCCGTGCAGCCCTGAAGGACTTGCGTAATCGTGAGAGCGCGGCGCGCAACAAGCTGTCCGAGGTGCGCTCGGAGCTTGCCAGTCAAAAGAAACTCGATGCCCGCATGGCCGACAGCTCGCCGCTCGTGAGCCGTCTGGTGGGTGCGCTGGGCGACGATGTCTCGGGTCGTCTGGGCGACGTGCTCGAGGCCCCGCGCGAGCTTGAGGGCCTGGTTGAGCAATTGCTCGCCGGCGATATCGATGCGCTGCTGTTTGACGATACGTCCTCGCTTGAGCGTGCCGGTCGTGCCGCTCTGGACCAGAAGAAGGCCTCGGGCGAGGCGCTGCTGGTGGCGCGCGGCGTGAGCGGCTCTACCGCCGCTGAGGGCGCTGCCGGTACCCGTCTGGTTGATCGTCTGTCCGTGCGCGCAGGCTACGGACCCGTCGTCGAGGCGCTGCTCGGCGGCTATTACGTGGTCGATGACTTGGCTGCCGCGCTGGCGGCACCAGTCGTTGACGGTGTGACCTATGTGACTCCCGATGGCGCCCGCGTAAGCTGTGGCGGCCTGGTGCGTGTGGGCCTCGATGCCGGCGAGGCGTCGGGTGCTCTGGAGCGTAAGCGTCGCATTCGCGAGCTGGAGGGCTTGGAGCCCGATCTGGCCGCTGTGTTTGAGCATGTGTCAGGCCAGGTCGTTGAGGCCAATGCGGCCGTTGAGGAAGCGCGTGCCGCTGAGGGCGATGCCGCCGGCGAGATCGCCCGTCTTGAGGGCGAGCACCGCTCGCTGCTTTCCGAGATCGGCCGCTTGGAGCAAAGCGCCAACAATGCCGAGGTCGAGCGTGTGCGCATCTCCAAGCGCCGCGAGCAGGCCTCCGAAGCCGTTCGCGCTGCGCGCCCGCGGGTTGATGAGCTCACCCGTTCGCGTGACGAGGCCCGCGCGCAGGCAAGCGATCTGGGCTTGCAGATTGCCGAGGCCAACGACGAACTCGACCGCGTTCGCCGTGACGATTCCGAGGCTGCCGGCAAGCTCGCCGACGCCAAGGTTCGCCTAGCCCAGACGAGTGAACGCCTGCGTTCGCTGAAGGGCCGCGTGCCCGACCTGGAGCATCGTCTTGAGGGCATCGACCGTCGTATCCGCGGAACACGCCAGGCTTCGCGTTCGCTCGAGCTGCTGCGCCTGCGCGTCGATCCCATGCACGAACGCTATTCTGCCCTGTTGGAACGCGCGTCGGATTGGGCAGCGCGCCTGCGTGACCAGGCCTCTCTGGAGGAGGCGGACTCCGCTTCGCTCAAGAAGACCATCGAGGATGCCAAGGCAGAGGTTGCCCGCGCTAAGGAGCGAGTCGATACCGCCTCCGCCACGCAAAACGAGTTCAAGGTCGCGCGTGGCAAGCTCGAGGTGCAGGTCGAGGCTGCCATCAAGGCCATTACCGCCGATGGCACGACGGTGCTCGAGGAAGCGCTCATGCTTCCCGCGCCTACCGACCGCGACGCCGCTGAGCGCGAGCTCAACCAGCTCGTGCGCCAGATAAACAACCTGGGCCCTGTGAACCAAGTTGCCATGGAGGAGTACGAGCAGCTCAAGCGCCGCGCCGACTACATCGAGGAGCAGCTGGCCGATCTGGAGAGCGCGCGCAAGGCGCTCACCAAGATCACGGTGGCCATTGATCGCAAGATGCGCAAGGCGTTCCTGGTGACGTTTGAGAAGGTCGACGCGAACTTCCGCGAGATCTTCGCAATGCTGTTCCCGGGCGGCCAGGCTCATCTTGAGATGACCGACCCCGAGCATCCGGCCGAGACGGGTATCGAGGTCGTGGCGCAGCCGCGCGGCAAGCGCATCACCAAGATGATGCTCATGTCAGGCGGCGAGAAGAGCCTGACGGCGCTCGCCCTGCTCTTTGCCGTGTACCGCACGCGCACGGTGCCGTTCTATGTGCTGGACGAGGTCGAGGCGGCGCTCGACGACGCCAACCTGTCCAAGCTCATCGGCGCGCTCGATGTGTTGCGTTCCGATACGCAGCTCTTGGTTATCTCGCATCAGCGCCGTACTATGGAGGATGCTGACGTCCTCTACGGCGTCTCGATGCAAGCCGACGGCGTCAGTCGCGTCGTCTCGCAAAAACTCGATCGCGAAACCGGAAAGGTCGTGAATGCATAATGGGATTCTTCGATGCTCTCTCGCGCGGACTTGAGCGCAGCCGCGAGGCCCTCAACGAGGTCTTTTACTTTGGCGGCGAGGTCGACGAGGATTTTTGGGAGGACCTAGAGGACACCCTCGTTATGGGTGACATGGGTGCCGAGGTCGCGATCAAGGTGTCCGATGACCTGCGCGATGCCGCGGCCAAGAAGAACCTCAAGACCGCTCCTCAGCTTCGCCGTGCCCTGGCCGAGCAGCTTGAGCAGCACTTTGTGCCCATCGAGCGCGATCCGTTCTCCGATACGCCGAGCTGCGTGCTGTTTGTGGGCATTAACGGCGCCGGCAAGACCACGACGGTCGGTAAGATCGCGAGCGCCATGGCCGCCCGCGGCAAGAACGTCGTGATCGGCTCTGCCGATACGTTCCGCGCTGCCGCTATCGAGCAGCTCGATGTGTGGGGCCAGCGCGCTGGCGTCCCCGTCATCAAGCGCGACCGCGGCTCCGACCCGGCAAGTGTTTGCTACGACGTGCTCGACGAGGTCGACAAGCGCGGCAGCGACCTGGTGCTTATCGACACTGCCGGTCGTCTGCACACGAGCCCCGAGCTCATGCGCGAGCTTGCCAAGGTGGTCAACGTGACGCGTAAGCGCGCCGCCAATATGGCCGCCGGCCCCATGCCCGTCTCAGTCGTGCTCGTGATCGATGCCGCCACCGGCCAGAACGGTCTGAACCAGGCGCTCGAGTTTAACGAGGCGCTGGGCCTGGACGGTATTATCATGACTAAGCTCGACGGCACGGCAAAGGGCGGCATCGCCATGGCCGTGGCCGAGAAGCTCAAGCTCCCGATCCTGCGCGTGGGCGTGGGCGAGCAGGTCGATGACCTGCAGGAGTTCAATGCCAAAGATTTCTGCCGTGCCCTTGTGGGCGAGTCCAATTAAGGAGTGACTAGTGTTTGATTCCCTGAGCGATCGCCTCAACGACACATTTGACCGCCTGCGCGGCAAGGGCAAGCTGACCGAGGCCGATATCACCTCGGCCATGCGCGACATCCGTATGGCGCTGCTCGAGGCCGACGTCAACTTTAAGGTCGTCAAGGAGTTCGTCGCCAAGACCAAGGAGCGCTGCATGACCGCAGAGGTCATGGAGTCGCTGTCGCCGGCGCAAAACGTCGTCAAGATCGTGCTCGACGAGCTCACCGAGATGCTCGGCTCCACCGAGAGCAAGCTCGTCTTTAGCAACCGCATTCCCAATGTCATCATGCTCGTGGGCCTGCAGGGCTCCGGTAAGACCACGGCGGCCGTAAAGCTGGCCTACCTGCTCAAGAAACAGGGCCGCTCACCGCTGCTCGCCGCGTGCGACGTCTACCGTCCCGCCGCTGCCGACCAGCTGGCCACACTCGGTGGCGAGATCGGCGTGCCGGTCTTCCGCGGTGACGGCGAGCACCCGGTCGATATCGCCAAGGGCGCCATCCAGGAGGCCGTTGACCACCTGCGTGACGTGGTCATCGTCGATACCGCCGGTCGTTTGCAGATTGACGAGCAGATGATGCAGGAGGCCGTGGACATTAAGAAGGCCGTCAAGCCCGATCAGGTGCTGATGGTCGTCGATGCCATGACCGGCCAGGATATCGTCAACGTCGTCTCGACCTTTGCCGAGCGCACCGACTTTGACGGTGTGATCATCTCCAAGCTCGACGGCGATGCCCGTGGCGGCGGCGCGCTTTCCGTGCGCCAGGTGACCGGTAAGCCCATCAAGTTCGTGAGCATGGGCGAGAAGCCCGATTCGCTGGAGCCGTTCTATCCCGATCGTATGGCCAAGCGAATCTTGGGCATGGGCGATGTTGTCGGCATCATCGAGAAGGCCCAGGAGGCGGCCGACGCCGAGCAGCTCGAGGCTGCCGAGCGTATGCTGCGCGAGGGCTTTACCATGAACGACATGCTCGACCAGATGAAGGCCGTCAAGAAGATGGGCGGCATGAAGGGCATCCTGGGCATGCTCCCCGGCGGCCAGCGTGCGCTCAACCAGATGGGCGGCAACCTGGACGAGGGCATCTTCGACAAGAACGAGGCCATCATCATGTCGATGACCAAGGAGGAGCGCCTTCGCCCCTCCATCATCAACGGTCAGCGCCGTGCCCGCATTGCCAAGGGCGCCGGCGTGACCCCCACCGAGGTCAATAGCCTTATGAAGCAGTGGGGCGAGATGAACAAGATGATGGGCCGCATGCGCACGATGGCCAATCAGGCGCAGGCCGGCGGCAAGAAGGGCAAGAAGGGTAAGAAGGGCAAAAAGATGCGCATGCCCAATATTCCCGGTCTGGATGCCATGGGGCTGGGCGGCATGGGCGGCCTGGGAACGGGCGGCCCCAAGTCCGATATGGACCTGCTGCGCCAGATGGAAGCGCAGATGCGCAACAAGAAGTAACGACTAGTTGAGTCGTGTATGGCGAAGGCCGCCTGGATGGTATTCTAGGCGGCCTTCGCCGTTTGTTCGCTGGTTGTCGCACGCGTGGAAGCGCGTTCTCGACGAGGTGCTTGCCGCTAGTGGCAGCCGCAGCCTTCGTGCCCGTCATGGTCGTGGTGACCGTGGCAGCCGCAGGACTCGCCATGCTCGTGGATGTGCTCGTGATCATGTCCATGGCAGTCGCAGGTGGCCTCGCCGTTCTGTGCGAGCGTGCCGGCAATGAGGGCCTCGACGCAGGCATCGCAGCTGCCCTGGGCGCCCGCATAGACCGTGATGCCGGCTTGGGCAAGCGCGTTGATAGCGCCGCCGCCGATACCGCCGCAAATGAGCGTGTCAACGCCACCGTTGGCAAGCAGGCCCGCCAAGGCGCCGTGGCCGGTGCCGCCGGTGCCTACGAACTGCTCGTTGAGCACCTTGCCATCCTGGATGTCGTAGATCTTGAACTGCTCGCTGCGGCCAAAGTGCATAAAGATGTTGCCGTTGTCGTACGTCGTTGCCACCCTCATGGTGCCGACCTCCTTTGCTGGCCATGCGGCCGTCGTCGAGGCGATGGGGGAGTACGCGATATTGCCGCCCTCGATGACGAGCGCTCGTCCGTTGACCAGCGCATCGGCCACCTTGCGATGCGCGCGGCTGCAAATGGCCGCCACCGTTGCACGGGCGATGCCCATCTGCTGGGCGACCGCCTCTTGGTTGAGACCTTCCAGGTCGCACAGGCGCAGCACCTCAAGCTCGTCGACGGTCATGTCGATGGCGTCTCCGCTGGCCAGGCCATCGGGAGTGAAGCCGCGGTATTCGGGGATGATCCCGACGCGGCGCAGTTTTTCGCGTCTTCCTGCCATGCACACTCCTTATCTGACATATGTCAACAATAGGATAACGCGTTAGTCGTTGGGCGCAAGGCATTTCTGGCATATGTCAGAAAAAGGCTAAGATGCCTCGTTGCCGCTTGCGGAGCCGCGCTGCCGTGCATTGCGTGTGCCGGACTAAGTGTCCAATTCGACACTCGCGCGCCTGGGCTACAATAAATCTCGCTTATAGGCGACTGACAGGAGGGTCAATGAGCAAAGCTGATCAGCAGTTTGTAACCATGTGCCGCGATATCTTGGACCATGGCACCACCACCGAGGGCCAAAAGGTCCGCCCGGTGTGGGAGGACGGCACCCCTGCCTATACCATTAAAAACTTTGGCGTTACGGCACGCTACGACCTGCGTGAGGAGTTCCCCGCGCTCACCCTGCGTCGCACGGCGCTTAAGTCTGCCATGGACGAGATCCTGTGGATCTATCAAAAGAAGTCAAATAACGTCCATGACCTCAACAGCCATATTTGGGACGAGTGGGCCGACGAGACCGGTTCTATCGGCAAGGCCTATGGGTATCAGATTGGCCAGAAGAGCCATTATGCCGAGGGCGATTTCGACCAGATGGACCGCGTGCTGTACGACCTTATGAACACGCCGTACAGCCGCCGCATTATGACCAACACGTACGTGTTCAGCGACTTGTCCGAGATGCACCTGTATCCGTGCGCGTACAGCGTGACGTATAACGTGACGCAGCGCCCGCAGGACGACAAGCCCACACTCAACATGATTCTCAACCAACGCAGCCAGGACATTTTGGCTGCGAACAACTGGAATGTGTGCCAGTACGCTATCTTGCTGATGATGGTCGCGCAGTCGGTCGATATGATCGCTGGCGGGCTGCTTCACGTGATCGCCGATGCCCATATTTACGACCGTCATGTCGATATCGTCCGCGAGCTTATCGAGCGTCCTCAGTTTGCGGCGCCCAAGGTAACGCTTAACCCCGACGTACATGATTTCTACGCGTTTACGACCGATGACCTGATCGTGGAGGGCTACGAGCACGGTCCGCAGGTCAAGAACATTCCCATTGCGGTGTAGGTGGTGCTCATGACGTGTAAGCTTTCTGCCATCGTCGCCGTGTGTGACGATTGGGGCATTGGGTGCGAGGGCGACATGGTGGTGTCCAATCGCACCGACATGCGCCATTTTGTGGCCTGCACCAAGGGTTGCCCGGTCATTATGGGGCGCAAGACGCTACTGAGTTTTCCCGGCGGACGTCCGCTTAAGAACCGCCGCAACATTGTGCTCACGCGCGATGATGATTTTGCGCCCGGGGGCGTCGACGTGGTGCATAGCATTGACGAGGCCCTGGCCGCCGTGGCCGATGAACCCGTTGCGTGGGTGATTGGCGGCGGCGAGGTATATCGACAATTTTTGCCGCATTGCGTCGAGGCCGAGGTTACGCATGACCATTGCGTGCATGTCGTGGATACGTACTTTCCCGATTTGGAAGCCGATCCTGCGTGGGAGATTGCGCAGCGTAGCGGGGTCGCGACGATTGCCGCCGGTGAGGGTGACGAGGGCGTCGATTATGAGTTCGTGACGTATCGTCGCATCGAGGCGTAAAACCGATTATCCCTTCGGTATTATCGGGTTGAAATGAATGACGGGGCGGCGCATGGCGTTGCCCCGATATTTGTATAGGTGCTGCAAAGAAAGGTGCGGGCTGGCTGCTATGACTGATGCCGTTGAGGTTCTGCGAATTGATTCGCTCGAGGACGAGCGGCTCGATACCTACGTGCGACTGACCGAGCGTGAGCTTCGCTGCGTGCTGGAGCCGCAGAAGGGCATTTTTATCGCCGAGAGCGCCAAGGTCATCGAGCGTGCGGTGCGTGCCGGATACGAGCCGGTGAGCTTCCTTTTGGGTGAGCGCTGGCTCAATCAGATGCTGCCGCTGTTCGAGCGCCTGGTCGTGCGCGAGGGCGCGGGTCCGGTTCCTGTGTTCGTGGCCTCCATGGAACTCATGGAGCAGCTGACGGGCTTTAATGTGACACGCGGCGCGCTGGCGGCATTTCGTCGCCCCCGACAGATTCCAGTCGATGAGTTTCTCGACGGCGTCGTAAAAGCTGCGGGGGAGCGTCCGGTGCGCGTGTGCGTGCTCGAGGGCATTGTCGACCATACTAATGTGGGTGCGATTTTCCGCTCGGCGGCAGCGTTGAATGTCGACGGTATTTTGGTCAGTCCGACGTGCTGCGACCCGCTGTACCGTCGGTCGGCCCGAGTGAGCATGGGCACGGTGTTTCAGGTGCCGTGGACGCGCATTGGCAGTGAGGCGCGCGTATGGCCGCATGACGGCCTGGCGGCGCTGCACAATGCCGGGTTCTCCTGTGCCGCCATGGCGTTGACGGACGATTCGGTGTCGTTGGACGATCCCGCGCTACAGGAGATTGACCGCCTGGCAATCTTTATGGGCACCGAGGGTGCCGGCCTGGGCGCCAAGACTATCGCGGGCTGCGACCGGGCCGTGCGCATTCCGATGGCGCACGGGGTCGATTCGCTCAACGTGGCCGCGGCGAGTGCCGTCGCCTTTTGGCAGCTGTGCCCGCACGTGAGCAATGAGTATCACTACCAGCCGGGTTTGTATCACTAGGCAGATAGTTCGCACCGGGCTCTGACTCGGAGTGTTTCGGTCGACGCCGGTCGGTGCTAAGCTGCTATTGGTTTTGGTCCTAAATTGCCGTTTTGTTGTTTGACGTACGCTGGTGGGGAGGGCGTGTGGCTAAGAAATCTACGGCTATCGATGTAACGCAGGGTGTTATTTGGCAGCAGCTGCTTTCGCTGTGCGTCCCCATCTTTTTTAGTTCGTTTTTTCAGCAGGCCTACACGCTCATCGGTACCTATATTGTCGGTCAGTTTGGCGGCAAGCTCGCGCTGGGCGGCATTCAGGCCACGATGGTCCTCACCGAGCTTTGCATTGGCTTTTGCGTTGGCGTTGGCGCTGGTTGTGCCGTTATCACGGGTCAGTTTTTTGGCCAGCACGATGACGAGCGTCTGAGCCGTTCGGTCCATACAGCCATGACGCTCGCGCTTGTGGGCGGTATCGTTTTCTCGATTCTTGGCATAGTGTTCGTTGAGCCCATGCTGGTGCTTATGAACACGCCGCATGAACTATTGGCCGAGGGCGTGGCCTATGCTCGCTGTTATTTTGCCGCGATGGTTGCGGCACTGCTGCTTAATATGGGAACCGCACTGCTGCGTGCCGTGGGCGACACGCGCGGCCCCGCCGTGATCATTGCCTCTGGCTGCCTGGTTAACGTGGTGCTGGATATCATCTTTGTCGCTGTGTTGCATATGGAGGCGTTAGGCTGCGGCATCGCAGTGGCGCTGACCATTTGCTCCAATGCAACGATGATCGTGTTTCGCATGATGCGCGCTCCGGGTGCATGGCGTCTTTCGGTGTCTAAGCTCGGCATCGATCGCGGTATTTGCAAGAGTATGATCTCGTGTGGTCTGCCACTCGGTTTTCAATCGGCTGCCTATTCGATCTCGAACGTGTTGATCCAGGTGTCGGTTAATTCGTTTGGCGCCGATGTCACGACTGCTTGGGGTCTATCTGGGCGCCTGGATGGCATTATCTGGATGGTGACCGAGGCGCTCGGCGTATCGATCACTACGTTCTCGGCGCAGAACTTTGGCGCGCGCAATTACGAGCGCATGCGCAAGGGCTACCATACGTCGCTCGTGCTGTCGTTTATGCTCATTGGTGGCCTGTCTGCCGTGCTGCTGGTGTTCTCGGGTCCGTTGTCGCGTCTGTTTGTCGACGATGCTTCGATTTCGGCGTACACCACGACGATTCTTCATTTCATCGCGCCGTTCTACGCGATCTTCTCGATTATCGAGAACGCGTCGGGCTCCATTCGCGGCGCCGGCGTGAGTCTGCAGCCTATGATGCTCACCATCTTTGGCACCGTTGTCTTGAGGGTGATCTGGGTGTTTGCGATCATGCCCTTCGATCCGTCGCTCGAGCATCTACTACTGGTCTACCCCGTAACCTGGCTCATTACGGCCACGATGTTCACCATCTACCACCACAGCGGCAACTGGCTAGGCCGCGCCACCGCCTAGTCATTGGGTGTTCCTATAGTTTTGTCAACCGTCGGGGCTACTCCCGGTAGGGCACCCTGTCGCGCATCACGGC
>UQAU01000014.1 GCA_900539035.1 uncultured Collinsella sp. | reverse complement strand
GCCCCTGCCGCCCCGCCGTCCCCCCGTGCCGGGCGCGCCCCGCCCCCCCGGCCGCCCGCCCCCCCCCCCGCCGGCCCCCCCCCCCCCCCGCCGCCGCCGCGGCGGCCCCCCCCCCCCCCCCCCCCCCCCCCCCCCCCCCCCCCCCCCCCCCCCCCCCCCCGCCGCTGTTTGTGTTTGTGCCGTATAATGACCGTTACCTATGACGCGATACAAAAGAAAGGTGTTTGCCCATGCAGGCACAGAAGGCGGAGGGAACCCGCGACCTTATCGGCGCCGAGATGCGCGCCTGGCAAAAGATGCAGCAGATTGCGGCCGGCGTGTTCGAGCCGTTTGGTTTTAAACCCATCGAGACGCCCGCAATCGAGCAGGTGGACGTGTTTGTCCACGGTATCGGCCAGTCGACCGACGTCGTGCGCAAGGAGATGTTCCGCGTGTTCAGCGGTGCCAACCTGGAGCGCGTTTTTACCGAGGGCACCGACACCAAACTCAAGCCCAAGCAGCGCCTGGCACTTCGCCCCGAGGGCACGGCCGGCGTGGTGCGCGCCGTCGTCGAGAACAATCTGGTGCCCCAGGGCTCCACGCCGTTTAAGGCGTACTACGCCGAGGCCATGTTCCGCGGCGAGCGTCCCCAGAAGGGCCGCCTGCGCCAGTTCCACCAGGTGGGCATCGAGTGGCTCGGCGCTCCCGATCCGGCGGCAGACGCCGAGTGCATCATCATGCTCATGGAGTTCTACAAGCGCCTGGGCTTCGATCTTTCCAAGCTTCGTCTGCTCATCAACTCGATGGGTGACGCCCAGTGCCGTCCGGCTTACCGCGAGCAGGTCAAGCAGTTCATCCTCGATCACGCAGACGAGATGTGCGATGAGTGCCGCGAGCGCGCCGAGCTCAACCCGCTGCGCGCCTTCGACTGCAAGAACGACCACTGCCGTGAGATCATGGCCGAGGCTCCGCTGATGGGCGACAACCTGTGCGACGAGTGCCGCGAGCACTACGAGCAGGTCAAGCGCTATCTGGATGCCGCCGGCATCAAGTATGTCGAGGACCCCACCCTGGTGCGTGGTCTGGACTACTACACCCGTACTGTCTTTGAGGTCGAGGCCCCTGGCGCCGGCGTCGGCTCCATCGGCGGCGGCGGCCGCTACGATGGCCTGGTCGAGCTCGAGGGTGGCAAGCCCACGGCGGGCGTCGGCTTTGCTGTCGGTTTTGAGCGCGCCCTGCTGGCCCTGCAGGCCTTTGGCAGCGATCTGGGTGCAGATGAGGCCCCGTGCGTCTATGTCGCCAACGCCGGCAAGGAACTGCGCCAGAACGTCTTTGCCATTACGCAGGAGCTTCGCGCCGCAGGCATCGTGACCGAGGCCGACTATCAGGGCCGTTCGCTCAAGGCTCAGTTTAAGCAGGCCGACAAGGTGGGCGCCAAACTCATCCTGGTCCTGGGCGGCGACGAGCTTGCCGCCGGTAAGGTCAAGGTGCGCGACATGGAGAGCCATGACGAGGTACTGGTCGATCTGGCCAACGTTGTCGAGGCGGTTCGCGAGCGCCTGTAGCGCATCTTTTTGAGCTGCGGGTCCGCTAACACGTCCCGCTTGCGCCGAGCGATTGTTACGGGGGTGTTTCGCATTTATGCGGAATGCCCCCGTTTGTGTATGCCGTCCACCGAGAAATACGACCATTTAGAGCAAAAACCCTTGCAATGCAGAAAATACTTTTGTGTGGTAAAGCGCAATCAGTGTCGAAAGTATTTCTCAAGCGCCTATAATGAATACTGCATGTTACGTGCATAGAAGGAGGAATGGGAGGAAACGTGGCTGAGAACCTAAGCAACCAGTCTGTACCCGAAGCCGCGGCGCGCGTCGCTGCCGTGGTCAACCGCCTCGTTAACCGAATCGGCTCGAATGCCGAGTCCAGGGAGCGTCTCGCCGAGATCGAGATCCCCGAGGAGCTGCGCGACAATCTGGCGCTGTTCCTGCGCCTGGAGCGTCGTGTGCTTAGCGAGTATGATCCTGAGATCGCGGACCTGTTCGACAAGATCCTGTCGGCCGAGATTGTGGTCAATGCCGGCAACTCCGGTACCCGCGCTGCCGACGAGGTCGTCGACGAGCAGGGCGTGCCCACCGCCGACGAGCCCACCGCCGTGGCATTTCGTGAGGTCGTCGATCTGATCGACAGCCTGCCGCTCGATAAGCAGCAGGTCATTGTCCGCGCATTTACGAGTTTCTTCCATCTGGCAAACCTGTCGGAGGAGAACTACCGTGTGGCGCAGCTGCGCGAGCGCGAGGCCGGTGCGTCGACCGATACCGAGGTCGATCCCGCCAACGAGCTCACCGTCGCCTATCACCAGCTGGTGAATGAGCTGGGCGTCGAGGGCGCCAACGAGCTGCTCGGCAAGCTTGAGTTCCATCCCGTCTTTACCGCGCATCCCACCGAGGCCCGTCGTAAGGCCGTCGAGGGCAAGATTCGCCGTATCTCCAACCTGCTGGAGGAGCGTCCGCGTCTGGGCGGCTCCGACCTGGTGGAGAACGAGCGCCATATGCTGCAGGAGATCGACGCCCTGGTGCGTACGAGCCCCATCGCGCTCAAGAAGCCCACGCCGGTCGAGGAAGCCGATACCATCATCGACATCTTCGATAACACGCTGTTCGACGTCATCCCCGTCATCTATCGTCGCTTTGACGACTGGGTGCTGGGCGACAAGGCCGGTACCGTGCCGCCGCTGTGCCCGGCGTTCTTCCATCCCGGCAGCTGGATCGGTTCCGACCGCGACGGTAACCCCAACGTTACCGCCAAGGTGAGCCGTGAGGTCGCCGCCAAGTACTTCACCCACATGGTGCTCAAGCTCGAGGACAAGTGCCGTCACATCGGCCGCAACCTCACGCTCGAGGCCACCTACAGCAAGCCGTCTGCCGAGCTCATCAACCTGTGGAACCATCAGGTCGAGATGAGCCCTCGGTACACGGCCCGCGCCGAGCTGATCTCCGAGCACGAGCCGCATCGCGCCGTCATGCTCGTCATGGCCGACCGTCTGAACGCCACCGTGCGTCGTATCACCGACACCATGTACCACAGCGCCGACGAGTTCCTGGATGACCTGCGCGTCGTCCAGCGCTCGTTGGCCGCCTGCGGTGCCGTCCGTGCTGCCTACGGCCCGGTCCAGACCATCATCTGGCAGGTCGAGTCCTTCGGCTTCCACATGGTCGAGATGGAGTTCCGTCAGCACTCCGTGGTGCACGCCCGCGCCCTCAAGGATATCCACGAAAACGGTATCCATGGCGACCTGCAGCCCATGACGCGCGAGGTCATCGACACCTTCCGTGCCATCGGTTCCATCCAAAAGCGCTACGGCAAGAAGATGGCGCACCGCTACATCATCTCGTTCACCAAGAGCGCCCAGCATGTGGCCGACGTCTTTGAGCTTGCCCACCTGTCCTTTGCACACGAGGAGGATGTCCCCGAGCTCGACGTGATCCCGCTGTTCGAGCAGCTCGAGGACCTCGAGGGCTGCGTCGACGTGCTCGACCAGATGCTTACGCTGCCCGTGGTGCAAAAGCGCCTTGCCCAGACCAACCGCCGCATGGAGGTTATGCTGGGCTATTCCGACTCCTCCAAGGATGCCGGTCCTACCACGGCCATGCTCGCGCTGCACTCCGCGCAGGAGCGCATCGCCAAGTGGGCAGAGAAGAACGATATCGACCTGGTGCTCATGCACGGTCGCGGCGGTGCCGTGGGCCGTGGCGGCGGCCCGGCCAACAAGGCCGTGCTGGCCCAGCCCAAGGGTTCGGTCAACTGCTTCTTTAAGCTCACCGAGCAGGGCGAGGTCATCTTTGCCCGTTACGGTAACCGCACGCTGGCTCAGCGCCATGTTGAGTCCGTTGCCGCCGCAACGCTGCTGCAGTCGGCCCCGAGCGTCGAGAAGACCAACACCGAGACCACGCAGAAGTTCTGGGATATGGCAGAGAAGCTCAACGCAGTAAGCCATGAGCGCTATCTGGACCTGCTGAACACCGAGGACTTTACACCGTGGTTCTCGACCGTGACGCCGCTGACCGAGGTCGGCTTGCTGCCGATCGGCTCGCGTCCCGCCAAACGCGGCCTGGGCGCCAAGTCACTCGACGACCTGCGTACCATTCCGTGGATCTTCAGCTGGAGCCAGGCGCGCATTAACCTGGCCGCTTGGTACGGCCTGGGCACCGCCTGCGAGCAGCTTGGCGATCTTGACCAGCTCAAGGCTGCCTACCAGGAGTGGCCGTTCTTCCGCACCTTTATCGACAACATCGAGATGTCGATTGCCAAGACCGATCAGCGCATCGCCAAGATGTATCTGCACCTGGGCGATCGCCAGGATTTGTCCGAGAAGGTCTTCACCGAGATGCAGCTCACGCGTAAGTGGGTCCTTGCCATCGTCGGTGATGAATGGCCGCTGCAGCGTCGTCGCGTGCTCGGCTGTGCCGTTCGTGTGCGTAACCCCTACGTCGACGCCCTGTCCATTGCCCAGGTCCGCGCCCTTCGCGAGGTGCGTATGAACCAGGACGAGATGGCCGAGGAGAAGAAGGCCGAGTACATGAGCCTGATTCTTTCGACTGTGACCGGCGTCTCGGCAGGATTGCAGAACACGGGGTAATCGATAGCCCTGTGGCTCTCACCGGGACCCGATGGGTTTCCCTCTGAATGCGTCCTCGCACTTGAAGCCCCCTTATCCTGCTCCTCTGGAGCTGTGGATAAGGGGGCTTCGTGCTGCGGAATGCATTCAGAGGGAAACCCATCGGGTCCCTGCGTCCTCGGTCTTCGGGGATTGGGCTGAAGGGATTAAGGCGCGCTTCGCGCATAGCGTGGAGTGCGGCGAGGGCTTCTTGCTTCCTGCGGAGTGTGCCTAAAAGTAAACTAATGGCGGGCCCTGCGATGTCCGGTTTTCGGCGGATCAGCCGCTGGGTGAGGGTGGTGCTTGGGGCGCCGTGCAAAAAACGGAGTTTTCAGCAGCCAAAGATTGGTGCATAAGGCTATGGGTGACGTTCGCGGCTCCTGTTGATGCTTTTGCATGACGATTGGGCTTTGTCGATGTTCATATATGGCTGGTTTCTCGCCACATGCCATCCAGATGGGACGAGCCATGAGGACTATCTACCTTTTGAAAGACTTTTGGCACCAAAATCTTATCCCGCGATGCTGAATACTCGCAAAAATGCACGCTCCGGAGGGTACTACCCTGTTACGGTTCGAAACCCAGGCGTCATTCTATGCAGTTTATTGACGAATTTATGCAAGATAACTTACACGCGCGTGCCACAGGACTGATGTTTGTCTCGGCACTGTTAAAGTCATCCTGTCCATCGTGTCTTTTACAAGCTGCCGCGGTCCCCTTTGGGATCGTGGCAGCTTTGTTGTGGGTCAAATATGAACGTTGTGTTAATGAGTCGGTGGACGGTGGTGTTTTTCGGTGAGCGGCGTATCCTTCCAACGGTTTATCTAGTGTGTCAGTTGAAAAGGAAGAGGGCGTTCGTCATTGTTTGAATGTGAACTACCGTTTGACCACAAGACGTTGCATCTAGAGCTCGAGGATAAGAACTTCGCTGGTGTGATGGAGGGTCATCAAAACGAGTTTAAGACCACGAAATCGCAGGAAGAGCTGGTGGAGGAGTCACTTGCCAACCCTTATGGCTCGCCTTCGCTCGAGGAGCTTTGTGCTGGCAAGAAGGATATCGTCATCATCAGCTCCGATCATACGCGTCCCGTTCCCTCGCGAGTGACGATGCCTATTCTGCTGCATCACATCCACTCCGCTGCGCCTGAGGCGCGCGTTCGCATTCTGGTTGCTACGGGTATGCATCGTCCGTCGACGCACGAGGAGCTCGTCAACAAGTACGGCGAGGAGATCGTTGCCAACGAGGAAATCGTTATGCACGTCGCGACTGACGACAGCATGATGAAGAAGATTGGCACCCTGCCTTCCGGTGGCGAGTGCATCATCAACAAGATTGCAGCCGATTGCGATCTGCTGCTTGCCGAGGGCTTTATTGAGCCGCACTTCTTTGCCGGTTTCTCTGGTAGCCGCAAGTCCGTCCTGCCTGGCATCGCCAGCTACAAGACCATCATGTACAACCACAACGGTCAGTTTGTGAATGATTCCCACTCGCGTGCCGGCAACCTGTGCCACAACCACGTGAGCGAGGACATGTTTGCCGCTGCCGAGATGGCTCACCTTGCCTTTGTGCTTAACGTGGTGCTCAACGGCAAGCACGAGGTCATCGGCTCCTTTGCCGGCGACATTCACAAGGCGCACGAGGCCGGCTGTGAGTTCGTGAAGAGCCTTGCCGGCGTTGAGCCCGTT
The DNA here is from genome assembly GCA_900539035.1 of uncultured Collinsella sp. GTDB lineage: Bacteria > Actinomycetota > Coriobacteriia > Coriobacteriales > Coriobacteriaceae > Collinsella. The sequence goes on along the minus strand of UQAU01000014.1, from coordinate 46,255 downwards.
GAGTGCGAGATTGCCATCACCACCAATGGCGGCTACCCGCTCGACCAGAACATCTACCAGGCCGTGAAGGGCATGTGCTCTGCCGAGGCTACGCTTCCCGAGGGCGGCGTGATCATCGATGTCGCCGGCTGTGCCGACGGTCACGGTGGCGAGGGCTTCTATCACAACATCGCCGACAATGATCCAGCAGAGTTTGAGCGCGCCTGCATTGACCGTCCTAAGGACGAGACCCTGCCCGACCAGTGGACGAGCCAGATTTTCGCCCGCATCCTGGCGCATCACCCTGTGATCATGGTTACCGACCTGTGCGATCACCAGATGATCGAGGATATGCACATGACGCCGGTCAACACCCTCGATGAGGCGCTTAAGCTCGCCTTTGAGATGAAGGGTGCCGATGCCAAGGTTGCCGTCATTCCCGATGGCCTGGGCGTTGTCGTCGCGCAGCACTAGCGCGGGCTCAAACGAATCGTTTATAACCGACAAGAAAGATAAGGTTTTATGCTTACCAAACTCCTCTGCGAATTCGGCGCAACGGCCCTCATGATCATCTTTGGCGTGGGCGTGCACTGCGATACCGTGCTCAAGGGCACCAAGTATCAGGGCTCCGGCCACATGTTTGCCATCACCACCTGGTCTTTTGGCATCTCGGTCTGCCTGTTTGTCTTTGGCGGCGCCGTGTGCATGAACCCCGCCATGGTGCTTGCCCAGTGCATCGTCGGCCTGGTGCCGTGGAGCAGCTGCATCCCCTTCATGATTGCCGATATGCTCGGCGGCTTTGTGGGCGCCGTAATCGCTTGGCTTATGTATGCCGATGAGTTCAAGGCTTCCGAGGGCGTCGTCGACCCTATTGCCCAGCGCAACATCTTCTCGACCAACCCTACTACCGAGGGCACGAACTATGCTCGCAACTTCTTCTGCGAGGCCATCTGCACCTTTGTGTTCATCAGCGCCATCCTTGCTGCCGCTAGCCGCGCCGGCGAGAACGTTTTGATGCTCGCCATCTGCGTCGGTCTGATCGTTTGGGCCGTTGGCATGGGCATGGGCGGCATCACCGGCTTCGCCATGAACCAGGCTCGTGACCTTGGTCCTCGCATGGCCTATCAGGTGCTGCCGATCAAGAACAAGGCCGACAACAACTGGAAGTATGGCCTGCTTGTTCCTGGCATCGCGCCGTTTATCGGTGCCGCTCTGGCCGCGCTGTTTGTGCACGGTTTCTTGGGCATGTTCTAGTCCAAGGCTACATAGGTTGTTCGCCGTCCGCATGGGGTAACTTCCCAGCGCGTCCTCGGACATGCAAAAAGGCTCGCTGCGCACTTTGTGCGGCGAGCCTTTTTGCGTCCTGCGGAGTGCGCTGGGAAGTTACCCCATGCGGACGGCTGCGGGGTCTTCGTTGCGTTCGTGCAAGCAACCCAACATATATATCTGAATTTGGATGGGAGGGGCTTGTTGATGGTAGGGGCGTTGGGCTGCTGTTGACACTTTGGGATGGATTGTGCTTTGGGTTGGGGCGGGGCTTTGAGATGAGGGCGGAACTTTGGGATGAGGGGTTTACTTAGTTGAAGAGGGGTTTTATGGCTGAGAGGTAGTCTTTGGCTACGTCGGCTTTGTCTGCTTGGAAGTTGTGCCAGGCCCACCATTGGACCATTCCTACGAAGCTTGAGGCTATGTGGTGGAGGAGGAAGCTGCGGTCCATGGTGCCGGCGGGGCCTGCGGGGTCGACGGGGACTGTTTCGGCTGCGCGCGACATGATGGTCTTGCGGAGACAGTCGGCGAAGACGCGTGAGCCGGCGCCGGCTACGAGAGCTCGTACGCCCTGACGGCGTTCCCAGAGGTTGTTGAGGATATGCTCGACCTGCACGAGTGGGTCGTCGAGGGGCGTACCGTCATCGTCGAGGGCATGGGTGCAGATATCGCACACGAGCTCAGCGAGCAGGTTATCTTTGCTCTTGAAGAGGCCGTAGAACGTGGCCCGACCCACATGGGCGCGAGCGATGATGTCGCCGACGGTGATCTTGCCGTAGTCCTCTTCGCGTAGCAGCTCGGAGAACGCTGCAACGATGGCAGCGCGGCTTTTTTCTTTGCGGGCATCCATGGCTATGCATCCACGTGAACGAGTAGACAACGGAGCGTGCCGGAGCAACCCTCGTAGGGGCGCTTGCCGGCGCCGTAGCCGACGGCCTCGATGCGGTAGCGGGCCGACAGGTGCTCGGACGTGCGCAGTGCGGCGACGATGGCGGCGCCCGTGGGCGTCACGAGCTCGCCGGCGACCGGGGCAGGCATGAGAGCGATATTGCCCGCCTGGCACAGGTTGACGACAGCGGGGACGGGAATGGGCATAAGGCCGTGGGCGCAGCGAATGGTTCCGTGGCCCTCGGAGAGCGACTCGACCACGATATCCTCAATACCCAGGTCATCGAGGCAGATGGCGACCGAGCAGATGTCAACGATGGAGTCGACGGCGCCCACCTCGTGAAACAGAACGGTATCGGGCGTTTTGCCGTGAGCCTTGGCCTCGGCAGCAGCGAGTACGGTAAAGATGGCGAGCGCACGACGCTTGGCGCCATCGCTTAGCTGCGAGCCGTCGATGATGGCGGTGACGTCCGCCAAAGAACGATGGTGATGGTGGTGGGCGTGATGGTGACCCTCGTGACCATGGCCGTGGGCCTCATGGTCATGCTCGTGGCAGTGCTCGTGCCCGCCATGGTTATGATGGTGGTGCTCGTGCTCGTGCGTGTGCTCGGCAGCTGCTTCGTTGCCGTAGAGCCAGGCCATATCGTGATCGTGGTTCTCGAGCTCCTCCGCAAGCTGGACGTCGAAATCGCAAGCGTCGATGCCATGCTTGTTTGCACGCGTGACGGCGATCGTAAAGCCGTCGACCGGCAGTGTGGCGAGCTGTTCGCGCAGGCGCTCCTCGCTGGCGCCCAGATCGAGCAGGGCCGCGACGGTCATATCGCCGCTGATGCCCGAGGTGCCGTCGATGATAAGCGTGTGCTGATGGTTGGACATGGAATGCTCCTTAACGGGCGCGGGGTGTGCCGGCGCTTAGATGATTGATAAGACTTGCCTGGTAGGCGGCACCAAAGCCGTTGTCGATATTGACGACCGAAACGCCGCTGGCACAGGAGTTGAGCATGGCGAGCAACGCGGCTACGCCACCAAAACTTGCGCCGTAGCCAACGCTGGTGGGAACGGCGATGACCGGACAGCTCACCAGACCGCCGATAACGCTCGCCAACGCGCCCTCCATGCCGGCGATGGCGATGACCACCTGCGCCTGAGCAAGTTCCTCGGCATGCGCGAGCAGGCGGTGCAGGCCGGCGACACCTACGTCGTAGAGGCGGTCGACCTCGTTGCCATAGAACTCGGCCGTCAATGCGGCTTCCTCGGCGACGGGCAGGTCGCTCGTGCCGGCGCAGGCGACGACGATGCGTCCGTTGCCGGTAGGGGAGGGCTTGCCGCCCACGAGGGCGAGCTGTGCGTCCGGGACATATCCCAGGTCGATGCCGTTGTCGAGGAGCTCCGAGGTGCGGGCTGCCTTTTCGGCGTCCACGCGCGTGACCAGTATGTGCTCCTGGCCGGCATTGCGCAGCGCCTCGATAATGGCGGCAATCTGCTCGGCGGTTTTGCCGGCACCGTAGACGACCTCGCCGGCTCCCTGGCGTACCCCGCGTGAAAGATCGAGCTGCGCAAAGCCCAGATCGGCGGTCGGCGCCGTCTGGATGCGCGTGAGGGCGACGGCCGGGGTGACTGCTCCGCCGGCAACATCGCTCAGCAATTGCTCAAGATCTCGCTTATCCATATATGTTCCCTTCGACGGCGCAAAGTCTAGCACTCAAAGGGCATGTTTCCGAACACTAAGACAAAATTGTTCGGAAACTATAGGACAGACTGATTCAATTGTTAGACGGATCGGCTAGTCACGCAGGATGATGTCCATGGCGAGCATTAGGTTGCGCTCGTCGATGGCAAACGGGGCGGCCTCGCGCGTCTTGGGCTTGGCGCAAAACGCGATGCCCGTGCCAGCGGCCTGAATCATGGGGATGTCGTTGGCGCCGTCGCCGATCGCCACGGTATGGGCCATATCGACGCCGCACTCAACTGCCCAATCCAGCATCTGGATGAGCTTGGACTCCTTGGTCACAATGTCTTCCGCCAGCTTACCCGTGAGCTTGCCGTCCACGACTTCCAGGCGGTTGGCCAGGCAAAAATCGATGCCCGCGGCGGTCACGATTTTGTCGGCGACCTCGTGGAAGCCACCGCTTACCACGCCGACCTTCCAGCCCTTGCTGTGCGCCGATCGCACAAGGTCCAGCGCGCCGGGGGTAAACGTCACGCGCGCAAACGTGCGCTCGAACACGCTCTCGTCCAAGCCGGCAAGCAGTCCCACGCGCTCCTCGAGCGCCTGCTTAAAGTCGAGCTCGCCGCGCATAGCGCGCTCAGTGATCCTCGCCACTTGCTCGCCTACGCCGGCCTCCTCGCCCAACAGGTCGATGACCTCCTGGTTGATGAGCGTGGAGTCGATATCCATAACGATGAGGCGTGCAGTCATGGCGGGCCTTTCCGAGTGCAGTTATATTGGGGCACATTGTCGCACGCCGCACGCCTGGGCGACGGCCGCGGTGCGTCAATTGTTTCGTCTCCGTCAAGTCTTTGGGCAGGAGCTACTTTTCCGCGGCACATCGACACAGGTGCGATAAGATAGAACGCCATGTCTGGCTGCGCGGTTTACGCAGGCTGGGCAAATCTGTACGACGCCGCCCGGAACGACACGGGGCGGCACAGATCCATAAAGGAGGATCACTGGTATGAGCCAGACCCGTCCCATCGACGAGCATTCCATGCACACCCGTACCTGCGGCGAGCTTCGCCGCGAGAACGTGGGCGAAGAGGTCACCCTCACCGGTTGGGTGAGCCGTCGCCGCGACCACGGCGGCCTTATCTTCTGCGATCTTCGCGACCGCGAGGGCATCACGCAGCTCACCTTCGACCCCGAGCACTCCGACGGCGACGCCTTTAAGATCGCCGAAACCATGCGTCCCGAGTGGCCCATCAAGATCCACGGCGTCGTGCGCTCCCGTGGCGAGGAGACCACCAACACCAAGCTCGCGACCGGCGAGATCGAGGTCCTGACCGACCACGCCGAGGTTCTCAACACGTCCGTCACCCCGCCGTTCCAGATCGAGGACGGCATCGAGACCAGCGAGGACACCCGCCTGCGCTATCGCTATCTGGACCTCCGCCGTCCCGAGATGATGGCCAACCTCAAGCTGCGCTCCGACTTTACCTTTGCCATTCGCGAGGCACTGCACAACCGTGAGTTCATGGAGGTCGAGACGCCCTCCCTGTTCAAGTCCACGCCCGAGGGCGCCCGCGACTTCATCGTTCCCAGCCGTATCCAGCCGGGCAACTTCTACGCCCTGCCGCAGTCCCCGCAGCTTCTGAAGCAGCTGCTCATGGTCGGTGGCGTTGAGCGCTACTACCAGGTTGCCAAGTGCTTCCGCGACGAGGACCTGCGTGCCGACCGTCAGCCCGAGTTCACCCAGGTCGATATCGAGATGTCCTTCGTGGACCAGAACGATGTCATGAGCGCGCTCGAAGAGGTTCTTGCCGATGCCTTCGGTCGCATGGGTGTCGAGATGCCCACGCCGCTGCGTCGCATGAACTACTGGGATGCCATGGACACCTATGGCTCCGACAAGCCCGATACCCGCTATGGCATGCACCTGGTCGACCTGACCGACATCTTTGCCAACTCCAAGTTCAAGGTCTTTGCGACTGCCGCAAACGAGGAGGGTTCTGTCGTCAAGGCCATTAACGCCAAGGGCGCCGGTGCCTGGGCACGTGCCAAGATCGATAAGCTCGCCGGCGTGGCCTCCACGTTTGGCGCCAAGGGCCTGGCCTGGATCGCCTTCCGCGAGGACGGCTCCATCAACAGCCCCATCGTCAAGTTCTTCTCGGACGAGGAGATGGCCGCTCTGCGCGAGCGCATGGACGTCGAGCCCGGCGACCTTGTGATGTTTGCCGCCGGCCCGCGCCTGCTCTCTGACGAGATCCTGGGCGGCATGCGCTCCCACATGGCCAACGCGCTCGAGATCAAGCGCGAGGGCCACGACTTCCTGTGGGTCGTCAACTTCCCGCTGTTCCACTGGGACGAGGATCGCAAGGCCTATGCTGCCGAGCACCAGCCCTTTACCCTGCCGACCGAGACCGACATCGCCAAGATCGAGGCCGATCCGCTGGCAGCCGGTTCGTGCACCTACGACTTTGTCATGGACGGCTTTGAGGCCGGCGGCGGCGGTATGCGTATCCACAACGCCGAGATGCAGATGTCCATGCTCAAGCTCCTGGGCTTTACCGAGGAGCGCGCCGAGTCTCAGTTTGGCTTCCTCATGGAGGCCCTCAAGTTTGGTGCGCCCCCGATGGGCGGTTTCGCTCTGGGCCTGGACCGCGTGTGCATGCTGCTCACCGGTTCCGACTCCATCCGCGACGTCATGGCGTTCCCCAAGACGGCCAGCGGCTCCGACCTCATGTCGGGCGCCCCGAGTGCCGTTTCCGGCGCCCAGCTCAAGGACGTCAGCCTGCGCCTGATGTAGGCAAGCGGCTACATATTGCCCGTAACGAGGGAAGGACGCGCGCCTTCCCTCGTTTTTTATACGCCGAGGTTGTGAGGGCATAGGGCGACCGGACGTCGCGGAAACTGCGACCCAGAATCCAGCCAAATAACGGGTCGCACTTTCCGGTTGAGCTTCTGGCGGAAAGTACATCCCAGAATCGGCGTTCGGAATGGGCCGGGCTTTACGCAAAAGCAGCCAAGCGGAAAGCCCGGCCCAGTTTCCTACAGTGAGTCTCTCTGAACGAGCTGCATGTGCATGACGGTGGTGGTGGGCACGGCGCCATTGATCATATCGAGCGCAATGCCTGCGGCCATGCGGCCTTCCTCGCGAAGCGGCTGACGAATGGTCGTCAACGCGGGGACGCTGCGAGCTGCGACCTCGTGGTCATCGAAGCCCACGACCGAAACGTCTTTGGGTACGCTAATTTCTGCTTCGTTGAATGCGGCGATAACGCCGGTTGCGATACGGTCCGATCCGCATAGCACGCCGTCGGCATGTATTTCGCGCGCGAGCAACCGCCGCGTGGCTTGGTAGCCGTCTCCGCTGCTCCATCCGGTATAGATGACATTTTCATCCGGAAGGCTTTCGCCCAAAATTGCACGGTAGCCGCGAAGGCGGTCGATGACGGCGGGGTTATCCTGCGGCCCCAGCACGGCAACGATGTCCTTGCGTCCGCGATCTTTCATAGCGAGCGCCGCAAAGCGTCCGCCCTCTTCGTCGTCGGAGTAGACCGTCGAGAACACGTCGCGATAGGGATGGCCCTCGAGCTGGCCGCATAACACAGTGGGTACGCCCAGCTCGCGCAGCACCTCGAGCAGCTCACTGCCCTTGTAGGGCGAGACGTCGATGACGGCGTCAAACGAGCGGCGCTCAAAATGCTCGCGTGCGCGGTTGCGCTCATGCGAGGAAGATGCCTGCAAGATCACGGGCAAGTAAGACGACTGCGAAAGTTCCTCGGTAATGCCGCTTAAAAACTCACTGTAGGTGGGATCGCTAAACAGCTCGCTCAAAGGCTCGGTAACCAGTACGGCGATAATTTCCGTGCGTCCGACGGCGAGCGCCCGGCCGCGTGCGTTGGGAACGAAGTTAACCTTTTTCGCCGCTGCGCGGACGCGCTTTTTAGTTTCCTCGCTAATGCGGGGGGAGTCGTTGAGGGCACGCGATGCCGTGGAGCGCGAAACACCGGCAGCTTCAGCAACCTCGGCAAGCGTGGGTGCGGTGCGTGCTGGTTGGGTCATGGCGTCTCCTGTGCAATTGGGTCGGTGGGCTATCGATAAAGGCTAATGCGGATACAGATTACTATAGCGCGCGTGAACGGCGTCCATGGTATCCGGTGACCGGTGTCGTTTTGCAATCAAACTGCGACTGAGCACGGCATGTATGGGCGAGACATAGGCAGGCGCGACAGTTGCCTGTGAGTTCAAGAACGATGCCCCGTGCTGTGCACCTAAGCTTAGGGTGACATAAGTAGCATGGTTGTACAACCGGTTGCACCGTTAATCCGACAAAATCGACCGTTCGGCGGACAACCGGTTGCACAGATTTTTGTACCGCCCGTAAGATAAGGACAACCGGTTGCACAAAGAAGCACTACGATGACGAAGGAGCATCACCATGGACGCCATTAACGATTGGGAAAACCAAGCGCTCACCCACAGGAACCGCCTGGCACCCCATGCGTACTTTATGGGTTATGAGACCGCCGATCTCGCCGCTACGTACAGCCGCGAGCTGTCGCGCGGATTTGTCCAGCTGTCCGGCTCGTGGCAGTTCCGCCTTTTTGAGGGCCCCGCGGCCGTCTCCAACGAAGCACTTTGCACGTACAAGCCCGAGTGGGATCACGTGGAGGTTCCGCACCTGTGGCAGGTAGACGGCTATGGCAACCTTGCCTACACCGACGAGGGTTTTCCGTTCCCGGTGGATCAGCCGTTCGTTCCCTCCGACGACCCTACGGGCGTCTACCAGCGCATCGTCAAACTTCCCGCCGTGCCTGCCGGCGCTCGCGAGATTATTCGCTTCGACGGTATCGAGAGCTACGGCGAGCTGTATGTCAACGGCAAGTTTATCGGCATGACCAAGGGTTCGCGCCTGTCCGCCGAGTTTGACGTGACCGACGCGCTCGTCGAGGGCGACAACCTGTTTGCGGTCAAGGTTCTGCAGTACAGCGATGGTAGCTACATCGAGGACCAGGATATGTGGTGGGCATCGGGCATCTTCCGCGATGTGTACCTCATGCAGCGTCCCGCCGCGCATCTGGTCGACTTTAGGTTCCGCACGCACCGCGAGGGCGATGCCGCTCTGATCACGCTCGATACGGTTGCCGAGGGCGCAAGTCGCGTCGTGTATACGCTCAGCGATGGCCAGAATGTGGTCGCTACGGGCGAGTGCGTCGACGGCCATGCCGAGTGCAGCGTTGCCGATGCCCACTTCTGGAACCCCGAGGACCCCTTCCTCTATGACCTTACGCTTGAGGTCTACGACGGTGACGAGGTCAGCGAGTACGTTCCGCATCGCCAAGGCCTTGCCGAGGTGACGGTCGAGGGCAATCATATCTACCTTAACGGCACCTACTTTAAGATGCATGGCGTCAACCGCCACGACCACGACGATCACAAGGGCCGCGCCGTGGGTCTCGAGCGCATGCGCCGCGACCTGGAGCTCATGAAGCAGCACAACATCAACGCGGTGCGCACGTCCCACTACGCCAACGATCCGCGCTTCTACGAGCTGTGCGACGAGTACGGCATCATGCTGGTCGCCGAGACCGATATGGAGAGCCACGGCTTCGAGAATATCGGCAATATCGCCCTGGTCACCGACGACCCTGCCTGGGAGCCGGCTTACGTTGATCGTGTTGAGCGCCTGGTGATGCAGGAACGCAACCACGCGTGCATCATCATGTGGTCGATGGGCAACGAGAGCGGCTATGGCTGCAACATCCGCGCGATGTACGCCAAAGCTCACGAGCTCGACGGTCGTCCGGTCCACTACGAGGAGGATCGCAACGCCGATACCGTCGACGTCATTTCCACCATGTACTCCCGCGTGTCGCAGATGAACGACTTTGGCGAGCATCCGTTCCCCAAGCCGCGCATCAACTGCGAGTACGGCCACTCCATGGGTAATGGTCCCGGAGGCCTGTCCGAGTACCAGGAGGTCTTCGATCGCTGGGATTGCATCCAAGGCCAGTTTATTTGGGAATGGTGCGACCACGGTTTGGCTGCTGTGACCGAGGACGGCGTTGCCTACGACATGTATGGCGGCGACAACGGCGATTACCCCAACAACAGCAACTTCTGCATCGACGGCATGGTGTTCCCCTGGCAGCAGCCGAGCCCGGGCCTTACCGAGTACGGCCAGGTCATCTGCCCGGTTCGCATGGCCTACGATGCCGAGGCGGGCGAGCTGACCGTCACCAACAAGCGTTGGTTTACCACCCTCGAGGATGTCTGCCTGTCGGCGGAGACCCTGGTGGACGGCGACGTGGTCTGCCGCAAGACGCTCATGCCCGGTGCGGTTGCCCCCGGCGAGTCCGTCCAGCTTCCGCTGGTGATTCGCGAGGCCGCAGTGGGCGAGACCCTGCTGACCGTGCACGCCTACACCATGGCGGCTCACGCCTGGTGCGAGCCGATGTTCCAACTGGGTGCAAGCCAGTTTGCCATCGCAAACCATCCGGCGCCGGCAATTGCCGCCCCCGCTCGTCCTGAGCTTACGGTCGAGGAGACCGAGCAGGAGATTCGCATTCGCTCCCTCAACGGCGAGCTGACCTTCAGTAAGGTCAACGGTACCGTGAGCGAGTGGAAGGCATCCGGTCGCGACGTCATGACCTCCGGTCCCCAGGTTGGTTTTTGGCATCCGCTCGTCGATAACCACGCTCAGGAGTACGACTCCCTGTGGAAGGATAACTTCATCGATGTAATGCAGACGTCCACTCGCAAGGTTTCTTGGGAGCAGGACGGCAATGCGGTCGTCGTTACCGTGAGCCAGCGTATCGCTCCTCCCGTCCGCGCGTTCGGCATGCGCGTCGAGCTCGTCTACACCGTGCTTCCGAGCGGTCGCGTCGACCTCAAGGTTTCCGGCGAGCCTTACGGCGATTACTCGGATATCATCCCGCGCATCGGCATCTCCTTCGAGGTCCCCGGTTGCGATCGTGCCGTCGAGTGGTATGGCCACGGCCCGGGCGAGAACTATCCGGACTCGCTGCGCGCCAACCCGGTCGGTCATTACCGCACTACGGTCGACGACATGTTCACGCCCTACGTTATGCCTCAGGACTGCGCCAACCGCGAGGGTACCCGCTGGGTCGCCCTGCGCTCCAGCCACGGTGACGGTCTGGTCGTGACGCGTCCGAGCGACGCCGCTTCCAATCCGTTCTCGTTCTCTGCATGGCCTTATAGCTGCGAGGCCATCGATAATGCCAAACACGTCTACGACCTTGTTCCGGGCGACACGGTCACGGTCAACATCAACGACCAGTTGCTCGGCCTTGGCTCGAACTCTTGGGGTTCCGAGGTGCTCGATTCCTATCGCACCCGTTTTGAGAGCTTCGGCTTTGAGGTGTCCCTGCGACCGCTGACGTCTGCCGATCTGGCTCAGGCGCTGGCACCCATTAAGGAGGCATAAGTCATGCATATCTTTAACTCGCGTGCCGATTTCGACGCCCAGATGAAGTCCGTCAAGAAGTGGATGCGCACCGGTCAGGCGCTCGATGGCGTTGCCGACCTGCAGCACGATGTGGCGTACTCCATCGGCGACTCGCTGGTGTACTGGTGGGTGAACGCCCACGAGGCGGCTGCTGCCGATCTGGTCGGTCATCGTCGCTACCATGCCGTGCTCGCCCCGCTCGACGGCAATCTGACCGTTGAGGTGGCTTCCAAGGCCGATCTTACCTGTACGCGCGCCTACAGCGATATCGATGATCGCGAGCGCTTTGAGGGTACGGGGGAGACCGTGACGATTCCCGCCGGCGGCGTTGCCGTCGTCGAAATTGACGAGGCCTACCGTGTCGTGGCCGATGCCGCGGATCCCCGCGTCGTGGTACTGCACGTGACAGTCGAAGGTTATTCCTTCCCCAACAAGTAGTATTCGTCCGCCTGGACGTTTGCTTCGCGCCGTTAAGGGGGATGGCTTTGTTGACTCCCTTTTCCCCATTCCCCTTAGCAGGTGCGCCGTCCGTGTTTGCACTTGCAGCTCGGACGGTTTTAGATGACATTTAACAGATGATTGGGAGGGCTTATGAGCTCTGAAAAACGAGGAACGATTGGTTCGTTCGCTCTGCTGGGCATGACGGTCGCCGCCGTGTTCGGTATCAAGAACATCATCAACAACAACGCGGCCATCGGCTTGGCAGCTGCGCCGTCGTTCTTCTTCGCCACGCTTTTGTACTTTGTCCCCTATACCCTGGTTACCGCCGAGTTCGTCGGCCTCAACAAGGACTCCGAGTCTGGCGTGTACGCATGGGTTAAGACCTCGATGGGTGGTCGCTGGGCGTTCCTGACGGCATTTAGCTACTGGTTCGTTAACCTGTTCTTCTTTGCGTCCGTCCTGCCCAACGTCATCATCTACGCGAGCTACGTGTTCTTTGGTGCCAACGCCGAGCTTTCGCAGCTATGGATCACCATTATCGAGATCGTCGTCTTTGCTATCGCCACGTGGGTTTCGACCAAGGGCGCTAAGTGGATCGGCTCCATTTCCTCCTTCGGTTCGACCGCGGCTCTCGGCCTGACCGCCGTGTTCATCCTGCTGTCCCTGGCTGCTGCCTTTGGCGGCGTTGAGTTCGCTACGGCTCCTACTCCCGCTAACATGGCTCCCGACATGAGCAACTTCGCAACTGCGTGGGGCTTCTTCGGTACGCTTGCCTGGATCATCCAGGGCGTTGGCGGCGCTGAGTCTGTCGGCGTGTTCCTTAACGACCTTAAGGGTGGCGTCAAGGCCTTCGTGCGCACCGTCGTTATCGCCGGCCTGACCATCGGCCTTCTGTATGCAGGCGCTTCGCTGCTGGTTAACCTGTTCATCCCCGAGGGCGGCGTTGCCATCTCCACCGGTATCTTCGACGTATTCGGCGCTGTCTTTGCCCACTTTGGCATTCCCATGGAAGTGTCTACGCGCGCCATCGGCTTGATCCTTCTCGCCGCCACGCTGGGCTCCCTCATGATGTGGACCTCCGCTCCCATCAAGGTCTTCTTCACCGAGATCCCCAAGGGCGTCTTTGGTAGCAAAATCGTCGAGCTCAACGAGCACGGCATTCCTGCCCGCGCTGCCTGGCTGCAGTTCGCCATCGTCGTCCCCATCCTGATCATCCCGGCCCTGGGCTCCGGTAACCTCGACGACCTGCTCATGATCGTCACCAACATGACGGCTGCCACCGCTCTGCTCCCACCGCTGCTGATTTTGCTTGCCTACTTTATGCTGCGCAAGAACTTTGACGCCGCTCCCCGTGGCTTCCGCATGGGTTCGCGCAGCTTTGGCCTGGTCGTTGCCGCATTCCTGCTTGTGGTCTTCTGCTTCGTGCTTATCTGCGGCACCATTCCGCTCGATCAGCCGCTGTGGCTGACGCTGGTCTACAACGTTGGCGGCGTGGTTGTCTTCCTGGGCCTTGCCGTGATGTGGTACAACCGCTACATCAACCGTCTGCGCGAGACCGATCCCGAGGCCGCCGAGAGCGAGCTGCGCCCCTCCGTCCTCGACATGATGGAGTAGCGGCTAGGATTAATCTACGGCTGTGGAACAAATCGATTCCCTTTCCTAAGGAGGGGCCTTACGAGGCCCCTCCTTTTGTGTTTTGGGGCATGGCTTTGGACCCCGTGGGCAAAAAATGCCAAATATGAGTACTGTTGCAAAATAAGTGCCATATCTATCGGCCTGTTCTGAGCAAAAATGGGCTCAAAATCAATTTATCAAACCCCCTTTAAAGGGCGTTTGACGGCTTTCAACCTCTTCGAATCGCTCAAGCTAGGCAATTTGCTCTCGATTTTGCTGCTACTAAATTTGTGACAGTACTCATATTTGCCACTTTTTGACCACGGGGTATCCGGAGGGGCCCTCGATAAACATCTAACGCTACAATAACTACCACGTGGCTGGGTTTGCCGGCCGAATGTGTGATGTCGTGGGAGGGGACATGGTCGAGTTTACAAAGACGATTAAAGATCCGTTGGGACTACACGCCCGCCCGGTTGCGCTGCTCTATGACATCATTGCCAAGCACCGTAGCGACGTGTCGGTCAGCATCGGCGACCGCCATACCGACGGTCGCGATGTCATGGGCCTCATGGCTCTCTACGGCGAGTGCGGCGAGGACATCATCTTTCGCGTTTCGGGCGTAGACGAGGCTTCCTGCGTTACGTCGATCAGAAACCTCTCGCTCTAAGCATGACAGGGCGCGGCAAAGGACAGCTCTTTGCCACGCCTTTTTGTTTTGTTTCGTATAGGAAACTTTTCCGAAATCTGAATGGGAACCCTTTCCAAAAAGTTAACCACGTGTTAGTTTACTAAAGCGAACATAGACGTGGTTAACTTTTATCGCGTCGATGTTGAGGACGAACTGACGTTAGGAGCCACTCATGTCTTGCGGACCGCAGATGCCGGCTATGCCGCTTTCGATGGTAAAAGCGGGCGAAACCGTGCGCGTGTCTCGTGTAAAGGGCAATGAGGACATGAAGCACCACCTCAAGGACCTCGGCTTTGTCGAGGGCAACGAAATCCACGTTGTGAGCTCGAGTGGCGCCAATATCATCGTCACGGTACTGGGCGCACGCTTTGGCATCGATTCCAAGGTTGCCATGCACATCATGACCGTCGGTTAGTCCACAGCATTTGATAAAAACCGAAAGGGGGACAAGAGGATGAAGACGTTGGGTGACGTTAAGGTGGGCGAGAGCTCTACCATCGTCAAGCTTCACGGTGAGGGTGCGCTTCGCCGCCACCTTATGGACCTGGGGCTCATCAAGGGCACTTCGTTCAAGGTCGTGAAGGTTGCGCCGCTCGGTGATCCGGTCGAGATCAACGTGCGCGGCTACGAGCTTTCCATCCGCAAGGAGGAGGCGGCCGTCGTCGAGGTCCAGTAGGGGCTTGCGGCGTATATTTCTGCAGATAAAGTTAGGTTTTTCTAACTTAATGCAGCATTTTTGAAGCACATTATCCAGCCCGTGTGGAGAAAGCAGCGCGGGCACACAAGGAAGAAGGATTGAATGGCGGATTCTCAGATCCATGTCGCACTGGCGGGTAACCCCAACTGCGGTAAGACCACGCTTTTCAACCTGATCACCGGCGCCAACGGCTACGTTGGCAACTGGCCCGGCGTCACGGTTGAGAAAAAGGAGGCCAAGCTCCTAAGCGACAAGAACGTTACCATCACGGACCTCCCCGGCATCTACTCGCTTTCCCCCTACAGCCCCGAGGAGCAATGCTCGCGCGATTACCTCATGAGCGGCGAGCCCGATGTTGTCGTCCAAGTCGTCGATGCCACCAACCTCGAGCGTAACCTGTACCTGGCGCTTCAGGTTATCGAGACCGGCCTGCCCGTGGTCGTCGCCCTCAACATGGCCGACTTGGTCGAGAAGAACGGCGACAAGATCGACACGGACAAGCTCTCCAAGAAGCTCGGCTGCCCGGTCATGATGATCTCGGCTCTTAAGAACAAGGGCATCAAGGAGCTCTTCGAGCAGGTCAAGAAGTCCGCTGCTTCCAAGGGCCAGGTGCCGGAGCACAAGTTCGATTCCTCCATCGAGGACGTTCTGGACCACATCGAAAACAACCTGCCGGCAAGCGTCCCCGCCAACAAGCGCCGCTACTATGCCGTCAAGCTGTTCGAGCGTGATGCAGACGCCTGCAAGCTCATTAACCTCACTAAGGAGAAAGCCGCTCGCGTCGAGGAGCTGGTCGCTCAGTGCGAGCAGGACTGCGACGATGACGCCGAGTCCATCATCACCGGTGAGCGCTATAGCGTCATCGCGCACATCATCGATGAGTGCCTCACCAAGGCTCCGGCCAAGATGAGCACCTCCGAGAAGATCGACCGTGTGGTTACCAACCGTATCCTGGGCCTGCCGATCTTTGTGGTCATCATGTTCTGCGTGTACTACATCGCCGTTTCTACCTTGGGCGGCACGGTGACCGACTTCACCAACGATCAGCTCTTCGGCACCGACGGTTGGTATGTGCTCGGTCAGGGCCGCGACGCCTATGACGAGGCTGTCGAGGCCGCGGGCGACAACGCCGACTCGGTCGACCCGGCGCAGTACGGCCCCTATGTCCCGGGTATCACCACCATGGTGCACGACGCCCTTGTGGCGGGCGGCACCGAGGACGGCGGCCTGGTCGATTCGCTCGTCTGTGACGGTATTGTCGGGGGTTTGGGTGCCATCTTTGGCTTCGTCCCGCAGATGTTCCTGCTCTTTGTGATGCTGTCTTTCCTGGAGGACTGCGGTTACATGGCCCGCGTCGCCTTCATCATGGACCGCGTGTTCCGCCGCTTTGGCCTGTCCGGTAAGTCCTTTATCCCCATGCTCGTGTCCTCGGGCTGCGGCGTCCCCGGCGTCATGGCCACCAAGACCATCGAGAACGAGAAGGACCGCCGCATGACGGTCATGACCACCACGTTCATTCCCTGTGGCGCTAAGCTGCCGATCATTGCCCTGCTCATGGGTTCCATCATCGGCGATTCTTCCACCACCGCCGCGTGGATCAGCCCGCTCTTCTACTTCCTGGGTGTCTTTGCCGTCATCGCCTCGGGCCTCATGCTCAAGAAGACCAAGCTCTTCGCCGGCCGTCCGACCCCGTTTGTCATGGAGCTCCCCGCCTACCACTTCCCGGCGATCCGCTCTTGGGCACTGCACGTTTGGGAGCGCTGCTGGGCCTTTATCAAGAAGGCCGGCACGGTCATCTTCGCGTCCACTGTCGTGGTGTGGTTCCTGTCCAACTTTGGTAGCTACAACGGCACGTTTGGCTTCCTGCCTGCTATGGAGGGCATCCCCGAGGAGTTCATGGACTACTCCGTGCTTGCCATGCTGGGCAACCTGGTCGCCTGGATCTTCGCCCCGCTCGGCTTTAGCACCTGGCAGGCAACTGCGCTGACCGTCTCGGGCCTTGTGGCTAAGGAGAACGTCGTCGCAACCGCCGGTTCGCTGCTGTCCGTCGCCGACGCCGGCGAGACTGACCCGAGCCTGTGGACCGCGTTTGCCGGCATGTTCCCCACCATGGGCGCTTGCGTTGCCTTCGGCGCCTTCAACCTGCTGTGCGCTCCATGCTTTGCCGCCATTGGCACCATCCGCAACCAGATGGATTCCGGCAAGTGGACTGCGATTGCCATTGGCTACGAGTGCGCCTTCGCTTGGGTGATCGGCCTCTTCATCAACCAGTTCTACAACCTGCTTGTCCTTGGGCAGTTTGGTATCTGGACGGTTGTGGCCATTGTGCTGCTGGTTGCGATGCTCTTCCAGATTTTCCGTCCCATGCCCAAGCATGCATGGACCGATGAGGACGAGACCAACACTGCTTCCGCCGCAGTTTCCGCTTAAGTCCGAATAAGGATTAACCCCTTTCCACGAGCCCGGGTGTCCCAGCGACACTCGGGCTTTTTGGTGGGGGAGATGTGGCGTTTCCGCAGATAAAACCGACCAAAATAAACCTGTCCCTTTTTGGTAGGTGGAGAATGGGGTAAAGTAAGTGATGGTTAACTAGAGGAGGCTTGCTATGGCACCTATCGATATTGTTGTACTGGCTGTTATCGGCGTTGCATTTGTTGCTGTGTGCGTGCGCATCTATCGCAAGGGCACCTGCGCCGACTGCGCTCAGGGTGGCGTTTGCACGGGGCATTGCTCCAATAAAAAGACCTGCGCCGCACTGAAAGGCGTAGACAAAATCGCCGAAGACTTGGGGCGCGGTATCAAATAAGGTCCGGACATCCAAGCGCTCCGCGGGCATCCGTTCACGGGGCGCTTTGTGCATTTGAGGGAGAGCACGGCGAGTCGAAGAGTATTTTTGGGGTATCGTTAACTGGACTATTAATTGGCAACTTATCTATAACGGAGTAACCGCATGAGCGCTCGCGTAACCATGAAGGACATAGCCGCCGAGCTTGGCGTTTCCATCAATACCGTGCACAAGGCTCTGACGGGAAAGGCCGGCGTGAGCGAATCCGTGCGCGCCAAGGTGAACGCTAAGGCCGAGGCCATGGGCTATCACCGCAACACAAGTGCCTCAAGCCTGCGCCGCAAGGATATCAATCTGGTGTTTTGCCTGCCCCGCGCATCGCGCGAGGGAGCGTACTTTTTCCGTTACCTGTGGGAAGGCTGCAATCGCTTTGAACAGGAGGTCATCGACCGGGGCATTACGGTTGAGCGCGTTGAATTTGGCGTGGGCGGCTACGCTGATGCACTCGAGCAAATCGACGAGCGTCTGCAGGTGGGCGAGAAGATTGATGGCTTGCTCGCCTATGCGCCGGGCGACGATCGTGCGACTGAGCTTTTGGGACAGATCGCCGAGGCGGGCGTGACGATTGAGCTTGTCGACGGCGACCGTCCGCATTTGAATCGTTTGGGTGCGAGCTTGGCCGATTATTCGACGGCAGGTAGCCTTATGGCCGAGCAGGCGGCAAACCTGGTCAATGCTTCTGGGGCCGACGCCCGCGTGCTCCTTTTGACGGGCGACCCATATACCGATTCACACTATCTAACCGCCCGTGCCTTCCACAATTACCTGCGCGAACGAGATATTCCATGGCAGGTCGAGGATCTTGCAGGTGCCCATGCGCAAGTCAAACAGCTCAAGCATGAGCTCGAAAAGCGCTTGAGTGCGCCGGACGCCCCTGAGCTCATTTGTAGCGTTTTTGCCGTTGGTTCCGAAGTGGTTGCCGATGCGCTTGTCTCGAGCGGCAAGGCCGGTCAGGTTATGGTGATCGGCAACGACCTGTTTCCCGAAAGCGCCCTGGCCTTGCGCCGCGGTATCTTTACCAATATTGTCTATAAGGACCCGACGAGCCTGGCGTATCGCGGCGCTAAGACGCTGGGCGATTATCTGCTGTGGGGAAGGACCCCGACGGTGCCCGTCCAGAAGGGCGCCGTCGAGATGGTATTTGCCAGCAATGTCGACCGCTACTGCGAACTTGCGGGTATTTAGCCGATTGAGCAGGTACCCCCTCTTGCGACGTGCATTTTTGGGAGTATTCAGCATTGGCATGCCCTGAATGAGGTGCAGAACGACTGTTTTAAGTGCCGCCGGTGGCGTATTTCGCCATCGGCGGCACTTTTTATGCCGATCGGACGCAATATGCGCACCAAACGGGGCGCCGAGGACGGCGCGCGGCGCGCTTCGATGCTGAATACTCCCAAAAATGCACGTCGGAACATGACCCACCTGAGCAAAAGCGCTCAAGTTCGGTGTTCGGGGACGCCAACCGGTCCGCAATACATGCAAGTCACAGCTCCGGCAACCGTTGAACGGGCAAAACCTACCGTTCACCCCATGGTGGTTAGGTGAACGTTCACCTTTTGAGTTGCAATGGATTAGTATAGTGAACGTTCACCTAAAGGATAACGAGCGCGTCGTGCGCCCGCCTTGCCAGCAAAGGGGCTGTTTGATGAAAAACTTTATGGACGATCAGGATTTCCTGCTGAGCACCAAGACCGGTGAGGAGCTGTTCCACAACTTTGCCGAGGGCATGCCCATCGTCGACTACCACTGCCACATTTCCCCCAAGGAGATCTGGGAGGACAAGCGTTTCGAGAACATCACCGAGGTTTGGCTGGGCGGCGACCACTACAAGTGGCGCCTGATGCGTGCCAACGGCGTCGACGAGCGTTTTATCACTGGCGACGCCCCTGCTCGCGAGAAGTTCCAAAAGTGGGCCGAGACTCTGGGTCGCTGCGTCGGCAACCCCGTCTTTGAGTGGAGCCACCTGGAGCTTAAGCGCTACTTTGGCTACGAGGGCGTCCTCAACGGCAAGACCGCCCAGGAGGTCTGGGACCTTGCCAACGCCAAGCTCGCCGAGGCCAGCTTCACCTGCCGCAACCTGATCAAGCAGTCCAACGTCCGCATGATCTGCACTACTGACGACCCCGCCGACAGCTTTGAGTGGCACAAGAAGATTGCCGCCGATGACAGCTTTGACGTTCAGGTCGTTCCCGCCATGCGCCCCGATGCCGCTCTGCGCATCGAGCGTGGCCAGGAGTTTGCCGACTACTGCAGGCACCTCTCCGAGGTTGCCGGCGTTGAGGTCAGCGACTTCGAGGGCATGAAGGCGGCCATCTCCAAGCGCTACGACGTTGCTCACGAGCTGGGCTGCCGCGCATCCGACCATGCACTCGACTACGTTATGTACGTACCGGCTACCGCTGACGAGATCGAGGCCATCTTTGCCAAGGGTCTGGCTGCTGAGCCGCTTACCGAGGAAGAGATCCTCAAGTACAAGACTGCCTTTATGCAGTTTGTCGCCGGCGAGTATGTCCGTCTGGGCTGGGCCATGCAGCTGCACTTTGGCTGCAAGCGCGACAACAACCGCGCCATGTTCGCCAAGCTCGGTCCCGACACCGGCTACGACTGCATCTCCAACTACACGCCGTCCGACCAGCTCGCCGATTTCCTCAACTCCATCCAGGAGACCTGCGGCCTGCCCAAGACCATCCTGTACAGCCTGAACCCCATCGATAACACCATGATCGATACCGTCATGGGTTGCTTCCAGGAGGCCCCGACCGCTGGCAAGATTCAGAACGGCTCTGCCTGGTGGTTCAACGACAACGAGGTCGGCATGCGCGAGCAGCTTACCGCCCTTGCCAACGAGGGCGTCCTGGGCAACTTTGTCGGCATGCTCACCGACTCCCGCTCCTTCCTGTCCTATCCGCGTCACGAGTATTTCCGTCGCGTGCTGTGCAGCGTGATCGGCGAGTGGGTTGAGCAGGGCAAGTATCCGGCCGACATGGAGCTGCTGGGCACCATCGTGCGCGATATCAGCTACAACAATTCCGTTCGCTACTTTGGCTTCGATCTGGACACTGCCGAGGCATAGATCTGTATGTGCTCCGATTGGTGAAATCGGTTGCAAAGGGGAGGGACCATATGGGAACAGGGCAACAGAAAAACGAGCAGATCGTGTCTGCTCAGGCGGATTCGGGATCGATGCAGAGCTCGCAGGATATCAAGCTGAGCTGGCGTGAGAAAATCTGCTATGGCTTTGGCGATTTGGGCAACGGATTCATGTTTGATCTTGGTCAAGCATATCTGACCAAGTTCTACACTGACATCTGCCTGATTTCGCCAGGCGTAGTGAGCCTGATTTTCGCCGTCACCAAGATTTTCGATGCGTTCATGGACCCGATTGCCGGTGCATTCGTCGACGGTAGAAAGAAGATTGGCAAGCACGGTCGGTTTCGTCCGGTCATGATGGTTTCGGCCGTGATCCTTGCCGTTCTAACCGTGGTGACCTTCACTGCGCCCGATATTCCCATGGCGGGCAAAATTGCCTATGCGCTGATAACCTACATGATCTGGGGCGTCGTATACAGCTTCACAAACGTACCATACGGATCTCTGGCCACGGTAATGACGCGTGACGTCGATGACCGCGCGCATATGGCGTCAACGCGCCAGGCCGGTTCGCTCTGCGCACAGCTCATCACGGGCGTAGCGTTCATCCCATTGGTCCTGTTCTTTGCGGGTGGCCACACGCTCGACGGCAATCCGCACGGCTATACGATTGCAGCTGTCGTCATGGGACTGTGTGGCATCGCCGGATTCGCCATCTGCTTTTTGGGAACGCGCGAGCATATCCGTATCGATCGACAGGCCGAGGAGAAGGCTGCGGGAAAGGCCGGCAAGAAGTCGAGCGCATTCAGCACGTATTTCAAGGTCGTTTTCACCAACAAGAACCTGGGAGCAGTTATCCTGCTTACGCTGTTTACCATCTCGGCCATGAATACCAACAACACCATGATGGTGTATTTCTGCCAGTACAACCTGGGTAACATCGCGTTGCAGCCCATTGTCAACGGCATCATGATCGGAACGTCGGTTGTCGCCATTCTCGCCATCCCGACGCTCGTCAAGCATTTTGGCAAGAAGCGCACGTGCGTTGCCTGCTTTATCGTCGGTGCCGTGGCAAACGGCCTCAACTTCATCCTGCCGACCAATACCGTGACGTTCATCATCTTCGTCACCATCGGCTACGTCGCGCTTGCCATCCCCAACGGTATCACCTGGAACTTGGTTTCCGATGTTATCGATTACGGTGAATGGCACACGGGAATCCGCAAGGAGGGTACGACCTACGCCGCGTTCAACTTTTCTCGTAAGCTTGCGCAATCCCTTGCCGCGATCATTTCCGGCGGCATCCTTGCCCTTACCGGATATGTGGCAAATAAGCCCCAGACGGCTGCCACGCTGCTTGGCATCAAGGGCGCTCTGACGATTTATCCCGCCTGCGCTCTTCTGGTAGCAGCCTTGATTATCTTCGCTCTCTACGACATTACCGAGAAGAAGTTCAATTCCATTTCCAACGACCTGTCGAATGGTCGCTGGGAGCGCGGCAAGATCGGCGAGAGCACTATCGAGACGATCGATAAATAGCCCCGCTGCTTGAAAAATCATGAATGCAACCCGGTGCGGCGATGCCGTACCGGGACTTGAGTTGAGAGGAAAACCTCTATGAATAACATCAGCTACGAGACGCTCGAGAAGATCGGCTACGAGGGCTACGTGCTGCCCAAGGACGCCCCCGAGAAGGTCCTGCAGTTTGGCGAGGGCAATTTCCTGCGCGCCTTCGTCGATCGTTTCTTCGATATGGGCAACGAGGCCACCGGTTGGAACGGCAAGGTCGTCATGGTGCAGCCCATCAGCGGCGCCTTCGATTTCGCCGATGGTATCAATGCCCAGGATGGCCTGTACACCGTACTGGTGCGCGGCAAGGAGAACGGTGACACGGTTGACGATTCCCGCGTGATCAGCGCCTGCAGCCGTTGCCTCAATCCGTATCGCGAGGCTGACTACCGTGCCATGATGGAGGTCGCCGTTTCCGACGACCTGGAGATTATCGTCTCCAACACCACCGAGGCCGGTATCGCCTACGATCCGTCCTGCAAGGCCGACGACATGCCCCCCGCGAGCTTCCCTGCCAAGCTTGCCCAGGTGCTCCATGCCCGCTGGGTTGCCGGCAAGCAGGGCGTCATCGTGCTCGCCTGCGAGCTCATCGACCATAACGGCGAGGAGCTGCTGCGCATCATGAACCAGTACGTGAGCGACTGGGGCTGGGAGGACGAGTTTTCGCAGTGGATGGCCAACGACTGCACCGTCTGCACCACGCTCGTCGACACCATCGTTCCGGGTCGCATCCGCGATCCCAAGGAGGCCGCTGCCGTGGCCGAGCGCTTGGGCTATGAGGATCCGTTCTTGGCCGTGCGTGAGCCCTTCCAGATGTGGGGCATCCAGGGTGACGAATCGCTCAAGGAGCGTCTGCCCTTCGTGAAGGCCGGTCTGCCGGGTGTCTTTGTGACCCCCGACGTCACCCCGTACAAGAAGCGCAAGGTCCGCATCCTCAACGGCGCCCACACCGCCTTTGTCCCGGGTTCCTGGGTTGCCGGCTTTGATATCGTGCGCGATTGCATGCACGACGAGACCGTCCGCGGCTTCATGAACACTATGCTCTACGACGAGGTCATTCCGACGCTTGCCGCCGACCTGGATGTCGAGGACTGCAAGGCCTTTGCCGCCGCCGTCGAGAACCGCTTCGACAACCCGTTTATCGACCACGCGCTGCTCTCCATCTGCCTCAACTCCACGGCTAAGTGGCGTGCCCGCGACCTGCCTACGCTCAAGGACTACGCTGCTGAGACCGGCAACCTGCCCAAGTGCCTGGCGACGAGCCTGGCCACGCTCATCTCCTTCTACACGCAGGAGCTCGTGTCCCGCGAGGGCGACGGCCTGCACCTGCGTCGCTCCGACGGCACCGAGTACACCGCTCAGGACGACGCCTTTGTGCTCGACTTCTACGCTGCTCACGCCGGCGCCGACGACGCCGAGCTGGTGCACGATGTGCTCTCCAACGAGCAAATGTGGGGCGAGGATCTTACGCAGATCGCCGGCCTGGAGGAGTTTGTCGTCAACGCTCTCGCCGTCGTGCGCTCCGAGGGCGCCAAGCAGGCGTTCGCGAACGCTCAGGCCTAAATCCTTCTGTACGCCCGCCGGGTAACTGGCGGGCGTCACTCGACTTCTGCTCAACCTGTAGGGTTAGGACTCTTTGTAATGAACACTATCCAGATCAATCCGGCCGACAACGTCATCGTTGCGCTGTCGCCGCTCGCCAAGGGTGCTGCCGTCGAGGTTCCCGGCGTGGGCGAGGTCGTTGCCGCGGAGGATATCCCGCAGGGTCATAAGATGGCCGTGCGCTCGATTGCCGCGGGGGAGGACGTCATCAAGTACGGCCTTCCTATCGGCCATGTGACGGGCGATGTCCAGCCCGGTCAGTGGCTCCACACGCACAATGTGAAGACCAACCTTTCGGGCGAGGTCGAGTACGCCTACAACCCCACGCATCCGGTCATGGATCCCGTTGAGCCCGAGACCTTTATGGGGTTCCGCCGCGCCGACGGTCGTGCCGCGACGCGTAATGAGCTGTGGATCATCCCCACGGTCGGCTGTGTCAACGAAGTCGCCCGTGCCATGTGTGAGCAGGCCCAGGATCTGGTCGATGGCTCACTGGAGGGTGTTTACTACTTCCCGCATCCCTTTGGCTGCTCGCAGACCGGCGCCGACCATGCTCAGACCCGTCGTCTGCTGGTGGCACTGTCGCGTCACGCAAACGCCGCGGGCGTGCTGTTCTTGTCGCTCGGTTGCGAGAATTGCACGCATCAGCAGGTGCTCGACGAGCTCGGTGACTTCGATCACGAGCGCGTCCGCTTCCTCACCTGTCAGGACGTCGCCGACGAGCAGATCGAGGGCCACAAGATTCTGGCCGAGCTGGCAGACCTCGCCAAGCAGGCCAAGCGTGAGCCCATTCCGGCCTCCGAGCTGGTTATTGGACTTAAGTGCGGCGGCTCTGACGGTCTTTCGGGTATTACCGCCAACCCCACGATCGGTCGCGTGAGCGATATGGTCGTCGCCCGCGGCGGCACGTCGGTGCTTACCGAGGTGCCCGAGATGTTTGGCGCCGAGAGTATTCTGCTCGATCGCTGCGAGAACGAGCAGGTCTTTAGCGCCGCTTCTGACATGCTCAACGGCTTTAAGGACTACTTTATTAGCCACGGCGAGGTCGTCTATGAGAACCCGAGTCCCGGCAACAAGGACGGCGGTATTACCACGCTCGAGGACAAGAGCTGCGGCTGCGTGCAAAAGGGTGGATCTGCCCCCATCGTCGACGTGCTGCCGTATGCCGGCCAGGCAACTAAGCATGGCCTGAACATGCTGTGTGGTCCAGGCAACGACATGGTATCCACCACGGCGTTGACGGCTGCTGGCTGTCACGTGATTCTGTTCTCGACCGGACGCGGCACGCCGTTTGGCGCGCCGGTGCCTACGCTCAAGGTGTTCACCAATCAGCGTCTGTGCGACCACAAGGCCAATTGGATGGACTTTAACGCCGGCGTGATTGCCACGGGTGAGCGCACGCTCGACGAGGCCGCCCGCGATTTGTACCAGCTGGTGCTACAGACGGCGAGCGGTAAGCTCACGAGTGCCGAGCGCCGTGGCTGTCACGAGATCAGTATCTGGAAGGACGGCGTCTGCCTGTAGAGAGATTCGCCATTCGTAGGGGTGGCGAATCTTTTGATCTCGATGACGGGGCTGCACAGTGGCTCCGTGCGAGGGAAGGGTTGCTACTGCGCGTTTGTGAGATGCTTTTCGGTGCCCTTTTCCGCACTGTTGACGTATCTATGGTTATTAATTCGGGCAAATTGGTTTAAGAAGCCGATTTCGTCCTGGTCGATAGAGGGGAATTGCGTGGCTATCCACATCGTTGAGGAAGCAAATCGCTGTCTGGGCTGCAAAAAGGCGTTCTGTCAAATAAAGGGCTGTCCGGTGCAGACGCCCATTCCGCAGGTTATCGACCTCTTTAAGCAGCGCCGTCTGCAAGAGGCGGGCGAGCTACTGTTCCAGAACAATCCCATGAGCGCGGTCTGCTCCATGGTGTGCAATCATTCGGGCCAGTGCGAGGGCGCTTGCATTCAGGGCCGCAAGGGCGCGCCCGTGCATTTTTCGAGCATCGAGAACTATATCTCCACGGCGTATTTGGACCGCAAAGAGTGGAGACCCGTGCCGTCGCGCGGCAAGCAGGTCGCCGTGGTCGGCTCCGGCCCAGCCGGCATTACCGTGGCAATTAAGATGGCGCAGCTGGGTTGCGCCGTCACTGTTTTTGAGCAGCGGCCCGAGATCGGCGGCGTGCTGGAGTACGGTATCCCCGAGTTCCGTCTGCCGCGTTCGCTCGTGCAAAAGTACCGCCACGTGATGTGCTCGCTCGGCGTGCGCGTTCGCCCCTCGACCACCATCGGCGGTGCGCTCCACATCGACGACCTGCTGCGCGACGGTTACGATGCGGTCTTTGTTGGTACCGGCACCTGGCGAGCTCGAAAGCTGGGTATTCCCGGCGAGTCGCGCGGCAATGTGCTGTTTGGTATCGACTATCTGGTCGATCCCACGAGCGTGGCAATCGGGCAGAACGTGGCGGTTATCGGCGCCGGCAATGTGGCCATGGATGTTGCCCGCACGGCCCTGCGCTCGGGTGCTCGCAAGGTTACCGTGTACGCCCGATCGCGCCATATCTCTGCCATCGATGACGAGGTGGAGCTGACCGAGCTTGACGGTGCCGAGATTGTGCGCGGCAAGGCGATCTGCGCCATCGATGATAACGGTCCGGTGTTCGAGACGGCTATCTTTGACGAGGACAACAATGTGGTGGGCTACGAGGAAGAACTCGACCACGTGTCCGCCGACACGGTTGTGATTGCGGCGTCTCAGGTGCCCAAGGACAAGCTCGTGCTTACAACGGGCGGTCTGGAGACCGACCATCGCGGCCTGCTTTCGGTCGACGAGTATGGCATGACCACCGTGCCTGGCGTCTTTGCCGCCGGCGACGTGGTCAACGGCCCGCTCACTGTGGTCCACGCCGTAGCTGGCGCCAAGCTCGCCGTCGAAGGTATGATTGCCTACCTGGGCCTCTAACTCCATCCCGCCCATCAGTTGCGGTGAAATACGGACTGTTTTGGCTGTCAAAGGCCTTATCTACTCCGTATTCCACCGCAACTTTTTGTTGGGCGGGCTAGAGACGCTGCATGCGGTACCCGACACCCATGTGCGTCTGAATCATTTTGGGGTGAGAGGGGTCTGCCTCGATCTTCTTACGCAGGGTGCGCATGAACACGCGCAGGCTCGCCAGATCGCTGTCCCAGCTCGTGCCCCATATCTCGCGGGTGATGAAGGTGTGGGTGAGCACCTTGTCGACGTTTTTCGCCAGAAGGACGAGCAATTTGTACTCGGTTGGGGTGAGCGAGAGCTCGCGTCCGTCTTTCGTCGCGTATCCCGCGGCATAGTCGATATGCAGCGGACCGTTGTCGAACGTGCTCGCTTCTGTCGACTCGCTCGACGCCATCGAGGAGCGCCTCAAATTCGCACGGACGCGCGCGAGCAGCTCATCCACAGAAAAGGGCTTGGTGAGGTAGTCGTCTGCCCCCGCGTCAAGTGCTGCAATCTTGTCGGAATCTTCGGTGCGCGCCGAAATGACGATAATGGGGACTGCCGACCAGCTTCGGATCTTCGTGATGACCTCGATACCGTCAATGTCGGGAAGGCCGAGGTCGAGCATGATGAGGCTGGGGCCGTGCGACACCGCATCCATGATGGCGGCTTGGCCGTTGCAAACCTTGCTCACGACATAGCCGTGGAGGTCAAGCGCGGTCGAAACGAGGTTTTGAACGGTCGGGTCATCTTCGACCAGGAGGATGCGTGGCTTAGCGGCATTATTCATGAATCTCAATCTCCTCGGCGGGCAGGGTAAAACGGAAGACGGCCCCATGGGGGTGGTTGTCGCGAACTTCGATGACGCCGCCATGCGCCTCCACGATGGAACGGCAGAGCGACAGGCCAAGGCCGATGCTTCGACGCGAATCCACGGGCCGCGTATTGCTTGAGGTGAAGAAGCGCTCAAAGATATGAGGCTTGTCGCAGTCTGCCACACCCGGCCCATCGTCTGCGACGTCCACCACGACGAACGCGCCCTCGCGACGTGCGCTGATGGTGACAGTCGAGTCCTCGGGCGTGTATTTGAAGGCGTTCATGATGAGATTCGTAAGCACCTGCATGATGAGATGGACGTCGATGCGTACCAGCAGGATGTCGTCAGTGTGCTCGATGGTGACGGCACGTCCATGCGATGCTTGGGCGACATGGCTGAGGGCGGCCTCGATGACCTCGTCGATGAGCTCGGATGTTAAGTTGAGGCGAATGGTGCCGTCCTCGACGCGTGTGATGGCGAGGAGGTTCTCCACGGTATCGATAAGCCAGAGGGAGTCGTCGTAGATGGCATCGGCAAGATCGCAGCGTTGTTCGAGGCTGAGCTTCTCGTCGCTCTTCCGAAGGATTGCCGCAGATCCGGATATAGCCGTGAGGGGTGTCCTCAAATCGTGGCCGATGGAGCGCAAAAGGTTGGCGCGCAGCTGCTCGTTTTTCGCCAAGACCGCAGTCTCTTCGCGCTCTTGCGCCGCCCGGTCGCTTTCGAGCGCCAAGGCGCATTCACCTACGATAGATAGGACGATCGAATGCTCGAAGGCTTCGATCTCGCGCCCCTCCAGGGCGATGCCGATGACACCGAATACCTTGTCGCCGGTGCGAACCGCGAGGTAGAGACAGCGCGCCTCAGGCAGGGTCCGCGTGCTTGCGCCCGCGCGCTTGTTGTTGGTGTAGGTCCAGGTTGCAACGGCGCGCTCGTAGTCGGTGAGCAGCGACGCGGATCGGTTTTCGGTGCCAGCGGACTCATAGAGCGCCTTGCCGAGCGTGCCGTGTTCGGCGGGGTAGAAGACCACGTCGAGTTTTAGCAGTTTGACGAGTTGGTTCATGGCGACGCGGGCGCACTCCTCCGCGCTATGGGCTTGCTGCAAGAGCTGGTTCGTTTCGAGGAGTACGCGCGTTTTGAATGCGTTCTCGGCGGATGTACGGGCGTTGTCGGCGATGCGCGCAGTTAACTCGCCGGCGACCATAGCGGTGGCGAACATGATGCCGAACGTGACCAGATAGCTTCGGTCGTAGCTGGCGAGCGAAAACAGAGGCGTGACAAAGCAGAAGTTGTAAAGCACTACAGAGAGCACGCTCGATACGATCGTGCAGATACGCCCCGTCGTGGTGACGGCGGTCAGCAGGGCCGTGAAGATATAGAGGGATATGATGCTGGAGTCGGCAAATCCCAGATGGCGGAAAGCCGTGCCGATCGCCGTGGCGGCAAGAGAGAGGGCCAGCGTGCGAAGCACGTTTCGGCTGCTGGGCGGCTGCAGGGCGGGCGCATGGCGGCGTCCTTTGGGTCGGGAGGGCGGAGTCGACTGTTCTGGAATGATGTAAATGTCGAGGTTCGGGGCGAATGTTATGAGCTGTTCTACGAGAGATTTGCGGCCGAAGAGGGCCTGACGGACGCTGCTGCGCTCGCCCGTGCGCCCCATGACGATCTTCGAAATACCCGACAGGCGCGCGAACTCGGAGATCTGAAACGCGATGTCGTCGCCATAGACGGTTTCCATATGTGCTCCGAGCTGCTCGGCTAGGGCGATATTGGCTGCAAGCTTGGCGCGCTCATCATCGCTCATGGCTTGCGTGCGCGGGCTCTCTACGAACAGGGCGACGAGTTCGCTGCGAAACGCTTTCGCCATGCGTGCGGCGGCACGGATGATGCGGGGATTGGTCGGCGCCGGGGAGACACAGACTAAGATACGCTCCCTGGTGTAGTAGTCACGGTTTCCCAGCACGCGTGCGGCGTCTGTGAGGTGACCGGTGCGATCGGCGCAGCGGCGCAGCGCGATTTCTCGGAGTGCGGTGAGGTTCTCGACGGTAAAAAAATGCTGTTGCGCTCGGTCGGCTTGTGCGGGACGGTAGACGAGGCCGGCGCGAAGGCGCTCAAGTAGGTCTTCGGGCTCTATGTCGACGAGCTCGACCTGGTCGGCATCATCGAAGATACGGTCGGGGATTCGTTCGCTCACGACAACGCCAGTGATGGATGCAACCATGTCGTTGAGGCTCTCGATATGCTGAACGTTCACGGTCGTATAGACGTCGATGCCCGCATGTAGAAGTTCCTCGACGTCTTGATAGCGTTTGTCGTGGCGAGACCCCGGCGCATTCGTATGGGCGAGCTCGTCGACAAGGATGAGCTGAGGGGCGCGCTCGATAGCCGCATCTAGATCGAACTCGCTGAGCGCAATGCCGTTGTGCTCGATGAGTTTACAGGGCACGTTCTCAAGCCCTTGTGCAAGATGGGCAGTTGCCGGACGTTCGTGCGGCTCGATGTATCCCGCGACGACGTTGACACCTCGCCGCTTGGCGGCGTGGGCGGCTTGAAGCATCGCATAGGTTTTGCCTGTGCCAGCAGCGTAGCCAAAGAAAATTTTGAGGTGTCCCCGGCTGGTTCGAGTGTCATCGGCGACCTCGTCTTTCTCAATTGCCTTGAGGATGAGGTCTGGATTGACGCGAGTGTCCGATGCGTCGCGCTGCATAGCGTAGCCTTTCTGAAGCGTTGTCCATGCGTGCATACGCGGTGAAGACACCACTGTATGCTCGCGAGGTCGAGTATAGGCGCACTGCAGCTGCAATAGTGCTTTCTACCTGCATCTTTACGGCATCTTAAGGACGTGAGCCCCGGCCCTCACGCCTCTTTAATCCCTAGAAGCGTTTACTGTCCCCAGACGCTTGCGAGGGCAGGCGTCCGAGACATCGGACCGCGTGTGAAAGGGGCGGTAAATGGACATCCTCATTCCCATCATCGGAGTCGTCTGCATTGGACTTCTTATCTATTACATCTACATTCTGATGAGGAGTGATTCGTAAACTATGGACGCTGCGATTCAGTACATCTTGTACTTTGCCGTACTCGTCGTCCTGGCCGTTCCGCTCGGTCGGTTCATGGCCCATATCATGGATGGTGAGCATACGTTCCTGTCGCCTGTGATTGCTCCTGTGGAGCGTGGCGTCTATCGTCTGCTTCGCATCGACGCGGCAGAACAGATGGGGTGTAGGCGCTATCTGGCGAGCGTGCTGGTCTTTTCGGGGATCGGCCTCGTGACTCTTGTGGCGCTCCAGGCGCTTCAGTCCTTCTTGCCAGGCAATCCCCAGCACCTGCCGGGTGTGTCATGGGACCTGTCGTTCAATACGGCTGCTTCCTTCATAACCAACACCAACTGGCAGTCCTACTCCGGTGAGACCACCCTGTCCTACCTTGTGCAGTTCATGGGTCTCACTGTGCAGAACTTCGTTTCCGCTGGCACCGGTATCGCGGTCATGTTCGCGCTGATCCGCGGCTTCCGTCAGGTCAAGGAGCAGGGTCTGGGTTCCTTCTGGGTCGACCTCACCCGCACCGTCCTGTATGTGCTCATCCCGCTGAACCTCGTGTTCGGCATCTGCCTGGCTGCCGGTGGCGTCATCTCCAACTTCCAGCCGGCTCAGAAGGCTGAGCTCGTAGAACCCGTCGCTGTTCAGTCTAATGCAGACGGCGGCTGGAGCGTCATCGACGGCGCCCAGATTGAGGGCGACACGGTCAAGGTCGACGGCAAGGTTGTCGAGGGCGCGCGCGTGGTCACCGAGCAGTTCCTGCCCCAGGGTCCCGCGGCTCCTCAGGTCGCCATCAAGCAGTCCGGCACCAACGGCGGCGGCTTCTTCGGCGTGAACTCCGCCCATCCGTATGAGAACCCCAGTGCCTTCACCAACATCATCGAGATGACCAGCCTGCTGCTGATCCCGGCCGCCTGTTGCTTCGCCTTCGGTATCGGCGTCAAGAACACCAAGCAGGGCAAGGCCATCTTTGCCGCCATGTTCATCCTGCTGGTGATCTTCACCGGCATCATCGCCGTCAACGAGCATGCGGGCACCCCGCAGCTGGCCGATGGCGGAGCGGTCAATATCGAGATGACCGACGGCCAGGCCGGCGGCAACATGGAAGGCAAGGAGAGCCGTTTCGGTATCGCCTCCTCTTCTACCTGGTCCGCTTTCACGACGGCTGCTTCCAACGGCTCGGTTAACTCCATGCACGACTCCTACACCCCGCTGGGCGGTTTTGTCCAGATGCTCCAGATTGCTCTGGGCGAGGTCGTCTTCGGCGGCGTGGGCTGCGGCCTGTACGGCATGATCGGCTTCGCCATCCTCACAGTGTTCATCGCCGGCCTCATGGTCGGACGCACGCCTGAGTTCCTGGGCAAGAAGATCGAGCCGGGCGAGATGCGCTGGGCAGTTGTCCTGTGCTTGGCAACTCCGTTTGCCATTCTGGTGTGCTCGGCCATCGCCTGCATGGTGCCCGGTCTTGCCGACCAGCTCAACAATGGTGGCGCGCACGGCTTCTCCGAGGCGCTGTATGCCTTCACCTCATGCGGCGGCAACA
The DNA here is from genome assembly GCA_900539035.1 of uncultured Collinsella sp. Lineage (GTDB taxonomy): Bacteria > Actinomycetota > Coriobacteriia > Coriobacteriales > Coriobacteriaceae > Collinsella. The sequence goes on along the minus strand of UQAU01000014.1, from coordinate 14,092 downwards.
ACGGCTCGGCGTTTGCAGGCATGAACTGCAACATTCCCTGGATCAACGTCATGCTCGGCCTCGAGATGCTGTTCGCCCGCTTCATGCCCATCATCGGTACGCTGGCTATCGCCGGCTCGCTGGCCAAGAAGGGCAAGGTCGCCGAGAGCGCCGGTACCCTGTCTACCACCAACGGCATGTTCGTATTCCTGCTCGTGTTCATCGTTCTGCTGATCGGTGCCCTGAGCTTCTTCCCGGCCCTGGCGCTTGGCCCCGTTGCCGAGTTCTTCCAGATGATTGCGTAAAGGAGGGCGCAGATTTATGACTATGCAAAAAGACATGATGGGCCGCGCGGTCCGCGACTCGTTTGCCAAGCTGGATCCTCGCGTCCAGATTCAAAACCCGGTTATGTTCCTGGTGTGGCTTTCCGCCGTCATGACCTCCGTCCTGGCCGTCGCTTCCATTTTCGGTGTGCAGGACGCGGGTGTGCCCACCTACTATGTGGTCGCCATCGCGGTCATCCTGTGGCTTACCGACCTGTTCTCGAACTTCGCCGAGGCGCTTGCCGAGGGCCGCGGTAAGGCCCAGGCCGATTCCCTGCGTGCGGCCAAGAAGGATGTCGAGGCCCATCGCATCGAGTCCGTTGAGGACAAGGAGCACTTCACCGTCGTTCCCGGCACCGAGCTCGCGCGCGGCGACCTGGTGATCGTACGCGCCGGCGAGCAGATTCCCGGCGACGGCGACGTCATCGAGGGCGCTGCTTCCGTTGACGAGTCCGCCATCACCGGCGAGTCCGCCCCCGTGGTCCGCGAGGCCGGCGGCGACCGCTCTGCCGTTACCGGCGGTACCACGGTGCTGTCCGACTGGATCATCGTCAAGATCTCCAGTGAGCCCGGCCAGAGCTTCCTGGACAAGATGATCGCGATGGTCGAGGGTGCCGCGCGCAAGAAGACCCCTAACGAGATCGCTCTGGAGATCTTCCTGGTGGCCCTCTCCATCGTCTTTATCCTGGTCACGCTGGCCCTGTATTGTTACTCCTGCTTCTCGGTCGGTCTTAACGACATGGACAACCCCACGGCCGTGACCACGCTCGTGGCGCTGCTCGTGTGCCTGGCTCCTACTACCATCGGCGCCCTTCTTTCCGCCATCGGCATCGCCGGCATGAGCCGTCTGAACGAGGCCAACGTGCTGGCCATGTCCGGCCGCGCCATCGAGGCCGCCGGCGACGTCGACATCCTCATGCTCGACAAGACCGGCACCATCACCCTGGGTAACCGCCAAGCCGCCGAGTTCATCCCGGTCGACGGCGTCGATCCCGCGGAGCTGGCCGATGCCGCCCAGCTTTCCTCGCTGGCCGACGAGACCCCCGAGGGCCGCTCCATCGTCGTCCTCGCCAAGGAGCAGTTCGGTCTGCGCGGCCGCACACTCGAGGATAAGGGTATGGAGTTTATCCCGTTCACCGCGGCAACGCGTATGTCCGGCGTGAACTACGAGGGCAATGAGATCCGCAAAGGCGCTGCCGATTCCGTGCGCACCTATGTGGAGGCAGCCGGCGGCGTGTTCTCAAAGGAGTGCGACGAGGCCGTCGAACGCATCGCCAAGGCCGGCGGCACCCCGCTGGTCGTGACCAAGAACTGCCGCGTGCTGGGCGTTGTGTACCTCAAGGACATCATCAAGTCCGGCGTTAAGGAGAAGTTCGCCGACCTGCGCAAGATGGGCATCAAGACCATCATGGTGACGGGCGACAACCCGCTCACCGCCGCGGCAATCGCCGCCGAGGCCGGCGTTGACGACTTCCTGGCCGAGGCCACCCCTGAAGGCAAGCTCGAGAAGATCCGCGAGTTCCAGCGTGAGGGGCACCTGGTCGCCATGACCGGCGACGGCACCAACGACGCGCCCGCTCTGGCCCAGGCCGACGTCGCCGTGGCCATGAACACGGGCACCCAGGCTGCCAAGGAGGCCGGCAACATGGTCGACCTCGACTCCAGCCCCACCAAGCTCATCGAGGTCGTGCGTATCGGCAAGCAGCTGCTCATGACCCGCGGTTCGCTCACGACCTTCTCGGTGGCCAACGACATGGCGAAGTACTTCGCTATCATCCCGGCCCTGTTCTCGCCGATCTACCCCGGGTTGGACGCCCTCAACATCCTCGGTCTGGCAAGCCCGCTGTCCGCGGTTCTTTCGGCCATCATCTATAACGCGCTCGTTATCGTCGCGCTGATCCCGGCCGCGCTGAAGGGCGTTAAGTATCGCGAGGTCCCGTCCGGACAGCTGCTGACCCACAACCTGCTCGTGTGGGGTCTGGGCGGCATCGTTGCCCCGTTCGTATTCATCAAGCTCATCGACATGCTGCTCGCGTTCTGCGGCATTATGTAAGTGGAGGTTTGTATGTTCAAAGGTGTTGCATCGCGCGCACTGGGCGTGTTCGCGCTGTTTACCGTTGTCTGCGGCCTGGGCTATACGCTCGTCGTGACCGGCATCGCCCAGGTTGCGTTCCCGTATCAGGCGAACGGTTCGCTCATTAAGGTCGACGACAAGATCGTGGGATCCGAGCTGATCGGCCAGAACTTTGAGGATGAGGACCACATGTGGGGCCGCATCCAGAACGTGACTATCGTCGAGGGGGAGGACGGCGGGCTCATGGCCTACAGCGCCCCGTCCAATTTGTCCCCGGCGAGTGAGGAGTACCGGCAGCTTGTGGATGCGCGCGTGAAGAAGATCCGCGCCGCCAACCCCGATGCCGATATGGACGCTGTGCCCGTCGACCTGGTGACGTGTTCCGGCTCAGGGCTCGACCCCGAGATCTCTCCCGATGCCGCCGAGTACCAGGTCCCGCGCCTTGCCAAGGCCACGGGCAAAAGTGGGGACGAGGTGCGCGACATCATTGCCGCGTGCACCAAGGGCCGTTTCCTCGGCGTGTTCGGCGAGCCCACGGTCAACGTGCTCAAGGTGAACCTTATGCTGGACGGCGCGCTGTAGGTGAGGGAGTGGCGGATGAGGGCATGACTGACTATCTGAGCCCTCAAGTCCACCCCGCCCATCAGTTGCGGTGAAATACGGACTGTTTTGCCTGTCAAAAGCCTCACCTACTCCGTATTCCACCGCAACTTTTTTGTGAGGGTCGGGATTGAAGGTGGGGGGTGCGAGCGAGTGCGAATGCAGCGGATACTGATACGATAGGTACGTTAGCAACTGCCGCCGAGCGGCTCAAACGAAAGGAAGCCTGTATGGAGTCCTCTGCCTACCCGATGCTCTTTAGCCCGATCAGGGTCGGTACAACCGAGGTCAAGAACCGCGTCTTTATGCCGCCGGTGTCCACCAACCTGGCCGATCATGGCTATGTGACCGATGACTTGGTCGATCATTACCGTGCCCGCGCCAAGGGCGGCGTGGGCCTCATCATCACCGAGGTCGTGACGGTCGAGCCCACCTATACCTATCTGCCGGGTGATATGTGCTGCTACGACGACACGTTTATCCCCGGCTGGGAAAAGCTCGCCGCGGCCGTCCACGAGTATGGCTGCAAGATCATGCCGCAGCTCTTCCACCCCGCCTACATGGCCTTTAACATTCCGGGCACGCCGCGCCTGATCGCTCCGTCCTTTGTGGGCCCGTCTTACGCCCGCGAGGCACCGCGCCCCATCACGGTCGACGAGATTCACGAGCTCACGCATCAGTTTGGCGACGCCGCTGTGCGTATGCAAAAGGCTGGCGTCGATGGCGTCGAGGTCCATGCGGCGCATGCCCACGGCATGCTTGGCGGCTTTTTGACCCCGCTCTACAACAAACGTACCGATGAGTATGGCGGCTCGCTCGACGCCCGCATGCGTTTTTTGCTCGAGGTCATCGCCGAGATCCGCGAGCGCTGCGGCAAGGACTTTATCATCGACGTCCGTATCTCGGGCGACGAGTACACCGATGGCGGCCTGACCCTCAACGACATGATCTACGTCTCACGTCGCCTGGAGAAGGCCGGCGTCGACATGATTCATGTGTCGGGCGGCACCACCATCAAGCGCGGCTCCGCGATTCCCGCCGCCGGTACCCAGCAGGCCTCGCACGCCGCCTGCTCGCGCGAGATTAAAAAGCACGTCAACATTCCCGTCGCCACCGTCGGACGTATCAACGAGGCCTGGATCGCCGAGGAGCTGATCGAGGACGGCGCTGCCGACATCTGCATGATGGGCCGCGCCAATCTGTGCGATGCCGAGTTCTGCAACAAGGCCGCTGCCGGCAACGCCGACGACATCCGCCCCTGCATCGGTTGCCTGCGCTGCCTGAACGGCATTATGTTTGGCAAGCGCATCTCCTGCACCGTCAACCCGGACGTGGAGCGCGACGAGGCCGGCTACGAGCCTGCCGCCGAGGCCAAGAACGTGCTCGTTGTGGGCGCTGGTCCTGCGGGCATGGAGGCAGCCTACATTGCCGCCAAGTGCGGCCACAACGTGGTACTCGTGGATAAGCAGGACGAGCCGGGCGGCGAGATGCGCATCGCAGCCGTTCCGCCGGCAAAGCAGGAACTCACCCGCGTGATCAAGTACCAGTATCGCCGTCTTGCTGAGGCTGGCGTGAAGTGCGTATTTGGCACCGAGCTTACTGCCGAGGATATTCAGCGCGACTACGCCGGCTACGAGGTCGTCCTGGCTTATGGCGCCGAGCCCATCGTCCCGGCCTTCATGCAGGGCTTTAAACAGGTTATGACGGCTGACGACCTGCTGGGTGGCAAGGCTTTCCCGGGTAAGAAGATCGTCATCGTGGGCGGCGGCACCGTCGGTTGCGAGACGGCCGATTACCTGGCTCCGCTGGTCAACGACCTGTCGCCGGCCAACCGCGATGTCACTGTTATCGAGATGACCAAGACGCTCGCCGCCAACGAGGGCGGCGCCGGCCGCGCGGTGCTCATCACGCGCATGCTCTCAAAGGGCGTCCACGTGCTGACCGAGGCCAAGGTGACCGAGATCACCGAGGATACCATCAGCTACGAAAAGGACGGCGAGATCCACACCATCGCCGATGCCGATACGCTGGTGCTTGCCATGGGTTATCGTCCCAACACCAAGCTGGCCGACGACCTGGCTGCAGCCGGCGTTGCCACCTACGTGCTGGGCGATGCCAACAAGTGCGGCAACATCCGCGACGCCATCGGCGATGGCTATAAGGTTGCCTGCGAGCTTTAGTCAACTCCTTTGCACCAATCGATTGCAAAAAGCGGCGGCTGCCCTGTGTGTTGGGCAGCCGCCGCCTGCGTTTTGCCAAAGAAAGATTATTGTCGGGCCCTAAATGCCTTTTGCTTCTGCTCCCTCCGCAATCATGTTGCGGTTATACACCAGGTGCAGATACATCGCGTCGTGCGCGGCGGTGGGATTGCGCGAGGCGATGGCGTCGGCCACATCGCGGTGCGTGCGGATAGTTTCCTCGACGAGCTTTTTGCCGGTCACGTCGATAAAGAGGGGGACGGATGCCTTGAGCACGCCCATCAGGCGGGGAACGACGAGGTTTCCGGAGCTCTCGGCAATGGCATTGTGGAACGCGGTGTCGGCGGCGGAGTAATCCTCACCGGCCTCGGCCAGGCGCTCGGATTCGTCGCAGAGTTCTTTGATACAGACGACCTGGTCGTTGGTTGCGTGCTCGGCTGCCATGCGTGCCATCTGCGGCTCGATCATAAAGCGCACCTCGAGTAGGTCACGCGCCAGACGCTGCTTGTCGTCGATAAAGGTAAAGCCCAGCGGGTCGTCGGCAACGCCGGGGTTTGACGCCACATAGGTGCCCGAACCCTGCTTAATGCGCACGATATTGCGCGACTGCAGCAACTTCATGGCCTCGCGCACGGTGCTCCTGCCGGCGCCCAAGCGCTCGACCAGCACGGTTTCCTTAGGCAGGCGATCGCCTTGCTCAAGGTGTTCATCCAGAATCAATTGAATGATTTTCTCCGATATTTGCTCGGGGAGTCCCGATTCGGCGCGGGCCATAGCTATACCTTTCATTACAAAATTCATCTGAGCTATTTTAGCGCACCACGGATGTGATATTGGCCGCTGGATTTGAGTCGAGCGGCTTAGATATACCGTTCGCAGCGCAAATACGACCGTTTACCAAATACATCAGATGTATTTTGAACAAATTTCAAAATGAAACATCAGACCTTTCCAAAACACGCTATAGTCATCAGACGAATTCAAAAGGTCTGATGAATTGGAGGAAAGATGTCAGACCCAACGTTTATGGCTGATCCCACCAGGCTGGTCATCGCCGCCATCGTGGGCATCGCGCTGCTGCTTGCGCTCATCATCAAGTTCAAGCTGCATCCCGTGCTTTCGATGATGGTCTCGGCGCTCGTGATCGGTATCGGCGCCGGCATGCCGCTCGACATGGTGGCAGACACCGTCACCAAGGGCGTGGGCACCACGCTGCAAAACATCGCCCTGCTCATTGGCCTGGGCTCGATGTTTGGTCAGATTCTTGAAGAGAGCGGCGGCGCCAAGAAGATCGCCCAGACCTTCATCGATACCTTTGGGCAGGGTCACTCCAGTTGGGCACTGGGCATTACCGGTCTGGTCATCGGTACTACGGTGTTCTTTGAGGCCGGCGTGGTCGTTTTGATTCCGCTTGCGTTTAGCGTGGCATCGCAGACCAAAAAGTCGACGCTCTACTACGGCATCGCGCTACTCGCGGGACTTGCCGCTGGCTATGCGTTTGTGCCGCCATCGGCCGGGTCGGTTTTGGTCGCCGGCACGCTCGGTGTCGACCTGGGCACCATGATCCTCGTCGGTATCCCCACCGCCTTCATCGCCATGGCGATTGCCGGCGTCATCTGGGGCCGCAACGTGGGCGGTCGCATTTTTACCGATGTTCCGGAGCACTTTACCTCTGCCGAGGGTGCGAGCGACGAAAAGGAGCTTCCCTCCTTTGGCATGGTGCTTGCCATCGTGCTCACGCCGCTTTGTCTGATTTTGCTGGGCACGTTGTCCTCTTATATCCCCATGCCCGCCGAGTTCGCCTCGATTCTCGCCTTCCTGGGCAAGCCGTTCGTCGCTTTGACGCTCGCCACGCTCGTCGCGATGTATCTGCTGGGCGCGCGCCGCGGCTACTCCGGCGCCGAGCTCAAGGCCTTGCTCGACCGCTCTCTTAAGCCCGTCGGCATGATCTTGCTGGTTATCGCTTGCGGCGGCGTCATTCGCTGGATGCTGCAGGACTGCGGCTTGGGCCAGGTTATTGGCCCTATGCTCGAGGCTTCACCGCTGCCTTTGGTGGTTGTTGCCTTTTTGATTGCCGTCATGGTGCGTGCCTCTGTCGGCAGCTCCATCGTCGCTATGACCATGGCATCGGGCATTATGGCCGCCATGCCCGCGGTTGCCGGTGCTTCGGTGCTCATGCGTGCCGCTATCTGTCTTGCCATCTGCGGCGGTGCCACGGCCCTCTCGCACGTCAACGATGCCGGTTTTTGGATGTGCTCCTCATTCCTGGAGATTGACGAGAAGACCACCCTCAAGTCCTGGACCGTTATGGAGACGCTCATCGGCCTTTCGGGTCTTGCCTGCGCCCTGGTGATTTCGTTCTTCGCCTAGTTCGCGTAGCTAAGCATCTTTCGCCGAGTGCATCGCTCGGCACCCATTTTCACCTGATTCATTAACCAACGATTGGTACAACCGTTCAAACCAAAAGAGGAGAACATCATGGACGAGAAAACCAAAGCACAGATTCAGCAGGAGGCCGCCGACCTGGTTGCCAAGCTGCAGCCGCGTTCTGGCAAGTTCCGCACCATCAGCCCCGAGATGGACCCGCTGCGCCTGGGCTCTGGCTGGTCCATCGAGGATCTGGACAAGCCGCAGGTCATCATCGAGTCGACGTTCGGCGACTCGCACCCGGGTTCTGCCGGCCTGTTTGATCTGGTCGAGGAGGTCCGTGCTGGCGTTGCCGAGGCTGGCGGTCACGGTGCTCGTTACTTCTGCACCGACATTTGCGACGGTGAGGCCCAGGGCCACGACGGCATCAACTACTCGCTGCCCAGCCGCGACATGATCGCCAACATGATCGAGATTCATGCCAAGGCCACTCCATTCGACGCCGGCGTCTTTGTCGCCAGCTGCGATAAGGGTCTGCCTGCGAACCTCATGGCCATGGGCCGCATCAACATCCCCTCCATCGTCGTTACCGGCGGTGTCATGGATGCCGGTCCCGACCTGCTGACCCTGGAGCAGCTCGGCGCCATTTCGGCCCGCTATGAGCGCGGCGAGATTTCCCGCGAGGAGCTCGAGTTTGCCAAGCACAACGCATGTCCCAGCTGCGGCGCCTGCTCCTTTATGGGCACCGCGTCGACCATGCAGGTTACCGCCGAGGCCCTGGGCCTTATGCTCCCCGGCACGGCCTTGCTGCCCGCAACCAGCTCCGATCTGCGTGAGTTTGCGCGCGAGGCTGGCCGTCAGTCCGTGTGGCTCTCCGAGCACAACCTGTGCCCCCGCGACATCGTGACCAAGGAGTCCTTCGAGAACCTCATCATGGTCCACGGCGCCATCTCCGGTTCCACCAACTCGCTGCTGCACATTCCCGCGATCGCCCGCGAGTTTGGCATCGAGATGTCCGCCGACGACTTCGATCGCCTGCACCGTGGCGCCCACTACCTGCTCAACGTCCGTCCCGCAGGCGAGTGGCCGGCGCAGTTCTTCTACTATGCGGGTGGCGTGCCGCGCATCATGGAGGAGATCAAGTCGATGCTTCACCTCGATGTCATGACCGTCACCGGCAAGACTCTCGGCGAGAACCTCGAGGATCTCAAGAACAACGGCTACTACGAGAAGTGCGGTCGTTACCTTGAGAAGTGGAATCTCAAGCGCGAGGACATCATCCGTCCGTTTGACCAGGCCTTCGGTACCGACGGTTCCATCGCCATCCTCCACGGCAATCTTGCTCCCGAAGGCGCGGTCGTCAAGCACACCGTCGTTCCGCGCGAGATGTTCCAGGCTACGCTCAAGGCCCGTCCGTTCGACTGCGAGGAGGACGCCATTCACGCCGTCCTGACGCATGAGGTCAAACCCGGCGATGCCGTTATCATTCGCTATGAGGGCCCCAAGGGTTCCGGAATGCCCGAGATGTTCTACACCACTGAGGCTATCGCCAGCGATCCCGAGCTGGGTGCGAGCATTGCCCTGATCACCGATGGCCGCTTCTCCGGCGCCTCCAAGGGCCCGGCTATCGGTCACGTTTCGCCCGAGGCTGCCGTGGGCGGCCCGATTGCCCTGATCGAGGAAGGCGACCTGATCCAGATCAACATCCCCGAGCGCTCGCTGTCCATCGTGGGCATCGCCGGCAAGGAGATGGAGCCGGCCGAGGTCGACGCCGTCCTGGCCGAGCGTCGCGCCGCTTGGAAGCCCAAGGCTAATCGCTATACCTCCGGCACGCTCAAGTTCTTTACCGAACATGCAGTTTCCGCCATTCAGGGCGGCTACATGGAGTAGCGCCCATGCGCATCGATTCCCTCTCATAGATGTGCGGCACAAAGAGCCCCGAGTTCATACGAGCTCGGGGCCTTTTTCGTCTAGATTGGGGACGCATAGCCGGACGAAAACAATTTGCGTCTGGTAATAAGCGTACGAAAGCGCAATTTTCGTCTTAATTCCGTACGCAAATCAAGACGAAAACCGTTTACGTCTGCTTTAAATCCGTACGAAAACGGTTTTCGTCTTGCAGGGCAGTTACCGCTTCTACAGTTCAACTTCCAGTTCGGCTTTGTGTTCGTAGAGGTAATTGCGCATGTAGGGGATGGCAAATGAGACCTTGCCGTACGAGGGGGCCTCGATAATCGATTCTCTTAACAGGCGGCTGCGGACGGAGCTCACCTGTTGAGGCGTTTTGTTTAGGGCATCGGCAACCATGCTGGTCGAGCTCGTCTGCCCCAAAGACGCCATGCTCAGCAGATAAGCGATACACGTGGGCGGAATGCGCTGCAGCGCGGGCTCAATCACCATGGCGCAGAAGCGTTCGCGTGCCGTTGCAATGCCACGCTCGGCTTCTTCTTCTCCAATAATCGCTGTATGTGCGCGTCTTGCCAACTGCCATGCGTAGTATCCAACGAGTTGAATCATGAAAGGATAGCCTTGTGTTGCCTCAGCAAGTTGGCCGGCAATACCTGGCTGCAACTCCATGCCAGACGCTTCAATGGTTTCCTCGAGGGAGTACGACACTTCGGTTACTGCCACAGCCTTCAGGTCAAAGGGGAGGGCACGGCGCAAAAACGTAAGTGTCTTTCCGTTGATGATGCTTTCAATCATCGAAGGCAGCCCCGCAAAAACAAAGGCGATATCAAGGTCTTCGCCGATAACCTGCTGAATCGCAATGGAGAGCGTTCGGACCTCATCGAGCTCTGCGTCTTGAACCTCGTCGAGAGTGATGAGCAGGCCATTTTCATTCTTGGATATTGTCTGTCTCATGGCGTCGCGTAGCGATGGACCGATTCGCTCAATGTCTATGCTGCCGATGGATATGCCAGCTACGGTGGGCTCAAACCTGGCGTGTTTGGCCTGGAATTTGGGCTGCAGCTGTTCGAGAATGCGCTGGCAAAGTCCCTCGGTTGCGACCTCTTTTATGACCGTCCAGCCACGGCTTTGCGCCAAACGTGAGCACTCGTCAAGGAGGACCGTCTTGCCCGTTCCACGGACGCCGGCTATGCGCATTAGGCGCCCCGGGGCACCAGGCCCGTTGATGAGGCCTTCATTGAATTCTTCGAGTACATCTTCGCGGCCGATAATCGTGGGAGGTGTTTTACCTGCTGTGGGCTTAAAAGGGTTTGTTTGCATGTGAGCCACCTTTGCTCAAGATATAGCAAGATATAGCAAAGTATAGCAAGATATAGCAAAGTATAGTGAGATATAGCAAAGTAAGCGCTACTCGCGGGTTTTGCGGTGGTGCTATTTCCCGAATGCCGCGCGCACAAAGCGCTGGGCGAACAGCTTATTAGCGATGTTGATGACATGGTCCAAGAACAGCGCCGAGATGGCGGTGGTCACGCCAAAGCCGCCTAGGTTGTGCATGAGCGCGAGCGACAGAACGAGAGACACGGCGACATGCGAGCAGTCGAACACGACTTTTACGTCGCCAAAGCGGCGTTTAATCTTTTCGGCAATGACCTGCACCAGGCCGTCGGGCGCGTTGGGGACAACGCCCATGTTGACGACGAGACTTACGCCAAATGCAGTGACAGCGAGGGAGAGCAGCATGGTCTCAACCTGTATGGGGAGTGCTGCGGGATGCAGCGGGTTGACCGCCATGAAGAAGTCGGTGAAGCCGCCGATGAGCGTTGAGAAGCACAGCTCGAGCAGGATGCGCGGCTGGAACTCGCGTCGCAAGATAGTGAATTGTGCCACGATGTAGGCGACATAGGTAGCAGTGATCCAAAAGCCGAGCGTCTTGCCCGTGAGCATGGATAGGGTTGTGGCAAAGCACGTGAGCGCGGCGACGCCCAGGCCGGATGCCGTCTGGAGACTCATGCCGAGTGCCAGTACTGCAACGTCCGCCAGATACATCAGCATCCTGATGACGGTATGGAACCAATCGATCTTCTCGCCATTCATGATGATGAGCGGTCGCATGTTGCTACCCGTTCTTTCGGTTGTGTGAAAAAACTGACCCGGACCGGCAAAAGAGGATTATCGGAGGCACTGCTGTTAAAGCAGAAAAGCCGGCCCCACGGTCAGTTGTCTAGGAAGTGTCTCGCTGTGCCGGAATGGGACTGAAGAGCCAGCGAGACGGGAGGAAAGCAAATGACATTGCGTGGGCAATAGGATGCCGAGATGGTAGGGTGCGTCTTAGCATCCTATTGCTCACGCTCGACGAAATCGGTTTCGTTTGAGCCTTAGTATACGCACGGAATTCTATTTGCAAAGAGAAAAACAATAAAAAGTGAACGTTCACCTAATCGTAACAACTCGTTGGCTGTATCATGGCGGTAGTCGATACGAAACCGATTTCGTATCGACTACGCATGCGTTGTATCTGTCCATTATCTGGTGGTGTAAACGAGGGGTTACGCCTGCCGCAAAAGCGGCATTCATCATTGTCCAGATCGAAAGGATCACCGTGGAACAGCATACCGATTGCTCGTACTGCATGTGCGGGACCGACAACACGCTCGTCGATGCCTTTGGCATCCCCATGCTTGACCTGCCTGCCAGCAAGCTCATCTTGTTTAAGGAGCAGAGTCATAAGGGCCGCGTAATCGTGGCCTCCAAGCAGCACGTCGATGACATCTCCTGCATGTCCGAGGAAGACGCCGCCGCCTTTATGGCCGATGTCCGCCACGTCGCGGCAGCGCTGCATAAGGCGTTCAATCCCGACAAGATTAACTTTGGTGCCTACGGCGACACCATGCATCACCTGCACGTGCATATCGTCCCCAAGTACAAGGACGACCCGTTTGAGTTTGGCGACGTGTTTGCCATGAACCCCGGTCGCGTCACGCTCGAGTCGGCTCAGTACGACGAGATCGCCCAGGCAATTGTCGCCAACCTGTAAGCGAGTAAAAGCTGCTATTTCGAATAGAAGCACTTGGCTTCATTGCCAGTTAAAAGGAGCTTATCTATGAATGCGGGAGTTGTTTCACTCCTTTGGGTGCTGGTGGGCGTAGTCCTGCTGGTCGCCATGATCGTTAAGTTTAAAATCAACAGCATCATTGCGCTTATTCTTTCCGCCATTTTTATCGCCCTTGCCGACGGCATCTCTGTGGGCGACCTTGTCACCACCATGGAAGATGGACTGGGCGGAACGCTTAAGTCGCTTGCGCTGATCATTATCTTTGGCGCAGCCATCGGAAAACTGATGACCGATTCGGGTGCCTCGCAGCAGATTGCCGACACTATCGTTGACAAGCTCGGTATTAAGCTGCTGCCTGTTGCGCTTCTGATCATCGGCGTTATCTTTGGTATGAGCATGTTCTACGAGGTGGCGTTCCTTATCGTTACGCCGCTCGTTATCAGCATCGCCAAAGAGGCCGACATCCCCTATATGCGCCTGATTATCCCGGCTGTTTCTGGTACCACGATGGGCCATTCTCTTTTTCCGCCGCAGCCTGGTCCTATGGCGCTGGTGAGTGCCTTTGGTGCCGAGGTTCCGCCGGTCTACATCTTTGGTCTGATCGTCACGATTCCGACACTTATCTGCTCTGGTCTTTTGCTGTGCCATTTCATCCCCGGTCTCGATGACATGCCGCTTGGCAATGTTATGAAGCCGGCGGAGCGCAGGCCCGCGGACGAGCTTCCGCCGTTCTGGCTTTCCATTCTGGTGCCGCTGTTCCCGGCAATCATCATGATTGGGGCTTCGATTATCAAGAACACGGTGGGCGAGGGTTGCTTTGCATACGATCTTGCCAGCTGCATCGGTAGCGCAGATATCACTATGCTCATCACGATGATTCTTGCCATGGTTGCGTATGGTTATACGCGCGGCATGGATGGCGGAGAGATCTCTAGCTCTATGTCCGATGCTATCAAGGGCGTCGCGAACGTGCTGCTCGTTATCGGTGCCGGCGGCATCATGAAGCAGGTCATCATTGCTTCTGGCGTTGGCGCGACGCTTGCCGACATGGTGAGCCTCATGCCGGTGTCGCCGCTGATTTTGGCTTGGGTGATCACGGTGGTCCTGCGCCTGCTCACCGGCCAGGGTACCGTCTCGGCCATCACCGCCGCCGGCGTCGTGGCACCTATGGTTACGCAGTTTGGCATCAACCCGGTGCTTGCAGTACTGGTCTGCGCCTGCGCATCCAATACCATCACGCCTATGTATGACGGCGGCTACCTGCTGTTCCAGCAGTCGTTTGGCCTGTCGATGAAGGATACCTATAAGACATGGGGCCTGTTGGAGCTCGCCAACTCCGTTGTCGGCCTCATCATGGTTCTAATCCTGAGCCTGTTTATCTAGGCGAGAAACGCATAAGACAAGCGTGTCTCACCGCAAGCCCGCGGACAGTTGCCTATCAAACTGTCCGCGGGCCTTTGCTTTTTATACCAACGACATGTCGCACCCGTCCCCCCTCATAAGTTGCGGTGGGAAATTTTAGGTTTTTTGTTGGGGAAGGGTTTGTAAAGGAAAATTAAACCCCAAAATATTTTGGGGGGGGGGGTGGGGG
>UQAU01000013.1 GCA_900539035.1 uncultured Collinsella sp. | reverse complement strand
CCGCGCGCGCCCCGCCCCCCCCCCCGCGCCGCCCCCCCCCCCCCCCACCGCGGCCCCCCCCCCCCCCCCGCCGCGGCGCGGGCGCCGCCCCCCGCCCCCGCACGCCCACCGGCTTCCCCGTCTCACCGGCGGGCACGACCTCGCCCGTTGTCTCCGCCGCGCGAACGGACGCACCCGCATTCGCGCCAACGAACGGCGACACGACGATATCGGCCCGAGCGCGGTCGGACGCAATGTCAACCCCCTCAGGCGGCTGTCCCGAAATCGGCATGTCGGAATAGAGCACCACGCGCCCACCCGAAAGCAGCCGCGCCGACACTCGCTTGATGGCCTCGGGATTCGAAACGGCGAGCCCCGCACAGCGCGCCCACGTATCCACCGCCCACACGCCGCGGACGTCGGTCGCCGTGGTGATGACGGGGATGGCCCCTGCCGCGCGTGCCACAGTTTGCGCAAGCTCGTTCGCACCGCCCAAATGCCCCGACAAAAGCGGGACGGCAAAGCGCCCCGCCTCATCGATCAACACAACCGCGGGATCGTTTGTCTTCGAGGCGACATACGGCGCGATCGCCCGCACGGCGATGCCCGCCGCGCCCACGAACAGAAGCGCGTCCGACGCTTCCCACGCGAGCGCCGTCCATGCGCGCAGGTCGGCCTTCCCCTCGCCAAACCCGCGCGAAACGGAAACGTCCCAGCCAGGGTCATCTTCACCTGTCTGCGCGCAATCGGAAAGCGCGCGTGCGGTGCGCTCCGCAAACGCATATCCCCTCTCGGTGAACGCTATGCAGGAAACCCTCATCTAGCGCACCACCATCGTCGAGAAGTAGCTGCCCCGATAGGGTACATCGTCGAGCGAGCGGTACACGCGCTCACCCGGAAGCCCACAGTCCTCAACGAGCTCGGTGCCGTCGAAGGCGCCCTCCTCGCAAAGGATGCGCTTCGTGTCCGCAAGCGAGCGGTGCGCCTTCATGACCACCTTCGTCCCCGGCCAGCCGATTGCGCGGCGTACGTCGTCGTAGCCGCCGGGCACGATGTCGGGCGCGACCAGGACCCCGTCCGCCGTCTGCGGCGCGGCGATGACCGGACATGATTCGATTGTGCGGACGGCCTTGATCGTGAGCAGCTCGGGGTCGCCAGGCCCCGTTCCCACCCCGTACAGCACGCCTTTACTCATACGTCGCCCCCAATTCCCCGATAACCGCATCGGCGCCCGACGTACGGAAAAGCTCGCGGCGCCCGGCGTCGAACACGACCGCGGCGATATCGCATGCGCCCGCCGCGCGGCGGCGCAACCTGTCCTCGGTTGCCGCAGCGAGCGAGGCGCGCGCAGCGTCCCCCACGCCGGCGGCCTCGATTACCTCGAGCGCCGCCGTGGTCGTGACCGAAGACATGATCTCGCGCACGGTCTTCGCGCCCGCGCCGGCCAAGGCCGCGTGGGCGGCCAGAATCTCCGCGCGGCAGTCGGCGGTACGCGAATGGGTGTCCATGATGCCGCCAGCGACCTTCACCAGCTTGCCGATGTGTCCCACAAGAAGGACATTGGTAAATCCCTCGCGAACGCAGCAATCAATCGCATCGCCCACAAAGTTGGAGATGAAGACCATCGGCGCTCCGTTTAGGTGAAAATGCCCCGAGATGAACTGCTCGCCGTAGTTGCCGGGCGTGAGCACGACTCCGCACCGCCCCATAGCCGCATGCTGCCGGATCTCGAGCTCGATGCTGTCGCGCAAGGCAGCGAGGCTGCGCGGCTCGACGATGCCCGTCGTTCCCAGGATGGAGATGCCGTCCTCTATCCCCAGGTGCGGGTTGAAGGTCTTTTCGGCAAGGGCAACACCCTCGGGTACCGAAATCGCCACAGCAATGTTTCCAGAAAAGCCGTGCGCGGCGCACACCTCACGCACCGCCGAAGTAATCATCGCGCGCGGCGTCGCGTTGATGGCGGCCGCCCCCACCGGCTGCTCGAGCCCGGGCAACGTCACGCGCCCCACGCCCACGCCGCCATCGACGGAAACTTCCGATTCGTGCGCGGGCACGTCCTTGCTGCCCGCAGCACCCGTGCCCGACCCCGCATGTTCCACGCGCGCGTACACGAGCACGCCGTCGGTCACATCGGCATCGTCGCCTGCGTCCTTTCGCACGGCGCACTGGGCGCACCCCTCGCCGATGCATGCGTCGACCACATCCGTCTCGACGGGCAGCCCGCCGGGGGTGACGATCGACACGCGGCCGACGGGCTTTCGTGACAAGAGCATCTCGCAGGCCGCCTTCGCCGCGAGCGCGGCGCAGCTCCCCGTGGTGTAGCCGCAGCGCAGGCGGGTCGTCCCGGTATATATGTAGTGCTCGAAGGCCACGCTAGCTACTCGCCTTCCGATACCCCGTGGCAAACGAAGGGTCGTAAAGCTTGCTGCGCTCGTACGACCCCGCTTGCGCACCGTTGTGCGCAAGCCCGCCGCGAGCTCCGAGCACGCGGCCCACCACCACGAGCGCCGTGCGGTCGATGCCCTCTCGCGCGCCCGCATCGGCGAGCGTGCCCACTGTGCAGCGCACCACGCGCTCCTCAGGCCAGGTCGCCTTGTACACGAGCGCCGCCGGCTCATCGGAGCTGCGGCCCGCGGCCAAAAGCTCGGCGGAAAGCTCGGCGAGCATACCCGAGCTCAGGAAGATGACCATAGTCGAGCCGCTTTCCGCCATGGTGCGCATGCCCTCGCCCGCGGGCATGGGGGTGCGCCCGGAAAGCCGCGTGATCACGACCGACTGGCTGATTCCCGGCAGCGTGTATTCCTGGCGAAGCGCCGCCGCGGCACCGCAAAAGCTCGACACGCCGGGCACCACCTCGTAGTCCACGCCGCGCGCGTCGAGCGCGTCCATCTGCTCCTGGATGGCGCCGTACAGGCACGGGTCGCCCGTGTGCAGGCGCACCACTTCCTCGCCCCGTGCATCCGCCGCGCACATCACGTCGAGCACTTCCTCCAAGGTCATGTGCGCGCTGTCGTAGACGACGCAGGATTCCTTGCACTCAGCGAGCAGCTCGGGGTTCACAAGGCTCCCCGCCCAAACGACCACGTCGGCCGCGCGCAGAAGGCGCGCCCCGCGCAGCGTGATAAGGTCGGCGGCGCCCGAGCCTGCGCCAACGATATGAATCATCCGAGCCTTCCTTCCCGTTTCTCATCGCAACCGTTTACGCCGCCATTCGCGCAGCGGGCAAAACACGGCGCCTGCGGCAGCAATGGGCGCAAATACGCAGGCAGGAGGCGCAATGCCGCCCGCCCTGGGCTTTGACACGTTCACAAGTGCCCACTATCATAGTAAAAGTTTCGGCAACGAGCATATGACAATCGGATAAAAGGAAATGACCGGCGCGGCGCCCGCACAGCCCGCGCTGGCTTGCGGAGGGAACCAGGTGGGAATCCTGGGCAAGGGACATTACTGTATAGGACGCGCGGGCGAACCGCGTCGCGCCCCAAGCCAGACTGCTTCGCCTTTTCCTCACGGCATCGCCGTGGCGTTAGCTCCTTGTGAACCCCGAGGGGTGCGCTTTTCTTTCGCTTGTGCCGACAAGCAACTGTCGCCGGGGGACCGGCAAACCGAGGAAAGGAAAAACCATGTCCGACCACATGTCACGCCGCGGCTTCATGAGCGCCGCAGCAACCGGAGCCGTCGCGCTCGCCGGAGTCGCGCTCGCGGGCTGCTCCAACACCTCCGCAAGTTCCGAAAAATCGAGTGAAAAGGAGAAAGCCGTGAAGCCGGTCATCCTCGTCACGAGCTTCGGCACGAGCTACAACGACTCGCGCCACATCACCATCGGCGCCATCGAAGACGCTATCCGCGAGAAGTACTGGCAGGACTACGACATCCGCCGCGCCTTCACCGCGCAGATCATCATCGACAAGCTGAAGAAGCGCGACGGCATCACGATCGACAACATGACCGAGGCGCTCGACCGCTGCGTGGAAGACGGCGTGAAGGAAATCGTCGTGCAGCCGACGCATCTCATGGGTGGCCTGGAATACACCGACGTGAAAGACGAGCTCGACAAGTACGCCGACAAGTTCGACAAAATCTCGCTCGGCGACCCGCTGCTCACCTCCGACGACGACTACAAGAAGGTGGCCGCAGCCATTAAAGAGAACATGGCGTCCTTCGACGACGGCAAGACGGCGCTGTGCCTCATGGGCCACGGCACCGAAGCCGATTCCAACGCCGACTATGCCAAGATGCAGGAAGTGTTTAAGAACGAGGGCTTGACGCAGTTCTTCGTCGGCACCGTCGAGGCTGAGCCGACCTGCGAGGATGTTATCGCCGCCGCGAGCGCCGCAGGCTACAAGAAGGCCGTGCTCGCACCGTTCATGGTGGTCGCGGGCGACCACGCGAACAACGACATGGCAGACGAGACCGACCCCGACAGCTGGGCTGCGAAGTTCGTGGCCGCCGGCTTCGAAGTGACGTGCCTGCTCCAGGGTCTGGGACAGAACGTCGCGGTCGACGACATCTACGTCTCGCACGTGGACGACGCCATCGCCAAGCTGTAAACTCGCCGCGCACGGGGGCGCCGGTCGCGTCCCCGTGCAACGGGCATGCGCCTTCCCCGACTGACGGCGCATGCCCGTTGCATTCGCATCCCGCCCGCCCACCGCACCGCACGGCGCGGGCGGTCGAAGCGATTGAAAGGAACCCCCTCCATGTTGAAGAAAACCCTCGCCTTCGCCCTGTCGGCGGCGCTTTTCGCGTTCTCGCTCGCCGGCTGCGGCGGAAATTCAATCGACAGCGCAAAGGCAAGCGATGCCGATTCCCAGGAAAAGACCGAACAGGCGGCCGATGCGCCCGAGGGCGCAAGCGCTGCCCCCATCACCGCCGACAAGGTGGCCGACGGCACCTATCCGATCACCGTAGATTCCAGCTCGAACATGTTCAGGATTGTGGACGCCCAGCTCATCGTGGAAAACGGCTCCATGCACTGCGTGATGACACTTTCCGGCACGGGCTACGGCAAGCTCTTCATGGGCACGGGCGACGAGGCTGCCGCCGCGAGCGAGGCCGACTTCATCCCCTATGTGGAAAACGCGGAAGGCAAGTACACCTACGACGTGCCCGTTGATGCGCTCGACGAGGACACCGCCTGCGCCGCGTGGAGCATTAAAAGGGAGCGGTGGTACGACCGCACGCTCGTATTCGAATCCGCCGGCGTCGATCTGCGCGCCGACGAACTGAAGTAACGCCATGCGGTCGATTCTTCCCAAGGGGGAAAACAGGAAGCGCCGTAGCATCGCGGCGCGCGCGATCGCCTGCGTTCTCGTCGCCCTGCTCGCGATTCCCTTCGCGGGGTGCAGTGCGAGCCCGAACGCGACCGGTGCCACGGCGGGCTCTCAGGAATACACTGTGAGCGTCTCGCTTTCCGGCGGGTCAGGGCGCGCAAGCATCGCCTCGCCCACCACAATTGTGAAGGATGGCGACTCCTACACCGCGACCATCACCTGGTCGAGTTCGAACTACGACAAGATGACCGTCGACGGCGTGGACTACGCGCCCGTAAACGACGGCGGCAACTCAACGTTCGAGATACCCGTCACGCTCGACGAGGACATCGCCGTGTCGGCCGAGACCGTCGCCATGTCGACGCCGCACACCATCGACTACACGCTCCACTTCGACTCATCCACCATGAAGAAGAAATCGGACGACGATGCAAGCGGCGGCTCCCCTGCGGGAACGGCTACAAGCGCCGCGGCCGACTTCCACAACGCCGATTTGGGCTGCGGCTGGGAGCCGACGGGGGCGCTTCAGCTTGAATACGCCAAGCACTTCACTGTCGACGAGTACGAAGGCGGCCTGCGGCTTATCTGCATTTCGAACGGGGAGCGCTTCCTCGTGGTGCCGCAGGATGCGAAGGTACCTGATGGGTTGAGCTCCGACATCGCGGTCATAAGGCGCCCCGCCGACAAGGTGTACCTTGTGTCGTCGGCGACGATGTGCCTGGTCGACGCGCTCGATGCGAACGACAATATCTTAATGTCGGGCACGAAGGCCGACGATTGCTCGGTCGCAGGCTTCAAAAGCGCCCTCGAAAGTGGGGCGATCGCCTACGGCGGCAAGTACAACGCGCCCGACTACGAGCGAATATCGGCCTCGGGCTGCACGCTCGCCATCGAAAACACCATGTTCAACCACACGCCCGATGTGAAGGAAAAGCTGCAGAAGCTCGGGCTCGTCGTGCTCACCGAACAGTCGTCGAGCGAGCCCGAAGCACTCGGGCGCGTCGAGTGGATTAAGCTTTTCGGCGTCCTGTTCGACAAGGAAGACGAGGCCGCACACCTGTTCAACGAGCAGAAGGCCCGCGTCGAGCAAACGTCGGGGCTCGCGTCGTCAGGTAAAACCGTGGCGTATTTCTACATTAACTCGAACGGGGCCGCCGTCACGCGGCGGGCGGGCGACTATGTGGCGCAGATGATCGAGCTTGCAGGCGGCAACTACGCGCTCGATGACGCGCAGACGGCGTCGACGTCAGGTTCGTCAGTAACGCTCGAAATGGAGCGCTTCTACGCGACGGCGAAGGATGCCGACATCATCGTCTACAACGGCACCATCGACGAATCGGTTGCCACCTTGAACGACTTCGTAGGCAAAAACGCGCTATTGTCGCAGTTCAAAGCCGTGAAGAACGGCAACGTCTGGGTCACAAGCGCCGACATGTACCAGCAGATGACTTCTACCGCCGACATTATCGACGAGCTGCACGGGGCGTTCACCGGCGACGACGCGAGCGACTTCCATTATCTGAGGAAGCTTGGCTAGCGCCATGAGAAGCCGGCTTTCCATGGCATACGACGAATCGGGGCGCGCCGCACGGTGTCGCGTCGTGACGGCACTGCTCGCTGTTGCCCTCATCGTGCTCGTCGGGGCCAACCTGTGCATCGGGAGCGTGCTCGTGCCCGCAGACCACATCCCCGGCATCCTTTCGGGCGGCGCGGCCAATTCCATGGAAAGCCAGGTCATCTGGGAGATTCGCCTGCCGCGCGTGCTTTCAGCCGTGCTTCTCGGCGGGGCACTTTCGCTCTCCGGGTTCCTGCTGCAGACGTTTTTCAACAACCCCATCGCCGACCCGTTCATCTTGGGCGTCTCCTCGGGCGCAAAGTTCGTCGTCGCGCTTACGATGATCGTACTTCTGGGCGCGAACCAGGCCATGTCCTCGCCGGCCATAGTGGCCGCAGCGTTTCTGGGCTCGCTTATCACCATCGGCTTCGTGCTCCTCATCGCACGGCGCATAAGTTCCATGGCCATGCTCATCGTGGCTGGCGTCATGGTGGGATACATCTGCTCGGCGGCGACGAACTTCCTCATCGCCTTCGCCGACGACCAGTCCATCGTGAACCTGCACAACTGGTCTTTGGGTAGCTTCTCTGGTTCGAGCTGGGACGACGTCGCGGTCATCGCGGTCATGGTGATCACCGTGAGCGCATGCGTATTCGCGATATCGAAGCCCCTTTCCGCCTTCCAGCTGGGAGAAGCCTACGCGAAAAGCGTCGGCGTGAACGTCGCACGCTTCCGCGTGGTGCTCGTCCTTCTAGCGAGCATGCTCTCCGCCTGCGTGACCGCGTTCGCTGGTCCGGTGTCGTTCGTAGGCATCGCGGTTCCGCATCTCGTTAAGTCGGCGCTGAAGTCGTCGAAGCCCATCCGCGTGATTCCTGCGTGCTTCTTGGGAGGCGCCATCTTCTGCGCGGGCTGCGATTTGATCGCGCGCACGCTGTTCTCCCCCGTCGAGCTTTCCATCAGCGCCGTCACCGCCATCTTCGGCGCGCCGGTGGTTATCGCACTCATGTTGAAGAAGCGGGTGAGGTAGATGGGGGAATTCGTGCCGCGGACCAAAACGCTCGGAGGGGACATTCCATGCTTAGACAGTCCTGAGCTCGCACGAAAGCGCCAGAAGGCACTTTCGGCTCGTGCGGAACTGCGCGCGGAACGTCTCCTCCGAGCAGACCCGAACCTCGAAACCCCGGTCGAAACGCAGGCTGACGGAGCGCCGCTTTTCCGCATAAGCGACCTGTCGGCGGGCTATGACAAGAAGGTCGTAGTCGAAGGCGTCGATCTGGAGGTTCGCGCGGGCGACGTCGTGGCGCTCATCGGGCCGAACGGCTCGGGCAAGTCGACCATCTTGAAAACCATCACACGCCATCTGGCACCGCTTGCCGGCGCGGTCGAGCTCGACGGGCGGGAGATTTCCCGATGGAAGACGGCGGAGTTCGCAAGGAACCTTGCCGTTATGCTGACAGATCGCCCCCGGACCGAACTCCTCACCTGCCGCGATATCGTAGAGGCGGGAAGGCATCCCTACACCGGGCGAATGGGCACACTCTCGCCCGACGACCATAGTCGGGTCGATGAGGCCATGAAAACCGCACATGTGGAAGAGCTCGCCGAGCGCGACTTCATGCAGATAAGCGACGGGCAACGCCAGCGCGTCATGCTCGCACGCGCCATCGCGCAGGATCCGCGTGTGCTCGTGCTCGACGAGCCCACGTCGTATCTCGATATCCGCTACCAGATCGACCTGCTGCGAATACTTCGCCACCTTGCGAAATCGCGGAATGTTGCTGTCATCATGTCCATCCACGAACTCGAGCTCGCGCAGAAAAGCGCCGACAAGGTGATTTGCGTGAAGGACGGCCGGGTCTTCCGCGCCGGCGCACCCGAGGACATATTCACGCTCGAGACGATTGGCGAGCTCTACGGCCTTCGACATGGCACCTTCAACGAGCGCTTCGGCAGCGTGGAAATTGGGCGCCCGCACGGCGATGCGCACACGTTCGTCATCGCCGGCGCAGGTACGGGGTCGGCTGTGTTTCGCCAGCTCATCCGGCAGGGCAAGGCGTTCTACGCGGGCGTTCTGCACGAAGGGGACATCGACTGCGAGCTCGCGCGCGACCTGGCGACGGAATGCGTGGCCGAGCGCGCCTTCGAGCCGATCGGGGATAAAACCATAGCCCGCGCCAAAGAGCTCCTCGTCCACTGCGCGCGCCTTATCGTGTGCCCCGCCGACTTCGGCACCATAAACGCCCGCAACGCAGAGCTCGTCGAGTTCGCACGCTCGCATGGTATCGAGGTCATGCGAGCGTGCGAAGGCGCATCGGAGGATTCCAATGGATACGCCTAGGCGCGGTCCAAGAAATCGTCCGCATCCCCTTTAGGTTGTTAAAAGACCTATTCAGTCCCTATTTCACCGCAACTCAGGGAGGGGTAAGGCGCAAGTGCTATTCGAAGCGAGATTCTAGGCTCGACAGGCCGTTGAGCGTGAGGTCATTAGCAACCTCCGAGACGCGCTCGATAGGAACCGAGCCGTCAGACAGTGCCCACGTGCGATAGATACCGATAATACCCGACAGCAAAAACGCCAGATAGTAATCGAACATCTCGTCCTTAAGGCCCTCGGGCAGCAGATCGCGCTCAGCAATCTCGTGTTCGAGCGGCGCACGAAGACGAGCCATAAAATCATCGAGCGGAATGTTCTCGATCAGCTGACGATTGAGCACTAAGTTGTTGCACAGTGCCTCGTTAACGGTTTTAAAGAAGGTCGCCGCCGCGCCAAGAGCGCGCTCGTTGGTGTCACCGTCCATGGAGGCAAGCGTTTTCTCGACCGAGTCGACAATCATCTCCACCACATCGACGGCAATGGCATCGAGGAGGCCGTCAACCGTACCAAAGTGAACGTAAAAGGTCTTGCGGTCGACATTGGCCTCGCGCGCGATGGCACTCACCGTAATGTCTGCCAGCGGCTTTTCCATGAGCAGGCGCTCGAAAGCCGAAAGGATGGCATTGCGGCTGCGAATGATGCGACGATCAAGACGCGGTTTGCTGGTTGCCATGGGCGTGTCCCTTCGATATGCGAGCATTCATCAACAGATGAGAGATAATCTACGTAAGAGGATTATCCCCCATACAGCACAAATATGCCCCGCATCATGAAGAACGCACGACTGCCCTATTGCGACTTGGGATGCTTCTTCTTATTGAGTGCCGACGGAGATACGCGAATACCATCGCCTGTCTGGCGCACATAAGCTTTATGAGCCGGCTTAGCGGTCCCAGAAGCCTTCTGAGCGCGCTTCTTGGGATCAACGGTAACAGCATTCGTGGGGTGCGGCTTAGTGGGCGCAGAGGGCGTCTGAGGCGTGCGGCCGAGCTTGCGCATCACACGATCCCAGCGCGCATGGATGCTCTCGTTGTGGGCGCTCTTAAGTCCCAGCAGGGGCGCAGCCAAAATGGTCGGCGCAATAAACGTAATGAGGCGCCACAGCAGATAGCCGGCGGTCGAAGCCGACCCAAAGAAATGACCCAAGAACAATGCAAAGCCGCCCTCAGCGCCACCAGTTCCACCGGGCAAGGGAACCGCAGAGCTCAGCAGCTGGACAAAGGCGCTCGCGGCCATGACCGAGAAAAAGTCGACCTCGTGGTGGCCAAAGGCAAGCATCAAGAAATACGGCACCAGATAGAAAAACGCGAGCTGCAGCATGGTGATAAACACGGTGAGCAGCATGGAAGAAAAATGTCCGGCTGAAAGCTTGAACTTCTCGGAGAAGGAGTAGACCTCGCTATCGACAAACGTGCGCCATCCCTCAATCTTTGTGGACGAGACGCCTATGCGCTCGAGCCAATTAATGATGCAATGGGCGACGCGCGTGACGGTCTTAGGCATGAGCGCGACGGCAAAGATACCCAGCAAGATGCAGCAGTGCCCGCCAAAGCTAAAGACGCACAGCAGCGTCATGTCGCCATAGCGCTCGGCAAAAAACGGCATGCGAGCAAGCAGTAGGATAGCGCCCCAGGCAACGAGACCAAACTGGTACACGATAAAGCGCGTGAATTGCGTGGCGCCGGCCTCGCCCACGTTTTGGCCGGCCTTGGTCAGGCGATAGATCTGAGCCGGGGTGGAGCCCATCATCATGGGCGTCAGGTTGCCAAAGAAGATGCCACTCGCCTCGACCGAGATCAGGTCGCGGATGCCGACGGGCGAATTGGGATCGAGCCAGACGGCGATCGCATAGGCCACAATGCCAAAGAACAGGTACATGAACATGCAAAGACACGCGACAACGAGCCATGACGCCTGGACGCTCGACATAGCGGCCCAGAACTGCCCCATCTGCCCGGTTACCACCAGATAGACGATATAACCCACCAGCACGACGCCGATAAAGATGGCGCCTCGGCGTGCGCTCTTATTGTCATCTCCGCCCGAGGCCTCAACCTCGACCTGGGGCTTAGACGTATGCTGAGAGGACTCCGTCATGAGACTCCTTCTAACAGTCAAAATATCTTGGATATTGTACCCGTAAGGGCCATAGGCAGAACGCAAAGCTCTGGTTCAAACGGGAATTGCAGACGGTTGTTTGAAAATAAAAAACCCGGCCTTCCATAGGAAGTCCGGGTATCAGATGCGTGGTAGCCCGTACCAGATTCGAACTGGTGATCTCCGCCTTGAGAGGGCGGCGTCCTAAACCGCTAGACGAACGGGCCACATGACATCTGCACTGCCGTGCTGCGAAGAAATATATTACGGGACAAAAAACGTCAGCGCAAGAAGAAATTCCAAATTGCCGAAAAATTGTCGGCAGGTTATGGAACGCACAGGTAAACTAGGTAGCTAATTTGGGACGGGTTTTTTAGCTACCCTTGCCAAAATCACTATCGATTCGTCCGATTGACAGCTGGGGTAGCAAAAAAGCCCGTCCCAAATTAGCTACCCCAGGTTGAGATAGACCAAAAGAGCTTCGCGCTCGTTGGGGATGTTGTCTTCGATCACAGCGTCGAGGGCGGAGTTGAGAAGCTGACCCAGTTCCGGCCCGGGCTTGACTCCGGCACGGATCAGGTCGCCGCCGTTGATGGCGAGCATCTTCAGCGTATAGGGCTCCCCTGCCTTCAGCAGCTCGTGCGCCATCGCGCGCATCTCCTCAATCGTCTCGACGTAATAGAAGCACGACGGGGCCTTGCCAAGTGTGTCGGCACGCTTGAGGTCCATGAGCTCGTCAATCAGGCGGGCCGTGTCGACGCCCTCGCCCGAAAGCGCGCGCATCATATTGAGCAGACAGGAGCGCTCGGGGCGCAGCGGCTTGTCATGGTATTTGATGAGCAGGCACACGTCGCGCACCAAGTCGTGCGAGAGTGCCAGGCGATCCATAATGACGCGCGCCTTCTTGGCGCCGAGCTCGGGATGACCGTAGAAGTGTCCGCTGCCCGCATGGTCGACCGTAAAGCAATCAGGCTTGGAGACGTCGTGCAAGAACGCCGCCCACATAAGGCTCGACGAGGGCGCGACGCCGTCACACAGCGCGAGCTCCCCCGCAACCGTCAGCACACGGGCGATATGCTCGTAGACGTTAAACGCATGGTAGACACTGCGCTGATCAAACCCGCGACCCGCTGCCAACTCGGGCACGGCGGCACAGATGAGCTCGGGGTAGCGCAGCATCGCGTCTCCCCCATGGCCGGTCGAAAGAATGCCCTTGAGCTCAATACCCACACGCTCGCGCGCCACGGCATCGAGCAGCGGCGCACACTCGGCAAGCGCACGCTTAGTCTCGGGCTCAATCATAAAGTCCAGGCGGCAGGCAAAGCGTACCGCACGCAGCATGCGCAGGGCGTCCTCGTTAAAACGACGCTTGGGATCGCCGACAGCGCGAATCAGCTTGCGCTCCAAGTCACCCTGGCCGTCGTAGCGGTCGACAAGCCCGCGCTCGGGATGCCAGGCCATGGCGTTGACGGTAAAGTCGCGGCGCGCCAGATCATCCTCGAGCGAGGCGGCACGCTCCACACTCTGGGGATGGCGACCATCGGTGTAAAAGCCATCCAGACGGTACGTGGTGACCTCGATACGCTCGCCATCGGAAATAGCCGTGATTCCGCCAAATTTAATGCCCGACTCCACAACCGCGATGCCGGCGGCCTCGAGCGCCGCTTTGGACTCCTGCCACAGGCCGCTACAGCACATATCAACATCGTGGCTGGGGCACTCCATCAGGGCGTCGCGCACCCAACCGCCCACGTACCAAGCCTCAAGGCCAGCCGCCTCAAGCGCGCGAAGGACGCGCAGGGACGCATCGGACGGTTGAGTACCGTTGAGCGAAACATTGCACATGCCTGTGGCCTCCTGCACTTGCGAGCGTTAATCGATGGTCCTCAAGAAGTCTAACAAGAAACGAGAAAGCGCGCACACGCAATCGCGTCGTCGAGTCGATAAAACGAGACAGCAGACGCCGCATACGTTCAGCGCGCAAAAAAAACGCCCGCCTCGGAGATCCAAAGGCGGGTGTTCGGCAACGATTTTTCGATGCGGCTAGCAGACCTGGCGAACCTCGATGTGCTTCTTATATTCGTCCACCTTGGCAAAATCACCCAAACCAGGACACTCGACCACGTTGGCGCCAGTGGCCATCGAAAGGCGCAGGGCGTCCTCGACGCGCTCGGGGGCGTCGTGCCACACGGACAGGAAGGCAGCGAGCGAGGAATCGCCGGCACACACCGTCGACAGCAGCTTGACGTCGAAGGTGCGGTTGGCAAACCAGATGTGCTCACCGTTGGAGAAATACGCGCCGTCGCCACCGAGGGTCAGCAGCACGTTCTTGGCACCCTTGGCATGAAGCTCAGCCATAGCGCCCTTGACAGACTCATCGTCGCCACCGCTCACCTTAATGCCAAAGATGTCAAGCAGCTCGTCGTCATTGGGCTTGATCAGCAGCGGCTCCATGGCAATGAGGTCTGCCAGCTGATGGCTCGAGATGTCGAGGACGAACTCGGCCCCCTTGGCCTTGACGCGGCGCAGGACCTCGGCCAAGAAGCCCTCGGAAGTGTTGGGAGGCAGCGAGCCGCTGATGACCAGGCAGGTCATGTCATCGAGCGAATCGATGAGCTCAAACATCTCCTGCTCGTTGGCCTCGTTGATGGCGGCACCGGCGTTGACCATGTTGTACTCGGTGTCGGGGCCGGCGTTGAGGAACACATTGACGCGCGTAATGCCGTCGGTCCACACGGGCTTGACGGGCACGCCCAGGGCCTCGGCGCCCTTAACGATAAACTCGCCCGAGAAACCGGCGAAAAAGCCCAGGATCGTGGTGTCGACGCCGTAGTGGTCAAGCGTAAACGAGACGTTGAGGCCCTTGCCGTTGGGCGTGTAGACCGCGTTGCGGGTACGCGTGACGGTGTTGGCAGCAAGACCGTCGCAGGCGATGTTGTAGTCAATGGCGGGATTTGCAGTGAGCGTGTAAATCATGAATGTTCCTTTCACGAAGCAACGTGTTAATGAAAGTATATTCCACGCATCGGTAAAAGGCTAGGACTACTCGGTGAACGGTGTGGAAGCGATGAAGTACGGCAGAACATCTCTCCCCCGTGGCGGAACAAAAAGGCGCCCCAGCCGAAACCGGGGCGCCACATGCGCACAAATATGTCGCGTTTCGATTACTGACGATCGAGCTTGCGGACAGCAACGCGCTTGCTGTACTCGTCGACGTGACCGAAGTCGCCGATGCCGACGGACTCAGCAACGTTGGCGCCGGTGGCCATAGCGAGCTTCATGGCCTCCTCGACGTTGTCGCGATCCCTGTACCACTTGTGCAGGAACGCAGCGAGGGTGCAGTCGCCGGCGCAGACGGAAGAAACCAGCTTGATGTTGAACTCACGCTTGGCGTACCAGATGTCCTCGCCGTTGGAGAAGTAAGCGTCGCCGCGGCTACCACGGGTGAGCAGCACGTTCTGAACGCCAGCGTCGTGAGCCATCTTCATGGCAACGCGGACCTCGTCGTCGGTGTCGACCGGCACGCCGAAGATGGCCTTCATCTCGTGATGGTTCGGCTTGATGAGCAGCGGCTTCTTGTGAGCGAGCTCCTTGAGCTTGTCGGAGGACAGGTCCAGGACGACGTCGGCGCCACGAGCCTGAGCGTGCTCCATGACCTGAGCCAGGAAGTCGGGCGTAGCTTTGGGAGGCACGGAGCCGGAAACGATCAGGCACTCAAGATCGCCCGCGGTGTCCAGGATGTTGTAGAGCTCCTCCTGGTGCTGCGGCGTGATCGGAGCGCCCGGGTTCAGGATGCCGTACTCGTGCTGGCCATCGTTGACGTAGGTGTTAATGCGCGTGATACCGTCGGTCCAGACCGGGCGGCAGAGACAACCCAGGTTCATGACCTCCTCGACGATGAACTTGCCCGTGAAGCCAGCAAAGAAGCCGAGTGCGACGGTGTCAACGCCCATCTTCTTAAAGGCGAAGGACACGTCAAGGCCCTTGCCGTTAGCCGTGTAGCTGGCCGAGCCGGTGCGGACGTTCTCATCGGGCTCGAGCGGAGAGCTCGAAACCGTCATGTCGACAGCCGGGTTAGCGGTTAGCGTGTAGAACATTTACAGTACCCCCTGTATATGTGAGGGCCGCGTGGCCGGCCCATTCCAACCACGCGGTTACCTCTGATACCAAATTAGCGAGCTGCGGACTCGAGCAGTGCCTTGACCTCGGCTGCGGTGTTGCAGGCGAGCGCCTTCTCGGCGAGCTCGTCGCACTCGGCCTTGGTCCACTGACTGATGGTCTTGCGGGCGCGCAGGATCGAAGGAGCGCTCATCGAGAACTCCTCCAGGCCCCAGCTGATCAGCAGCGGCTCGAGCAGCGGATCGGCAGCGGCCTCGCCGCACATACCGACCATGATGCCGGCCTTCACGCCGCTCTCGATGATGTTCTTGAGCGAGCGGAGCACGGCGGGATAGTAAACCTGGTACAGGTTGGAGATGGTGTCGTTACCACGGTCGGCGCACATGGTGTAGCCGATCAGGTCGTTGGTGCCGATGGAGAAGAAGTCGGCGACCTCGGCAAGACGGTCTGCGAGCAGCGAAGCGGCGGGCGTCTCGACCATGATGCCGACCTCGATGTTCTCGTTGAACTTGCGACCCTCTTCGGTCAGCTCGGCCTTGCACTGCTCGACGAGCTCCTTGACAGCCAAGACCTCCTCGACGCAGGTGACGAGCGGGATCATGATCTTGACGTCACCGAAGGCGCTAGCGCGCAGCAGAGCGCGGAGCTGGACCTTGTACTGGTCGGGATTGGCCAGGCAGTAACGCACGGCGCGGAAGCCCATGAAGGGGTTGTCTTCCTTGACCATATGCAGATACGGAATCTCCTTGTCGCCACCCACATCGAGCGTGCGGATGATGACCGGAGCGCCCTTGAGCGCGCTGGCGACCTTACGGTAGGCGTTGAACTGCTCCTCCTCGGAAGGAAGCTCAGCAGAGTCCATGAACAGGAACTCGGAGCGGAACAGACCGATGGCCTCGGCGTCGTGATCGAGCGCGTTGGGCACGTCATCGGGGTTACCGATGTTGCAGGCGATGATCTTCTTGATGCCATCGGCAGTCACGGACGGCTTGCCACGGAAGGCCTCGAGGGCTGCCTTCTCGGCAGCGAAGGCCTCGGCCTTGGCGGTGTAGGCGGCGAGCGTCTCCTCGTCCGGATCGGCCTCGACGATGCCCTTGCCGCCGTCGACGACAACGGTCATACCGTTGCGCAGCGCGGTGCAGCTGTTGGAAACCGAAAGGACAGCCGGGATCTCGAGGGCGCGCGCGATGATCGCGGAATGCGACGTGCGGCCACCGGTCTCGGTGACAATACCGGCAACGTGGGCCTTATCGATCGTGGCGGTCATGGACGGCGTGAGGTCGTGCACGACAACGACGGTGTTCTCGGGCAGGACGGAGAGGTCGACGACCTCCTTACCCAGCAACTCGGCCAGAATACCGGTACGGATGTCGGCGATGTCAGCCGCGCGCAGACGGAACATCTCGTCGTCCATGGACAGGAACATGTTCTCGAACATGGTCGAGGTGTCCATGAGCGCCTGCTCGGCGCAGGTACCGCCGTCAATGGCGGCGTTGATGGCGTCGGTCATGCCCGGGTCCTGAGCCAGGACAATGTGTCCGCTCATGATCTCGGCCTCGGCCTCACCCACCGTCTCCTTCATGTGGTCGGCCTGAGCCTGGGTCTTCTCGCAGAAGACCGAAAGAGCGGACTGATAGCGCTCCTTCTCTGCTGCCGAATCAGCAACCTCGTGCGGCTCAAACGTCAAGTCGGGATCGACGGCGACCATGACGGTGCCGATACCGATGCCCTCGGAAGCGTTGACTCCCTGATACATTCCCATTCCTCTCTCCGTGTCATGTGATAAAGCGTTTTGCCATATCCATGACAAAAGAGCGCAGCTACCTTTGAACAGGTCACTGCGCCCCCAAATATGAACTTAGTTGTTCAACATGCGACCCGTTTGAGTTCTACTCGCCAAGACCGCTCTTGATGAGCTCGATGGCAGCAGCCAGAGCCTCGGCCTCGTCAGCGCCGTCGCACTTGACCTCGACCTCGGTGCCGCAGGGGATACCAGCAGCCATGAGAGCCATCGGGGACTTGCCGTTGACCTCCTTCTCGGGGGTGACGACCGTCACGTCACAGGCGTACTTGCCCATGGTGGAGGCGAACAGACCAGCCGGACGCATGTGCAGACCCTGAGGATTAACGAGGGTAGCCTTCTCAGAAACCATAGTTGACTCCTTTTTGTGTTTAACCCCTGTCATGCATGTGGCAGGAGTCAGATTCACGACGTTGTTTATATTAACTCACATCAAACGGTTTTTCATTGTGTTTCACACGAATTGTTGGACAGATGTCGTATCCCTGCGCTCGCCCGCCGGGCGGGGCGGTTAAGTTTGCTGCTCTACAGTCCTGCGCAAGACGGAAAGCACATTAAGTGCTTTCCTTTGCGTGCGGAACTCGCGACAAACTTAATCGCCCCGCCCGGCGGGCGAGCTGCGGAAACTCGGTCGGTCCAGAGCAATATCGTGCAAACGGAATTCAGGCTGATTGTTGTTCGCCTGGTTAATCTGGTTGATGGGGGCTATCTATACCCTTCTGCATGTTGCGGTGAAATAGTTCTTGGTTCTAACGATAAAACGGTTTATTAATCCCTATTTCACCGCAACTTATTTGGGGATGAAAAAGGCGGAGGCCCTGGAGAGGGACTCCGCCTTATATACAGGGAGCGATGGTATTCGCGTGTTGCGGGATTAGACCAGGCGGGCGTTGATCATCTTGGCGATCTTGGCGGCGTCGGTGGAACCCTTGACGGTGGCACGGAAGTCCTCGTCCATGAGCGCCTCGGCGACCTTGGACAGGATCTTGAGGTGCGTGGTGCCAGCCTGTGCACCCGGGATGAGCAGAGCGATGGCCACGTTAACGGGAGCGCCGTCCATGGTATCCCAACCGGTCACGCCGGACTCGTCCTTGACGACGATGACGGCAGCCTCGGTAATGGCATCGGACTTGGCATGCGGGATGGCGAAGCCCTCCATCATGCCCGTGGTGCCCTCGGCCTCGCGGGCCAGGAAGGCGTTCATCACGGCGTCGGCGTCGCTGGCGATACCGGCCTTGACAGCCTGGTTGGAAACGAAGCTCAGAGCCTCGTCACGAGAAGCGAAGTCCTCGGCAACAAAGACATTCTCGACCTTCACGAAGTCGGCAGCCTCGGCCTTGGGGGCCTCGACGGCAGCGGCCTTGGAGGCCTCAACCGGCTTGGCTGCAGGAGCGGCCTTCTGGTTCTTCTCGAAGTCGTACTTCTTGAAGGCCACGAACAGGATGCCACCGACCACAGCGCCGATGAGGATCGCGAGGACCCAAAGCGGACCGTTCTCGACAACGGGCAGGACCAAGAAGCCACCGTGAGGCGCCGGATCGTGAACGTTGAACATAATGGTCAGGATCGAAGCGATAGAGGAACCGAGCATCATGATGGGCATGACGGGCCAGATGTTCTTGGTCATGAACGGAATGGCGCCCTCAGTGATGTGGGTGCAACCAAGGATGAGGTTGACGACACCGGCGTCGTGATCCTCCTGGCTGAAGTACTTCTTGCCGACAACGACGGCAAAGGTGGTGATCAACGGCGGAACGATGCAGGCGGCGGAGACGGCAGCCATGAAGTTGGTGCCGAAGTTGTAGGTATCGGTGCCAACACCGGCGGCCAGTGCCTCGGTGAGCATAGCGGTACCGGTGACGTAAGCAGCCTTGTTGACCGGGCCGCCCATGTCAAAGGCGCACATGCAGCCAATGGCAAGACCCAGGACAACGGCGCCAGAGGCGGACAGGCCCTTGAGGAAGTCCATCATGGCGGTATTGATGGCAGCCATGGGGCCGGAGATGCCGAGCATGACCAGGCCGACGATAGCCGTCGAGAACAGCGGGTACAGGAAGATAGCCTTGAGGCCGTCCAGGTTCTTGGGCAGACCGGCAAAGACCTTCTCGAGCAGCAGGATGACATAACCGGCGAGGAAGCCACCGACGATGCCGCCCAGGAAGCCAAAGCCCACGCCGGCGCCACCGGCGTCGATCATGCCGGTCTCGGCGTTAACAGGCAGGCCCTGGATGGCGATCATACCGGCAACAAAGCCGGGGACGAGCGCCGGGCGCTTGCCGATGGACTCGGCGATGTAGGCGGAAAGCACCGGAACCATGAGGTTCATGGCGATGCCGCCGATGATCTTGAGCATCGCAGCAAAGCTGTTGTAGTCAGACGCCGTCGAATCGAAGGACGTAATGCCCCACAGGAACGAAACGGCGGTCAGAACACCACCAGCAACGACGAAGACGAGCATGTGGCTGACGCCGTTCATGAGGTGCTTGTAGATGATGTGGCCGATGGACTCCTTCTCCTCGACCTCGTCCTCGACATCGGCAGCGGCTGCAATCGTGCTGTCGCCCTTGGCGGCGAGCGCGCGGTCAATCAGCTTACCGGCGGCCTCAACGGACAGGGCCTTGGAAACACCAACGGAAACCATGGGCTTACCGGCGAAACGCTCAGCCTGGACATCCTTGTCTGCTGCGACGACGACGGCCTTGGCACCAGCGATCTCACTCTTGGTGAGCTCGTTCTCGACACCGACCTGGCCATGAGTCTCGACCTTAATAGTCAGACCGCGCTCGGCAGCTGCCTTCTCCAGCGCCTCCTTCGCCATGAAGGTGTGCGCAATGCCGGTCGGGCAACCGGTCGCGGCGATGATGTCAAACTTAGCCATGTGTCCCTCCTTCTTGAGTACAGCGCCCGCGGGCGCTCCCCTACACGCGCTTCGATGCGCATTTTTCCACAACTGAAAGATACCAACCTACCGTCCGCGTGAGAAGAGCCAAGGTGCAATTCTCCGGTGAAAGGTTCTTTCATAACCGTAAACGGTAGGTGAAAGTTTACCATCAGCACTTGAAACGGCAAGGTGTATCTTGTAATTGAAAATGCCCGTATACTATGGCATTGCGAATCAAATTAGATTTTCATGCCAACCAGGAGCCATCCATGACCGATAGTAGCAAGAGCGCACTTTCCCTCATTAGCACCCATCAGGGATACAGCGAGTCCGAGCAGCGCATTGTCGACTATATATTGGAGCACCAGTCCGAGGCTCCACGCCTCACGGCGGCTCAACTCTCACGCGCCGCTGCCACGTCCGAGGCGACCGTTTCGCGCTTCTGCCGCAAGCTTGGGTTTGGCAGCTTCCGCAGCTTTCAGTTTTCGTTGGCGAGGGATTTGGAAAGCCAGCGCAACGAGGGCCTGACCGACGAGGTCTCGCTCGACAATATGGAGCAGAGCCTCAAGAACATCCTGGCTGCCAAGGTGAGCGAGCTTAATGCGACCATCGACGGAATCGACCACGATACGCTGGCGGCTGTTGTGCATGCCCTTAAGCATGCAGGGGTTATTGAGTTTGCGGCTGTGGGCAATACGAACGCGGTCGCGCTCGATGCGACGTTTAAGTTTTCCCAGCTGGGCCTGCGCTGCATGGCGAGCACCATTAGCGAGACATCAATCGGTTTTGCGCTCACGTTACGCCCGGGTGACGTCATCGTGCTAATCTCAAACTCCGGCAAATCGCGCCGACTGAATCGCATGGCAAAAGCGGCTCGCAACTGCGGCGCAACCGTAGTCGTCATCAGCAGCGACAGCAAATCCCCGCTCGCGCGCCTGGCAGACTACACGTTTAATACCGTCAACCACGAAGCGCTGCTGACGACGGGAGATTTTGCGTTCTCCAAGATCAGCGCCACGATGATCATCGAAGTCATCTACAACTTCCTGCTGCCCGAAATCAAAGATGCCCGCGAACATATCAGCTACTACGAAGAGCTCATCCAGCCGGATAAGGTTGTGGAGTAAAACGCGTAGTGGGACAAAAATTTCAGTCTATTTTGTCCCACCAACACCACTGATACGACCTAACCACGAGCTTCTTCGAGCATCTGCTTGGCGTGCGCCAGGCTTGCTTCGGACTGATCGCCGCTCAACATGCGGGCGATCTCGGCGGTACGCGCTTCGCCGGTTACCTCGTCCAAATGCGTCTGGGGAACATCGCCCGGTTCCTTGCTGACGACATAATGCTTGTCAGCCATGACGGCGACCTGCGCCAAGTGGGTTACGACAATCACCTGATGCGTAGCGGCGAGATCTGCCAGCACGCCCGCGAGCGCACGCGCCGTGGAGCCACCGACACCAGCATCGACCTCGTCAAACACCAGCGTATCAACACCGTCCGCGTTACCGAGGACAACCTTGCTTGCCAGCATGACACGGCTGAGCTCGCCGCCCGACGCAATGCGGCGCAGGGGACGTGGCGTCAAGCCGGCACCGCTGCGGTATAGCAGCTCGTAGCTCGAAGGACCAACGGGCGTCCACTCAGCACGGGGAAGATCGCGCGACTCCCAGACGAGCTCGGCGCCGCCCATCTCCAGGCGAGCCATCTGGCGGCCGACCTCGTGGCAGAAGCGCGGGGCCGCCGTATTACGGGCGCGCTTAAGCGCCTTGGCGGCAGCAAACAGTTCGCGCTCCGCCGCGCCAAGCGCTTCACGCGCCTTTTTGATCTGTTCATCGCCATCATCGACTAGGGACAACAGCTCTTGCGAGCGATCGCGCATGGCAAAAACATCGTCCATGGTGGGACCCCACTGACGCAACAGGCCCTTGAGGTCAGAATACCGCTCACGCATGCGAGCGAGCTCGCGCGGATCAAAGGCGACGCCATCGCGATAGGCACGAAGCTCGTTCGCGCAATCCTCAAGGGAGATACAGGCATCCGAAAGCACATCGGCAATATCGCCCAGTTTGCGATCGACGGTAGCCATTCGGGAAAGCTCTGCCACGGCGCTGTTCACGGCATCGAGCGCTCCTCCTTCGGCGGCTAGCGATGCATGGGCATCGTTAGCCGTGGCAACCAGTACCTCGGCATGTTCGGAGCGCGGCAGCAGTTCCTCGAGTTCCTCGTACTCGCCTGGCTTGGGGTCGACCTCGGTGATACGCTCGAGGGCAAAACGCGCTTCCTCGACGCGACTCCCCTGCGCACGCGAGGCCTCCTCGACGCGACGGACCTCCTTGGCAGCCGCGCGCGAGGCTTTAAAGCAGGCGCGGTACGCATCCAGCGCCTCAAGCGCAGAGCGCCCCGCCCACGCATCGACCATCGCAACGTGATGCGCCGGATCGAGCAAGCGCTGGTGCTCGTGCTGGCCGCACAGATCCATCATCACGCCAACGCGCTCCGAAAGCTCGCGCACACTGGCAATGCGGCCGTCAATCTTCACGCGGCTGCGGCCCTCGGCAGAAAGACTGCGCTGTACGGTAAAGCCTTCCGTGTCGTGTGGACCGTCGAACAGCCGCGCCTCGACGCTGGCAAGCGCCTCACCCTCGCGCACCGTCGACGAATCCGCACGCTCGCCCAAAATAAGCTTGAGGGCCGAGAGCAGCGCGGTCTTGCCGGCGCCGGTCTCGCCTGTCAGGACAGTCAGGCCGGCACTCGGCACCAACGTCGCCTCGCGAATGAGCGCAATGTTAGAAACCTGCAGCTCATCGATCATGACGGACTCCGTAGAATACGCGGCTCACCGAGTTGTAAAAACTCTCGGGGCCGTAGTCGAGCAGCAGCACGTCGCCGGGGCCTCGGCGCACGGCCACGCTCTCGACCGTGCCGTCGCAGGTAATAAACTGTCCATCGATAGCGATCGCCGGAACGCTCGGACGGTCATCAGACATAAAGATTTCGACAACATCACTCGGCGAGGTCAAAAAGGCACGAGCCTGAATGGTGTGCGGCGCAATGGGTACGCAGACCATGCCCGTATAGTCGGGGCTCACGATGGGGCCGCCGGCGGATAGTGCATAGCCAGTGGAGCCGGTCGCCGTCGAAACGACGACACCGTCACCGCGTAGGCGGTCGATATGGTGGCCCGATACCGTGATGTCGAACTCGACCATATCGGACAGCGGACCGCGGGTAAGCGCCATGTCGTTGAGGGCGAAGGTGCGCACGACATCTTTCGTACCGTCTTCGCGCACGGACACGATATCCGCAGCGATGGTGGCGCGACGGCTCACGTGCAGCTCGCCGGAAAGGGCATCGCTCACGACCTTAAGAATGTCGCGCTCCTCGGGACTCGCAGCGGTTAAAAAGCCCAGGTGACCATAGGAAAGACCGAGGATAGGAATCTCGCGATGGTTGAGGATGCGAGCAGCGCGCAGCAACGTACCGTCCCCGCCGAGCGTAATGACCAGATCGGAGCCGTCAATATCAGGCGTGCTCTGAATCTTGGATCGCTGGTCGGCAGCCCATGCGACCTCATAGCCCTGGCGCGTCAGCCAAAGCTCGAGCATCAGGCCGCTCTCGACCGCCTCTTGCTTGTAGTAATTGGGAACCAGAAAGACCTTCATAGCGTTGCAGCTTTCTCGCTCAAAACCGATACCTGGGATTGCAGCTCATCTTGCGAGCGGTCGCCGGGGTCAAATCTCGTGCCGTACAGGAAAAACTCAACGTTGCCCTTGGCACCATGAATGGGTGACACGCACACATCGACCGGGAACAGGCCCTTGGCGGCAAAGAGTTCAACCGCCGCCACGAGTGTATCGCGGCGCACGGCGGGATCGGTCACAATGCCGCCCTCGCCCACCAGCGCCGCCGGAGCCTCAAACTGCGGCTTTACGAGCGTGCAGAATGAACCCGAAGACTTCAGGCACGCCAGCACGGCGTCGATGATATTCGCGATACTCGTAAACGACACATCGCACACGGCCAGATCGATAACACCGCCGTAGCCGAGCTCGGGCAACTGCGTCACATTCGTGCGCTCGTGGAGCGTCACACGATCTTCTTGGCGCAGCGACCAGTCGAACTGGGCACGGCCCACGTCGACCGAGACAACGGTCGCGGCACCACGCTTGAGCAGGCAATCGGTGAAGCCGCCCGTGGAGCAGCCCACATCGAGGCAAGCAAGGTCCGTCGGATCAATCCCGAACGCGTCGAGCGCACCCTCGAGCTTAAGGCCGCCGCGCCCAACGTACGGAATGCGCCCCTTCACGTGCAGCGGCAGTCCAGGGGTCACCTTAAGGCCCGGAGAAGTCAAGCGCTCACCACCACTCGAGACCAAGCCGGCCATAAGAGTGCGAAGGGCATCCGCGCGATCGGCGCAGATGCCCTGTGAAATCAGTTCGTCATCAAGACGCACGCGTTTCATGAATGCCATCAACCATTCGTATCCGGAGATGCAGCCTGTCTATCTTGGGACTCGTTTGCCGCATCCTCATCGTATTCCTGCTCGAGCTTGTCGGCCTCACGCGGCGTCAGCTCAAACTTGTCGACCATATCGACCGCACGGGAGCCCAGCTCAATCGCCTCATCAAACAAATCGAGCGAACGCTCCAAGGACGTATCCTTGGAGCGAACGGTGGCGATGATCTGGTCAAGGCGGTCCGATATCTCGTCGAAGTTGCGGACGGAACCCTCTGGCATGGCTACTCCTCGACGGAGTCGGCCTCGACGGCCTCGACAGCGTCCGCATCCTCAGCCAGCACGCCAGCCTCAGCCTGAGCAACCGCAACCTTGGCGGCCGCCTCGGCAGCCTGCGCCTCCTCGCGAGCGCAATCTTCGGCCAGCAGCTCTTGGTACAAGTCCTCACCCGGCAGTTCCTCGCTGCGAGCGATCTTGCCCAGCACGCCGTTGACGAACGACGCGGACTGGTCGGTGCCATAGGCCTTGGCAAGCTCGACAGCCTCGTTGATCACGATGGCGTCCGAGACCTCCTCGTCGGTGAGGAAACGCATCTCGTAAACGGCGATACGCAGCAGATTGCGGTCGGCGCCGGGCATGCGCATAAGATCCCAGTTCTTGGCAACGGAGCGCAGAGCGCAGTCGATGCGGTCGATATGCTCATAGGCACCGCGGCACAGCTCCAGCGCATAGGGATCGAGGGGACCTTTCGAGATCAGGAAATCACCCTCGAGGACGCGCTCGAGCGGGCTGTCCGTGGCCTCGGCCTGGAACAGCAGCTGCAGCGCCTGACTGCGGGCAAGCGTACGCCCGCGATAAACCTTAAGGCTCAAAGGTTACTCCTTGGGGAAAACGAGGCCGTCGATGCAAACGTCAACACGCTCAACCTCAACGCCCACCTGGGCATCGATGGCGGCGACCACGGCGGCGCGAACGGCCTCGGCGAGTTTCTTGAACGGATAGCCAAAGAACACCACGACACGCACGGTGAGTGCGAGCTTGTCGCCGACGACCTCAGCCTCGACCGCCGGCTCGGAAGCCGGGGCCTTGGACGAGAGCATCATGGAGACAAGGTTGGTGGCAAGGTCCTTGACGCCAACGGAGGCGATGCCCTCGACATCGGACACGGCGCGCGAGACGATGGCGGTCAGAACATCGGGCGAAATGCCGATGCCGTCAATCTTGATTTCCTGGGGCATGAGTCCTCCTAGAAGAGTTGGTTGCTAGACGCGGGAGACGAACTTGCCGTCGCGGGTGTCAACCTTGATGACCTCGCCCTCGTTGAGGTACATGGGGACCTGGATGACAGCGCCGGTGTCAATCGTGGCCGGCTTGGTGGAACCCTGGACGGTGTCGCCCTTAAAGCCCGGGTCGGTTTGGACGATGGTGGTCTCGATGAACATCGGCGGAGTCACGCCCATGAGCTCATCGTCGGCGAAGAGCAGCTGGCAGATGTCGTTCTCGCGCAGCCACTTGGAGTTCTCGCCCACCATGTCCTCGGGAACGGGAACCTGCTCATAGGACTCGTTGTCCATGAAGATGTAGTCGGTGCCATCGTTGTAGAGGTACTGGAACTCACGGGTGGTGAGCATGACGCTCTCGAACTTGGTGCCGGCGTTGCAGGTGTTCTCGACGACGCGGCCGCTCTTGATGTCGCGGGTCTTGTAGCGCACAAACGCGCCGCCCTTGCCCGGCTTGACATGCTGGAACTCGACGATGGTGTAGACCTTGTCCTTGATGCGGAGACCGAGGCCGTTCTTGAAGTCGGCGGTAGAAATGGTAGGCATAGCGACCTTTCTTGTTATGGGCAGAACGCACAAGCGTCCAAATTACATACGACAGAAATTATACACTTGCAGACGGCGCCTGCGGCGAGCGCATAAAAAGAGAACGCGGGGCGTCCGAATCGATCCGAACGCCCCGCCCCAAACTATCTACCGAAGTAGACTAGCAGTCGATAACGTGCAGGTCGTGCGGGGTCTTGGTGAAGGGCTCGTAGCCGTTCTCGGTGACCACGCCGTAGTCCTCAAGGCGCACGCCGCCCACGCCGGGCAGGTAGACGCCGGGCTCCATGGTGACAACCGAGCCGATCTCGATGGTGTTCTTGCTGCGGTTGAAGTTGGGCAGCTCGTGAATGTCGATACCGACGCCGTGGCCCAGACCATGGTTGTAGTAATCGCCATAGCCGGCATCGCCGATGATCTTCTTGGAAAGCTTGAAGATATCGTTACCCTCGACGCCCGGATGGATGGCGGCGACGCATTCCTCGTGCGTGCGGCGCACGAGTGCGTACAGGTCGACCTGCTCCTGCGTGGGCTCGCCCATCACGACGGTGCGTGTCATGTCGGAGCGGTAATCACAGTAGCCCGCGCCGTAATCCATAAGAACGAAATCGCCCTTCTCGATGACACGGTCGCTCGGGACGGCATGCGGATTGGCGGTGTTGGGACCGCTCGCCACGATGGAGCCGAAGGCAAGGCTATCGGCGCCGTTGGCGAACATAAAGTTCTCGAGCTCGTTGCGAACCTGCTTCTCGGTCATACCAGGCTTAATAAAGCCGAGCATGTGCTGGAAGGCGGCGTCGGTGATCGACTGTGCGTGGCGCATGAGCTCGATTTCCTCGGCATCCTTGATGGCGCGCATCTTGCGAATATCGTCATGCATCAGCGGCAACATGCAGGCGACGGAACGGTCCTCCAGACCACGCTGAATGCCCTGATAGAAATTAATCTGCATATCGTCCTCGACAGCACAGACGCGGCACTTGTTAGCCGCAATCTTGCCGGCGACCCAGCAGGGGATGGTACCCTCGTCCATGTCGTAGACCCAGGGGCTGCCGGCGGGCGTGTTCTCCTCAAAGCTGTTGAGGTAGCGCGAGTCGGTGTGGAACAGGCACTGGTCGGCCGTAATAAACGCCGCGTGCGGGAACTCGAAGGTGTAGTCAAAGACACCCTTCACACCCGTAAGCCAACGAAGGTTGGCCTCGTCGCGCACCACGATGGCGTCGTAGCCGCGCTCGACC
Source organism: uncultured Collinsella sp. (assembly GCA_900539035.1). GTDB lineage: Bacteria > Actinomycetota > Coriobacteriia > Coriobacteriales > Coriobacteriaceae > Collinsella. Next base: position 25,462 of record UQAU01000013.1, on the reverse strand, counting down.
ATCAGGGCACGGACACGTTCGATACGACCGGCAGGACCGGCAGCAAACTCAGACATGCAGATTCCTTTCTTATTGTCTATAAAGACGGGACGGGTCTCAACTGAACGTCGGAATCGCATGCGATCCGCAACCGATTGGAAACCCGTCCCTCAACATGATACGAAAGACGATGGATGTCAATAAATCTTAGAGAAGTTCTTTGCGAGAAGCCAAATAGGCGCGAACATGGCGCTCAAGAACCTCATCCTCAACGCTCGTTAGACGAATGGCGCCGAGCGCCGCGGGCAGCGGCAGCATGCTGCGGTTCGAGCGGGCGAACTGCTGCTTGCGGAACTCCTCGATATATGCGGCAGGCTCCAGATCGAAGGCAAGCTCCTCGATACCAAAGTCCTCCAAGCAGTCATCGACCTCAAAGACGTAATCGATATCAAAGTCGCAGGCGTCGTGGGCAAGGCGCGCCTCAAAGCGCATGCCCTCGGACAACAGCTGGTAGGCAGGGACCTGCGAAGCGGCATCGCCCAAGCAAGCGCGCAGGGTACGCTCCCCCGTCTTGCCAAAATCGAGCGCATGGCGAGCGCTCGGGTTCGTGGCCATCAGTACGTCCTTGCGGGCAGTCTGAGACCATTGAACGGCATTAACGAGCGCGACCTCCTCGCCCGCGAGAATCTCGGGGACGGTCTCAGTAAACTGATTCCAGCGGGACTTGCTGCTCGAAAGCATGGTGCCCACGAGCACCGCATAGCCAAGCTTAAGGTCCTCGGGGCTGGCCTCGCGAATAAGGTCGAGGTTGCACACGACCAACCCGGGCTCGGGACGGAACGCGATAGCGGGAAGCGCATTCGCCGACGAGGCGACGAGCGGCTTCATGGTCGTCGCGACCGTGAGCATGGCATCGAAGGTCGTCGGCAGCAGCGCGCACTCGGTGCGACCGCACCACTGGTTGGCGCACCAACTAACAACCGAGCAGGTTGCGGCATCGCCAACGGCGACAACCAGATCGTCGCAGGTAATGCCGTTAGCCGACAGGGCGCCAAAGACGGTATCGGCATCGGCCAGCGTGGCACCAGCAGGCGAAACCTCGAGGACTAGCGGCGACACGGCAAAACCGGCGTCGACCAGCGCATGCTCGACGACCTCACCAAAACGCTCGGATGTGACATAGTTCCAAACCACCATCGCGCGCTTAGGCTTGCCCACAGCCGAGGCAAACATGCGCGACAGCTCATCGAACGCGCCCAATCCGACACGGACATCGACGCTGCGGTTTTGGAAATTGATCAGTTGACGGCGAATCATAGCAGCCCACGCTCCAAAAGCATCTCGGCACAAAGGTAGGAAACGTCCTCGAAGGACTTGTTGCGAATATCAAGGGTAAGGTCGGCGGCTTGGCGATACAGCGGACGGCGATGCTCAAACAGGCGCGCGGCATGCTCGGGCGAACGGAAATCGGGGCGCGTGTCGGACCGACGAATCTGGCGAATCGAATCCTCGAAGTCGCCCTCGAGGTACACGCACGTACCCATTTCGTGCATCAGCTCAATATTCACCGGCGTTTCGACGATACCGCCCCCGCACGAAACCAACAGGCTGCGCTCGCTTTGGAGCGAACGGAGCGCCGAGGTCTCGAGCTCGCGAAAACGATCCTCGCCCTCGGTCTTAAAAATCTCGGTTACCGACTTGCCGCAACGGCGCACGACCAGACGGTCGGTATCGATAAAACGCCGCTTGAACATAGTGCCGACGTTGCGCGCGAGCGTCGATTTGCCCGCGCCCAAAAAGCCGATAAAGAAGATATGGTCGCAGCCGTGTTTGATGTGCTGGGACATAGCGAGACCTATTCCTCGCAGGGAAGGTCGCGTAGGGCCCGGCGCTCGAAGATACGGAAGATCTGCGTATACCATAGGTCCTGCGTCGCTTGCGGCTTTACCAGAATGGTATCGACGCCGGCGAAGTTGCCGCTCCACACGTCCGTGTAGAGCTGATCACCGATCAGCACAGCCTCGTCGGCCGTGGCGCCGAGGCGCTTAAGACCCGCCTTGAGGGCAAACGGCGCCGGCTTCATGGCGTGGCTGATGGCCTCGAGTCCCAGCTCGCGTGCAGAGCTCATGACCTGGTCGCGATGCCAGTTGTTGGACACCATGCACAGCTTAAAGCCTTTGGCGCGGGCGGCGTCGAGCCAAGCGGAAACCGCGGCGGGAACCTGCTCGGTGTCGCGCGGCACCAGCGTGTTATCGCGATCGAGCAGAATGGCGCGTTTGCCGTCGGCCCACAGGGTATCAAGGTCGATGCGATCGACCGAGGCAACGTATCGTTTGGGGCTAAAAATCCTCATGCTAATTCCAAGACTGTTGATGCTCTTCGTAGGTTTGCGAGAAGTACTCCTCGTCCTGCGTAATGTAGAAATACAGGTCATCGGAGTCGGTCGGCTCAAGCGTGGCCTTGAGCGCCTCGAGCGACGGAGAGCAGATGGGCGTGGGCGGCAGGCCCTCGTGCTTATAGGTGTTATACGGGCTATCGCTCTGCAGGTCGTCGGCGGTAACCTCGCCTCCGGTGACATACATCATGGTCGCATCGCTATTGAGGTAACGCAGGCCATCGAGCTTGCCGGCAAGACGGTTGTAGAAGACCGAGGCCACGTGCGCACGCTGATCGGCGTTAAGGCCCTCGCGCTCAACGATCGAGGCAAGGTTAACGATGTCGTAATCGGACATCTCCACACCATAGCGCTCCTTGATCTTTGCCTCACAGCTGGCAAAGTCAAGCGACTTATACTCGGCGTTGAACTGGTCGAGCATGGCACGAATCACGTCATCGGCACTCGGATCCTTACCAAGCGAATAGGTCTTGGGGAACAGGAATCCCTCGAGCGAATCGTTCGCGGCGTCTTTAAGGAAGGCGTAATCATTCACATAATTGCTCGCCTTAGCCTGGTTAAGGAAGTCTTCCTTAGAAATGCTGTCGTACGCCTTGGCCACGCGGTCGGCGACCTGATCGACCGTCAGGCCCTCAGGAATCGTAAGCGCATCGGAGCCGGCGTTGGGACCTTCCATGAGCTGCTGGACAACCTTCGTGGCGTCCATAAGCGTGGTAAATGAATACTTACCCGGCTTAAGCGACATGTCGGCGTTGAGCTTTTTGACCGCCGCGTAATAATCCTTGGGATTTTCGACGATATGGTTCTCGGAGAGAATCGAGGCGATCGTATCGCCCGAGGCGCCCTCGGGAATGGTCACCGTAACCTGCTGACCAGCCGTAACCTTCGCATCCCCACCGGTAAAGAAGCCTTTGACGGCAGGTACGACAAAGAAGACGATCGCGACAAGGGCGAGCACCGCCACCACGGCGCCGATAATCATGGGCACCGGGGAGCTTTTCTTTTGAGCGCCACGGCGAGCATGCGTGTTGTAGCTCGAACGCGTCGCGGGAGCCACGCCGTGCGAGACATGAGCGCGATGCGCATGCGATTGAGGGGCCTGAGTTCGCTGGGTAGGTGCCTGCTGCTTAAAGCGGGCACCGCCTGCAGGCTGGGCCGTACGAGCAGTGGGCTGCTGAGCCGCGTGAGAAGCCGAATGCTGAACCGAACGAGCAGAAGGCTGCTGACCCGTCCGTTGAACAGGTTGGGCCGAATGAGAGAAGGACTGCACCGGACGCGCGGCAGGCTGAGCTGTGCGCTGCATCGGCTGCGCAGGGCGCTGACCAGGCTGAGTAGGGCGCGACGAGGGCTGACCCTGACGACTCTGCCGGCGCGGATCGGAAGCGCTAGGCATGCTGAACCTCCTCGTTTTTACGATCGAGCCATGTCTGCAGGAACAGGCTGGCGGCAATCATGTCAATCTTGCCCCTCATCTGCTTTTCGTTGAGTCCCTGCTCTCGCAGGATTCGCTTGGCCTCCTGCGAGGACAGGCGCTCGTCCTCAAACTCCAGCGGAAGATCGAGCTCGTCGGCAATCTTTTGCGCCACGGCGGCAACGCGCTCGGCCTGGGGACCAGGCTCACCGGCCATGGTCAGGGGACGTCCGCTTACCAGGATGTCGGGCTCATAGTCCTCGACCAGGTAGCGGAACGTCTTGGCCATACCGGTGACCTCGGCGGCCGGGAGCACCTTGACGGGCATCGCCATCTTGCCATCACGGCTCGAGACGGCGATGCCAATCCTGGTCTCCCCTATGTCCAGCGCAAGCGCGACCACAGCGACTTCTTAGATTCTTAGGCGCCGAGCGCGGTCTTGGCGGCCGCGAGGGCATCGGCGATGCCGGCAGCATTCTTGCCACCGGCCTGGGCCATGTTGGGACGACCGCCGCCGCGACCGTCGACCAGGCCCGCGATCTGCTTGATCACGTTGCCGGCGTGAAAACCGGCCTTCACGGCGTCATCGGAGCCGGCGGCGAGCAGGGCCGGAGTGCCCTTCTCAGTCACGCTGGCGACGACACAAGCGACAGGGCCGGCGACCTTCTGATGCACGGTATCCCATACGTTGCGCAGGTCGGCAGCCTCAAGGCCCTGGAGCTCAGCGACGACCAGCTTGTAGCCGCCGAGCTCGACAGCACCCTCGATGGCACTGGAAATAGCGTCGGAGGAGCCACCGGTCAGAGCCTTTTTGAGCTTGTTGGACGTCTCGCGCAGCTCGGCCTGCAGGTTCTCCACGCGGGCGGGAACCTCGTCGACGCGGCACTTGAGCGCAGCGGCGGCGGCGTCAACGAGCGCCAGGCGGTCGGCCATGTAGTCGAGGGCACCCTTAGAGGTCACGGCCTCGATACGGCGGACATTGGAGCCCGTGGAGGATTCGGAAATGATCTTGAACAGGCCAATCTCGGCGGTATTGGCGGCATGGGTGCCACCACAGAGCTCGCGGGAGAACGGCTGGTCCTCGGCGCCCACGGAGACGACGCGGACGACATCGCCGTACTTCTCTCCAAACAGAGCGACAGCGCCGGCAGCCTTAGCCTCGTCGATGCCCATGACACGGGTCACGACCGGCTTGGAAGCGAAGATCTGCTGGTTGACCAGGTCCTCGACAGCCTTGAGCTGCTCGGAGGACAGGGCCTCGAAGTGCGTAAAGTCAAAGCGCAGGTGCTCGGGCGTCACCAGCGAGCCGGCCTGGGAGACGTGCTCGCCCAGGACCTGCTTAAGGGCGGCATCGAGCAGGTGCGTGGCGGTGTGGTTGCGGCGCAGGAAGCCACGGCGTTCGGCGTCGAGCGCGGCGGTCACGGTAGCACCGACGGCCAGCGTGCCCTCGGCAACGTGGGCGACGTGGGCATACAGACCGTTGTGGTTCTTGGTGTCGGCAACGGTCAGAACAACGCCCTCGGCGGAAAGCTTACCGGCATCGCCCTGCTGGCCACCCATCTCGGCATAGAACGGGGTGCGGTCGAGCACGACCTCAACGTCCTCGCCGGCGGCAGCGGACTCAACGGACTCGCCGTTGCGCACGATGGCAACAACCTTGGCGCCCTCGATCACATCGTTGTCATAGCCGTCGAACTCGGTCGCGGAGACCTTGTCGGAAAGCTCGACCCACACGTCGTTGAAGCTGCCCCAGGCGTCGCCCTTGGCATTGGCGCGGGCACGGGCCTTCTGGTCCTCCATGCAGGCAGTGAAGCCATCCATGTCGACGTCGTGGCCAGCGGTGCCGGCGATCTCGACGGTCAGATCGATGGGGAAACCAAAGGTGTCATGCAGCTTAAAGGCAACATCGCCCGGAAGCACAGCGCCCTCGGCAAGCGCTGCCAAGGCCTCGTCCAGATAGACGCGGCCGTTGTCGAGCGTCGTGGAGAAGCGCTCCTCCTCGGAGGCGACGATTCCCTTGACAAGGGCGACGTTCTTGAGCAGCTCGGGATAAGCCTCGCCCATCTGAGCGTTGACCTCGTCGATGAACTTGGTCAGGAAGGCGCCCTCGATGCCCAGCAGGCGACCGTGGAACACGGCGCGGCGGAGCAAGCGGCGCAAAACATACTCGCGACCCTCGTTACCGGGAAGGATGCCGTCCGAGATCATAAAGTCGACAGCACGGGAGTGGTCGGCAATGATACGCAGAGAGCGGCTGGCGCCGGAGTAATCATCGGCGTCATAGGTCTTGCCGCTGATCTCCTCGCCCAGCTTGATGAGATGCTGCATCAAGTCGCCGTCGTAATTGGCGGTCTTGTGCTGCATGATGGCGGCCATGCGCTCCAGGCCCATGCCCGTATCGAGGTTGCGGTGCGGCAGCTCCGGCATGGAGCCGTCCTCCTGACGGTCATACTGGGTAAAGACGAGATTCCAGAACTCCAGGAAGCGGTCGCAGTCACAGCCAGGCTTGCAGTCGGGGCTGCCGCAGCCGACCTCCTCGCCCATGTCAAAGTAGATCTCTGAGCACGGACCGCAGGGACCGGTGGGGCCAGCGGCCCAGAAGTTGTCGTCCTCGCCCAGGCGGGAGATGTGGTCCTCAGCAACGCCCAGAGAACGCCACACGTCGTGGGTCTCGTCGTCCTCGGTAAAGACGGTAAAGTACAGGCGGTCGAGCGGCAGCTTGAACTCCTTGGTGATGAGCTCAAAGGCCCAGGCGCAAGCCTGCTCCTTGGAGACGCCGCCGAAAGAGAAGTCGCCGAGCATCTCGAAGAAGGACAGGTGACGGCCGTCCTCGCCGATGCAATCGATGTCATTGGTGCGGACACACTTCTGGCAGGAGATCGCGCCAATCTCCTTCATGGTCTTCTTGCCCTGGTAGTACTCCTTAAACTGGTTCATGCCGGCGTTGGCAAGCAGCAATGAAGGATCGTCGGGGACGAGGGACGAAGAAGGATAGAGCTTAAGACCGCGCTCCTCAAAGAAGTTGAGGAACTTGGAGCGAATCTCGGCCGTAGTCATTGACGGGTAGTCAGCACTCATAGAGGGAATCTCCTCGGTTTCACATCGAAACAGTTCAAACGTAACGATATTACCATCCCGCCGCGCCTGTGCAAAAAAGAGGGCCGCCAAACAGCGACCCTCCAGCGAAAGTGCATGTTATTTAGGACAGCCAAAGTCTTTGAAAAACAAATGACTGCTGTAGAATTACATATAAGAGCTACTCGAAAGGAGCGATCGATGAAAAGCAAACGATTTGTCCTGAATGCACTTCTGGTAGTAGCACTTTTAGCGCTCTTGGCCTTCTCCTGCTGGTACGCAAACCAACCAGCATTTGGCTACGTATTGTATGCAGCAATGTCCGGCGATAAGGCTTATTACGCTATACGCGCAATTGACGTTCTCTTTTTCTATGTAGCCGGCCCCTTATCAATCGCTTTGCTCGCATTTCTTGTCATTTACAACTTCAAGAAACGTTAATAGGACCTAATTAGAATCCGAATCGTCCATGGAGCCGTCGATGCCGGTTTTGGTGTCTTCATCCGTGTTGGAGTCATCGTCCTTGGCGAAGGGATTCTTAAAGAAACCCGTGGCATCGGGCTGAAGACCCGAGAGCTTGATCCAGGGATTATCGAGCTCGGGCTTGGGCATGGCCTTAGCCTCGGGCGCGGTCTCGTTGCCGATGAGCTCGGACTCGTAGATGAAGGTGTCGTCTCCAAGCGCGTCGTAGGCGGCGACCGGGTTGCCATCGGCATCGCGGTACGGTGTGCCCTTAAACACGGCGCCGTCATAGGCCACAAGCTGGCGGCCGGTCTCATTCTCAAAGTAGTACACGAAGATACCCTTAAGGGCCGCGCACAGTGGGATGGCAATAATCATGCCGATGGGGCCCATGAGTGCCGAGCCAATAACGAGCGCCGTGAGGCTCATGATGGGATGCACCTGCACCGAGCTCTGCATAACCTTAGGCGAAATCACGTTATCGGTGACATTTTGCGCGACCATCGTCACGATGAGCGTCCATAACGCCAACATGGGACTGAACATGAAGCCGAGTACCGTGGCGATTGCTGCGCTCACCCAGGGACCGACGACCGGAACCAAATGCATGATGCCGGTAAAGATAGCCATGAGCGCCGCATACGGATGACCGATAATCATAAAACCGATAAAGGCGAGGAAACCACCGCAGATGGACGTCACGACCATACCGCGCATGTAGCCGCCGACAGAGCGAGAAAGGATGGCGACCATAAAGCGGTACGAGGACTCCTTCTCCTGACCGATGATGGTGCAAATCTCGTGGTGCATGCGAGGGTAGTCGCAGGCCATCCAGTAGGCAAGCACCAGACCAAGGAAGATCACGAACAACTGCGAGGCCGTATTGGTGATGAGCGGGAACACACCGCGACCAAGCTCAGCAGCGATCTGAGACACATACTTCGATGCCACGGCAACCAGGGACGAAAGATTATCGTCCAAATACTCCTTGAGCGGCGTGTTGTTGAGCGTCTTGGCATGCGAGATCATCTCGTTGAGATCGCCACCCGCAACACGAAGCTGCTCGGGCAGGCGGCTCAGGACTTCCATGATCTGACCAAAGAGAATCGGCGACAAGATGCAAACGACACCGACGAGCACGGCAACAACAACAATAAGCGCGATAAGCGAACCGATGCCGCGATTCACGCCATGGTGTTCGAGCCAGTTGGTGATCGGGGACATCACAAAAGCAATGATGGAGCCGACGGCAAGAAACTCAATAACCGGTGCCAGGATGCCCATAAGGTTAAAGATGACAGCAGCAATAACAATGCAGCCGACAACAGCCCAAATGCGCAGCGTCAGAATGCGGGTATCGCGCAGCACGCGATCGGTTTGTTGGGGGTGCTCACTCATGAACGAATCATCACTCCGTCGGGGTCGATCTTGTCCTGAATCTTCTTAAGCGTACGGCGCAGCAGACGCGAAACCTGCACCTGAGAAATACCCAGCTTCTTGGCGATCTCGATCTGGGTCATACCCTTCACAAAGCGCAACTCGATCACCTCGCGCTCGCGCGGCGAGAAATCACGGATGGCTTCCTCGATCACTAGGCGGTCATCGGTAAAGTCGAGCTCGTTGTCGTCGTCGGCGTAACGGTCGAGAATCGAGGGGGCATCGTCGGAATCGGACGCACCAGGAGCCTCGATGGGCACCGAGGTATAAGCCGAAGAAGATTCCATAGCCTCGAGGACCTCATCGACAGTCACATCTAGATACTCAGCGATCTCCTCAACCTTGGGCGAGCGCTGTAGCTCGTTGGTGAGCTTATCGGTAGCCTGGTTGACCTTGGCCGAGAGCTCCTGCAAGCGACGGGGCACGCGCACGCTCCAGCCCTTGTCGCGGAAGTGACGCTTGATCTCGCCCAAGATGGTAGGCGTGGCAAACGTGGTGAACTCGAGTCCGCGCTCAGGGTCAAAGCGGTCGATAGCCTTGAGCAGGCCCAAATAGCCAACCTGCATAAGGTCATCGAGCGGCTCGCCGCGGTTCTTAAATTTGTTGGCAAGAAACCTTACCAGGTTCATGTGGGACATGACGAGCTGCTCGCGTGCGTCCGGGTCACCGGTCTCTTTATAGCGACGAAACAGCTCGCGGGTTTTCTCCTTGTCCCAAGCGGTCTTACCGCTCCGGGAACGTTCGGTCATATTAGATATCCGCCTTGAGGTCGAGGGAAAGCGTCAGGGGCGCCGCAGTCTTTTCGTAGGAATCGCACACGCTCGCCAAAATGAGCTCGGCATACACAGCGGCCTGATCATCCTCGTCGACGGTGGCCTGGTCGCCAAAGTTAAAGGTCATGCCAACGTGAGATTCGTCGACATCGAATTTGATTGAGATGTCATCGGAATCAACAGCCGTGCAGCCGAAAATAAATGCTTCCTCGGCAGCCATACGAATGTCCTCGATGCGATCGACGGACATGGAGCAGAGCGCACCGACATTTGCCGCCGTCATGCGCACAAGGCGCGCCAGACGCGGGTCGCCGGCAACGGTCAGCGTAATGGGGCAAGTTGCTTCGCTACTCATCGCAGGACTCCTCGGTGGTCTCGGCGGACGTGTAGGTGTAATACTGGGCTGCTTTAGCAGCAGGCTTCTGTGCATCATTGTCACCAGCAGCGACATCGTCCCCGGCTTCACCAATCAGGACACGCTCGATCGGCTGCTCGGCTTCTTCGGCAGCGGAAAGCTTGCGCTCGGCGTCGGCCGCGGGAGTCTTCACCTTGTTAAAGAGTTTCTGCACGGCACCGGCAGCGGAGTCGGTCACACTCGACACGGCATTGCTGGCCTCGGCCATACTGCCGGTGACCTCGGAAATATCGCGGACGACCGCCTCGACTTCTACGAGGTTGGAGGTAAGGGCATCAACTGCCGTCTTACTCGACTTAAGCAGCGGCTCCATCTGGGCAAGTGCCGGCGTAAGCTCGTCGACAGCGCCGTCGAGTTTTGCCACCACCGGCTGCGCCTCGGCGATGGTGTTATTGAGGTCGTTCACGGTCTTATCGAGCGAGTCGACAACGTTGCGGGTCTTGCGCAGGGTAAGCGCGAGCTCAACAATAGCCCACGCGCCGGCAATGGCAAGCACCAGCAGGGCGATTTGAATGGGACTCATACAAGCCTCCCGAAGGAATCGAAATACAGACGCCTTTCATGGTACCCCAAAGAAGGGGGAAGATACCCAAAGGGAATGTGCGAGGTGCCAAGGACCTACTTGGGCGCGTTACCGCTACGGTCGCGTTCGCTTTGCTCTACGCGCCACTCTTCCCAGCCGCGGCCGGCAGGCTGCCAGAACGCGCCGCGCTCCAGCCCCTCGGGCAAATAGCGCTGATCGACCCAGCCTTCGGGATAATCATGTGGATACTTATACACACCGTATTCATCGCTGCCCGGGCGATGGCGATCGCGCAGATAACTCGGCACCTCGCGAAGCCCACTAGAATGGATATCGGCCAGCGCCGCATCGATCGAAGCCTCACACGCGTTGGATTTTGGCGCCAAGCACACATAGAGCGCAGCCTGAGCCAGGTTAATGCGGCACTCGGGATAGCCAATGACCTCGGCAGACTTAAACGCGGCATGCGCCACCAAAAGCGCCTGCGGGTCGGCGTTGCCAACATCCTCAGAAGCGTGAATCATAATGCGGCGAGCGATAAACTTAGGATCCTCCCCAGCATCGATCATGCGCGCGAGCCAATAGATCGTGGCATCGGGGTCGCTACCGCGCATGGACTTGATGAACGCACTGATGATGTCGTAGTGCATGTCGCCGTTTTTGTCATACGTAAAGCCGCGACGCGGGTTGGCGATCTTTACGTCATCCACGGTGATGGGATAGCGCTCCCCCGCCGCGGGCGCTGGCGTTCCCTCGGTATCGGGACGCGTGACGGCAATCTCGCTCGCAAGCTCGAGCGTCGTGAGCGCCGAGCGAGCGTCACCCGCTGCCAGCGTGCAGATGGTCTTGACCGTATCCTCATCGGCCGAGAACTTACCGTTCAAGCCCTGCGGCGCCTCAAGCGCACGTTCAATAAGCGTGGCGATATCCTCATCCTTCAGATGCTCAAGCTCCACGACGCGACCACGTGAGAGCAGTGCCGAGTTGACCTCGAAGTACGGGTTCTCAGTCGTAGCGCCAATCATAATGACGGTACGGTTCTCAACTGCATGCAGCAGGGCATCCTGCTGCGACTTAGAGAAGCGGTGAATCTCATCGATGAATAGAATGGTGCGGCGGTCGTACGTATTCAGGCGCGTCTTGGCCTCATCAATCACGCGACGCAGGTCCTTCACGGTACCCGTGACGGCGCTGACCTCGACAAACTCGCTCTTGGTATGGTTGGCGATAATGTGGGCCAGCGTCGTCTTGCCCGTACCGGCAGGCCCGTACAGAATCACGCTCGAAAGCACGTCGTGCTCGATCGCGGCACGCAACCATGAGCCCTTACCGACGGCCTTTTGCTGGCCCACGTACTCGTCGAGCGAATTGGGTCGCATGCGCACCGCGAGCGGCGCATTTTTAAAGGAACGCTCGCGCGTCGAGGCAGAAAAAAGGTCGTCCATAGCCATCCCGTGCATCAATCAAAAACGTTTTCAACTAACCAGTATACCGAAAGGATACGAACTACCGTTCGTTAATATAGGTACGATGCGGAAACTTTAGACCCGGGAACAGCTTGCTCGTCAGTTCGCAGAAATAACCGTCCGTCATGCTCGCGATATAATCCACCACGGCTTGATCCTTGTCGTCCTGCCAGGCATAGGTGCGATCGTAGTAGGAAAGTTGCTGCTCAATGCGCGAAATATGGTGCTTAAAGATGTAAGAGGACTCGTCACCACTGTTTAGATCCCGCAGGCAACGGTCGTAGAGCTTTTCGAAGGCCTCGCGCAGCTCCACCTCGGAATCGCCTTCGATACCGCCCTTGCTATAGATCTTCTCGTAGTTCTCGCGCTTGGCTCGGCGGATTTCCTCAAACAGGTCCTCGCTCATCTCGATGCGCGGCTTACCATAGCTGTGCTCAACGATATCGATGGAAGCGTGCGTAAGGATCCAGCTGTTGTAGGCACCGCCCCGGCCATCATCAAAAGCGTCGGGTGACAGCAGGCCCGCCGCGATCGCATCCTGACGGTCACGACCGACGTAGGCAAGGATATCCGAGATGCGGACCACACAGCCTTCGAGCGTCATGGGACGCAGATGCCCAATTGCGCTATAGACCGTGGCAATGCAATCCTCAACCGTCTGGTCAAACTGGTCAAAGGAGCTCATGTCCGAGAGCTCAAACACACGCTGCTCGTACTCGCCGTTATGGCATAGCACGCCGTCGAGCGTCTGGAGCGACACGTTGCGGCCGTACAGTGCGTCGAGCACGCGGACCGACTGCACGTTATGGAAAAAATAACGCCCCGTGCGCTCATGATAGATATCGTTGAGGAAGCGCTCGCCGGCATGGCCGAAAGGCGTGTGTCCCAAGTCATGACCCAGGCCAATCGCCTCGATCAAATCGCAATTGAGCCCCAGGGCGCGACCGATATCGCGCGCAATGCGGGAGACAAGCTGCACGTGCAAACCGCGGCGTGACAGATCGTCATTGCTACGGAAGCTAAAGACCTGCGTTTTGCCTGCATAACGGGTGTACGCCGGAAGATGAAGTATCTTTTCGGTATCGCGCATAAACGCCGGACGCATAAGCGTACCTTTGTCGGCGGCGCGATCAATACGACGAATGACCTGATCGTCGTTGCAACGATACGGGTTGACATAGCCCGAAGCACGATCGGCGACAATGCGCTCGACCAGTTCGGGCGACAACGCCGAGGGAATACGGTCCATGCGCGCCTTAATGACGGCCGTTTCTTGATTAGTTGCCATGGCATGCTCCTTAAGAAGGATGCGCAATCGGTTACAAAGTGCAGCCCACGACCTCGATTATGGCAAAAATCGGCACCAAAAACGGGAGCAATGGCAGGGAGCGTGATTTTGTGAAGAGGCAGGAGAGGGCCAAGACCAGGAGCGAAACGGCAAATGCCACGATGCCGCCCATAGGGTCGAGCGTGCAAAGCGCGAAGAGTGCTTTGGCGTCCCCCATGCCAATCCCCGGGGCTTGACGAAGGCGCCGCCAGAGCGACTCAGTAAGCACAAGGGCAAGGTAGACGATGACCGCAAGACCGGCATGATCAAGTGCAGTGTTAACGCCCCTGTCGAGCCAAACGCCCGCCAACGCCGCCACGGCACATGCGCCGGCAAGCCCATTGGGAAACCGTCGCTCTCGGGCATCAATTGCCACGCCGGCAAAGATGCAAATCCAAAACGGGATATAGACCATCGGACTCCTCCTCGAGCTGCATCGCAAAAGCAAAAACCACCACAAAGGTGCCTGTCCCCTTTGCGGTGGTTTTGGTGGTGGTTATTTGGCGCCTTGCATGACCTCGTCAAGGGTAACGTTGACGGCGTGCTGCGTCGGCACCCAGTCGACCTTCAGGAACAGCGCGGCCACCGTGATGGGGATATAGCTGAACATAAAGATCGGGAAGGTAAACAGGTTAGTCACCAGACGCCACTTTTGCGCGCAGTGAATGTGCTTGTACTCAAAGATAGTCGTGAGCAGCGCCAGGATAAAGAAGGTCTGATACATCATGGCGAAGGTCATAATGAGCGAAGCGGCGCACGCCTGCATCTCGACTTCGGTAGCCAAGAAACCATGCGAAAGGCCACCCACAATCAAGAACGTCGCATTAGCGAGCATCGAGATCAGCGATAGCAGCATACCCGGGGCGATCGTCATGAACATGTCGTAGGCGGCAAAGCGATGATAGCGGAACGTCGACTTGACCAGATGCTTACCGTAGGTAAAGAACACCTGGTAAAAGCCCTTGGTCCAGCGCATACGCTGCTTCCAGGATGCCTTGAACGTCACGGGTTGCTCGTCAAAGAACTCCGCCGGCGCATAGCCAATGCGAATACCGTGAATAGCGCAGAACGTAGTGAACTGAATGTCCTCGGTCAGCGTGTGGAACTGCCAACCGTGCATGCCCTCGATAACGCTTGACGAGATAAGGTAACCCGAACCCGAAACAGCGCAGGACGTCTTGCAGATATTACGCGCGTTGTTGAGGAAGCGCGCCTCGCGTAGATACCACGTGGCATTAGCAGCCGAAATCCACGAGCTGCCGAAGTTCTTGGAATTGCGATAGCTCGTGACCACATGAAAGCCCTGGTCAAAGGCATCATTCATCTTGGAAACGTAATCGCGGGAGATAACGTTATCGGCATCGAAGATAAAGTAGCCCTCAAACGTGTCGGGATACTCGTTGAGAATGCGGTCGAAGCCAAAGTCCATGACCCAGCTCTTGCCCTTGCGGGCCAGGTCATTGCGCTCGTAAACAATGGCACCGGCCTCGCGCGCGAGCTGCGCCGTGTTGTCGGTGCAGGCATCGGCGACCACGAAAACCTCGATGAGCTCGGATGGATAATCCTGGTCCTTGATGGAGCGAACGAGGTTGGCGATCACGGCCTCCTCATTATGCGCCGCGATAAAAAAGGCATAGCGATGGAGTTTTTTGGCCTTGGGAGGCGCGACCTCACCACGAAGAGCGCCAATGACAAAGAAGACCACCTGGTACAGAAAGCAGACCGTGAGCAGCGTGACGACAATCTGGTTGAAGATCACGATGGGTGTGTTGGTTTGTAAAAAGGCGAGCATGCAGGCTCCCAGCAACGCGTTACGTAAACAACCGTATATCTTACCGCAGGCTTACCGAGTTCAAGAAACCACCTAATACTGGCTAGGCTTCGAGAAGACCGAGCTGCGGAACGATTTCATCTCCAACGGCCGTACGACCGAGCGAGCGCGGAGCCAGATCGTCGAGAACCGCAGCGAGATCCCACGGCAACTCGTCGCGGCACTCAATGCGTTCCCCCGTCACGGGATGTTCGAACGCCACGCGCCAGGAATGCAGAAACTGCCTGGTCAGGCCCTGGTCGGCGCGCGCATCGCACTTGCCGTAAAGCGGATCGCCCACGCAGGCGTGGTTGATATGACGCATATGCACGCGAATCTGATGCGTGCGGCCGGTAAACAGGTGACACTCGACAAGCGTGTAGCCGTCGTCAAAGCGCGTGGAATCAAAGCGCTCGAGGACCTTAAAGGTCGTAATGGCCTGACGGGCAAAGGGGTCGTCCGAAACCGCCATCTTGACGCGGTCGCGCGTGGAACGGGCGATACCGGTATTGATGGTGCCCTCGTCCATGGCGATGTGCCCGTGGACGAGCGTGATATAGCGGCGGTCGAGCGTACGCGTGCGAATGAGATTTTGAAGCGCGCGCTGGGTGTCGTCGTCCTTGGCAGCAAGCATGAGACCCGAGGTATCGCGATCCAAACGATGCACGATACCGGGGCGGTCCTCGCCCTGCACGGTGCCCAAATGGTCGATACCGCAGTGATAGACCAGGGCATTCGCGAGCGTACCGCTCTCATGACCATGCGCAGGATGGCACACCAGACCGCGCTGCTTGGAGAGCACAATGAGATAGTCGTCCTCGTAGCGAATGTCGAGCGGGATGGCCTCGGGAATCACATCGGTGGGATCGTGCGGCTCGGGCAAATCGACCGAAATACGATCGCCGGCTCGCACGGCGTACTTTTTGGACAGACAGGTCTCGCCATTGACACATACGGCACCGCCCTCAATCAGATGCGCGCAGGCAGAGCGCGTAGGGCAGCCGTCATTGGCGCCCAGATAGGCGTCAAGACGCTGGCCAGCGGCATCGTCGGCAACAAGGATATGGATGTCGGCCATTAGCGCTCATTCCTTTCGCGAATCTTGCGAGCACGCTCCCCACGTTGTTTAGCCTTGCGCTTGGCGCGGGCCTCGTCACGGGCGTTAAGCTCGGCGGTCGCATCGACCTCACGGGCCGCGGGGCTCAAGAACATGTAGCCAAAGAGGGCGAGCACGACGCCCAAGGTAATGCCGATATCGGCCACATTGAAAACAGGGAAGTCGATGAAGGTGGTGGCAATAAAATCGGTCACGAAGCCAAAGGCCAAACGATCGATAGCGTTGCCGATAGCACCGCCCGCAACCATCGCCATGCCCACAACCTCAAGATGGGCGAGCTGGGGTGCACGAACGAGGTACACGGCAATAGCGATAATGACCGCCAACGCCAGCACGGCAAACGCGATGCCATGCCCCTCGCCCATGCTAAAGGCAGCGCCGATATTGCGGACAAACAGGAAGTCGATCACACCGGGGATGACGGTCACATGCAAAGCGTCGCCCACGGCGCGAACCGCAAGCTTGGTAAGCTGGTCAACAAGCAGCACAACCAGCGCCACCCCACCAGCAACACCCAACCGCCATCGCAAAGGCGGCGTCATATCCCCAGTACGACCCAAATCAATCCCTTACCCTCAAGAACATCGAATTACGTTTAATGCAAGTAATCATCTTATAGTGACAAACGCCAAACGCGCAGCATATTCACCAACGCTAGCGAAATAACCAGCTAAAAACGAAAGCGGCATTCCGAAAAACAGAATGCCGCTTGGACGTGACATAAGTTGACGTTGGGGACGTTCTTGTTTGACAGTCGTTTAAGAACGTCCCCAACGGCTAGTTCAGCGCCTCCGCGCAGCGCTTGCAAATATGCGCGTGGCCATTGTACTCGCCGACGGTGGTGCGGTAGTTCCAGCAACGGTCGCAGCACTCGCCCTCGGCTGCCTCGATGGCAACGGAGAGTTCCTCGCCCTGGGTCAGCTCAACATCGGAAACGATGTAGAACTCGGCCAGGTCGACGGCCTTATCACCGGTCAGCAGCGCGTACATCTCGGCGGGAACGACCGCCTTGACGCGGACCTGCTGGCTCTTGGTGAAGGTACCGGCGGAGCGGGCATCCTCAAGGGCCTTGGTCACGGCGCTACGGAGCTCGAGTGAAGCCTCGAGCACGCCCTCAAACTCATTGGCCTCGTCGAACGTGATGGGCGACTTGTACCAATCGAGCAGCGCGGCGTACTTCTGGTGATCGACGCAGCCGGCGGGCGCATAGGCCATGGCCTCGTCGACTGTGTAGGACAGGATCGGCTGAAGGTCGCGCATGAGCATCGAGAAGAGCTCGGCCAGCACGGTCTGGGCGCTGCGGCGCTCGAGCGAGCCGGACTTCTCACAGTACAGACGGTCCTTCAGGGCGTCGAGATACACGTTGGAGAGCTCGGTAACCACGAAGTCGTAGAGCGCACGGTAGGCGCGCGGGAACTCGTAGCTGGCGTAGGCATCGTCGACCTCGGCCTGAACCTGGGTCAGACGGGCAACCATGAGCTTGTCGAGCGGCAGCAGGTCGGCAAAGGCGACACCGTCGGTCTCGGGCTCAAACTGACCCTCGAGCTCGGAGAGCAGGAAGCGCAGCGTGTTGCGGAAACGACGGTAGGCATCGGACGTACGAGCAAGAATCTCGTGGTCGATGGACACGTCGGAGCTGGTATCGACAGATGCAACCCACAGACGGATGATGTCGGCGCCCATCTCGTCGCAGACCTTATTGGGGTCGATGACGTTGCCGAGCGACTTGGACATCTTTCGACCCTGGCCGTCGAGGGTGAAGCCCTGCGAGACGACCGCCTTGTACGGAGCGTGGCCGTTGGCACCCACCGAGGTGAGCAACGAGCTCTGGAACCAACCGCGGTGCTGGTCGGAGCCCTCGAGATACACGTCCGCCGGATACTCCAGCTCGGGACGGTACTCGCAGACGGCCTTCCAGGAGACGCCGGAATCCCACCACACGTCGAGGATGTCCTTATCGGCCTTGAGGTGATGGCCGCCGCACTTGGGGCAGACGCAGGCCTCGCCCAGGTAGCTCTCGGGAGCGTCGGTGAACCAGGCGTCGGAGCCCTTCTCGTGGAAGAGCTTGATGACGGCGTCGAGCGTGGCGTCGTTCATGACCTTCTCGCCGCAGTCGGCGCAGGTGTAGCTGGGGATAGGCACGCCCCAGTTGCGCTGGCGGCTGATGCACCAGTCGGGACGCTGCTCGACCATGGCGCCGATGCGGTTGGCGGCATGGGCCGGATACCACTTGACGTTCTCGCGGACCTCCTTGCCAGCCTGCTCGCGCAGACCCGTCTTGTCCATCGAGACGAACCACTGGTCGGTAGCACGGAAGAGCACCGGGTGCTTGCAGCGCCAGCAGTGCGGATAGCTGTGCGTGATCTTCTTCTCGAGAACCAGGGTGCCGCGCTCGCGCAGGAACTCAATGATGTGCGGATTGGCCTCATCGGTATCCATGCCGCTGAAGGGGCCACCGGTGCCAAATTCCTCGCCGGTGTAGAACTTGCCGTCGTCATCGACCGGCATGCAAATGTCGGTGATGCCCTCTTTGAGGCAGGCGAAGTAGTCGTCGACGCCGTGACCGGGCGAGTTGTGGACGATACCGGTACCGTCATCGACACCGACGTAATCGGCCAACAGCGCCACGCCCTCAACACCGTCAAAGATCGGCTGCTTGTAGTGGATGTGGTGGAAGGTCTCGGCGGGAACCACATAGGGCTTGCCGTCGACCATGACCGGGGTGTACTCCCAGCCAAACTCCTCGCAGCACTTGGGAGCCAGGTCCTCGAGCATGACCTCGGCACGGCCATCGTGCTCAACGGCGACATAGGCGGCGCCGGGCTTGAGAGAAACGGCCTGGTCGGAGGGGATGGTCCACGGGGTGGTCGTCCAGATGATGAAGTCAACCGGGCCGTCGAAGTTCTCGAGGCCGGCGGGCTTGGAGGTCATCTCAAAGCGCACGAAGATGGACGGGCTCGTCTCGTCGGAGTACTCGATCTCGGCCTCGGCCAGCGCGGTGTGGCAGTGCTTACACCAGTGAACCGGCTTGTGACCGCGATAGATCATGCCCTTATCGAACATGGCCTTGAAGACCTCGATGTCGGCGGCGTCGTGCTGGTGATAGAGCGTCAGATAGGGGTTATCCCAGTCGCCGAGCACGCCCAGACGACGGAAGCCGGCCTTCTGGAGCTCAATGTTCTCGACAGCGAACTCGTTGCAGAGCTCGCGGATCTGAGCCGTGGAGGTCTGGTTGAACTTCTCGGTGCCGAGCTTCTCCTCGACCTTATGCTCGATCGGCTGGCCATGGCAGTCCCAACCGGGGACATAGGGAACCTCACAGCCCTGCATCATCCAGTAGCGGTTGATCATGTCCTTGGAGATCTTGTTCATGGCGTGGCCGATGTGGATCGGGCCGTTGGCGTACGGAGGGCCGTCGTGCAGCACGAACTTCTTGTGACCCTCGTTCTTCTTCAGAACCTGCTCGTAGACCTTGTTGTCCTGCCAGTCCTTGAGTCGCTTGGGCTCGGACTTGGAAAGACCGGCACGCATGGGAAAACCGGTCTTGGGCAGATTCATCGTCTGCTTGTACTCGTTTGCCACGGTACCCCTTTCATGTCGTGGGCGCGCACGCCCGTTGGGCACCAAAAAGGCGCCCGTCCCTGCAAGCTGGGACGAAGCGCCACAAAAACGGGCTATACGCCCGCAAAAGCTCTTCGCTTAACCACCCAGCTTAGATGCCCTCGCCCGCGTAATCGCGCGCTCGCATCCGTTACTCGGCTGGCCTGTATCGACGACCATCTCGGCGATATCTACTAAGACGTACCTGTGCGGCATGTCCGTTGGGACCGCAGCTCCGGGGTGATTTTCATCGGTCGCATGCACGGGATCTCAGCGCTCCCCGCTCTCTGTAGCATGCGGATGGCCGACTACTCGTCCCCATCAACGCTTATGCGGAGTATGCTAGCACGTTCCGCGCCGGCGAAAAACCCTCACCACTGGTTTTATACGTTCGAAATTTCTCGCTATTACAGCCCTTCTCTAGGAGCAAAATACCTGAAAGCACTCTATCGAACGAAAGAAGGTTGCTATGCGCACGATTGGAATGAGCGACTACACCGTTGGCGAGGATTGCTTTACCGAACTGCCAACCGCACTGGCGGAGTACGGCGCGAAGAAAGTCGCCATCATTGGCGGCAAGCGAGCCCTGGCTGCGGCGCTACCGGAAATCGAGGCGGCACTTGAAGGTACCGATGTCGAGGTCCTGGAGACGCGCGTCTATGGCACCAACAGTACGCGCGCCAATATCGCCAAGGTCGTGAACTCCCCTGCCTGCCAGGAAGCCGACGTGCTCATCGCATGCGGCGGCGGCAAGGCGCTCGACACCGTGAAGACCGCAGCCATCGAGCTCAAGAAGATCGTCTTCACCGTCCCGACGATCTGTTCTAACTGCTCCGCCGCGACCGCCATTGCCGTCGTGTACAACGACGACGGCTCGCTCGAGGGCTATTCGTACCCCAACCGACCGGCGCACATCTTCATCAACCCCAAGATCATCGCCGAAGCTCCGGCGGAGTACTTCTGGGCCGGCGTGGGCGATGCCCTGTCTAAGCAGCCTGAGGTCGAATACGCCACGAGCGCCGGCAACCTGGAGCACACGGCAGGCCTTGGCCTGGCACTCGCCCATACCTGCTCCGAGCCGCTGTTTACCTATGGTGTGCAGGGTCTTGAGGATGTGCGCCAGAATCTGTCGAGCGAGGCCGTCAAGCAGATCGCGCTCGACATCGTGGTCAACACGGGCTATGTCTCAAACCTGACCAACCAAAACGATTACTACTACAACTCGAGCGTGGCACACGCGTTCTACAATGCGACGTGCAGCATTCCGCGCGAGGGAACCTATCTGCACGGCGAGGTCGTAAGCCTGGGCGTGCTCGTGCTGTTTGCCTATACGGGCGATACCGAGAGCCTTGAGCGCTACGCCGCCTTTAACAAGCAGATGGGGCTGCCCGTGACGCTTGAGCAGGTCGGACTTTCCGAGGCCGACATCCCGGCCCTGTGCGAGTATGCGCACGCCACCAACGAGTGGAAGCAGGGCAACCCGGAGCCCTTCACCGACGAGAAGTTCGCCGCCGCCATCAAGGCCGCCAACGCCTACGGCCACACGCTCTAGGCCTAGCCCAAAACCACCACAAAGGGGACAGTACCTTTGTGGCGGTTTTTTATTGCTGTAACATGCTCGAGTCGAATTCACTTGCCGGGATCACGCGGTAGCCGTGGCGCAGGAGCAGGTCGACAAAAACGCCGTTGCCCGCGGTGAGCGTACCGCTAAAGGTGCCGTCGTAGACGCGACCCGCGCCGCACGAGGGGCTGCGGTCCTGCAAGACGCACGCAGCAATCTCGGACGGGCCGCCCGCCTGCTCGCACATGTCGAGCGCTCGTTGGGCACCCAGGCGAAACTCACGATCGACCGACAAACCCTCACAGGTGCGGACCTCGCCGTTCACAATCTCGGAGGGGTCGCGCGGTGTGGGCAAGCCGCCAAAAACCTCGGGGCACACCAAGAGGACCTCTGTCCCAGTACGTTCGCAGGCCTCGACCAACGCGCGGTGGTAGTTGTCGAGCCCGTTATACTTGCAGCTCTCGCCCATCAAGCAGGCGCTCACCACGATCTTCATTTGCATCCCTCTCAAGCAGAACGCCCCATTTGGGATAGGCACTCAAATGGGGCGTCGATATTTACTGTCCAGAACGCGACGTTACTGTTGCTTGGGCATCAGGGGATTCTCGCGCGTGAGAAGATTCATGAACTCCTCGCCCGTGATGGTCTCCTTCTTGTACAGATAACGAGCCAGCTCATGGAGCTTGAACTTGTTCTCCTTGAGGATCTGCAGGGCACGGTCGTGCGCATCCTCGATCAACTTGGCGACAATCGCGTCCACGCGCTCGGCCGTGCCGGGGGCGCAGGTGAGCGACGTATCCTGGTTGAGGTACGCATTCTGCACGGTACCGAGCGCCATCATGCCAAACTCGTCGGACATACCAAAGCGCGTCACCATGTTGCGGGCGAGCTTGGTGGCCTGCTCGATATCGTTGGCGGCGCCGGTCGTCATCTCGCCAAAGATGAGCTCCTCGGCCGCGCGGCCACCGCAGTAGACGGCGAGCTTGTCCAGAACCTCCTGGCGCGTCGTCAGGAAGCGCTCGTCCTCCTCGACCTGCATGGTGTAGCCCAGAGCGCCACTCGTGCGCGGCACGATGGTGATCTTGGTGACCGGCGCGGAGCCCTTCTGGCGGGCGGCAACGATAGCATGGCCGATCTCGTGGTAGGACACAACCTGCTTCTCGTGGTCGGACAGCACTGTGGACTTACGCTGCTGGCCGGCGATGACAACCTCCACCGACTCCTCAAAGTCGTCCTGGGTTGCACGCTTGCGACCCTCACGGACGGCGCGCAGGGCACCCTCGTTGATGATGTTAGCCAAGTCGGCACCCGAGGCACCGGGCGTGGCGCGGGCAATCGCGGTCAGGTCGATCGGCGGCTGCGTCTTCACGCTCTTGGCATGCAGCTCGAGGATGTTCTTGCGGCCGGTCAGGTCGGGCAGCTCAACGGGGATGCGGCGATCAAAACGACCGGGGCGCAGCAGAGCGGGATCGAGGCTGTCGGGACGGTTGGTGGCAGCGAGGACGACGATACCCTTGTGGTTATCGAAGCCGTCCATCTCGGTCAGCAGCTGGTTGAGCGTCTGCTCACGCTCGTCGTTGCCGCTAAAGCCGCCGCCGTCACGCTTTTTGCCGATGGTATCGATCTCATCAATAAAGACGATGCAGGGGGCCTTTTCCTTGGCCTGCTTAAACAGGTCGCGAACCTTAGCAGCACCGCGGCCAACAAACATCTCGACGAACTCAGAACCCGAAATGCTAAAGAACGGCACGCCCGCCTCGCCGGCAACAGCCTTGGCAAGCAGGGTCTTACCGGTACCCGGAGGACCAACAAGGAGAGCACCGCGCGGCAGCTTGGCGCCGATCTCCTCGTAGCGCTGCGGCTTCTCCAGAAAGTCGACGACCTCCTTGAGGGATTCCTTGGCCTCTTCCTGGCCTGCAACATCCTTAAAGGTCACACCCACGTCCTTGGAGGCGATCACGCGCGCGCCGGACTTACCCAGTCCGCCGCCGCCAAAACCGCCGCCGCCAAAGTTCATCGACGGGCCGTCATCGCCCATAGCCTTCTTCATGCGGCGGTTGAGCCACCAACCGATGAGGAAGAAGATAGCCATGGGAAGGATGAGCGTAAGCAGGTAGTAGGTCATCAGACCCGAGTTTTTATCGGGAACGACCGACTCCAGGGATGCACCGGATTCTAGCACGCGATCGGTAAAGCCCGCATCATTCGGCACACCGGTCGTCTTATAGGCGATGTTTTCGTCCTCGCCCTTTTTGGTGTAATAAATCGAGTAATCGTCCGTGTTGTACTCGACCTTGTCGACACTCTTCTTATCGAGTGCCTTGACAAACGTCGAGTAATCGGTCTTCGTAATCTGCTGCGTGTGACCGATGTTGGGGAACAGAACGGTCGAGAGCACGAGGTAGACGACGAAGGCGATGAGCACGTAGAGGATCATATTCCGTCTACGCTTGTTGTCATCCATCTCCATCTGCTTGAACTCCATCTACTGGGGTTGATAATGGTTTCTAGAATACCCAACCCGAGCGACGATAAACCTACGCTAGGCACGAAAGGACAGAGATGGCATCACTGGAAGTCGGCAAGGTTCAAATCTATACGGGAGACGGCAAGGGCAAGACGACGGCTTGCGCTGGGGCTCGCGCTGCGCGCCACGGGCTATGGACTTAACGCGCTCATTCTTCAGTTTGCCAAGAAGCTGCACTGCTCCGAACATGACGCAGCACCTCGATTGGGGCTACGCATCGTACAAGCCGACCGCGACACACCCGAGGCCTGCGCCGCACAGATCATGGAGCTCGCACGCGAGCAGATTTCGCAAGTTGACGTGATGATCCTGGATGAGTTAGGAGAAGCCATGCGCCGAGGCTTTGTGGCGCGAGAGGATGTCGAGGAACTGATCGCGATGAAACCCGACACCACAGAGCTCGTACTGACCGGCCGCGGCTTGCTGCCACTCGCCAACCTTGCTGACCTGGTAACCGAAATGCGCCCCGTCAAACACTACTTCGACGAAGGCCTCCTAGCCCGCCAAGGCATCGAATACTAGTCATTGGGGACGCTCTTAAACGACTAGTCGTCGGGGACACTCTTATTGATAAAGGGCAACCAGCCACGACCTACATATCACGCCACCCCGTCGTGCCATTTGCAATCGTTGCGCGACCAAGACCAACCGCCCTAACAATTTGATTAACCGTAAGACCCGACTTTCGCATTTTGCAAAGAACGGGTCTGCGCTCGGTTGGAGTCATCGCCTTGATATCCGAAAGAGAGGCTGGAGCTGCAATCTGTTTTGCGATTTCGAGCACTTTGTCGTCAAGAACACGAGGATGAGGCTCGGCATTATAAGGCGCGCTCTCAAGCCGATCATCAAGATAATGCCGATACTCCAACGAACCGCCCACGAGATCCAGGACCATACCTGGATCGCAAAACCCAAATCCGTCATAACCATACGCATATGCTCGATAGCTAGACCAGCGATATGTATCGACAGCGGAAACACCCGCCTTAACTGGGTTCATATGGATGTAGTCAGCGAGCGCAATTGCCTGCATATCATTCTCAACTGGAATGTTCTTAAACCGATCTTGGAACAAATGACCAACACGGTCAGTTTTGCGATTGAAATACTTAGCATATGAGGTAAGGATTCCACTCATGCATGATGAAATTCTCCCATGAGGGTCATCAACCATGAGATGAAAGTGATTCGACATGAGGCACCACGCCGTAACGCCAATACCATTGTCTACGAGTTTGCCCTTGAACAACGTGAGCATCCGATATCGATCCTCGTCGTCTTCAAAGATACAAATGCCGCCATTTCCACGCGCGATAATGTGGTTATAGCCCGTCAACGAAACGACTCGACCCGTTCTTGGCATATCGCCCTCCCATCAAAAACCCACCGGGCAACATCTGATAGGCGCGGACGATCTATTTTGCTGAGCCCTTTCAGCCAGTTTACAAGGGCATGCAAGACAAACTGGATGAAAACCCGAAAATCGTGTCGCAAAGAGTGTCCCAAACGACTAGTCGTTTAAGAACGTCCATTACAGTCGAAATTGTCAGCCCGGGACCGTCTCGGGCTACGATTGAGGCGCGC
>UQAU01000012.1 GCA_900539035.1 uncultured Collinsella sp. | reverse complement strand
TTTGAACTCCACCACCACCGATCAGCGCTTTACCGATACCGCCACCCTTGCCAACTGGTACTACGACCACAAGGTGACGGTCGCAATCGCCAACACGCAAGAAAAGACCGCCAACGGCAACCCGCTTATGGCGCGCATTAGTCAAACCGACTGGACGGATAAGACAATCGACGCCACGCTCGCCGATCCCACGGCGCAAGCGACCGTGTTTTCTCTTGCCGGCGAGGTGACCGAAAAGGTTAGCTACGACGATCTTTCGGGCACGGTGCATGTGGGCGACAAGGTAGGCAGCGTTACACTCAAGCAGGATGGCACCAAGATTGCCGTCGTGGATTTGGTTGCCGACGAGGAAGGCTCGGGGCCGAATCCCATTGAATGGCTGCTCGTGAAGCTCGATCGCTTGGGCCGCCGCATCGACAACCGCCCACTTGCGGCAGAGAGCGAGACCGTCGCCAAGGCTCCTGAGGTGTAGAGCGCAAGAATAATCAGCCCACTGAAAGGAGGCGTCCGAAAGGATGCCTCTTTTTTTGAGGGTTCGAATCCCCAGCTAACGTGGTTCAACTAAAAAAGGGCCCCTTTCGGAACCCTTCTTTAAAGTCTTACTGGCGGAGAGCTGGGGATTCGAACCCCAGATGCCCTTTTGGGGCATACTCGCTTAGCAGGCGAGCACCTTCGGCCTCTCGGTCAGCTCTCCGTAACAGCCGTTCTATAGTAACCAAACAGCCAAGGATGGGCAAGAGGAAATTTTCTAATTGCCTAGCATCCTTTCCTCCTTGGAAGCTTCGCCTACCCCAGCGAGCGGTTGAGGGAGCCGAGCTCGTCGTTGCCCATGGTGCGCCACATTTGGAAGATGCAACCGCGTGCCAGGAAAAAGAAGCCGTTGTCGACCAGTTGAACAGCGGCATCTGCCAGCTGATTCGTCACAGCGGACACTGGCGGCAGCTCAAGTCCAGCCTTGCGGATGGTCTCGACCGCTTCCTCGAACGTCGGAGGCTCGCTGACGCCCATCTCGTTCATAAGGCCCTGCATTTCTTCCAGCGCGCTACTGCCCGACTCCTCGCCGCGCGGCACTAGACGGTAACAAGCCAGCGCCAGGTCGAGCTGATCGCAATTCCAATAGGCAAACGCCAAGCGATAGAACAGGTAGCCAATTGCAGAACGATCGCTGGCAATACGTAGGCCGTGGCGCGCCACCTCGATAATCTCGTCAAAGCGCTCCAGACGCGCAAGCACGTTGATGAGCGCAAAGTGCGATTGCATGGACGAGCGCGCCAGATCGTAAAGATGGCGCACCTCGGGCAGTGCTCGTTCAAAGTCCTCTTGCTCGGCGTAAAAGCTGCAGATCTCGTGCTGGGCAAAGTACAGCGCATCGGGCGCACGAAGGATCCGCACAGAGCGGTCTTCTTCCAACACCGGTAGCACCATGCGCACCAGCTGGTTATCGCAAAACTGCGTTTGAACCGGACCTGTCGCCAAAAGCTCGGCGACGGCGCACTTAGCCTCCAACTCCTCGACAAGACGGGAAAAGCCTTCAAAAGCACCTGTACGGTCGACTTTTGTCTGCTCGCGCAATTCAACAACACGGGCCACGTATGGGTCGTCGTCCTCTTCCATGACCTCCAACTCGTCCGCCGTATCGGCAAGCAGCAGATCGCGCAGCGCCGGCGGCAGCGTGCGATGGTCATCACGCGGACGAGCATGAACCTCCGCAGGCTCAATCGTCTCCGGAGCGGTTGACTCATACGCCTCAAGCACACGCTTGCACGGCATATCGTCCATGTCCATGCTCTCAAGATCCTTAGCGACAGGCACGCAATCGGCCAGATAAGCCGCGCGCCCAAAGAAATACGTTGCGACAACGCGCTCACCCTGCTCACTGTCGGGAGCAGCAATCTGCACATAGCAGCGCGTGATGCAGGTGCCCGCGGCAAAACACGCTGCCGCAAGCGTGAGTGCCACGCGTGCATCGTGCTCCGCGGCCCAGATCGCGCGCGTGTCCTCGTCCAGCTCGCGCCAGGCGTCATCCTGAGCGTCGTATTCACGTTGCGGCATGGCATCAACGACAGACTGCCCAAACCGAACGAGCATAATCCCCTCGGCAACGTTTGCCCGATAGGTATAGTCGAGCCGCGTGACCACGTTGAGCGCCTCAACGATTCGCGCAAAACGCGTGCGCACGTCCCACTCGCCGCCCGGCTGGCACGAAACCGTTCCCGGCTTGGCCCACGGGTTATCGCTCGAAGCCGTATCGAGCAGTCGGGGAACATCGTTGGTCGTCTTGGCGATATGCCACGCATCAAAGAGCGCGCAGCCCTCAAGGCTCGGCGAGGATGCCGCAGGGACCAATCCGGCCCCGATGCGCTCAAGGATGCCGGAGAGGCGGTTGAGACGGCACTCGATGGCAAGCAGCATGTCAATCTCGTCCTGGTCCAACAGGCTACGATCAAAATTGAGATAGAAGATCTTTGAGCGATCAATGCGAGCCAGGCTCATCTCGGACTTGGCAGCGATGGTGCGCAGGCGGGGCAAGTCAATTTCGCTCATAAGGACGGCGGCATAGCGCTCGATACCGCTCGGATTCTCGGCATGGTCAACGCGGTAAAGCAGCGTCTCGATAGCATCGGGGAGCGGTGCCGTGTTAAAGCCCAAAAACACCTCGACCGGCTCGGACAACTTTACGAGCTTGATCTTGTCGACAACGTTTTGCATGTCCGCATCGAGACCGTCGACGCCCGCCGTGTTCGCAATAGCGCTTTCGGAGTTGGCAAATATCACGTAGCGCAAGAACATCGAGGCCATGAACTCGCCGTAAGGAAGGGCGCGAGTCGAATTCCATGTCTCGTGGTCGGACTGCTCGCGCATGGGGCCTTCGGGAGAGCCGGCAGTTTGCGTACACGCGCGCATTGCACCGTTGGCTTCCCTTACCATAATCTCACCAATACTGGAATCCGACTCGTCAAGGACCAGTTCCATGTCGGGATCGTTGGGCAGCGGAGCCTCGCTGACGGGGCGGTCCACCTTGTACACCTCACCCGAAACGCTTACGTAGCCCAAAAGCGACACATGACTTTTGCCAACGAACTCGACGACATAACAAGATTCATGCTGGTCCTCGCCAAAGAGTTTCCAGACCACGCCATATGAGCGTCCCGCAGGCTGCTCGGGCATCGCCGAAAAGCGCTTCTTGGGATCGAGAAACCTGAGCTTGTATGTCGGACGCTCTGCCACGAAATATCACCCTGATCGGTCGCTTGAAGAAGGAGTGGTCGCGAATAAGTCGCGACATCTACTCGGAATCTTACACGAGTCGACAGGAAATCGTTCCTTTGGACAAAAGCACTCAAGCTAGCGCAAAAGAAAAGCCCCCGTTGCCAGGAGCTTTAATCTCAAATGGTGCGGCGTATAGGATTCCGCGCATCCGCCGCGCGGATCCGCACCGGCTTCGCCCGCCTGCCGGCGCGCTCGCCCGCGGGCTAAAAACGCTCCGCGTTTTCTTTACGCCCGCGCCTCGACCGAGGTTCGAATCCATGCAGTGCTTACGTAAAAGAAAAGCCCCCGTTGCCGGAGGCTTTAAGTTCAAATGGTGCGGCGTATAGGATTCGAACCTATGACGTTCTGATTCGTAGTCAGACCCTCTATCCAGCTGAGGTAACGCCGCAGCGCAAGACATATAAAACCACTTTAGCTTATTGGAGTCAAGCACAATCTCAAACTTTTTTGTGGAACGCAGTTTTGTCATGCTGCTCCGCATATACCGCTGTTCCCCGTACGATCGATTGGCTTTTCGATCACGTCGAACTTGGCATCAAGTTCCCTCAGGAGCGATCTCACCCGCTGGGTACAATCATAATCGGCAAACGAGATGCTCAGCATGCGCGCGACCTGGTTGGAAGTCCCAACTCCATAGAAGTGCTCCAGCGTCACAAGTCCCTCGTGCGTCACAAAGGTCTCGACCACATGCGGCGACTCCTCAAAGCACCATTGTGTCAACGGACCCTCACTCGTCTGCCGAACCACCAGGCCGCCCATGCCAGACGGCTCACACGTTACAAGCAGGTACTCCCCGCCCTCGTCGCTCTCAAACAAAACCACCCGATCATCAAACAGCTCCATCGCGTCCCCTTTCTCTCGCTCTTATTTAGCAAAAGCATAGCAGGTAGATGGCTGTATACAGAACAGTTGTTCGTGTGTTTTCTATTGAGCTGTCCGCACGACATGGTATGGACTCGCGCACGAAATAGGGCGCCCCCGAGGGAGCGCCCTTGCATATTCCCTATGCAGCCAAGTTACGCGACCGGCTCGATCTTCTCGAGACCGCCCATGTAAGGACGCAGGACCTCGGGGATCGTGATGGTGCCGTCGGCGTTCTGGTAGTTCTCCAGAATGGCGGCCATGGTGCGACCAGCCGGCAGACCGGAACCGTTGAGGGTGTGCAGGTAGCGCGAGCCCTTGAAATTCTCGGGATCGCGATACTTGATGTTGGCGCGACGGGCCTGGAAGTCGCCGCAGTTGGAGCAGGAGCTGATCTCCTTGTAGGCGTTGTAGCTCGGCAGCCAGACCTCGATGTCGTAGGTCTGACGGGCAGAGAAGCCCAAGTCGCCGGTGCACAGGCTAATCACACGATACGGAAGACCCAGCTGCTGCAGCAGGTACTCGGCCTCGGCGGTCATGCTCTCGAGCTCCTCGTCGGACTCCTCCGGCTTAGCGAACTTGACCATCTCGACCTTGTCGAACTCGTGCTGACGGATGATGCCGCGGGTGTCGCGACCGGCGGAACCGGCCTCCTCACGGAAGCAGGGGGTGAAGGCGGTGTAGCGGCGCGGCAGGGTGTCGGCATCGAGGACCTCGCCGGCGTGCAGGTTGGTGAGCACGACCTCGGCGGTGGGGATCAGGAAGTTGTCACCCGAGACGTGATAGGCGTCGTCCTCGAACTTGGGCAGCTGACCCGTGCCAAACATGGTCTGACGCTTGACGACGATGGGCGGCCACCACTCCTTAAAACCACGACTCGTGTGCGTATCGAGGAAGAAGTTGATGAGGGCGCGCTCCAGGCGGGCGCCGGCGCCACCGAGAACGGTAAAGCGGCTGCCGGAGAGCTTGTTGCCGCGCTCGAAGTCAAGAATGTCGAGGTCGGTGCCCAGATCCCAGTGCGGCTTAAAGTCGAAGTCGAACTCGCGCGGGGTGCCCCAGCGGCGACGCTCGATGTTCTCGTCCTCGTCCTTGCCGTACGGCGTGGCCTCGCAGGGGATGTTGGGCAGGTGAGCCATGAAGTCGTACTGCTCCTGCTCGAGAGCAGTACGACGCTCGGCCAGACCGTCAATCTTCTCGTTGACGGCGCGCACGGCCTCCTTGGCGGCCTCGGCCTCGTCCTTCTTGCCCTCCTTCATCAGGGCGCCGATCTTCTTGGACTCGGCATTGCGCGTAGCCTGGAGCTCCTCGACCTCGGTGATGACGGCACGGCGCTCGTCGTCGAGCTCAAAGAACTTCTCGCGATCCCAAGACGTCTGGCGGTTAGCCATGGCGACATCGATGGCATCGGGGTTCTCGCGAACAAACTTGATATCAAGCATTAGATCCTCCGGCGATATACATTCCATTTAGGTTGCAACCTTGTACATGTATGGGCAAGTATATACTTATGAGCGTTTACGACCCAACTCAACTACGCAAGAAGGCACCCAATGGACGCAGTTTTTTCCTTTTTGTTTGGCACCCGCACCGGTTTTGCCATCCTTTTCGCCGGCGGCATCCTGTTATTTGCGATTCTTGCCTTTGTAATGGAGAAGCGTACCCATAAGATGTACGTCGACCGCGGACCCAAGTCCGAGGATGAGGAAGACAGCTTCTGGGACTAACCTGCCAAAAAGGGACAGGTTTATTTTGGTCGGTTTTATCTGGGCAAACGCAAGCGCCCCGCAACTGGAATTGAGCCAGTTGCGGGGCGCTTTTCGTACATGCGACAAAACCGCAGGAAAAACCTGCCAAAATAAACCTGTCCCTAAATGGCAGGTTTTACTGGAGAGTTGCGT
Organism: uncultured Collinsella sp.; assembly: GCA_900539035.1. Lineage (GTDB taxonomy): Bacteria > Actinomycetota > Coriobacteriia > Coriobacteriales > Coriobacteriaceae > Collinsella. The sequence goes on along the minus strand of UQAU01000012.1, from coordinate 49,196 downwards.
CGATTGCCTTGACCAGGGCACTGCGCATGCCGGCGTCCTCGAGCGCAACGACGCCCTTGATGGTGGCGCCACCGGGCGAGCATACGGCATCCTTCATCGCCGCAGGATGCTGGCCAGTTGCAAGCTGCAGCTTTGCCGTACCCAGCACCATCTGGCTCACAATGCGATAGGCATCGGCACGCGGGATACCGTGCTTGACCGCCGCATCGCCCAGGGCCTCGATTGCCATAGCGACAAATGCCGGAGCGCAACCACCCACCGTGCCGCCCACGAACAGCAGGCTCGTATCGAGCTCGACCACCGCACCGAGCTTGCCAAGCAGATCAAGCACCACTGCGCTCTGCTCATCACTAAGCGTGGAAGCCTTCTCGCAGGCGATGACGCCCTCGCCCACCGAAACCGGTGTGTTGGGCACCGTCGAGATATGCGCGACGCCCGGCAGGACCTGCTCCCACTTGGCACTGTCCCAAGTCCAGGCAACCGACAGAACGACCTTGTCGGCAAGAATGTCCTTGAGCGGGGCGAATACCTTCTCGATCATGTACGGTTTGACCGCAGCGACCACGATATCGGATGCGGCGACAACCTCGGCGGCATCGTGGCAGGCGACCATGCCGCGCGCCTCGCAGCGCTCAACCAGTGCGTCGTAGCGACCCGCGCAGGCGCACATGTCGCTCGCAGCTACACCGGCAGCGATCCAGCCATCGGCCATAGCGCTCGCCATATTGCCAAAACCGACAAACCCAATCTTCATATCTCATAGTCCTCTCAGACACGCTCTTCAAAACGAAAGCTATTGTCCCACGCCATTGTTTCGTATTGCCGACCTATTTGTGATACGGCTCGCCACGGCTGATCTTGCAGGCGCGGTAGATTTGCTCCAGCAGCACCACGCGCGCCAAGTTATGCGGCAAGGTAATGCGTCCAAAGCTGAGCATCTCGTCGGCTCGTGCGCGCACGTCATCGCTCACGCCGTCCGATCCGCCAATCACAAAGGCGATGTCGCTGCTGCCTCGCAGCATAAGATCGTCGAGCCTCGCCGAGAGCTCCTCACTCGAACGCTCCTTGCCCTCGATAGCCAGCAGGATCACATGCGCCCGAGACGGCAATGCAGCAAGAATTGCCGCCCCCTCCTTGTCGCGCGCGGCATCCACGCCGCCCGCCTTAGCCGGGTCGATATCGGCCACCTCGCGGATATCAACCTTGGCATAGGCGCCCAGACGCTTGGTGTACTCAGCGCACGCGTCCTTCCAAAAGCGCTCCTTGAGCTTACCGACGCAAACGACGGTGTATTTCACGCGCGTCTACTCCTTCGAATCGTTTTGAACTTTGCCGGCGGCCAGCATCTGCTCGAACATCGAGGCCGACTGCGAAAAGTCGCTCGGCAGCACGACCGTCGAGGTTTTACCCGTGCGAGCGAACTCCGTCATCATCTCGGACCACTGCGTAAACATGAACAGTTGGTTGGCCTCGCCATTGCCGACACCCGTCTCCTGGATGATCTCGAGCGAATCTTTGATACCCAGCGCGATGGCCTTGCGCTGGTTGGCGATGCCCTCGCCCGCCTTTTCCATAGCCTCGGCCTCGGCGGTCGCCTCGGTGACGCGCTTGATGCGGTCTGCCTCGGCGAGCTCCTGTGCCGCGGCGCGCTTGCGCTGGGCGGCGTTGATGTCGTTCATGGAGTTCTCGACCTCGGTCGGCAGTGCGATTTTGGTGATGAGCGTCGACACGAGAGTGAAGCCGTAGGCGGCCATCTGCTCGGAAACGGTAGCGTTGACATCCTTGGCGATGTCATCCTTCTTGGCAAAGACCTCATCGAGCGTGTAGACGGGAATCGAAGAGCGCAGGGCGTCGGTGATGAAGTCACGCATCTGGTCGACGGGCTCCTGCAGCATATAGTAGCTCTTGTAGATGCCCGAATCCGCCGGGCCAGCACCCATGTCATAGCTCACGTGGTACTGAGCAGAGACCTCAAGGCCGATGGTCACGTTGTCCTGAGTCTTAACGTCGATGCCAAAACCGTTTTTCATGGTGCGCAGACTCACCGTGGCGGCCTTGCGGTCGATCACGGGCACCTTCATGTGGAAGCCCGCGTTGACGATGCGGTTAAACTTGCCCAGACGCTCGATGATCACAGCATGCTGCTGTTCAACGACATAGCAGGCGCTGGGAAGCAGCAGCAACAGGATGATGATGGGAATCAAAAGGCTGGTAAGGGCGGCGATGATACCGGAAAACAGCATGGTCTCTCCTCTGATAGGCACACGTTGGCATTAGGATACCCGTCCAAGGAGATCGTGCATAACAAAAAAGCCCCCATTGCTGGGAGCTCTTTCATTCAATGGTGCGGGCGAAAGGACGTCCGCGTATCCGCTTCGCGGATCCGCACCGGCTTCGGCCGCCTGCCGGCGTCCTCGCCAGCTCGCTAAAAACGCTCCGCGTTTTCTTTACGCTCGCTCCTTCACAGGTTCAAGTCCCTGTGATGGGCCCATAACAAAAAAGCTCCCATTGCTGGGAGCTCTTTCATTTAATGGTGCGGGCGAAAGGACTTGAACCTTCATGGGGTTGCCCCCATACGGACCTGAACCGTACGCGTCTGCCAATTCCGCCACGCCCGCGTGCAGAATTTAGAATAACGGAGCGCCACCACGAACGCAAGAACTATTTTTGAAAAAGTTTGCAGGCATTATCCCAAGCGGCTTGCGCGATTGTTTCGGCATCCTCACCAGTGCGATCGACACGGTCGTTAACCAGCGCGTTTGCCGTAATGGAGATCATTGCGGGCTCGCATTCAAGACCGCGGATGGGCTCCGGAGCCATATACGGGCAATCCGTCTCGAACAAAATTCGATCGAGTGGGGTTGCCGCAAATGCCTCGCGCACGTCGTCATTGCGCTTAAAGGTGGCCGCGCCACCATAGGCGATATAGCAGCCCAGCTCCACAAAGCGCTCCATCGTGGCGCGGTCCTCGCCAAAGCAGTGCAGCACACAACCGGCCTGGGGCACGCCCACCTCTCGAAGCACGTTGTAGGCGTCCACGTGCGAGGTGCGCTCCTGGTCCGTGTCCTCGTGACGCAGATGCAGCTCCACTGGCACATTGCGGCGCACGGCAAGCTCGAGCTGGCGCGCCATGCAATCAATCTGCACGTTATGGGGTGCCGGCGCGATATCGTCGTCATAGTCCATGTGGTAGTCCAGGCCGATTTCGCCAATACCGGCGCACAAAGGGTCATCGAGCGCGGCAACGACCTGTGCGTGAACGTCGTCGGTATAGTCCGGTGCGCCATACGGATGCACGCCGGCAAGATACTTGATCTGCGGGACATCCTGCATCGGCAGAATTTCGCGCACGAGCCAGTCGCTATAGTCCGTCACGCTGCGTTTATCGGCAATGGGATCGAACATCGTCACCAACAGGTCGACGCCCGCGGCTTTGGCGCGCACGAGCGTCTCGGGCACTTCTTTGCCCCAAAACGAAAGCAGATGCGCATGCGTGTCGGCAAGCGGTGCCAAGGGCACGGGACAAGCAACCGTCTTCTTTTTCTTGGTAAACGTCACGCGTTCGACATTAGGCGTCATGGGAAAGCTCCTGAGCCAAGCGGACAAAGTCGGCAACATCAAGCGTCTCGGCACGCGTGGTGGGTGCGATACCGCAAGCCTCAAAGGCGGCATCGAGCACGTCCTTGGCAAAGCCGTTGGCGCTCATGGAATTACGGATGGTCTTGCGACGCTGAGCAAATGCGGCGTCAATCACGCGAGCCACAAAGTCGCGGTCAAGCCCCTCGGGCAGCGCACCGTCAACACGGTCGATACGCACGACGGCCGAGTCCACGTGCGGCGCCGGCATAAAGCAACGCGGCGGCACCTCAAAGCGACCCGTCACCCGCGCATACAGGCCGAGCTTTGCCGTATAGCCGCCATAGGTCTTGTTGCCCGGCGCTGCGGCAATGCGATCGGCAACCTCCTTTTGCACCATGACGACGGCACGCTTGAGCGCCGGCATCGTCTGGAAAAATTGCAAAATGATCGTCGCCGCCACGTTATAGGGCAAGTTCGCGACAAATACCGTGGGCTCGCCGCCGGCAGCCTGCTCAATCTGCTCCGGGCCCACCTTAAGCGCGTCGCCCATGATAAAGCGGAAGTTGGCATAGTCGGCGGCGTGGGCGTCGAGCACCGGTTCGAGCTCAGGATCGGCCTCAATGGACGTAACGCACGCCGCTTCCTGCAGCAACGCAAGTGTCAACGTACCGCAACCCGGACCCACCTCGAGTACGCGCTCGTCACCTGCAAGCTCGGCAAGCTCGCAGATACGCTCGATCACATGATTGTCGATTAGAAAGTTCTGGCCCAGGCGATGCTTGGTCGCAAGGCCAAACTCCTCTAGCAGCTCCCTGGTGGCCGTGGGGTTTGCCAAAGGCGAAGTTGTCATGGTTGCCTCCTTAGCATGATGGCGGCGTCTTGAAACAAAAGGGCATGGACCGTGGCGGCCATGCCCTTACAGCTAAACAGCAAATTGCCGATATGGCGCTCGCGCGGTCTCTACGCCAGACGCGGGAACAGCGGATCGCCCTTCTCGACGGGCTGACCGCCGGCAAGCAAGCCCCAAGTGCAAATGCCCTTGAGGTCGTCGCTCGCGGCCTCGCCCTCACAGGACAGACGGCGCAGGGCCTCGGCAGAAGTCTGGGGCATGAGCGGCATCAGCAGGTGAGCGGCAATGCGGATGGCCTCGAGCAGGTTGTAGATCACAAATGCCAGCTCGTCAGCCTTGGCCTCGTCCTTGGCAAGTGCCCAAGGCTCGGAGTCCTCGATGTAGTGGTTGGCGGCGTGGATGAGCTCCATGACCTCGTCCTTGGCTCCACCGTAATCGAGCACGTCCATCTTGGCCATGTAGCGGTCGACCAGACCATCGGCGATCTTTGCCAGCGGGTTGTCGAACGCATCGAACGATGCGGGCTTGGCGGGCGCGCAACCGTCAAAGTACTTGCCGCTCATGTTGAGCGAACGCGAGATAAGGTTGCCCCAGCTGTTGGCCAGGTCGGCGTTGTAGACCTGCTCCATGCGATCGAAGCTGATGGCACCGTCGGTGCCGGGGACGACGTCGGTCATGAAGTAGTAGCGATAGCCCTCGACGCCCAACATGTCGATAACGTCCTGCGGAGCGATGGCGTTGCCGCGGCTCTTGGACATCTTCTCGGCCTTACCGGTCTCGGCATTGCGCACGGTCAGGAAACCGTGGGCAAAGACGTGCTCGGGCAGGGCCTCGCCGATGGCCATGAGCATGGCGGGCCAAATGACGCAGTGGAAGCGGATGATGTCCTTGCCCACGATGTGGAACTGCGCGGGCCAGCGATAGGCCAGCTCGGCACGCGCCTCGTCGGTGTCGACACCGTAGCCGACGGCCGTCATATAGTTGAGCAGCGCATCGAACCACACGTAGGTCACGTGACCCTCGTCAAACGGGACCTGGATGCCCCAGTCAAAGCTCGTACGGCTCACGGAAAGGTCGTTGAGGCCGCCCTCGACAAAGCTGCGAACCTCGTTCATGCGGAACGCAGGCTCGACAAAGTCGGGGTGCTCGTCGTAAAGCTTGAGCAGCTTGTCCTGGAAAGCGGAAAGCTTAAAGAAGTAGGACTCCTCCTGCACGCGCTCAAGCGGACGGTGGCAGTCGGGGCACAGGTGCTGGCCGACGCTGCCGTACTCCTCGTCGCCCTTCTGGACCTGCGTATCGGTGAAGTAGGTCTCGTCAGGCACGCAATACCAACCGTCGTAGCTGCCCTTATACAGGTAGCCGGACTCCTTCATGCGCTCCCACAGATACCGCACGGCGTGATGCTGGCGCGGCTCGGTGGTACGAATGAAGTCGTCGTTGGAGATCTCGAGCTTGCTCCAAAGCTCCTTGAAGTGCGGGGCCTGGCTGTCGGTCCACTCCTGCGGCGTCATGCCATGCTTGGCTGCGGCCTCGGCGACCTTCTCGCCGTGCTCGTCCATGCCGGTCAGGAACTTGACGTTATAGCCAGCGGAGCGACGATAACGGGCCTGAACGTCGGCGATGATGGTGGAATAAGCCGTGCCCAGGTGCGGATCGGCGTTGACGTAGTAGATGGGCGTCGTGATAAAGAACGAAGGCTTGCTTTGATCCATGGGGTTTGTCCTCCAGAAAAACGTTGCATACAGGGGATGATTCTAGCGCAAGGGCTGGATATCCTCCATCTATTGCATATCGAGCACCATGGCATAGACATCGCGCTTGCGGCGCGAATACTTCTGAGACAGGCGCTTGGCCACCGCAGACGCGGGCTCCCCCTCCTCGAGCGCGGCGCGGATATCCTCGCGCAGGGCCTCGTCGGGATCCGCTGCCGCGGCGCCAACCGGCACGATACCAGCCTCCTCGTCCTCGCTCGGCGGCGCGATGACCAGCGCAATCTCGCCCTTCACCTCGCCGCGAGCACGCAGCTCCTCGACAAGCTGGGCGGCGGGCCCGCGCAAGACCTCCTCGTGCAGCTTGGTGAGTTCGCGGCAGACGGCAACCTCACGCTGGGGAAAAACCTCTGCCACAGCCTCGAGCGTCGCCACGATGCGATGTGGAGACTCGTAGAAGATGAGTGCGCCGGGAACCACGGCAAGGCGCTGCAAACGGCGCACGCGGTCGCCGTGCTTTCGACCCAAAAAGCCCTCGAAGAAAAAATGTTCGCAGGGAATGCCGGACGAAACGAGCGCCGTGACGCAAGCAGAGGGCCCGGGAACAACTTCGACGGGCACATCGGCCTCACGCGCCGCCTCGACCAGCGCCTGGCCGGGATCGGACACGCTCGGCATGCCGGCGTCCGAGGCAAAGGCGAGGGTCTCCCCCGCCAGCAGACGGTCGACCAGGCCGGTGGCGCGGCTGGCGATCACATTCTCGTCGCAACGGACAAGCGGCTTGGAAATGCCCAGGTGCATCAGCAGCTTTGACGTCACGCGCGTGTCTTCGCAGCAGATGACATCGGCAGCGGCAAAGGCCTCGCCAACGCGCGGGGACAGGTCGCCCAGGTTGCCGATGGGCGTGCCGACCACATAGAGTTTGCCCGTATGGGCGCTGTTTTGCGTCATATCAACCTATTCAATCATGCCGCGCTCGAGCGTGCCGAGTGCCGCGCGGGCGTCCCATGCTGCAATACGCTTCTCGGTCTTCCACGTTTGGAAGAACCAGCCAGCCGCCGGCGCAAACGATGCCAACTGGTTGGCGATAAACACGCGCTCGTAGGCATTGCGGCCCTCGGGCGTAACCGACGAGTTGGCGAAGATCGCCGCGCCCGACCATTCACCCACCAAAACGGGGAATCCGGTCGAGATTGCCTCTTTGAGCTCACGCTTGTTGCGCGAAATCGCCGTCGTCAGACCGCGGGGGCTCGTGATGTCGAGCGCATACTCGTCGCGGTAATGGTACAGGTGAAGGTCCATGTAGACGTTCTTGTACTTGGCGCCGCGCATAAAATGCTTCCACTCGCCAGGGTGTCCCGAAGAGGAAAAGACGACGATCTTATCCTCGAGCATATACGAGCGGACGAGCTCGTAGGCATCGCGATAGAAGTTGCGCAGGTAGTGCGCCGGAATACCGTCCGTCATGGTAAAGAGGCTCTTGCGTACGCTCATCTGCGGCGTATCCAACAGCTCGATGCCCAGCAGGCTCCCGGCCTCACCATAGCGATCGGCCAGGCGCTCGAGCACATCGAGCGCAACGTGACGGCCGTTGGTGGACGAATGCCACTCGGCAACAGCCTCCGGCGTGGTGGGCGAATCGTTGGAATCGCCCTGGCCGCCCGGCACCGTCGCCAGATCGAGCAGTACGCGGATGTTGTACTTGTCGGCCCACTCAATAGCACGGTCAATATAATCGACGACCGAGATGTAGGAAGCGTCGGACTCCTGCGAGCCAAAGGCATACCACGGCACCGGCAGGCGCACGGCGTTGAGACCGATCTGCGCCATACGACGAAAATCGTCCTCGCTCACAAACGTCTCGTAATGGCGACGCATGCGCTCGTTATAGGCAGCGGTGCCCATGGCCTCCTGCAGCTCGGCTGCATTGGATGCTCCGGTCGCTGCATAGAGCGACGGGGTCACCCAGGGCTCGGGAATAAACCAGCCAGAGAGATTAACGCCGAGAATCCTCTCCATCACGGCCCCCTTCGAATCGCGCAGGCCGAACCTGCATCGTATTGCATAGGAAAAGTATCGTTTTGAGTATACCCGCGCGTGCGGACAGGCGACCGAACGGTCTACAAAGTGGCGCAAAAGTGGGAGGAATGTCCGGGCAGACGGAACCCGAGATGGCGCGCCGAAATGCACACGCGCGCCGGAAAGCTCGTTCCGTTTTTCCGCTCAATAATGGGATGCATTTTCCGCAGGAGCCCTCGGTAAAAGAAAAGGACCCCTTTGCAGAGGTCCTAGTCAATTCAAGGTGGCGGGGAAGGGAATCGAACCCCTGACACGAGGATTTTCAGTCCTCTGCTCTACCAACTGAGCTACCCAGCCATTTGAGGTGTGCCTTGTTTCAAGGCTTGATTAGTATAACCAAGGACGCGTTCCGGTCAACCGAGAATTTTAAAAAAGTTTTTGAGCACAGCCTCGGTTCTATAAATCGGCACGTCAGAGGCATCAGCCGGCAGCAAGAAGTTTTTCGCTCAGAGCCGCACGGGCAAACTCACTTGGCGTCATCCCCTCGGCAGCCGCCCGTCGACGAATGGCCTCCTTCATTCCCAGAGGAATCTTGACCGACAGCGTTGCCGTCCTCTCACCTGAGAGCGGGGGCCGTCCATGCACGATCCCACCAACGGTGTGTTCGCCATCCGGAAACTCTCCGCGCTCGTACGACTCGCACCACGCGTCAATCATTTCATCCGTTACAACCTGACCATTAGCGGCCGTATACGTCTTGCCCATCATCGACCCCTCTGCCGAGCTCGCTCGATCTCTTGCCAGAATTTCTTCTGAACCGGAGACAGGGCATGAATAATGAGCCATCCACGAATTAGTTCGACCGCAACAAGTTCCACACTTCGACCATCTGGAAGCCATCCAATGGCAAGCCATCTCGGCGGCTCGTCCTCCGACTCGCGGCGAATGCACTCAGTAACCGCGAACCAGGCACCTAGTACCTGCTTTTCCGTCAAGTGTTTTTTGGCGTTCGGATGGATCTCAACATCCATGCACCTTCTCCTCCATCTTACCCAATTTCGTATGACGAAAGTCCGCTGTCGTCAATCTCTTACGCCGGCACTTGTTGGAGGGTGGGAGGTGTAGCGAGGATTGAAGGGCGTTCCAATACCGCCCAGGCGCCGGGGCAGGAGCACATACACCAGGGACATACGTTTTCGTAGCGCGCGAGGATATTGCCGCGTGCATCGATGAAGGCGATGTCGATGGGATAGGCCATAAAACACGTATGGACCGAAGAGCAGCGTGGAAACGCCATGACGAGCGGCAGGCCGTTGGCGGCAACCGGACGCCGTCCCAGCATGCCGCGCAGGCGCACGACAAACGACTCCGCCACCACAAACTCGGCCGGCGTCCAACCCAGCCTGTTGAGTGCCCGCGCGTAGGCGATGTAGGACGAGACCGCGGTCACATGACCACCCCCGGACGCCATGGATCGACCGTCACCGCGCGCTCGTGCGACAACGTTGTCGGCGCCCCCAGCGAAACGCCAGCAATGCTGAGAGAAGTCGTCCACGGCTCATAGTGCATGGTGCAGGTGTAGGTCCTAAACGTACCGGATAGGGAGAGCAGGCCACCATCCGATGCCTCCGCGCCTTGCTCGCTCGACACTTCGATCCGCAAGTCATAGCCTTCCATGGCATTCAGAATTTGAGTCTGAACCGTCGCCGAGGCATCGGCAGAGCTTTCGTCGCCCTCCCCTTCCGACGCCACGGCATGCGCCAACACGATGTCGGGCACCACGCGGTCGAAGCGCGCGACAGCGCTGGCAAAGGTCATGACGTTGTACACGATGAGTGCCAGCACCAGCAAAACGGGCGTAACCACTGCCATCTCCACCGTCGCTTGGGCGCGTTCCTCGCGCAGGCGTATGCGGATACTCATTACGACCCACCGCCCAGAGCGCCAATCAGCGTGGCGACATCGACGGTGAGTGGGACGGAGCCGCCGCCGGGCAGAGGAATCTCCGCAATCGTGAACACCGTACCGCTAATGGTGCGTTCGACGTGATATTCCAACGCCTCGCAAAGCGCCTTGGGATCGGTCACGCCCAACGGAATACTTCGCAGTTTGTCTTGCGCTCGAGAGAGACCAGCGATGTCAGACCCCGGACTCTTAATGACGTTGGCGGAATCGGTCAGTACCGGCTTTCGCAGGCGCAAGTCGCACGGTTCCAAACCCAGCGCCGCCACGGACGCCGAAACGGTATCGCCGAGCCACGATGCAATAGAGCCCAACGCGCCGCTGCCCCCTCCTAGGTCTTTAATCATCTCGTCCATAAGTTCGTCGGCCGAACCTTGGATATCACCGTATCCCACAAGCAGCCGTCCCCAAACATCCATGACACCGTCGAGCACGCCGGCAACGCCGCCCGAGCGTTCCTTCAATGTCGAGAAAAATCGCGAAAGCACGTTGTTTTGCGCCGTCGCCTCATCGGGTGCCAACACCGCAGCAGAGATAGCACCGCGATCGCCAAGCCTGACTGCCGTGTTAAACGAAGAGTTAAGCTCGTCGGGGCTCGAGATGGCACCCGAAACCGCAAAGGCGACCACGCCGTTGCGACCGGGCGGAGCGATACGCGGACGCTCGCCCGAAAGCGCTTTAATGGCCTGGTCAAACGCATTGCCCGCACGGTCGGCCTCATCCTCGGTCTGACGCTCAAGTTCGAGTTCTTTGTTGCGGCATTCGACGTAGTCTTCCAGGGCCTCTTTGAACTTATCGAAGTGGTACTCGAAGCCGTTTTCGATAGAGGTTGAAGGCGCCGCAACAGCACCAAGCGACGAAACGCCAAAATGACACTTGCTGCATTTGTCCTGCCCATCGTAATCGGCAACCGAAGCAAATCCGCTCGGCGTTCCTTTCTTATAGTTAGGGCAGGTCGTCCCGTAATGCAGATACACCTTGTCATCGTTCACGCTCGTCGGCCACACCGCATCGGTATAGAGTTCCGTCGCCCGGACCTCATCAGAGTTGCGCGGCAGCAGCGGAATATAGGAGGAAACCCTGTCTCCGTTCTCGGTTATATATGCCCGATCGAGCTCCGCGCTCGCATAGGTATAAAACGCCTTACGCGCCGCAGACTCTGCCTTCATCTCGACACTCGAGCCTTGGGGCTTCTCGTTTGTCAGACGCCAATGGTAGTAGTCCTTCGCGCGATTAAGGGCAACTTGAGGCTCCCACGTAACGCTCGATGAGTAATGCGGATTTTGAACACCGGAGAGATCCGTTAGGCTTTTCGCACGCTCCCACATACACGAACAGCTGCCGACCGAACCTTTATCCGATCCACCGCAATCCGCTAGCCAGGCGCGCTCTTTGGCCTTCGCCGTCTCCTCCGATGCTTTTTGTAGCTCCTCGGCCGCGCGCTCCAGATCTTCCGACGCATCTTTAATGGCATCGGTCGAGATTTCGGATCCTTCGAGCGCAACAAAATCCGACTCAGATGTCCTAGGCACGGCAAGCGCCGTACCGGTATAGGTCACGCCGTCGGTATCCTGCGCCGATACTGCCTGCATGGCGCGCGCGGCAACCAGGTACGGCAAGGCGGTCTCGATCTTTTGCAGGCCCTTTGCCGCACTTTTGGCAAACTTGTTCCGCGTTTTAATGATCCGGGTTCCCGTATCGATGATATCGCTGCCGACAACCTCGGCGCCCGGAATGAGAATGGCAACCAAGCCGGTGCCGATCGTGGCAAACCCCGCCAGGCCCAAACTCAAAATACTCGCATCGACCACCGTGGCGGCCGTGTGATAGGACGACACCACGTTGGCGCCCGCCAGTGCACCGCTATCGGCCGCCACCTGGGTGTCTCCGGCGCGCGACATGCTCCATATCGCCGCGGTCGACGAAAACAGCAGCGTAAGCACCACCAGAATGACAACCGCAGAGGAGAGCGTGGTATAGGCACCGTCTTCGATAAACAAGTCGATACCGGCACGGCCCATAAAGCCGCCCCGCTTGCGGCGAGCGCCTGGTCGACGGCGGGCCGCAAACCCTTGCGTCACCCGCAGCAGGCAGCGCCTAATCCCATGCAGCAATCCATGAATCATAATCTCCCTCCAGCCATTCGGGACGCGATCGATACGAGACGTCGACCTTGAGCTCGACATAGCCGCCCTCACCCGCGCTACCCATGGCCTGCACAAATGCACCGATCACGGGCAGCGGCTTAACCTCGCCGGCAACAGACACGGACGAAACGCCGCCGGCACCGGCCCGCCCCAACTCGATATCCCACGACAGCGGCCCGCCGGCATGAAAAATCGAGACGTTGGGCACCGCGGCAAGTCTGCGGCGAGTGAACTCCTTAAGGTCATCGTCGTCCTCCACCGTCGTCGTGGTCATAAGCCGCGCGGTCTCGGCGGCGGCAGACTCCATGACCGCGCGCGTATAGAGCAGGCACACCGGCTGCAACGCGAGCAAGATAAGCGTCAAAAACGTCGGCAGCAAAAAAGCGGACTCGACCGTAGACTGCGCCCGGTCCTCGCGCGCAATATCAATACAACGCGATGTCCTTAGCGCCCGCAGCGGCGTCGATAACCGACGTCGAGGTGACGCCGTGAGATGCCGCCCGCTCAACCAGCGCCGCCAAGCGTCCATCGGTGCCAGCACGCCAAAGTCCCGCAATCGCCAGCACGATCGATAGCAGCGCCACCGTGACGATGGCGTATTCCACAGTCGCTTGGGCAACCTCTTCACGCAGAACGCCATGCATTTCACGATCCCTCCTTTGAGCTTATTGTTTGCGGGACCAGGCGCACCGCGCGCAGACGACACGAAGCATCGCCAGTATCCGCGGCAACCGTCACCATATCGACCCAGCCGCGCCCATCGCGCACGATGGCGCCCCATACGTTGCCCTTAATATCGAGATAGCCGCTCAGGGCGAGCTGGGCCGTGGGCACCTCGCGGTAGGCGCGCAACAGGTCTGCCGCCGCCTCGGTCATCGGCCGGTCCTCGGACCATGCGAGCCGAACCGCAATCGCGTTGTCTGCAGACGGCTCCGTCGCGTTGGCCGACCGCTCGTCGAGCGCCTGCAAAAAGGTCCGAGCCGTGACGGCGGCATTCTGACCGCCCATATCTCCCGCGCCTTCCTCTTGTGACGCCGCCGCCGAGCCCGACCCCAAATCGGCAGCAGCGCCTGGACACTGCTGCCGCGCAACACCCAGCCCCCAAAGCGTCACCGCTATTGCCACGAGCAAACAGACGAGCACCAGCGGCGAACCGACAGGCCGCCTGCCTCCTACAGGCTGTTGATGCCGTCTTTGATCGCGTTCCACAGTTCTTCGACTTTGCCCTTAAATGCGACGATGGCGATAATCGCGATCACCACGAGCACGCCGACCAAGATGGCGTACTCGGTGGTACCCTGCGCGCTCTCCTCCTGCAACAGCTCCTTGGCATGCTGGCGAGCGCGAATCGCCCGGCAAAAAGCCCAGTTCCAAGCCTTGTCAGCAACTTCGACCATCGTGTTCATGTATTCCTCCCTACATCATCCCGCCTGCTCCCAGCAGCGGGCCCAATATGGACAGAAGCAACGCCGGCAAGATGAGCGTGCCGGTGGGAATCAGCAGCTTGACGGGCGCACGTTCGATCTCGCGCTCGACCGCGGCGCGATGAGCCGCACGGATTTCGCGACTTTGAGCGGCCAGCGTCTCGGAAAGCGGGGCACCCAGGGCGAGCGCCTGCCCCACCGTGATGGCAAAGGTCTCGAGCGCTCGCACGTCCAGGTCGCGCGCGGCGGCCAACAACTCGTCCTCACGCGTGCCCACGCCCACCTGCCACGCCATGCAGGCCCGCTCAAGGCGAAGAGCCAGCACTGACCGGCGGTTGGCGCAGAAAATCTCAAGCGCCGCATCAAACGAAAGACCGGCCGAAAGGCCCAAGCGCACAACATCGATCATCTCGGACACTTCGCCGAGCGACACTCGCGCCGGGCTGCCCGCTCCAACCGCGCCCTTCACTCGCGCGGTCAGAGCATCGACCACCGAGCGGCCCGCGGCAGCGACCAGCACCGCCTCGCGCTTGCAGGCCCCTGCGATCTTGCGTGCATCCGCCCGATCCAAACCCGTCGCGACAAATACACTCAGAGCGCACAGGCAAGCCGCAACTGCAACCGGGGCGCTCATAGCTCCACCCGCATAATGCGCCGGATAACCACCAGGGCAACGGCGTTGAGGGCAAGACCCAGCACCACAGCGCCCGCGCCGGCAGGCGTCGCAAGACCGCGACGAAAATCTGACGAAAGCAGCGCCAACACCGCGCACATGCCCGCCGGCATCGCCGCGACCATATGCGCAGACATGCGAGCCTGCGACGTCTTAACATCCAGGCGGCGCTTGAGCTCGATGCGCTCCCCCACCATGCTCGACGCCTCGGACAGTAAGTCGGCAAGCGGAGCACCGGTGCGCTGAGACACCTTAAGCGCCAAGGCCACAAGCGAAAGACCAGGGGCGTCGATGCGCACGAGCAAGTCATCGAGCGCGTCGGTCGCCGAGATGCCGCAATCGATCGCCGCCGCCACCCGCAAAAACTCGGTATGCACCGGCTCTTGCGCATGAGCGCCCACAAAGCGCATGCCCTGGGCCAGCGAATGTCCCGAGGCAAGCGACATGGAAAGCGCGGTAAACGCCTCGGGCATGGCCTCTTCTACATCGTGTTGCTCGCGCCGGCTCTCAAAGCCATCCCGAGCGGCGCCAACGGCAATCGGAGCAACAAGTCCCAAGGCAAATCCGAGGGGCGATAACGACACTATCGTTAGCAAAACGCAGCAGACACCGCTCGATAGCAGCAGAAACGCCAAACGCCCCGAAGCATCCTCGATCACGAGGCCAAGGCGATGCGCCGGAGCCAGCGATGCCCACGAACGGGCGATCTTTTTCAGCAGATCGTTTTCCACCAGCTCACGCGGCAGCCTCTCTGCCACCGTCTCGAGCACCTGACGCGCCAGCTCCGCCGGCGGCACCTGCGGCACACGAGGTTCCACCCCGCACGCCGTCGCAACAGAAAACCCTGCCAAACCCCCTACGACGAGGGGCACAGCGACCTCCATTCGTCCACCTCCTCTTGTGTGAGCGTCCCCGACCGCAGGCCTTCTGCGATAAACGGCGGCTCGTGGTCAAGCGTCCAGATGCGCTCGGCGGCATCGAAAGTCACATAGCGCTCGAGCTCTACGCCGCCCGACGCGGCGCGACGCACCCCCGAATAAGAGGAGACGAAGCGTCTGCCATCGGCGTGGCGCTCGGACATCACGATGCCGTCGAGCGCCATGGCAATCTGCTCCTCGATGAGCTCGCTCGGCAGATCGATGCCATAACGTGCAAGCAACGTCAGACGCACCACGGTCTCCTGTTCTGAACCCGCATGAAGTGTGGTGAGCGACCCGTCGTGGCCCGTGTTCATGGCCTGCAACATGTCGCAGCACTCGGCACCGCGCACCTCGCCCACCACGATGCGGTCGGGGCGCATGCGCAGGGCATTGGTCACCAGGTCGCGGATCGTCACCGCGCCCTCGCCCTCAATTGAAGCCTCGCGCGCCTCTAGGCGCACCACGTGCGGATGATGCGCAAACTTGAGCTCGGCAGAGTCCTCGATCGTCACGATGCGCTCGCCGGTGGAAATCTCGCATGACAACGCGTTGAGCAGGGTGGTCTTACCAGATCCCGTGCCTCCCGCAACCGCCAGGTCCTGTCGCAGCGACACCGCGCACGACAACAGCTGCGCATACCAAAGCGGCAGCGACCCCAGCCCCACAAGCTCGTCCAGCGAGCAGATGCGGTCCGAGAACTTTCGGATGGTGAGAATCGGTCCGTCAATCGCCACAGGCGGAATCACCGCGTTGACGCGATAGCCCGTTTTGAGGCGGGCGTTGACGATGGGGCTGCGTTCGTCGATACGGCGGCCAAGTGGCGAGATGATGCGGTCGATGAGCACACGGATCTGCTCATCATCCTCAAACGCATGCTCGATGGGGTGCAAGACGCCGCCGCGTTCAAAGAAAGCCGAGCGGCAGCCGTTGATCATGATCTCGGTAACGGTGTCGTCCTCGATGAGCGGCTGCAACGGCCCCAGGCCCACCACGTCATCCAAAATCTCGTCGATGATGGTCTCGCGCTCGGGCGTCGCGAGATCGGTCGGCTCCTCAACATTGAGCGCCGCCTCCACCGCGGGACGCAATTCCGAGCGGGCAAGTGCCGGGTCGATATAGGCGCTGATACGCGCCACTTCGTCGTAACCCATGCGGTCCATCACGGCGCGCTTGGTGCGTCGTTTCACCGCGCGGCGACGCCCCGCATCTACAGGCGCTGCCCCCGCTGCAGCGCCGGCAGCCTTAATCCTCGTTTGCAGGCTCATCGCTGATCACCCTCGCGCGACCAGGGAAGGCGGATACGCGGGCGTTCGGTGCGCGTTGCACGGTCGGCGACCATATCGCTCCAAGGGCCGACGGCGCACCCCAGTTCCACGAGCATCTCGCGCGTGGCCTCGCGCACGCTGGTCGCAAAAGCGCTGGTCTGCCCCACTGCCTCATCAGCGCGCCCAAACGCCATGAGCGCGGCGAGATCCTGCCCGCCATCGGCGATACGAATCTTGGAGCTCAACGCACAGGCAATCTCAAAGCGCATGGCGACGTCCTCGTCTGCCCCGCGCGCACCGAACCGGTTGAACACGGCGCTCATGCGCGTGCGCGGCACACCTACTCGACTTGCCAGTTCAATGACGCGCGACGCCGATGTCGCGGACGACACCGCAGCATCGCCAACGATCAGGCAACGGTCGCTCGCCGCCACCGCAGCCGCCACGGCGTCGCCCCAAAAGACCGAGGTATCGATAAAGACCACGTCGGATTCGCGACGCAGAACATCAAGCAGTAGCTCCACCGGACATGCCATGAGCTCGGCTTGCTCGGGCGCCGCGACGGGACCCCAGAGCGTAACGCCCGGCGCCACGCGCATCGATGCGGCCACGATATCCGGCTCGGCAAGCGCGCCCGCCACCGACGGCTCGATAAGTGCCGCCATATCGCGCGGAGCATCGACGCCTAACAAGTCGTAAAGGTTTCCAAACATCAGGTCCAGGTCGAGCACGGCGGCACGCAAGCCCAACAGCGACGATGTGTGTGCCATGGTGGCAATGATCGTCGACTTGCCGCAACCGCCCGAACCCGAAATGGCGCAGATGACCGGAGCTCGATGCTGCGGAGCGGCAGCGTCTGCCGGCGGCATCGGAGGCGGCGGGGCGGGCGTCGGTGACAGCGTCCCCGTCTCCCCCGCCGCAACCACACGCTGCGTCCAAGCCGGCATGGCAGCTTGTTCGGTCTGCGAGGCAGGCTCGTTCTGTGCAATCTGCTCATGCTGCATCAGCGACAACTCGCCGCACCCGGCAAAGCCCTCAACTTCGTCGAGTTCATCCGCCAGATTCACGCCGTGCACGTATCCCATATCTACAGCCGGGGAGTCGCCAGCATGCTGCGCCGGCTCTCCAGCGTCATCGTATACAAGGGGGTTCCGGGGGCGCCGACCATGCTCGGCTTCCGCTTTTCCATAATCATCAACACGCGGGCCTCTTGTAGCGCGAGGCGCCCCGGGTTCCCTATCAACAAAAGCATCGGGCTCAATCGTCATGCACCGATCGGAATCAACCGCTCCCTCGCCCGCGCGCCCGTTGCCGCATATACTGTGCGCAGCGATGACCTCGGTCGCCCCCGCGCGAAACAGCCCCTCGATATCCGACGGATCGAGCGCTTCTATCAACACGACCACGCGACTCACGCGGCCTTCGGCCGTCAGGCGCGCAACAGTCTTGCGCACATCTTCGGTATCAAACAGAGACGCCGCGATGATGGCAGCCCCGCGGCGCGACGGAAACGCCCGCGCCATGGAAACCAGCCCGTCCAGGTCACCCACGCGAAGCACCTGTGCACCCGTATCACGGCCCTCGACTTCCCGCTGCAACAGCCCGTAATCGCCGCACGCGCAGCACGCAAGCCAGATCGCCTTCATCACTCGTCGCCTCCGCTCTTTTTGCCGCGCGCCGTGGCGGGAATCGTCAAGCTGACCGTTCCCTTGCCCGATGCCCCCAGCAGTTCCTTGACGTCTTCGGGGTCAGCCGCCAGCGTCACCCATTCGATCTTGCCCTCGCGCGTGGCACCGGAATCTTCACTGGTATCGATCACGTACGCGCCGCACAACCGATCGGTTACGCCGTCTTTTTGCACATACACATCCACGTAGCTGCCCACGCCCGTAGCACCGCCGACCGAGTGCTCGGCATCGACCGCCACCGAAACGGCGACCTTGCCCTTAGGCACCTCGAGCTTGTGACTCTCGGCCTTGGTGTAGACATTGCAGATCACGGCGTTTTTGGGAATACGCGAAGTCGTCACGTCGCCGCGCACCTGGCGCAGCTCGGTCGCCGCGTCACGCGGCAACAGGCTCGTCAGCCATTCCTGGGTTATGACATTGGTCTCATCGAGGGTCTCGCCCACATCGATATCGCGCGCCGCGACGCATACCTCGACGCGATCGCCACCGTACTTGGCCAAGGTCTCAGCCTGGACCTGTTCGGCTTGTGAGCGGATCGACGAGCCGTAAACCATGCAGAGCAGAGCAGCGAGCACGCCCGCGACCAGACTGATGGCGATGCGTTTGCTCTTGTTCACGGCCGCTCCTCTCATGGCAGTGCCGGGCGAATGCCCGTACCACCATTGTCTGGGCGGTCAGAGTGCAAAGCGGCGCAATTGCGATTTTGGTTTTCGATGTCAAACCAATCGCTGACCAAAAGCTGACCAGCCCGTCAAGCTCGTGGCAAGGTTTTGGTCAGTACGTCAGCAAACTGCATGTTTCGAGGCTTTTCCGCAGCAAAAAAGCCGTCTCCCGAACAGTTGGGAGACGGCTGTCATAGGAAAAATCAATTACAGATGGACATCGGGATCGAGCATTTGAGCACTCACGCGCATGGATGACGCCAGGTTTTGGAACGTTTCCAAACGCAGGCTGTCGATCTGTCCGGCGTCCTCGGCCTCGCGAACGGCGCAACCCGGCTCATGGGTATGCGTGCAATCGCCAAACCGGCACGCGCGCGATGCCTCGACAATCTCGGGGAAGGCGCGCGCCAGACCCCGCTCGTGACCCACGAGCGGTAGGCTGCGCAGGCCCGGGGCATCGGCGATCACGCCGGCGTCGCCCGGCAGCGCCACCATCACGCGCGCGACGGTAGTGTGACGGCCCTGGTCGTCGCGTTCGCGCACACCGCCGGTCGCCAACGTATCGTGGCCCAGCAGTGCATTGAGCAGCGTCGACTTGCCGGCACCCGACTCGCCCAGAATCATGGCGCAGCTCCCGGCAGGCACGCAGGAACGGACCTCGTCCAGGCCGCGGCCCTCGGCAGAGGACGTAACGATCACGCGTACGTCCGGACCCACCAGGCGGCGCACGCGGTCCAGATCGCGCTCGAGCTCCCCGGCATCGCAGCGGTCAGCTTTGGTGAGCACCACCGCCGGCTCGGCATCGCAGTCGAGCGCCAACACCAGCGAGCGCGCCACGCGATCGAGCAGCACCTCGCCGGCACCGAGCGCCTGCACGATTAGCACGCTATCCACGTTGGAGCAGAGCACCTGGCGCTCTCCGCGGGCACGACCGCGCCAACGCTCAAAGCTCGTACGGCGCGGCAGCACGCACTCAATCACGCCCATATCGTGCCCGGGAGCGCGGCGCACCGCCACACGGTCGCCCACGGCAGGCAGCAGGACCTCGTCCTCGCCGCGCGACTTGGCAAACCCCACGGCATGCTCGGCGCGGAAGGTGTCGTCGGCAGTCGCCACCAGCGGAAACCCGCGATCCAAGCGCACCACGGCGCCAAGCTGCATCTGCTCGGGCTCCTCGGCATGTGCGCAAAAGTCGTCAAATGCCGCCTGCTGAGCTTCATCGACCGGCAGGTCATCGAACGCCGGAACATCCTGCAGTGCGTCGAGTCCCGGCACGCTTGCCAGCAGCTCCTCAGCAGACGTGGGGGCCTCGGTCGCAAGCTTCCGACGACGATCGCGCTTAGCCCGCGCCCCCGTCGTCTTTTTCTTCGCTTTAGCCTTAGCCTTGCCCACAGATGCCTCCCAGCACAAAACCACACAACTGAGCAGGTATTTTAAATCAAAAAGAGCTGGCCGGGCAAAGTCCGACCAGCTCACAAACTTTCCCTCAGCCCTTTATCATCCGCGCGGGAGAAAAGCCAGCAAGGATAGCGTAGGGCCCACCCCGGGAGTGTTTTCTTCTGAGCGATCCCGCAGCGCGAAGCGCGAGGACCAGCGAAGAAGAAAACACGCAGGGGCGGGCCCGGACAGGTTAACTTACTCCTTCTCGACCGCGCGCATGATCGCCTTGTAGATCTCCATCAGCGGAATGATCAGGAAGGCAAGGCCCAACGCGGCAAGAACGCCCTTGAGCTCAAGCGTCACAGGGCCAAAGAACATCTCGGCAAGCGTCGGCTGCACGGTTACGATCACCGTCAGCACCAGTGCCAGCGCGGCGGAAGCCCACAGCCACTTGTTCTGCTTCTTCATGGTGAACAGCGACGCACGACGGCTGCGCATATTGAAGCAGTGGAAAATCTCGACCATGTTGAGCGTGATGAACGCCATCATCACGCCTTCCTCGTCGGCATTGCCGGCAATCATATCGGCGATGTGGATGTAGCCCATGTCAAAGTACACGCCCACAAAGAAGCTCGCCAGCACCAGCACGGTGATGATCAGACCCTGGACCACGCAGTCCAGACCCATATGTCCGGCAAAGACACCGTCCTTGGCGTTGCGCGGTTTGCGCTTCATGATGTCGCCCTCGGCATCCTCCATGCCCAACGCGAGCGCGGGGAAGCAGTCGGTGACCAGGTTCACCCACAGCAGCTGCACCGGCTGGAAGATGGTAAAGCCGATGAGCGTGGCGATAAACACCGAGAACACCTCGGCAAGGTTGGCCGAAAGCAGGAACTGGATGACCTTGCGGATGTTGTCGTAGATGCGGCGACCCTCTTCGCAAGCACCGATGATGGTGGCGAAGTTGTCGTCGGCAAGCACCATGTCGGCAACGTTCTTGGTGACATCGGTACCGGTGATGCCCATGCCAACGCCGATGTCGGCGCGCTTGATGGACGGGGCGTCGTTGACGCCGTCGCCCGTCATGGCGACGATCTGGTCGCGCGACTTCCAAGCCTCGACGATGCGGGTCTTGTGCTCGGGCTGAACACGGGCGTACACACCGTAGTCCTCGATGTGCGCGTCGAGCTCCTCGTCGCTCATGCGATCGAGGTCGGCACCGGTGATGGCCTGGCTGCGATCGGCGACGATGCCCAGCTGCTTGGCGATGGCCACGGCGGTGTCGATGTGGTCGCCCGTGATCATGACGGTGCGGATACCGGCGTCGTGCGCCTCGCGGATGGCGTCGGCGACCTCGGGGCGGACCGGGTCAATCATGCCGGACAGGCCGCAGAAGACCAGGTCATGCTCGAGCGCGGCGGGGCTGCAGTCGGCCGGGACCTCGGCGTAGGTGCGGCTCGCCAGCGCCAGCACGCGCAGGGCCTCGTCGGCCATGGCCTTGTTGGCGGCCACGAGCTCGGCACGACGCTCCTCGGTCAGGGGGACGACCTTATCGCCCTCGTAGATATGGGTGCACAGGCCGATCACCACGTCGGGCGCGCCCTTGGTGTACTGCTCGTACTCGCCGTCCAGGGTCTCGACGACCACGGACATCATCTTGCGGCCAGAGTCGAACGGGGCCTCACCCACACGCGGGTGCTCGGCGGTCAGGCCGGTGAGCCCCGCCTTGCCGGCGTCGTTGACGAGCGCGCACTCAGTCGGCTCACCCACGGCCTCGCCCAGCTCCTCGTCCCACTGGGCGTCGGAGCACAGCGCCATACCGGCCAGGAACTTCTCCTTAGGCGCGGCGAGCTCGTGCTTGACGACGGTCATCTTGTTCTGGGTGAGGGTACCGGTCTTGTCGGAGCAGATGGTCTGCGTGCAGCCAAGGGTCTCGACGGCAGAGAGCTTGCGGATAATCGCCTGGCGCTTGGCCATCTTGGTCACGCCGAGCGACAGCACGATGGTCACGACGGCGACCAGGCCCTCGGGGATGGCAGCGACGGCGAGCGAGACGGCAACCATAAAGGTGTCGAGCAAGGCAGTCGGGTCGGTGAGGACGTTGCCCACGCCGTGGCGGATGATATCAACGCCAAAGATGACGACGCAGATGACGATAACCATAATGGTGAGGATGCGGCTGAGCTCGGCGAGCTTCACCTGCAGCGGCGTGAGCTCTTCCTTGGCCTCGGCCAGGGCACCAGCGATCTTGCCCATCTCGGTGTTCATGCCGGTGCCGACCACGACGGCGCGGCCGCGGCCGTATACAACGGTGGAACCCATGTAGCACATGTTCTTGCGGTCGCCGAGCGGCACGTCATCGGTGCCGGTGGCGAGCTCGATCACGTTGGCATGCTTCTCGACAGGCACGGACTCGCCGGTGAGTGCAGCCTCTTCGATCTTCATCGTGGCGCTCTCGAGCACGCGGCAGTCGGCCGGGACGGAGTCGCCCGCCTCGAGCATGATCACATCGCCGGGCACGAGCTCGGCGCTCGGCAGGTGCACGAGTTTGCCGTCGCGCAGAACCTTGGACTGCGCGGCGCTCATCTCCTGCAGGGCCTCGAGAGCTTCCTCGCTCTTGGCCTCCTGAACCACGCCCAGCACCGAGTTGACGATAACGACGAACATGATGATGGCGACGTCGGCAAAGTCCGCCTCACCCTTGACCATGCCCGTGAGTGCGCTGATGACGGCGGCAACGATCAGCATGATGACCATGGGGTCGGCCATCTGCTCAAAGAAGCGCTTCCACAACGGCGTCTTCTCGGCTTCCTCGAGCTTGTTAGGGCCTGTCTTGGCGAGGCGCGACGACGCCTCGTCGTTGCTCAGGCCGAGGTACTCATCGACACCTTGGTCGCTGAGTACCTCCGCCGCGGCGGACAGGTATTCCTTTTGCATATAGAGTCCCCTCCTGGGATTCGGGCCACTCAGCAGATTGATGCCCGATCATAATTCCCAGGAGAAGGGCAAGGGCTCATCAAGGCTGCCGTGCTGAGCGGCAGTTGATAGTGGGGCTATGGTACCCCAAAGCGGCGCGTCTAGCCAAAACATTCCATCTGGAAACACGGCTCGAGTGCAACGATGCAGACCGTGTGATGCTCAACATTGATAAAACGTTTTTTCTTCGGCGCATCGTCAAACTGAAATATCGCCCAGATAGCAGCGGTCAGAACGGTTGGTAAAGTTTTTGCATATACCGTTTTTCCGCAAAAAATGAACTTCTAATTCGGCATACGGTCGATTTTTTGGGGTATTCGGTCGGCATTTCGTTATAATCATCTCAGTTTTATTTCTTATGGTTTATCTATCAGCGCAAGACGATGTCAGATGGAGGTCTGAATGTACAAGCGCACCAAGATTGTATGCACCATGGGTCCCGCCTGCGATAGCGACGAGACCATCCGCGAGATGATCAAGGCGGGCATGAACGTCGCCCGTTTTAACTTCTCGCACGGATCCTACGACGAGCACCACGGTCGTATCGAGCGCGTCCGTCGTATTTCCAAGGAGCTCGGTCTGCCCGTCGGCATCCTGCTCGACACCAAGGGCCCCGAGGTCCGCACCGGCCTTTTGGTCGACGGCAAGAAGGTTGCCGTCAAGACCGGCGACAAGATCGTCGTCACCGCTCAGCCCACGTCCGAGGATTTCCACGGCACCGCTGAGCACATCTCCCTCGACTACCTGGCTCTGCCCTCCGAGGTCGAGAAGGGCTCCCTTATCCTGATCGATGACGGCCTGGTTGCCCTCGAGGTCGAGTCCGTCAGCGGCCAGGACATGACCTGCGTCGTTAAGAACGACGGCCTGATTGGCGAGCGCAAGGGCGTCAACATGCCCAACGTCAACATCTCGCTGCCCGCTATCACCGAGCGCGATCGTCAGGACATCCTCTTTGGCCTGACCGAGAACATCGACTACATCGCCGCTTCCTTCATCCGTGACGGCGAGTCCGTCCGCGGCATCCGCAAGCTTTGCCGCGAGAACGGTGGCGAGCACGTGACGATCTTCCCGAAGATCGAGTGCGCCCTGGGCGTCGAGAACTTCGACGAGATCCTCGAGGCTTCCGACGGCATCATGGTCGCCCGTGGCGACCTGGGCATCGAGATCAAGCCCGAGCTCGTTCCCCACATCCAGAAGGAGATCATCGCCAAGTGCAACGCGGCCTACAAGCCCGTCATCACCGCTACGCAGATGCTCGACTCCATGCAGCAGAACCCGCGCCCGACGCGCGCCGAGGTTGCCGACGTTGCTAACGCCATTTACGACGGCACCGACGCCGTCATGCTGTCCGGCGAGTCCGCTGCCGGCAAGTACCCGGTCGAGGCCGTCAAGATGCAGGCCAGCATCGCTCTCGAGACCGAGAAGTACCTCCCGGCTCACGCTCCGCTCGAGGTTCCGGCTGACGCTCACGGCACCCGCGTCGTCAACAACGTTGTGGGTATGTCCGCTGTGAACATGGCCACCACCGTTGGCGCCAAGTGCATCACCGTGCCGACGACCACCGGTCGTACCGCTCGCCTGATCTCGCACTTCCGTCCCAACATGCCGATTTGCGCGTTCTCCCGCCACGAGTGGGCCGTCCAGCAGATGATCATGTACTGGGGCGTTATCCCGCACCAGGCCGAGATTACCCAGGGCACCGTCAACGGCACGATCGTCAAGGCGATCGAGACCGCTAAGGAGCTCGGCTACGTCAAGACTGGCGATTTGACCGTCGCTACCGCCGGCGATCCCCGTATGAGCGTCCAGCTCGAGGACAAGGTCTCCTCGACCAACGTCGCTTACGTCGCTCAGGTGCGCTAAATCGTACTTGCAAGCAAATTTGCATTGCAAAGGGCCCGGAAGGCATTGCCTTCCGGGCCCTTTTTTAAGACCTTATTCATATGCCACTTCATCGATTTGCGTTCAGTCGCAAGCCTCTCCGATGCCGAGCGCACCACCGAAGATGCCCTGCGACGGGAGCCGTTGGTCAATTGGGATGAACTGCTCGCCGTCAAGCCGGCCGGCTAGCAGCTAGCGATCAGAGGGACTGCGGGGACGTCAGAAGCGGCAACGCGAGCCGCAAAGCCCGCCTCGGTCAGCTCGATGACCTCGGTAAACGTCGCGTCGAAGAACTCCTCGGTCAGCAGGCGGTATGGCGGATGGTCGGGCTCACCGGGGTTTTCGCGCACGATTTCGTGCATAACGCCGATGGTCTTGAGCACATACTCCTTATGGATAGGATACTGCCCAAAACGCGTCGCCGCAGTATACAGGCGATCGGTCGCGCGCGGAATCGAAACAATGCCAAGCGTCTTGCCAAACCAGTCAAAGTCGCCTTGCTTTTTAATGCGAAACTCCTCGCACGGCTTGCCGCCGTGCACCTCCAGGTACTGATTCACGCGCGTATTCCATACGGTATCGGCCACCAAATGCGACCAGACGCCCAGTGTCAAATCGAGCAACGACTGAGCCACGTCCTCGGACGCAAGCGAGAACTCACGAGCGCCGGGACCGGCAACCGGCTCGGCATCCTTGTAGCGCTGGGGATAGTGCACGCGATTCAGCCGCTCGCGCTCCTCGATAATCGAGGTCGCCGCGGCCGGCGCACCGGTGGGCGAACTTTTAAGCAACGGTGCCACATAGGTATCCCAGAATTCATGCTCACGAGGCTTAGGGATGGGCTCAGGCTTGGCAAAGTGCGTAATGCGGTACGGGATGGGATCGGCGATGCCAGGGACCATATAGCCCACGAAGATATCCGGAACCACGCAGCCAAACAAAAAGGCATTGCGGTCGCGCACGCTCTTGGCAAGCGCACCAGTGCGCTCCAGCAAACGCTCCGTCTGAGCGATATGAATGTTCCAGCTTGGCATAGCCACCCCCATAAAAACCTGGATAACTATACCATCACGGCGAAGCCGCGCGAGCGGCTACGCACGCTCTACGCAGCAACTAGTCCGTAGCACCGCTTTCGGTTCCATACGACGGCGAAGGCGCCTCGACCACATGGTGATATCGATCGATATAGATGGCGCGGGCGCCCAGGCGTCGCACCAAATCCTGGTGATGCGTGCTCATCAAGACCGTCTTACCCGCCGCGACGTAGGCCAGCAAGAAGTTGACCACAATGTCGCATGAATCCTCGTCGAGCCCATTGGTAGGTTCGTCGAGGACCAAGATATCCGGGTTTATCGACACCACCGCAGCCAGCGCAACGCGCTTCTTTTGCCCGCCCGAGAGCTGATAGGGAGAGGCGTCGGCAAGGTCGGCAACCTGGAACAGCTCCATGGCATCACGGACGCGGCGCTCGAGCTCGTCTGCCGGCAGCCCCATCTGCGCGGGACCAAAAGCAACTTCCTCGCCCACCGTAGCGCAAAACAGCTGGGCGTCGGCATTCTGGAACACAAAGCCCACGCGCTGATGAAAACGCTGAGCGGCCGCGGAATCCTTTAGAAACGCCGCATCGATCACATGCCCGTCAAACAGGTATGCCCCCGCGTCCGCGAGTTCAAGGCCGTTAATAAGACGCATAATCGTCGTCTTACCGCAGCCGTTGGGACCGAGCAGGGCAACGAGTTCACCACGATCGACCTGCAGCGACACGCCATCGACAACCGTATGGCCTGCATAGGAGAACACCACGTCCCGCAGCTCGATGAGCGGCGCGACCTCGGCGCCGCCCGCACCGTTTGTGCCCGTCACGCTATTCGTATCGTTAGCCAAAACGTCGCCCTTCCTATTCGCATCGAAGCCAAAACTCGCACTACAGCACGGCGCACAGAGCCGCCAGCAGCACCACAACGGCCGTATAGGCCGCATCGCGCCAGCTCAACCCGGCGCGAGCGGGCGCCGGATACACACCGGCAAAGCCACGGCAAAGCATAGCCTCGTCCATCGCGCGGCTGCATTCCATCGCCTTGATAAACGTCATGCCCATGATACCCGCGACCGAGTCGGTGCGCGAAAACCCCTCAGACGCGGAACCGACGCTGCGCAGCATGACTGATTCGGTCAGATCGTGCGCCGTGCGACCCAGCACCTCGATGTGCTTGAGCGCCATATCAAACGTAAAGATAACTTCGTCGGGCAGACGTAGCGTCTTGAGCGCCGCCGACATGCGGCTCCAGGTGAGCGTCCACGAAACGCCCAGCACGAGCGACACGTTAATGAACGTCTTGAGCGCGATCTTGAGCATGGCGCCCGTGGCAGACGCGCCCAGCAGCAGGGCAGGCAGCGCCAGAACCACTGCGAGTCCCGCGGCACCGATCGCCGGCACAAAGGTCGCGCGCAGCCCGCGTACGGGGCGCACGGCAACGAGCACCAGCGCGATAGCCGCCATCAACATGAGGTACAGCGGGCTCTGCGTCAGACACACGCACAGGACGCAGACGAACATCCCCAACAGGCGCACCGGAGCCGAAACGCAAGAAAGGGCGCGGTCGACCATCGACCCGCCCTCGTGCGCGCCCCCACCCAGGCGAACCCGCTCAAGCAGGCTCGCCAGGTGCAGGACATTCTTTTGCATCACACGATGCCGAGCCCCCACGGGCTCGTAACGCTGCTCGACCGCAAGCCAGCTAGGCAGCTCGGCTATTGCCATGAGCACCGCTTTCCTTGACCGTCAGCGAGACCAGGCGGAATGCGATGGTGAGCACCGCCACGCCAATCACGCCGGACAGGATATACATGGCAGCCTGACCGGCAAAGCCAAGGCCCTGCTCCTCGGAATAGGCTTGCAGATAATCGCCCGTAGGCAGAGCGTCGGCAAAAGTCGGGGCATCGAGGCCGACCGAAGCCTGCAGGCTGTCGTCGCCAGCCTCCTGAACAGCGGTCGCGGCGCCCTCGGCATCCCACTCGCCCCATGCGTCACCTGTGGCAAGCAAGCCGAGCGGCGTAGCCACGACAAGCACGGCGACCAAGATGAGCGTGGGGACCAGCGAGGTCTTCTTGGCAGCAGCGCCCTCGGCAGTAAGCTGGCCATCGACGGCCTCGGGCCCGACGATAAAGCTCGGCGCCGTCTTCTTAATGAAACCGTAGATGGCGGCCGTCGCCACGCCCTCGACCACGCCGGCAACCAGCATATGCGGGATCAACATGGCCGGAATGGCCACAGACAGCGGGAAGGGGCAGTACAGTGGGGCACCCGAGGCGTTGGTGAAGAGCATCGGCTGAATGCCAAACTCGATGGCAGCGCACAGGGCAGCCACGCACAAGCCAACCCAGCCGCTCACGATGGCAGAAACCGAAGTACCCCAGCTCTTGTCGTGCAGGCGGCCGTTGAGCGCACGAAATACGATAGCGGCAACAAACGGCAGCACAAAGGCCATGTTAAAGCAGTTGGCGCCAAAGGACAGGATGCCGCCGTCGCCAAACAGCAGCGCTTGCAGCGCCAATGCGACCGAAACCGCAATGGCCGCGGCCTCCGGGCCTAGCAGCAGCGCAATGAGGGCACCGCCGACGGCGTGACCCGTGGTGCCGCCGGGCAGCGGCACGTTGAACATCATGAGCAAGAAGGAGAATGCGGCGCAGATGCCCAGGAAAGCCATGTGCTCGCGATCGAGCGTGGCACGCACCTTCTTGATGCAGTGGACCCAAACGGGCACCATCGCTACTGCCATGACGGCATCGGTCTGCGGGGACAGATAATTATCTGGAATGTGCATATACGCCTCCCGGTTGTCGGCGCACAGAATTGCAACGCCGCTTGAATCACCTTTCCAGTGTTACGTATTGTCATATTCGTAACACGACGCGGGCTATCATAGCAAAACGGCGCACTGCCGACAAAGCAGCACGCCGTTATGTAATGCGCGTGTCATATATGCAGGCTCAGCAATGCCTTTTCCGAACACCGCAGTCACGCAGGACCCCGCAGCAACTGCCGAGGGGTCCTGCGCTCCCAGCGCAAATCCTAGCCGCGAACCTCGCCGTTTACGCCCTTGCACACCTTGGTGACGATCTTCTGGTGCGCCTTCTCGACCTCTTCGCTGGTGAGCGTGTGGTCGTCGGAGCGATACGTAAGCGCAAAGGCCATGGATTTTTTGCCCTTGCCGATGCGGACCGGATCGCGGTAGACGTCGAACAGGCGCACGCCCTCGAGAAGCTTGCCGCCGGCACTCGTAATACGACGTTCAAGATCCTCGCAGGTCACAGTGTTGTCGACCACGATAGCAAGGTCGTGCTCAACGGCCGGGTACTGTGAGAACTCACGGTAGTTCTCCTGGTTGCGGGCGCCCTTGATCAGCTTGTCCAGGTCGAGCTCAAAGGCAACGACGACCTCGTCAATGCCCATAGCTTCGCGCGCCTCAGGATGGATCTCGCCAACCCAGCCCAGCACGGTACCGCCGGACAGAACCTCGGCGGCGCGACCCGGCTGCAAGAAGGCATCGCCCTCGCCCTCGACGGGACGGAAGCGAACCTTCTCGATGCGCAGCTGAGCAAGCAGCTCCTCGACAATGCCCTTGCCAAAGAAGAAGCGCAGCTTACGGTACTTCATGTTCCAGGACTGCTCGCTCCACTGGCCCGACAGCACGCCCGCTACGGACTTGGTCTCCTTGGGCAGGCTGGCGTTCTCGCGACCGTGGAACAGGCTGCCGACCTCGTACAAATGCACGTTGGGCGTGCCGTGGGCCTCGTTGTAGGCCACAGACTGCAGCAGACCCGGCAGCAACGAGCGGCGCATCTCGGTCTGCTCGGCCACCAGCGGGTTCATGAGAACCACGGGGCAGCCGCGGCCCTCGGTGGACATGCCAATCTTCTCCAGGTCGCCCGGGGCGGCAAAGCCAAAGGTCGTGGTCTCGTTGAGGCCACAGGCGCGCAGGATCTCGCCGACCTTGCGGGTAAGCTTCTGCTCGCGCGTCAGACCGCCGATGTGGTTCTTGGCAGCCGGGATGGTCGCCGTCACGCGGCCCATGCCCCACAGGCGCAGGACCTCCTCGATCAGGTCGATCTCACGCGGCAGGTCGGGACGGAAGCTCGGCGGCGTGACCATAAAGTCCTCGCCATCGCGCTCGACGGTGCAGCCCAGGCGGGTGAGCGAACGCTCGATAAAGTCGGGCTCGATGTCGGCACCGCAGATGGCGTGTACGCGGGCCAGGCGCAGCTTAATGCTGTCGATGGTCTTGGGCGCGGGGAACACGTCGACGTAGCCGGGAGCAACCTCGCCGCCGGCGATCTCCTCGATGAGCGCGCACGTCACATTGGCGACGTCCACGCAGCCAGTCTCGTCGACCTGGCGCTCAAAGCGGATGGAGGCGTCGGAGATCAGCGAAAGGTCGCGGCTGGTGTGCGAGGTGCGGCCGGCGTTGAAGCAGGCGCTCTCGACCATCACGTCGACGGTGTCGTCCTCAATCTCGGAATCCATGCCACCCATAACGCCGGCCAGCGCCACGGGACGCTCGCCGTCGGTAATGAGACCCATGCCGGCGTCGAGCACGCGCTCCTCGCCGTCGAGCGTCGTGAACTTCTCGTCCTGCTGGGCGGCACGAACCACCACACGACGGTGGCCATCGCGCTCGGCAAAGGTGTCCAGGTCAAAGGCGTGCAGCGGCTGACCGGTGAGCATCATCACATAGTTGGTGATGTCGACAATGTTGTTGTGCGGGCGCACGCCCAAGGCGTTAAGGCGCTTGACCATCCAGTCGGGCGACGGGCCGACCTTGACGTTGCGCACGATGCGGGCAACGTAGCGGTCGCACAGGCCCTCGTCGGCAATCTCGACGGAAAGCTCGTCGTCGGTCGCGCGGCCGGTCTCGACCTTGATGGCAGGCAGCTCAACGTGGAAATCGCGGTCGAAGATGGCACCGGTCTCGCGGGCCATGCCGATCATGGACAGGCAGTCGGGGCGGTTGGGCGTAATCTCGCAGTCGAGCACGGTGTCGCTCGAGCCCACATACTCGGCAAACGGCATGCCGCAGGGCGTATCCTCGGGCAGGATCATAATGCCGGAGTGGTCGCCGCCCAGACCGAGCTCGCGCGCGGAGCAGTTCATGCCCATGGACACGACGCCGCGAAGCTTGCTCTTCTTGATCTTGACGTCGCCGGGAAGCACGGCGCCGATCATTGCCGTGACGATGTGGTCACCGGCCTCGAAGTTCTGCGCGCCGCAGACGATCTGCAGCGGAGCGGGGTTGCCGTCGGCGTCGAGGTTCTTGTCACCCACGTCGACCGAGCACACATACATGTGGTCGCTATCGGGGTGCGGGGCCTTGGTGAGCACCTTGGCAGTCACCACGTGGTCGAAGGACTCGCCCACGGTGTCGATCGCCTCGACCTCGGTGCCAGTACGGATATATTCGTCCGAAAGGGTCTTGGGATCCTCCGGAATATCGATCATGGTCTTGAGCCAGTCGTAAGAAACACGCATCTAGCTCTCCTTTCGTACTGAAAGCCTGCGAAGAGATGCAGGTGGAAACTTCAACTTTGTGAACATTCCTTACAAAGCGAGGGTTGTCCAAGTGCGGCAGATCGGCCCGAAAGAGGAGCGCCGCGTACCTTGGTACGCAAGCGACGAATGAGCGCCGAGGTGCCGTGCTTGGGCAAGCCGCAGCCTAGAACTGATTCAGGAAACGCATATCGCCTGTCATGAGCGTTCTGAGGTCGGGCAGGTCGTAGCGCAGGGCCGCGACGCGCTCGGCGCCAATGCCAAAGGCGAAGCCGGTGTACTTCTCGGGGTCGATGCCGCAGTTGATAAGAACGTTGGGGTCGACCATGCCGCAGCCCAAGATCTCGATCCAGCCGCTGTGCTTGCAGAAGTTGCAGCCCTTGCCGCCGCAGACGTGGCAGCTCACGTCCACCTCGCAGCTGGGCTCGGTGAAGGGGAAGAAGTGCGGGCGGTAACGCGTCTTGCGGTCCTCGCCAAACATGCACTTAACAAAGTAGTCGAGCGTGCCCTTAAGATCGCCAAAGGTGATGCCCTCGTCGACGACCAGGCCCTCAATCTGATTGAACTGCGGCAGGTGGCAGGCGTCGGCCGTGTCGGGACGGTAGACGGTGCCCGGGCAGATCATGTAGATGGGCGGCTTCTGCGACTCCATGGTGTGGATCTGCACGCCCGAGGTCTGGGTGCGCAGCAGCACGTCGGACTCGCCGTGGGCATGAGCCTCGGGGTGCGCGACGCTGCC
Source organism: uncultured Collinsella sp. (assembly GCA_900539035.1). Lineage (GTDB taxonomy): Bacteria > Actinomycetota > Coriobacteriia > Coriobacteriales > Coriobacteriaceae > Collinsella. Next base: position 16,778 of record UQAU01000012.1, on the reverse strand, counting down.
GGGGTTGTTGTCGACCACGTAGAAGGTATCGCGGGCCGAACGGCTCGGGTGATCCATGGGGGCGTTGAGCGCGGTGAAGTTGTAGTAGGAGGTGTCGACCATGGGGCCGGACTCGACGGTGTAGCCGATGCCGCAGAAGATGTCCTCGGCCTCCTCGATGATCTGCTTGATCAGGTGCTGGTGGCCGATCTGCGGACGGATGCCCGGCAGCGTGATGTCGACGGCATCGTGCTCGAGTGCGTGCTTGAGGGCGGCGGCCTTCATCTCGGTGGTGCGCTCGTCGAGCATACCCTCGATCAGCTGGCGCATCTCGTTGGCGCGCTTGCCCATCACGGGACGATCCTCGGGGGCGAGCTTGCCCATCATGCGCATCAGGCCGGTGATGCGGCCCTTGCGACCGAGCAGCTCAACGCGTGCAGCCTCGAGCTTTGCGGCGTCGTCGGCGCTAGTGACGAGCTCCTTGGCCTCTTCCTCGAGTTTGACCAGATCATCAATCAGACTCATGTCTTCCCTTTCGTCTCTCGCGCATCCGCGCTCCGGGACGGCTGACGCCGCCCGATGCTGCGGATGCGCGGCCCGGTTCGGTAACAAAAAACCGCCCTCGGGCATGTGCATTGCCCAAGGACGGTTGAATTCCGCGGTACCACCTTGTTTGACCCGGCGGATGTCTGGCCCGCCGCGCCCACTCTTTGCCCCTTGTCGCGAGGCTCACGGCTTCCCTACTGGGGCTTCGCCGCCGCTGGCCGCGGGCCCGTTGAGGTTGCTGCTCGGGAGTGAACGCTTGGCCCTTGCCACCGCAGGAAGGCTTGCAGCCCATGACCTTCCCTCTCTTGCCGGCGACGCGACGGGCAAAACCCTCTCCGTCAACGCATTGGGCTATAGGATAACACATTCTGCGAGCATATCACCGCGTTCCGTTTTGTTCGTGCTGGGTACAAGGCAGGTAGCTGTGCAAACTGGCCGCGCACCCGCTTGCGGCGCTCGGCCTGCGAGATTAAGGATACGGTATGGGAAAGAAACTCGATAAGAAGGCCAAGGCCGCCGTGGCAAAGGCCGCCAAGGGCGTCAAGGCCGCTAAAGTCGACAAGGCCGTCAAAAAGTTCCGCAAACTCGAGGGCAAGCTGTGGACTCGTGAGTACCTGCTCAAGATTGCCGAGTTCGATGGAGCGACGATTGCTCCTGCCAATGGTGCTGCCGCCCGTGCCGACGCCATGGGCACGCTTGCCGGCGAGCATCATAAGCTGCTGACCAGCGAGAAGTCCGTTGAGCTCGTACGCTCGTTAGCGCGCGAGACGGTTGCAGGCGGACATGTAGACGACCCGCAGCTGCTCGACGAGATCCGCGTGCTCGGCCGCGACCAGCGCGAGGCAAGCGTTATTCCTACCGAGGAGGCCGAAGCCTGGACCAGGCTCACCTGCGAGGCCGACGCCGTGTGGCACAAGGCCAAGACAGCCAATGACTGGGCGAGCTTTGAGCCCTATGTGGATAGAATCGTCGGCCAGCTTAAGCATCAGGCCGAGCTCATGGACCCCAAGCGCGACCCATACGACGTGTGGCTCGATCAGTACGAGCGCGGCCTTTCCACCGAGAGCTTCGACGCGTTTTGCGACGAGGTCAAGGCGACGGTCGTGCCGCTCGTGCACGCCATCGGCGAGCGCGGCCAGCAGCCCGATGCCGACTTTTTGCACGCCCACGTGCCCGAGGCCGCCCAGCGCGCCATGAGCTTCGACCTTATGAAGCTCGTCGGCCTGAACCTGGACGACACCACGCTTGCCTTTACCGAGCATCCGTTTAGCGAGGGCTTTGCCGTGCGCGATGCGCGCATCGCGACGCACATCTACGAGGACGATTGCATCTCCAACGTCTACAGCATCATCCACGAGGCGGGACACGCCATGTACGAGCTGGGCGTCAATCCTGCCTATGCGCGCACCTGTCTTGAGGGTGGCACCTCCATGGGCATCCACGAGAGCCAGAGCCGCTTCTTCGAGAACACCGTGGGTCGCAGCCGCGCCTTTATGGGACCGCTGCTCGAGGTGCTGCGCCGCCACGCACCCGAGGTCTACGGCGACGTCGACGAGGACACGCTCTACCGCGCCGTGAACATCGCGCAGCCGTCGTTGATCCGCACCGAGGCCGATGAGCTCACCTATCCGCTGCACGTTATGGTGCGCTACGAGATCGAGCGCATGCTGTTTGCCGGCGAGGCCACGGCCAAGGACATCCCCGCGCTTTGGAATCGCTTCATGAACGAGTACCTGGGCATTCCCGTTCCCGACGACACGCGCGGCTGCCTGCAGGATACGCACTGGAGCGGCGGCTCGTTTGGCTACTTCCCCACGTATGCGCTGGGTAGCGCCTACGACGCCATGTTTGTGCCGGCCATGTGCCGCGACGGTGTCGACCTTACCGGTGCCTGCACGAGCGGCGATCTGGCGCCCGTCCGTGCCTGGCTGGGCGAGCACATTTGGCAGTGGGGCCGCGCCAAAGACGCGCCGGAACTCATCAAGGGCGCCTGCGGCATGGCGTTCGATGCCCGCTACTACTGCAGCTACCTGCAGGACAAGTTCACCACGCTCTACGAGCTGTAAAGCTTAGGCGACACGCCAACGCAAAGGGGACGCCGCGGAACCAATCCGCAGCGTCCCCTTTTTTCACCTAGTCGTTTAAGAACGTCCCCAATGACTACAGCGTCGAGCAGTTACGCGGTTTGGTAAAACCGCGTAACTACAGAGCCTCGAGCGCGTTGGCGATGCGCTTCATGGCAGCATCGGCGGATGCTTGGTCGGGGGCTTCGGCCAAAACGCGAATCACAGACTCGGTTCCGCTCTTGCGTACGAGCACGCGGCCCTCGCCTGCCAGCGCAGCCTCGGCCTCGGCGATGGCGTTCTGCACGCCCATGTTCTCGAGCGCGGCGTCCTTGTCCGCCACGTGCACGGCCACCTGCGCCTGCGGCAGCAGCTTGCACGGAGCCGTGAGCTGCGAGAGCGTCTCGCGCTCGGCACAAATCACTTCCATCACGCGCAGCGAGGTCATAATGCCGTCGCCCGTGCGCTCGATATCGCCAAAGATCGTATGGCCCGTCTGCTCGCCGCCCAGGCTGTAGCCGCCCTCGCGCATCTTGGCATACACGTGACGGTCGCCCACGCCGCTGGTCACGGCGCTCAGACCGGCAAGCTCCAGCGACTTGACCAGGCCAAAGTTGCTGGCAATCGTCGGCACCACGGTACCGCCCGAGAGTCGCCCGTGCTTGTTCAGATACACGCCGCACACGTACAGGATCTGATCGCCGTCTACCACGCGACCGCGCTCATCCACGGCCAGGCAGCGGTCGGCATCGCCGTCGTAGGCAAAGCCCACGTCCAGGCCCTGCTCACCACATGGCGCTGCAGACGCTCCATATGCGTGGAGCCGCAGTCGACGTTGATGTTAAAACCATCGGGCGCGGCGTTGATCACGCGCACGTCGGCGCCCAGCGCGTCAAACACCGGCTTGGCCACCGAGGACGCCGAGCCGTTGGCGCAGTCGATGCCGATCTTGACGCCCTGCAGCGAAAAGTTCGCACTTGCAATGAGCGAAGCAATGTAGCGGTTGCGGCCCTGCATGTAGTCCACCGTGGCGCCGATGTGGTTGCCCGTGGCCAGCGGCACCTCGCTCTTGCCATCGATGTAGTCCTCGATGAGCTCCAGTACGTCCTCGTCCATCTTAAAACCGTCGCTGTTGACGAGCTTAATGCCGTTATCGCAAAACGGGTTGTGGCTCGCGCTGATCATGATGCCGCAATCGAAGCAGCCCTCCACGGTCTGATGCGCCACGCCCGGCGTCGGGATCACGTGCAGCATATAGGCGTCCGCACCGCTCGCGACCAGGCCGCTCACCAGCGCCGCCTCGAACATATAACTCGAGCGACGTGTGTCCTTGCCCACGATGACGCGCGCCTTGCGCTCGCGGTTGGCGCCGTAATACCAGCCCACAAAACGGCCAATCTTATAAGCGTGCTCTACCGTCAGCCCAACGTTGGCCTCACCGCGAAAGCCATCGGTGCCAAAGTACTTCATGCGCTCTCCTTACAAAATAGGGGCGGACAGATTGCCTGTCCGCCCCAAAATGGTACTCGATTATCTGCGCTACCAGAAAAACCCTACGCCGACGCGCTGTCGCGAGCCGCCTGGCATGTAGGAGTCTGACGCAGCGTAAGCGGCTTGTCCCCCGCCTCGGCCGACGTGGTCAGCGTATACGTGATCGTCGTCGTCTCGCCAGCATGCAGGTCAACGGTACCCGAATAGAAGGGGATTCCATGCCACGTAGCGGCGCCAAGACCAAACTGGGTGCCCTCAACCGTAAGGTCACTGATGTTGCCGCCCGTCGGGGCAAACAGTGAGACATTCAGACGCTCGTCGTCGCGCGCGGCATCGGGCGCGCTCGCCGCGACGTAGTCGGGCAGCTTGCCGGCCTCCTCCTGCGTCATGATGTTCGTCAGGGTAACGGTGATGCGATAGGAGCACGTGCCGTCGCCGTTCTTCACGCCCTGGCCAATCTGTGTGTCGGCGTTCAGATACCAGTCGAGCTTGGAGAAACTCAGGTTGTTAAAGTAAACGCCGGCAACGGGATCGGCACTCGGATCATCCGGATCGGGCAGCGAAGCGTCAATGCCCGTCTCTTTGATGGCATTCTGCTCATCATCGTTTCTCATCCAAGCGATCAGGCGGCCCTCTTCGGCACCGCGCTCAACGGCGCTGACAAGCTTCGTAACATCGACATCGCCGATACCGCCAAGGATCTTGTCGAAGGCAGCGCTGGCGACGGATGCAAAGATGCCGTCAGACTCCTCGACCGGATAGTTCCAGTACACATCGTGCATGAGGACCTTTGCGGCGTTGGTGCCGTCGACAACCGTTCCGTCGGGCAGCGACACGTTACCGACCAGGCCCAGCAGGTACTGCAGGAACACCGGGTCGATACCGATGACGCCATCAACGTCCTGACCATATTGAGATTTCCACAGGGCTGCGACACGCTGCGAGTTGCGGGGCCAATCAGGCGAATAGGTGTTGCCCGAGTTGTACAGGTTACTGTGGTTGCCGAATAGCGCCTCATCCTCTTCGTCGACGCTCTCGACTGCCTCATCCTCGCTGAGTCCAATGCGGGGAACAAACTCGCCAATCGACATCTGGCCGTCAGTGACCGAAATCAGGCCCTGCGAACCGCCAAAGCCGCCGCAGGCACGAATCTCGACGTTGTTCATGGCGTACATAAGGTAGTTGCGCGTCTGGCCGTTGGCGCCGAGCATCTGGGGAAGGACGGGGGCGACCTTCTCCGCCGCGTCAACCGCACCGTTGAGGGTGGCAAAGCCGTCCTTGGCCTTATCGACCAGCTCGGTCACCTGGGAAATATGAGTATCGCCAATGCCCTGGACCTTCTCGTTGGCGCTCTTGAACACCTTCGAGCTGCTGGAAAGCGAATCGGCGACCGCCTGCAGCGCGGACACGTTAATCATGCCGTCCTGGAACAGCTTGCCGGGCGTAGCCTGCGAAAGGTTATCGGCCATGGGAACCAGCGCATTGCTCGAGACATCGGACAGGGCGTCGATCATGGTGCGGGCCGCATTGATATCGCTGCCATACACCGGGATAAACGAAGCCGCCGCCCACAGCGGGCTCGAGGTCTCCGCCTTCATGCTGTTGCAGAGCTCATCGATCTTCTTCGCGTCGTCAGGCAGCGTCGAAAAATCGCCCGACGTGACCTTGTCCTTAAGGCCACCGACGATCTCGACAGCCTCCTTCGCTTCGCTCTTTACGGTCTTTGCCGAGTTAAGCAGCATAAAGCCGCTTGCGCCAAGCGCAACGAGAAGCACCGCGACTACAGCGGCAATAATGGCGCCGGTGTGACGCTTTTTGCGCTCGCCCTTGCGATGGCGATGACGGACCAGACCGTCAGAGGTCGAACTCGACGAAGCGTCGCTACCGTAGTTCAAGCCAAAATCGTAATAATCTTCCTTGGAACCCGAGCCCGCAAACTCGGCACCGCTATCATCCAGGCGGGCGAACGTGCCAGTCTCGGAGGCGCCGGTGTAAATCGTGCCAAGGTTACCCGTAAGCCCCGCGCCACCGGCAGAGGGAGTATTGTTGGCGGCCTTGTCGGCATTAACGTTGCCGGCGGCATTCGCGGCGTTGGCAGCACCTGCGTTGTTCGCGGGTACCGAAGGAGCCCCGCCCGGCTGCGACGTGGAGGTTGCACCGCCCGCAAAGACATTCCCTCTTGCACGGCCGGTCTTTTTTGCCTTTTGAGACTGCTCGTACAGAGCGGTAAACATCGCCGTCTCGCCCGGGGACACGCGCTTACCGGAACCGCCCTGTCCAGCGCCGCCCGGCGTGCCGGCCTTACCAGCACCGTTCGGACGCGGCGGAACTGCAGGACGGCCGCTATCGCTGCCCTTAAAGTGATTACCAGCCATAAAGAAATCCTCGCAATTGAGTCGCAATGAAAAAGTCCATAACGTTACTAGTTTATGGCATTTTGAGCATCGACAGCTAAACTCCAGACACGGACGTCAATTGGCGAAAATGCGGCACAACACCTTTTCTGTCTTGGCGGCGACGCCAGCTACACCGTGAGGAACATCATCACGATGATCATGACAAAGCCGATAAGGTCGGTCGGCAAAAACACCGTCCCCAGCATAACGGCGCTGGTGATGGTCGCCGAAACCGGCTCCACAGTTCCGATGAGGCTCGCGCGCACCGAGCCGATGTCCTTAACGCCCTGCATATAAAGCATGTAAGCAAAAAACGAGCCGATAACCACGAACACCGCGAGCGCCTCGATGCCGGCAGCGTCGAGCGCCGGCATATGCGCCCAGGGCTGCACGAAGACGCACGAGACCACGCCCGCCGTGAGCATTGCCGAGCCCGTGACGATGGGGCTGCCGTATTCGGGCAGGATCTTGGCGGGAATCACCGCCATACACGCGGCGCTGACCGCACACATAAGACCTGCTGCCAGGCCAAGCGGCGAGATATTCAGGCTGGTGGGGTCGCCGCCGGTGGCGATTAAAAAGGTTCCACCCAGAGCCAGGCCAATGCCGATGACTTCGCGAGTACGCGGCATGCGGCGATCGATCGCGCAGGTGTAGCCCATGATGATAACGAGCTGCAGGCACTGGAGCACCGTCGCGGTTCCGGCGTTCGTCAGGCGCACGGCCGAAAGATAGCAAAACTGGTTGAACAGCAGGCCAAAGGCGGTAAAGAGCAGCAGCTGCTTGCGATCGGCGGGTGTGGTCCAGAGCTTAATCAGGCGCTCGCGGTCGCGCGTAACAACCACGGCCATAAAGAGTAGACCGGCGAGAATCTGACGCACGCTCATAAGCCACAAGGTATCGACGTGGTAGGTATCGAACAGAAAGCTCGCGCTGGTGCCCGAGAAGCCCCAAAACGAACCACCCACCAGCGTAGCCAAGACGCCCGTGATCATCTTGCGCGTCGAAGCGCTGTTCAGGCGGTCGCGCCAGGCGCGACGGGTGTTGCGGCTGAGCTCGTCGGTGCCCTCGGGCACATCAATGTTCGATATATCGGTCATCGGCACCGAAGCCCCTGTGCCTTCGACCTGCTCGACACACTCTTTGCTCATTCCGCTCCCCCGAAACAGCCTGGAAACAATTCGGCTTACCTTACCACGGCGAAGGCACCAGCCGGAGGCTTGTCCGCTTATCGGTAGGACAATTCCGCAGGCGTCTTTCCATAGCTCGATACCGCAATGGCCCTGTATTAGTCGACAGCCAAATCGCGGCAGCAGACTCTTTTGAAATGGATACGACAAAGCCCCCGAATTCCACAATGTAAGCGATTTTTAAAAATGTTCTTGCCACTGAGTTCAGGCTCCGTTATATTATCCCTTGCGCACTTGCGCACCCTTGATCGGGCGTTTAGCTCAGGGGGAGAGCGCTTCCCTGACACGGAAGAGGTCAGAAGTTCAAATCTTCTAACGCCCACCAAATGTTCGCAGCTCAGAGGCTTCGCCTCTGAGCTGTTTTGTTTTATGTCGCCAAATCCGCTGGCAGCTCCAACCGCCCAAACAACCACCCCGCCCATGCGCAAAACTGCGTCAGCGACCCAAGCGCCTATCCCGGCCGACCCCGCAGTCAATCAAAACCGCCCCAATAGCCACCGAGGCCGAGACCAACGCGTCTCGAACCCATCTGAGCCGCAGCTTCTCGGCAAAACGCCACAACGTCCATACCCTGCGGTATCCTTGAGTCACTTGCACCTGCAGCACCAAGGAGCCGCCATGCGCACCGAGCTCGATGTCCCCTTTTCGCACAAAGAAGAAGCCAAGGCGCTGGGCGCCAAATGGGACCGGACCAAGAAGATCTGGTATGTGCCCAGCGGCGTCAACCCCGAGCCCTTTGCCGAGTGGCTGCCCGGTGTTGACCGATCCGACCCCTCAGCGCCGTATATATATCTAGTACTGGGCAAGCGCGAGTGCTGGAAGTGTCACAAAGAGACCTCGGTCGCGGCCTTCGGCATTCCCTATCGAGCCGATAACGACGAGAGCATCGTCATCGCGCACGCGCCCAACGAAGCCGGGCACATTGCCATCGACACGGCCAACGCCAACGCACTCGCCATCGTGCCCGCTCTTGGCTGCGTGCCGGGCGAGATCCGCGACTACCTTCATAAGCGCTGCGGCTACAAGCCCGTAGGCGCGCGAGCCTCCAAAGCCCCGTCGCTCGGCAACACGTGCACCAGTTGCGACGCGCTGCAAGGCAGCCGCTATCTGTTCGAGGAGCCCTCGTCCCCGTTTGCCCTCACTGCCATCAACAAGCTGCCGGCACTGGAGTTTATACGCGTCGAAGTTGCCGGCGTCTTTGGCGTCCCGGCCACGCGTACCGACTTTGACCAGGCGCTCTTTACCTGGGCACGCGACTATCACGCCGAGTTCCACAAACAACTCGGTGAGGGGATTTATTTGTAGAGGCAAAAGACACTCGCAGCCAACTCCTCTGCATCACCTATCCCTCGTCGCCGGCGTCATACACGATATCGAGGCCACAAACAGGGCATTTCTCCGGATACACCGGCATATGAACGCCTGTCTGTTTTCTCACTTCGTCGCTGAGTCTGTCGCGCGCATCGATGAACCGAATGTCGAGACACGGTATTTGCGAGCCGCAGCAAGGGCAGGTGACGACAAACGACCCGCAATCAACCTCTACGCTCGGAAACATATTGTTGTCTATAAGGGCACGCGGCAGTTTTCCGTACTTCCCCATCGCAATATCGCCTCGCCAGCTCATACACGCTCCCCTCTCGCTATACAAAACAGGAAGAGCATGCACCGGCGGGCGGGCGCGAGATTGCATCGCCACGCGATCCGATCAAACAACATGATCGTCAAAGAATGCCAAAGCCAAATACGCTAATACGGCAGAAGCCCCGCCTTTTCACGCTTCTTTTCCGAGCGATCGAACTCAATGCGATGGGCCTCAAGAAACACCGTATTGGGTCGCCACTGACGCTCATTCGGCTGCCTTAGCGTCGCACCCGCAAAGGAAGCGTAGCCGGTCTTATCCAGCAGGTACGATCCGCACAGCCGATATTCGCCGCAAACAGGCTCAAACGAAATCAGGTGAGCATCAAATAGGGAATGAAGATCGCGTCGAAGCAGAATGCCGTTGCTGGCAACCTGCGATTTGGGTCCCGAGTAATTCTCGATATGTGCAGCCTCCAGAGCTTCGCTGACGCCGCAGTCCGACACCGCGCAACGGCCATCATAGGCGGCAACGAGCTGCTTGCGGAACCATTGCTGCCCCAATCGCTCGCGCCTTAACGCATAGCGGACCTTTTCGTCGTCGGTCGTACCCTGTCCGGCAAACTCAATATCGACGGGCATGTGCTTCAGATAACTCATGTCGGGCGCAAAACGAGGGTCCGGTCCGCCTTTATGAACAGGACCGTGCAGAACAAACCATCCGTTTTCGGGCTCGAACCGTTCAACAAACGCAAGGCCGAGCACCTTATAGCCCACCTCGGTTGCAAATATGACTCCGACTGGGACGCCACATTCCATGCAGTTGAGCATTTTACGGTTGTAATTCTGGTCTCGAGAACCAACGGCGCCTGGCGCTTGGACCGAATACTTAATGACCCACGTACCGTCATCCAAATAGAGCGGAGGCACATCGGTGTAGAAGCTCTTTTTAGAGTTATGGACCGAAAGCGCAAAGATCTTATTGGGATCTTGCTTCACCCGATCCTGGCCCGGCCAGAAGATCCCTGAATCCCGCGTTACGGGAAAGAAGTCCGAGCCGATTCTCAAACGGTACTGATACTGAGGGCTATCTTCCTTGGTGTGGTGCGGAAGGCTGGTCCAAACGCCGCCGCGCTGTTCCTCACCCAGAAACCACTCCCATGCCTCAACGTATTCGGAAGGCACGAGACTGCAGGCGCGGTCATAGCTTGGTCCATCCATCAACGGAACAGCAAGGTCAATGTCGTTCATCGCCAGCACCTACAACCATACGAACGCGAGTCATGCCCCTCAATAATATGGCCGAGAGTCAATTATTACGAGATCTCATTCCGCGATCGGCACATCGTTGATGCTCTCGGTTTGCCGCTGGCGCGTTTGTACCCCGCTGCCCCACTTCCCTGTATACTGATGTAGCACGTGTTTCATCCGGGCTTGTTGGGCCGGATTGTTCATGGGAGGTTCTTGTGGCTGTTTCGAATCCGCCTAAGGGAAGCGTTTCTTCTTCGTCCATCAAGCCGGTTACGCGCAAGGCCGTGCGTTGCCAGCGCGAGGTCGCTTGGCTTGTCACGCAGGCAGCGGGCAGGCTTGTGGCGACCACTCAGGACGTCAATGCGCCTACGCCGAGCTTTGTGCTGGCAGTGGCGCTGGATCGAGTACGCCAGCTGGAACTCGCCGCACAAGAAGACGGCAACCATCTTGGCTACCAGGACGCTATGGCGCCCGACCTGCAAACGTTCTGCCACATGGCCAAGTTGCCCGCCGCGCCCAATGCGCTTTCGGACGCAGGCTACATGTTTACGCTTTCGGGCGCGGACCTTATCCGCGACATCTATGCATACTGCAGCGAGCTCGCCGAGCGCCACGTCTTTGGCACGGCCGAAGTCAAACCGGGAAATGTCATCAAGCTGGTTCTTAGGCTGTTCTTGATAGACGGGTTCGGGGCCATGCCGGCGTAAGCCGAGTCTTTAGCATCACCGTCGACTGGGCAACAACCGCTTTACCTTAATGGACGCCAATCGAGGGTCGATTATTGGGTCGCCTCGTCCACTAACGCATCTATCCCACGCGCTCCGACAGTCGATACTTGCGGTTGCGGCTCGTCGCCGGCGCCGTGGGCTCAAGCTCGCCTTGAGCAATGAGCGCGTTGACGCGCGACCTAACCTGGGAAATTGTGAGCCCTGTGTGCTCTGCCAGCTCGCGCGTCCCCAGCTCGCCGTAGTGTTTGAGTGCCGTCACAATTAAGCCCCCGCCATGATCGACCGGCTCGATCTTTGAACGGTAAAGTACGACCTTGAACCGATCGAATCCCGGGCAGAACAGGGGCTCGGCCAGACCATGCGCGCGCATGGCATCAATCATCATCGGGATGCCCGAGCCATTGCCCTCAGCCGGCGAACCTGCGCCATCCGGCAGCGGAACAATCGACATGAGCTTCACAAGCGTCGCGTTACGGCATCGGGAGCTGCCATCAAACAAGTTCTCGCGAGTCTTTCCCCCGTAAAAGCCGCCAGGATTCGTCACCTCGACACGATCGTCAAAGACGTCGACGGCAATCGATTGTCCACAGAACCGATCCCCGTATTCTCGATGGATTACGGCGTTGGCGATTGCCTCGCGCAGAACCTCCTCGGGAATCTCAAGCGAGTCGACACGCGAGACGCCTTGGACGGTCGAGGTTCGCCGCAAATTCTTGGCGACGGCCACGACAGCATCCGAGATCATCTCGCCCGACGTTCCCTCACAGATTGTGCGGTCCATGAACCTCAACGAACCCGCGGCGCCCTTCTGCGTTCCGGCATGGACCGCCACATCGATAAAGAGCTTGGGATAAAACTGCTGAGGGTAGGTGCCCGCAGCCAGGAGTCCAGCCTTGGTGACATTGCCCTGGGAATCAAGGAAATTTAGGCGCTCCAGCTTCGTTTGTTTGTCCGGCGCGCCGCGCATTGCCCGAGGCGTCAACGAGAAAGCCCGATCTATCGTACGGTCGACCAGTGCCTCGTCGAGATCGTCCGCGCCCGCGCCCGCCACCGCGTCGCGATCGCTCGGAGTCGCTCGACCGTATGACGCCAATGCGAGCACCTCGGTCGACGAAAGCGGGACATCTTTGTCATCGATGCGCTTGTAGCTGCCACCTTGAGTGCCCCGCTCTATGACATAGCAAGGCTTGCTCGACGGGTCGAGCTCCTCAATCGTAATGACAAGAACGATGACGCCCTGAAGCTCCACTCGCTCAGTCCTGCGGAGAATGCCGCGGATAGATTTCCCTCGTCTCTCAGTTATCTCTCGTAATTATCTCTCATCTATCTCTCTATCTCTCGGCTTAGAGATAAGAGATAGATAGAGATGGAATGTCTACAATTTGCTTCATTTATACATATTTTTGCTGGTAGAACAATCGGTATTGAGACAATACCATGATTGCCCGTCTCTTTGCTGCTCAGTTATCTCTCATATTTTTCTCTCATCTTCCTGTCATCTCTCATATTAGAGACGAATGAGAGACGAGAGATACGCGAGTGATGGACGAGCGAGGATTTTCGGACGGTCGGATATCGAGAGTGGATATTTGGACGGTTTTTGGGGCTTTTGCGGCAAATTCCGTCCAAATATCCACTCTCGTTCGATAGGTATCCGGAAATCCTCGCTCGTCCGTCCGAATATCCACTCTCGTTTGGCGAGTGTCCAATTTTCCACGCTCGTGCGGCGGGCACGCGAGACCTATGCCCAATCCGGCTGCATCGTCTCCAGTTCGCCGCAGGGTCGCGGCCCCATATGGGTATACTCTCGAAGATTCGACTCGATTCGCCCCCGCTGGGGCGTCAAAGGAGACTGCATATGCCTACCACCTCAACCGACCCGCGCGCCGCTGCCGCCGCACTGCTGGTGCCTGGCACTACCTGCCACGGCTTTGCCGTCGAGCGCTGCGAGACCGTGCCCGAGCTCGACTCGGACGCTTACGTGCTGCGCCACACCGCCTCGGGCGCTCGCCTACTGTACCTGGCGTGCGACGACGAGAACAAGGCCTTTGCCATTGGCTTTAAGACGCCGCCGGCCGATTCCACCGGCGTATTCCATATTCTTGAGCACTCGGTGCTGTGCGGGTCGGCTAAGTTCCCCGTCAAGGAGCCGTTTGTCGACCTGATCAAGAGCTCCATGCAGACGTTCCTCAACGCCATGACCTACCCCGACAAGACCATCTACCCCGTTGCCACCACCAACGAGCAGGATCTGTACAACCTAATGGACGTGTACCTGGACGCTGTGTTCAACCCGGCCATCTACACCAAACCCACCATTTTTGAGCAGGAGGGCTGGCACTACGAGTTGGACCTGCCGGAGGGCGCCGAGGGCGAGGGCGACGGCAGCGCCGCAAGCCTGCACGAGGGCACGCTGCGCTATAACGGCGTGGTGTTCAACGAGATGAAGGGCGCGTTGTCCGACCCCATGAGCGTGCTGGACGACGCCGTCAACGCCGCGCTCTATCCCGACACCGCCTATGCGCACGAGAGCGGCGGTGACCCACGCGCGATCCCTGCGCTCACCTACGAGCAGTTCCTGGATACGCACGCGCGCCACTACAATCCTTCCAACTCCTATATCACGCTCTACGGCGACCTGGACGTGGACCGCGCACTGGCCTTTTTGGACGAGCGCTATCTGTCGCAGCCGAGTGCCGCGAGTCGCCGCATGGACGCTGCCGTCGCCGCCGGCGAGGACCCGTCTACGCTGGCGCCCAATCCGCTGGACGTGCAGGAGCCTGTGACCTGCGAGTATAAGCGCGTCGAAATGGCCACCACGCCCGAAAACGCCCTGGTAGGCATGGGCCTGGTGCTGGGCAGCGCGCTCGACCGCAAGCGAACGATCGCGGCGGATATCCTGTTCGAGGCGCTGCTGGGCTCCAACGAAGCGCCGGTTAAGAAGGCCATTCTGGCCGCCGGCCTGGGCGGCAACGTGGTGAGCTACACCGCGGCCGAGAGCCTGCAGCCCTACGAGCTCATCATGCTGCAAAACGCACAGCCCGGCGTGGCGCGCGAGCTGCGCCGCGTGTTCCAGGACGCCTGCCGCGACCTATGCGAGCATGGCGTTCCGCGCGAGCGCCTGGAAGCCATCATCAGCAGCAACGAATACGACCTGCGTCAGCGCGACTACGGCATCGCCGACGGCGTGGCCATTGCGTGCGACGCGCTGAGCACGTGGCTCTACGATGACGACGCCGCGACGCTGGCGCTCAAGTACGGCCCGGTGTACGAGGAGCTTCGTGGCGAGCTGGACGGCAGCTACTTTGAGGACCTGCTGCGCGAGCTGGTGCTGGAAAACGACCACATGGCGCTGGTCGAGCTGGTGCCGGTTGACGCCACCGAGGGTTCGGAGAGCGCCGAGGCCGCCGAGCTGGCAGCCAAGCGCGATGCCATGACCGATGCCGAGCTGGCCGACGTGGTCGAGCGCACGGCTGTGCTGCGCGCCGCGCAGGAGGCCGAGGACACGCCCGAGGCCAAGGCCACGCTGCCGCGCCTGCGCGTGTCCGACATTGGCGAGGCGCGCCCCGAGCCGCCACTGGTCGTGGACACCACTGCGCCCATCCCCTGCCTGCGCCACGGCATCCCCACCAACCGTCTGGCCTACGCCATGCAGTATTTCGACCTGAGCTGCGTCGCGTTTGAGGACCTGCCCTATGTGACACTGCTCTGCCGCCTGCTTAAGCAGCTGCCCACGCGCGAGCACTCGGCCGAGGAGCTCGACAACTTGCTCGCCGGCAAGCTGGGCTTTTTGAGCTTTACGACCGAGGTCATGACCCAACCCGACGTGGACGGCGTGCGCCCCTACCTGCTGGTGAGTGCCGGCGCCCTGTCCGAGAAAATCGATGCGCTGGCAAGCCTGCCGCGCGAGGTGTGGTCGAGCACGCTTTTGGCAGACGCCGACGCCGACCGCGTGCGAGACGTGCTCACGCAGATTCGCATTGGGCTTGAGCAGGGCTTTATCAACAACGGCCACTCGGCGGCGCTCGGTCGCGCGATGAGCTACAGCTCGCCTTCGGCCGTGGTGCGTGAGCAGCTCTCGGGCGTAGACTTCTACCTGTTCCTGCGCGATTTGCTCGAGCACTTTGACGAGCGCGTGGACGGGCTGCGTACCAAGCTTGCCGAGCTGGCGGAGCGTATCTTTGTGGCCGATGGCTGCATGGCGAGCTTTACCGGCAGCGACGAGGACTTTGACGCGTACTGGGATGCCGCGGGCGACCTGGGGCTGGGTGCGGGCGATGGTGCCGACCGCGGCGCGCTCGCGGTGCCGACGCCGTGCGACCGCCACGAGGCTTTCGTGATCCCCAGCGACATCTGCTTTGCCGCGCGTGCGTGCGATCCGCGTCGCCTGGGCATTGACGTGACAGGCGCTTGGGCCGTGGCTGCCAACGCGCTCTCCTACGATTACCTGTGGAACGAGATTCGCGTGAAGGGCGGTGCGTACGGCTGCGGATTCCGCGCAGCCGGCGAGCGCCAGACGGCGTTCTACACCTACCGCGACCCGGCGATCGATCCTTCGATTGAGCGCGTGGAGCGCGCGGGCGCATGGCTTGGCAGCTTTGAGCCCGACGAGGCCGCCTTTGAGGGCTTTATCGTGAGCTGCGTAAGCGGCATGGACGCGCCGGTGAAGCCGTACGCGCTCACCAAGCGCCGCAACACGACCTACCTGGCCGGGCTCGATCCGCACGCACGCGAGGAGCGCCGCGCCCAGATGCTCGCCGCCACGCCCGGTGAGCTTCGCTCGCTCGGCGCCGACGTGACGCGCATCGCAGCCGTCTCACCCACCTGCGTCTTTGGCGGCCGAGACGTCATCGCCAAGAGCAACGCCGGCTTTAACGTCGTCGACCTCATGGGCTAACGCACAGCAAAGGTAGATTTTTGGGACATGCCTGAAAATCTACCTTTTTCTGCGGCTTGGGCGAGGCGGCGCAGCCCACCGCGGCCGGACGCCCCCCTTCCCCGACGAGCATCTCGTCGGGAACCGCGTAGGAATAGGGGGTGTCGAGAGCTTGGGTAGGAATGTCGACTATGACCGAGGCAATGTTCATGCCCGCCAGTATACCGCAAGCCTACACCGTGAGGTCGGCGTATTGGAAGGGGATGAGGCGGGCGAGGTCGTCGGGGTTCATGCGGATTTGGCAGCCCACCTTGCCGCCCGAGAAGTGAATCGTATCGAAGAGTTGGGCCGTCTCATCCACGAAGGTGGGAAAGCGCTTCTTCATGCCGATGGGCGAGCAGCCGCCGTGCACATAGCCGGTGAGCGGCAGAAGCTCGCGGGCCTTGATCATGGCGATGGCCTTCTCGCCGGCCGCCGCGGCCGCCTTCTTCAGGTCGAGCTCGGCGGCCACGGGCACGAGGAACACGTAGTAGCCGCCGGACTTGCCCTGGGTGACGAGGGTCTTGAAGACGGCGTCGGGATCCTCCCCCTGCGAGCGCGCGATCTCCTCGCCGGTCATCGTGGGCTCGGCGTCGAAGAACAGCTCCTCGTGGGGAATGCCCGCCGCGTCCAGCTCG